>CAWAKW010000016.1:0-39412 GCA_963782735.1 Nitrospirota bacterium
GCTTGAGTTCTAACTCCAAGTGCAACACTTCACGCCCGGATGGGCTACGGTGTTGCCATGCAAACGAGATCCTATCGACACATGAGTGCCGAAGAACGTGAAACCTTGAGTCTGGGCCTGGCCCACGGCTATTCGCTGCGGACGATGGCGTCGGTGTTGGGGCGGGCTCCCAGCAGCATGAGCCGCGAGCGCACCCGCAACACGGTGCGGGGACCGTATCGTGCCTGCACGGCGCACACCCTGGCGTCGGCTCGGGCCCATCAGCCACGGAGGCCGCGCAAACTTCTGGACCCCTGGCTGTGGCAGTACGTCCAGACACATCTGGCCCAAGGCTGCTCGCCCGAACAGATTGCCGGACGCCTCCGACGCGCGTATCCTGACGACATGGGCAAACAGCTGTCGGCCGAGACGATCTATGCGGGCCTGTATGTGCTGCCCCGCGGCACCCTGCGGAGCGCACTGCTGGCCGCGTTGCGTCAGGCGCGCAAGGCGCGCCGGTCTCGGGCGCGAGGGACCGATCGACGCGGTCAGATCCCCAACATGACGCCGATTGCCGAGCGCCCCGCTGAGGTGGCCACTCGTACCGTGCCCGGCCACTGGGAAGGCGACCTGATCAAGGGGGCTCGCAATGGGTCGGCCGTCGGGACCCTGGTCGAGCGGACCACACGCCTGGTCATTCTGGCTAGGATGGACGGGACGGATGCGAGGAGTGCCCGAGAGGGCTTCACGAAGAAACTCCGACATGTGCCCGCGCCGCTGCGCAAAACCTTGACCTACGATCGGGGGAAAGAGATGGCTGAGCACGAGCGCCTGGCCGAGCGGCTCGCAATCCGGGTGTTCTTTGCCGATCCGTATAGCCCGTGGCAGCGCGGCACCAACGAAAACACCAATGGCCTGCTGCGCCAGTACCTGCCCAAGGGCACGGACTTGTCGGGCTACACGCAGCGCGAGCTGAACGCCATCGCGCATCGGTTGAACACGCGCCCGAGGAAATGTCTCGACTTTGCTACGCCCCTGGAAGTCTATGCGCACCTGCGCCCTCATTCACCCGTTGCACTTGGAACTTGAAACCGCCCTGTTAAATATGCCGGTTGCGAGCAAGACGCTGCAGCTAGAGGCATTCCTTACTTCCGCGATGTTGAGTGATGGGAGTTTTGCACGCCAAGAACTTTTCAATCTCCATGCTGCTCGCCGCTTTGCGAGCGCATGGCGCGCGCATGCAGAGAATCGTTTCCAATTTTTCTCTCCCCGCACATCTGTGCCTGAACTGCTCCGCGCCGTCGATGATGTTGGTGCCGGGAGTGGTACCGTGAAGCGTCTACTTCAGGCGGCTGCGAATGCCCTCGGTGAGCCCCTGGGTAGCTTTATGGAGCATGTCCGCTAGCTTGATTCGAGGATCAAGAGTTTCCAGGAACCATTTCGCGGCGCGTGGCGGGACTGCTCCTTCTGAGCTGCGCGCGTCCAACAAACAGATTTCAATTCCCTATACCTCTCTTTGAAGGAGTGGCCAAAGTTGCCCTTTACTGCGCAGTGACACTTTGGGATCAGGCATGAGTATTGACTTATGAGAACCACGCAGAACCCATCTCGCGGCGCGTGGCGGAAGGTGGTTCATCTCGTCTATCTGGTCCCTCTGGTTTGTGTGGTTCAACCAACGAGAGAGACAAGACAGCCCTCGCACCAGACAGACTGCTCTGAACAGCGATAGACTAGGCCGCTCCAAAAAAGTAGAATGTCCCTCGTTTACTCGTCAATGTATTTTGTAGTGGCGTCATGTTCATTTTTTCAGTGATGCCACATGCAGAGCCTGACACCTTAATACTATGCCGAACGCCACCCTATCAGACACTCGAAAGCGGCAGGGAGAACTTGGACAGTTCTTCACGCCTGCCCCTGTGGCTGACTTTATGGCTTCTATGTTCGGGCCGCTTCCCGATGCCGTGCGTTTGCTGGATGCGGGGGCGGGAGCGGGGGCACTCACCACAGCATTCGTGTCCCGCTTGTGCCAAAAGAAAGATGGAGTTCGCGCCATCGAAGCCACACTCTTTGAGCGTGATCCTTTCATTCAAGACGCACTGTCGAAGACCATGCAGGACTGCCGGCATGTTTGCGCTGAAGCAGGTATTCGATTCACCTTCACCATCCATGCAACCGACTTTATTCATGACATGTCGGCGCTGCTTACCGGAGGCTTGTTCGCCACGGCACCACCCGCTTTTGATGCAGCCATCACAAATCCGCCATACAAAAAGATCGGCACCGACTCAGCTCGAAAGACATGCCCTGCGTTCCGTCGGAATCGAAACGAGCAACCTCTACACCGGCTTCATTGCCCTCATTCAGAGGCTGTTGGCTCCCGCGGGTCAGCTCGTCGGTATCACGCCTCGAAGCTTTTGCAATGGCCCGTACTTCCGCCCCTTCCGCGAGGACTTCCTGAGTAATCTGGAACTCCGCAGACTCCATGTTTTCGAATCGCGCAATGCTGCATTTCGAAATGACAGCGTGTTGCAAGAGAACATTATCTTTCATGCGGTGAAGGGGCGGAATCAACCCCGTGAACTGGTGATCTCCAGCAGCAGCGGAGAGCATGGCGACATCGTCACTGAATCGGTGTTGGCATTCGACGAGGTGGTCCATCCACATGACACAGAAAAGTTCATTCACATCCCCTCGACCCCTTCGCACACGACGGCCAAGGAAATCATGGCAGGCCTCCGCTCAAGCCTTGCCTCTTTGGGTGTCACCGTATCGACCGGGCGTGTGGTGGACTTCCGTCTCAAAAACTCTCTTCGACAGGAGCCACAGAAAGGGGCAGTGCCATTAGTGTACCCCTGCCACTTTGACGCCGGCACGGTTCACTGGCCGAAGCCTCAATCCCGCAAGCCGAATGCCATTCTCGACAATGACGAAACACGCCCCTGGCTTGTGCCGGCTGGCGTCTATTTGCTCACGAAGCGCTTCACCTCGAAAGAGGAGCGCCGTCGCCTCGTCGCGTGCCTGTTCGACCCAGACAATGTGAAAGCGAAGTGGCTGGGCTTTGAGAACCATCTGAACTACTTCCATGCCAATGGGCGTGGACTCGACCGCAATCTAGCAGTCGGCCTCTTTGCGTTCCTGAACTCCACGGTGGTCGATCAGTATTTCCGCCGTTTCAGCGGACACACTCAGGTGAACGCTAGCGACCTTCGGAAGTTGGTCTATCCCGACCGTGCCACCTTGTACGCGATGGGGATTGAAATGAAATCGCTGGATCTTCCCCAAGAAGAGATCGACGAACTCGTGACCAACCATCTCCATGCCTGAAAATAAACCAAGCCGCAAGATAGCCACAAAAAGGCAGCGACTCACTGAGGCCATCGCAGTACTAACCACCTTACAGTTTGGCCCGAAGCAAAGAAATGAAACTGCGGCCTATACGCTGCTCGCACTGCTGGACCTGCAACCCGATGTTTCTTGGGCTGCCGCTGAAGCTCCACTCCGTGGCATCACCCCTATCATTGATTTCATCGCAAAGACATACGGCGTGCGCTATGCACCCAACACCCGAGAAACAATTCGCGATGATGCCGTGAAATTCTTTGTGGCGGCGGGCTTGCTGCTCCGTAATCCAGACGATCCCAATCGTCCCACGAACAGCGGGAGAACGGTGTATCAGATAGAACCCTCGGCGCTGGCCTTGCTACGCAAGGTTGGAACCCGTAATTGGCCGGCAGCCTTGAAGACATACCTTGCAAGTCGCGAAGGTCTTACGGACGAAATGGCCAGAACTAGACACTCAGCACGCGTACCCGTCACACTTCCCGACGGTTCACAGGTCGCTCTTTCGCCTGGAGGCCAGAATCCGCTCATCAAGGCGATCATCGAACATTTCTGCCCGATCTTCACTCCAGGCGGAGTGGTGATCTACATCGGCGACACGGAAAATAAATTCGTCCATCTCGAGGCGAATAGCTTGGCCTTGCTGGGTGTGAGATTGGATTCCGCCGCGAAGATTCCTGATGTGATCGTCCACTACAGGGCAAAGAACTGGTTGCTGCTCATTGAGGCAGTGACCAGCGCAGGGCCAGTTGATGGCAAACGACGCAAGGAACTCAAGGAGCTGTTCGCGGGCTGCAAGGCAGGGCTGGTTTTCGTGACCGCCTTTGAGACCCGCCGCGCCATGCAATCCTTCTTATCGCACATCGCCTGGGAATCCGAGGTGTGGGTTGCCGAAGATCCAGACCATATGATCCACTTCAACGGTGAACGTTTCCTTGGCCCTTATCCGGACGCAATACCACAGCGCGAAACAAGGAAGTAAAGAACCCCGCCCTTCCGGGCGGGGCTTTCTAGAAGAGGTCTAATTGCTCAACCCCTCGCTTCTTCGCCTCATGAAACCGAATGTACTTCCGGATCACGTCGGCGGTTACCTTATCCCCCACCGTCCGAACAAAATACCCATCTTCCCAAAACTCCCCACCCCACAGCTGTTTCCGAACCTCCGGAAACTCTTCCCGAATCTCCTTGGCGCTGACCGCTTTCAGCAGCCCCACCACTGCACTGATCGAATACCTTGGCGGAAAACTGAGAAACAGATGCACCTGATCCTTGTCGACCTCCAATTCCTCCATCTCAAATCCGTGATGCGCCGCAATCTCGCAACACAACTCCTTCACGCGCGCCCGAATCGCCCCCTGCAACACCCATTTCCGATACTTGGGAGCCCAGACCAAATGATAGCGGGTGTCGTACACACAGTGGCTGCCTCGTCTGATGGCCATGCCACTACGCTACCGGATTCTTGCTGCCTCCGGCAGCACGCATTTTTCATCCCCGCCCTTCCGGGCGGGGCATTCAAATGCGAGTTTTCGTAAATTGCCTTGGCTTCTTCTAGCTAGTTCGTCGGCATGTCATTTGCTCAAGGTCCGTGTCAAAGGTTGGGGCGTATTTGCCTCATTCGACTATGCATTTTCCGCAGCCTGAAGTGTCTTAGTGATTGCACCCACCTTACCGGTATGTCAAAATTCGCTCCCCCAGTGGGTGTCAGGTCAGAACCAGCCAGATCGGTTGGACCAGCACCGTCGACGAGTCGTCATCGACGCCCCGACTCAGGCTGAACGTCCTCCCGAGAGGAGGTCTGAGCAAATGAGATTCCTCGCAGTTCATCCCGGCCCGCTCATGTACACCAAGATCTATCTGCGGCTGGAGCCACTCGGGCTCGAGATGGTGGCCCAGGCTGCCCGGCAAGCTGGACATGATGTGTACCTGATCGACCTACAAGTAGAAACTTGGAAAGATTACCTGGCACATATTCGGGCCTGGAGGCCCGATGTCGTTTCGTTCGCGTGCAACTATCTGGCGAATGTACCGGAGATCGTGGATCTCGCGAAGTTGACCAAGAGGGAATTACCGAACTGTTTTGTCTTTGTGGGAGGGCATAGCGCCTCCTTTGTGGCAAAAGACTTTCTGGAGCATGGGGATGGCGCGATTGATTGTGTTCTCAAGGGCGAAGGGGAGGTTTCTGTCCCCAAGCTGTTGCTGGCCCTGGAGCACGACCGCAAGGCAATCACCAAAGTTCCAGGGATTGTGACCCTCGACGGGGAAGGCCCTCCGCCACAATTCATCGAGAGCCTCGACGATATACGTCCTGCACGAGATCTGGTCCGGCACCGGCGTAAATATTTCATCGGCGTCCTGGATCCCTGCGCCTCGATCGAGTTTGCGCGAGGCTGTCCCTGGGATTGCTCCTTCTGCAGCGCCTGGACTTTCTATGGTCGCAGCTATCGGATGGTCAGCACGGAAAAGGCGGTGGAGGAGCTAGAACAGGTTCAAGAACCGGGGATCTTTCTGGTCGACGATGTGGCATTCATCCAAGCGAAGCAGGGACTCGAAATCGGGGAAGCGGTGGCGCGGCGAGGGATTAAGAAACAGTACTACATGGAGACGCGCGGTGATGTCTTATTGCGCAATAAGGAGGTGTTCCAGTTCTGGAAGACGCTTGGACTCCAGTACATGTTTTTGGGTGTGGAGGCGATTGATGAGGAAGGACTCCGGATGCATCGAAAGCGCATCTCACTGGGGAGAAACTTTGAAGCGCTGGAGTTTGCCCGCTCCCTTGGCCTCATCGTCGCCATTAATTTAATCGCCGATCCTGACTGGGATCAGAAACGATTCGAAACGGTCCGGCAATGGTGCATGGACATCCCGGAGATTGTGAACATCAGTGTCAACACTCCCTACCCAGGGACCGAGAGCTGGCACACGGAATCGCGCAGGATCCAGACGAGGGATTACCGTCTCTTCGATATTCAACACGCCGTGCTACCAACGAAGATGCCGCTACCTGAATTCTACGCGGAGTTAGTCAAGACCCAACAGGTTCTCAATAAGAAACATCTCGGCTGGGCCGCCCTGAGGTCCCACGCAAGACTCGCGGCTGGGCATCTGATGCGCGGGCAGACCAACTTCGTGAAGATGCTGTGGAAGTTCAACAGCGTCTATAACCCGAAGCTCCAGCTGGCCGACCACCAGCGCCCGGTGTCGTACGAAATGTCGCTCCCGCCAGCCGCGCAGGAAACCGTGAACTCGAAGCTTCTCTACATTCTTCCGTCAAAAGGACGACGAGCCCGCGCCGTCGACGATTCAACCGAGCAGTTCATCGAAACGACCCGAATGGGAACCAGCCTCTAGCCCGCATTTTTCATGACAGTTCGTAGCGAATTCGCGTCGCCACGCGAGACAGGCGGGAGGAGCGAGACGGGCACACCAGGGCTGACCTCGACTCTTCACCCACATCCGCATTCAGCGAGGCGGCTGGTGGGGGCTCTGCGAGCATTTTCTCCCCCGCCCGCCCTGGGCGCGCCAAGACGCGCCCTTGACCCTTGCGAGCACATTTCGATAATGCTCCCTCCAAGCTTGCTCGTTACCTCTTCAGGGATGGGGGCTGAATGATCTTCTACTGCGCGCGTTCAACGAGGGGAGTCTGCGACCGCGCGTTGCGCGAGCACAGAAGATCATCAGGCTCCATCCCCTCTTTATTCTGCGAGCAAGAAGGGCACCTGGCCGCTCCTTCCTCACCCTTATTTTTTGTCCTTATGAATGTCGATGACCTCTCCCGTGTCATTGACTTCAATCGTCACCTCAGAGCCGACAGCGATATCCCTGAACATGCGGCTTTCGGGTCTGAGGTTATAGCTCTTCTCCCCTCCTGACGTCGACAGCGTCATCTTGGACTTGCCATTATCAATCGAAGCGAGCGTACCGGTAATGAAACGAGGATCCTTGTCTGGTTGCCCCTTCAGACGGGCATCCATGACCATGTTGCCTTCGTTGACCCAGAGCGTCATTTCATCACCGACTTTCGGGACAGTCCTGCCGATGCGAGCAGCCGTATTCTCGGTCAGAGTGAGCGTGGCGCCGGTCGACGCCTTGACGATAATGAGACCGGACTTCACCTCAGTCACCACTCCCTCGACCTTTTTATGGCCGGCTTTCATATGAGCGACCTCTTCGGAGTTCACCGGATCCGATTGGGCGGCCAGAGGAGTCATCAGCACGACGGCGGGTATGATGAAGAGCGAGAAGATCGAAAATATCCTACGAAGCATAATATCGCCTCCTTTGTTCAACTGGCCTCTATATCGCCGATGTTACGGGAATCATCATATGGAGAATGTATAAAAGGGAACAAACCTTCCCCTCTCTTCTAACCGAACACCCGGCTTAGCGCAACAAGGATATCCCCTAGCGATTCCCGGATATTTCCCTTTCGGAATCGAATGTGTTCAATCCCAGCTCTAAGAGAGAGTTTTTCACGTCCGTCTTCGAGGAGTATGACCGCACGAGGGAATACTAGACAGGCGGCCTTTGCCATTTCCTCCTGAAATGGCAAAGGCCGAGATGTAGCCTTGCATGGCGAGAAAACCTCGCATCAAACGTTTTCGCTTGGACTCGTGGTGCACTTATCAAATAGGATGCAGATGGACTAGAGAAATAGATAGGTGACGGAAAGACTGGTCTCGTTACCATGTCTGAGCGCAGAGCACTTCATCTTCGCGGAGAACTTCGAGAGTGGAGGCGGGAACAGCAGTACGGCGATCGTATCGTCGACAGCATTGAAGACTTCGGTGGTGGTCTACCAGCTCGGCCTCCGGGAAGCGTCAGCGCTAGATCTTAGGTAGAGGAGCAGTTTCAACCTATTGATGCTGATCTACCCATTTCTTGGCTTTTCCAAGAGCAATCTCATTTGCCTTTTTTTCCGTGTTGCTGATCTCATGCGATTCACCGTATAGAGTTTTCATTGGCTCTCGACTGCCCGTTGAGAGCCATGCTAGCGCCTTTGGCGCCCATCGGTCATCTTCGAGATGTTGAGAGCACGCCTTAATCTTATGATTTTTATACGTCACCCACTCTGCCAATTTCAGCCCTCCTCTTTATCTGACGATCTCCAGGATAGCAGATACGAACTATTCATTTTCTAAAACCGGCCCACTCCCAGACCTTACCGCCATCCCTCGCCGCTTGTTCCTCCCCCAAACCCACCCCAGTTGCCGCCGAAGCCTCCCTGGCCGGTTCCCCAATACTCGCCTTTTTGAATCCGTTTGTAGGGATGCCGGAGGTCTGGACGGGTGATCCACCAGAAGAATGCGAGCGCCGCGATGCTGCTAAAGAGGGCAAGCCCAAAAGCAAAAACCTTGGAATAGGTCTTCGCGATGACTCCGACACGCACCTCCTGTGCGGGAGAGGCCAACGCTACCACCGTGAGATAGAGACCTTCGCCGAAATGCCCCAACTCAATCGACGGCTGCAGACTGTCGCGCCCGACTTGACCCACAACCGTGGGAGTGATCACCGGCAACATCTGCCGGCCCAGTGTAATTGCGGCTTGTCGTTCCTGCACCGCAACCAACACCATCACGCCATGTTCTTGTTGCGTGGATCCGATGCCCCACTTTTCATAGAGCGCCGTCGCATACTCCTTGGCCGACTCGAATGGCATGATGGTCGGAACGGTCACCACGACCATTTCTACGCCGGTCTTCCGCTCAAGATCCTGGCAGACGGAGCGGATGCGTTCTTTCCAATCCCCATCGATCACCTGCGCATGGTCGCTCACATAACCTTGAGGCCCCGGCAACTGGATCTTGGGCCGTTCGTAGGACACCGCCTGGGCTATCCCCTCGAAGAGCACGAGACAGAGGATCATCCCCAGAGGGAAGATTTTCGTCATCGCTGCCCCGACTGCGGCAGTTGTTCGACTGCGCGAGTGAGCCGCGTCACTGCTTGCAGATACCGGTCAAAGAGACGAGGCACTTCGTGGGGGCCGGGAGAAATCTGTCCACGTTTGAGCAACCAGGCGTCCAGCAAACCTTGCAGGTCCAATTGTAGCTGCTCGGCGACGTCCGAGATCACCGCATCGGAGTGAAAGAGGGGCGGACGCCCGAGAAGACGTTGCATCCCGCGCAGCAGTGGAAGAATCGAGGTGATCGAGAGTGGCAACAAAATCGTCGTAGCTTCGTCGCCTCCGCCCCCTTCGACATAACGCTGGCGCAGGCGTAACAAGTGGCTCGACAGACCCTGGACCACGGCCTCTCTCAGCCGGTCGGTCTTCACGTGAAAGCCGATGAAGGGATCGCGCCCACCCAGAACGCGATGCTGTTCCTGGATCTCCAGAAACTCAAGTGGGAAGACCGCTGCCGACATGTGCAGTTCCTCTTCTGTCAGAAAGAGGGGGACCATAATCTGTTCCTTGCTCCATCGACGGTGCAACGCGCTGTACTGTTTGAGCACGGCGCTGTCGTACGAGGACACTAAGAGAAGGATGTTCAGATTGGAGCGACCCGGGAGAAACTCCCCACGGACGGCGCTGCCATACAGCAGCAGGCCTTCCATCTGTTCCCCGAACGCACCTGTGACTTCCTTCACGTATGTCTGCAGCAGTTTCTGTGTGTCGTCCGGCAATCCCTCGATCAGACGTTCAGGCATGCCCATGTTCCTCATGCCGACATCGAATGTGGAGATCTCTCATGCCCACGGATATCGGGGAGAAATCCCGCGGCAATCACGCGATCGATCGAATTGAATGGTGGCATCGTCCGTAACCCCGCCGTGGTGGACAAGACCTGATAGCGCAGCCGTGCGTTCCGATCCAGCGTTTGAAACACTCGATCTCGCAGGAAGGCCACCACTGGATTCTCTGTATTCCAATAAAACACTTGTTGATCGGCCAATTGCTGCAACATGGTGACTTGCGGACGCCTGGCCCGTTCAAATTCTTTCAGTCTAACGGCAGAATAGTCCTGATCGGCAAGACAACCCGGCAAGAGATCGGACAGCGCCATGGCATCGACCATCGCCTGCATGCGCCCCTGCGAGGCATGGGGATTCATCGCATGGGCGGCATCGCCGATCAACACGGCTCCGTCTGCGACCCATGTCGGTGTTCGCACCCGCCCGGTCGGCATATAGGCTGTCTGGCTCCAATCGCTCAGATGCCGAAACAGCCCGGCAAACTGCGGCGCGATCTGGCTCCACGTCTGCTGAAGCGCAGCAATGCCCCGCTGCTTCACGGCCTCCATCGAATCCTTGGGGATCATGTAGAAGAGATAGACCTTGTTCCCCGTCGCCGGAAAGATTCCCAAAATAGTCTTGTGCCCCACGTAGTAGAACGATTCCGATACCGGCTCCTCCGATTCGAGAATCGCGATCAGATATCCGTCAGGATAGAGGTACAGATCGGCGGGGATCTTCAGTGCCTCACGCACTTTCGAAAAGGCGCCATCGGCACCGACGACAATCTTCGCACGGATAGTGTGTGTGCCCTCTGGACCCTGCGAGGATAATCCCACCACCTGGTTTCCCTCACGCAAGAGTCCTGTAAAGGACGTCCCGTAGCGGAGCGTCACGCTTTTCTGTTGCTGCACCGCCGCGACAATGGCGTGGTGCGCGACGTTCGGCAAGGTCACGATCGCACGATTATAGGGTGCGCGGCAGATCGCCATAGTCGATGCTACAGAGACGCGTCCCTCCGGCCCGGCAAAAATGAAAATGCCGCACGGACCTCGTGGCATCGGCCGGCAAGGACTGCAATACGCCCAAGCGATCAAGGACTTGCTGCCCGTTCGGTTGGAGAATTTCTCCTCGCAAGCCCTTGGGTGGACCGACGGCCTGATCCAACACGACAGTGCTGATCCCTTGCTTCGCCAGCGCCAGGGCCAAGACGGCTCCGCCGCCCCCTGCCCCCACCACCACGACATCGGTCTGTTCAGTCATCGTACCTCACAGAGAAAGGCCAAGGCCGAGGTTAAGGTCGAGGTCGCACAAAGATTGACAGTTCTTTCTCTTCCTCAGCCTTGACCTCAACCTTCCCATTTACTTCCATTCTCGATACCGATCGTGATCGTTCCACATTGTCAGAAACTTCTCTCGGGCCTTGGCAGTGATCGCATGATCGGTAATGACGTCGAGCCGCTCATCGTTATAGCGATTGCCGCTCGTCGTGTGGTTCATCGATCCGGAGGCGTTCACTTCATCGTCGATCACCACCTGTTTCAGATGCATTAGCCCATCGTGGGCGTTCACGAGAATAGGAATGCCGGCCAACTGCAGCGTATGCAGCGCGGTACGCTGCTTGACGTCCTCAATGCGCTTCAGATCGGTGATCAGGCGCACATCGACTCCTCGTTTCTTCGCCGCGACCATCGCCTCCACCGCACGGGGAGAGGTCAACCCATAGACCGCTACATAGAGGTACCGTGTCGCCTGTCGATAGAGCGTCGTCAGGCGATCGAGTGGCGCGTCGCCTGGCCCGTAGTAGACCTCCACCGTCGCGCTCCACCCGGACCCGATCGAAACCGCTAGCATCAGCACGACGAGACAGAACAACCGCGCGATGGAGTAGGATAGGACAGCTCTCATAGGTAAAACACCGCTAGGGCTATTCGAGTTCAAACAACATCTTGAAATGATCGTCCGTGGCCTCCCAAGCCTGAGGAGCCTCGGTGGCAAGCCACTGTTGCAGAAACTGCTTTTGGCCCGGCGTGAGCAATTGTTTGATCTGGTGAGAGCGGCCTTGGAGGGGCTGCAGAAACCCAACCCGCTTCTGGAAATCCAATGTCGCTGTGCGGACATACATGTTCGTGAAGGCCGTTGGGGTCTCATCCTCCCCATCGCCTTGAATCCAAACCGATAGAAACTTCTCTAACTGGAGTCCGGTGCTATCCAAGGCGGGATCGGTATCGTGAAACAGCTCATTTTCCGACTCTTTGAGCGGAATGGCCTCGACGGATCTGAACATGAAATTGCGCTTCCACATGTTATCGTTCATCCAAAAGATGGCATAGTGGCGATGGATCGCGGACAAAGTCAAGCCACGAGGCAGCCGGTTTCGTTGCCTTGACATTGGCGAAGTTGCTTTGATAACGTGTTGAAATTGTTTAATCTCTAGGCCATCTTAGGAGTCTTCATGCAGGTCAAAATCAATGGCAAGGCAGAAGAGGTTTCAGGGGGAACGGTCCTCGATCTTCTCCAGGCTAAAAAGATTGAACCGCAAATGGTTGCAGTTGAGGTCAACGACACCATGTTGGACCGAAATCACCTCGCCACCACCAGCCTAAACGACGGCGATCGGGTTGAATTCTTGTTTTATATGGGAGGTGGCCGGTGACGATGACTCTGCACAAAGACATTACCGAACTGATTGGACGGACTCCCCTTGTGCGGCTAAACCGGTTATCTCCAATAGGCGGGGCGACGATCTATGGAAAAGTCGAATTCTTTAATCCCGGTGGAAGCGTCAAGGATCGGATCTGCCTCAATATGATCGACGAGGCGGAACGACTGGGTGCATTAAAGCCGGGCGGCACGATCGTCGAACCGACCAGTGGAAACACGGGCATCGGATTGGCATTAGTCGCCGCTGTCCGTGGCTATAAGCTGATTCTCGTGATGCCGGAGAGCATGAGCATGGAGCGGGCGAGTCTCTTGTCGTCCTATGGCGCGCAGCTCGTGTTGACGCCGGCCTGGGAAGGCATGAAGGGTTCGATCCGCGAATCGGAAAGCATCATCGCGCAGAATCCGTCGTACTTTATGCCGAATCAGTTTTCAAACCCGGCCAATCCGGCCATGCATAAAAAGACCACGGCGATCGAGATTCTCGAGTCGCTCGATGGAAAGATCGATGCGTTTGTCGCGGCTGTCGGCACGGGCGGCACCATTACCGGATGCGGGGAACTGTTCAAGGAACGGAATCCCAAGGTGCAAGTAATTGCGGTTGAACCGGCCGGATCGCCGGTCTTATCCGGTGGAGAGCCTGGACCCCATAAGATTCAAGGCATCGGCGCGGGGTTCATCCCGAAAGTGTTGAACCGGGCCATTCTCGATCGTGTGATGACCGTGACCGACGACGAGGCCTATCAAACGGCCAAGCAGCTCTCAAAAAAAGAAGGTCTCCTGGTTGGCATTTCCGCCGGAGCCAACGTGTTCGCCGCACAGAAAGTGGCCCAGGAACTTGGACCAGGCAAGAACGTGGTGACCATCCTCTGCGACACCGGTGAGCGATATATCAGCATCGAAAAGTATTTTAATATTTAAGGATGCTGAAAATGGCTTCCAACTTTGTTCTCGGCTCAAGAAAATCCTCAACATACCCTCGAGGGTACGCCTCCGGTTTTCTCTCGCCTGCGGCCTCGCTCGGTGAAGGGCGCGTCTCGGCACGCCGGGGGTGGGCGGGTGAGAACATCGACCATTTTGAGCATCCTTCGGGATTCAAGAACTAACCGTCATGGAATTTACCGAAGATCAGATAAGCAGATATAGCCGGCATATTCTTTTGCCGGAAGTCGGCGGTAAGGGGCAAAAGAAGATCGCCAAGGCCAAGATTCTCCTGGTCGGCGCGGGCGGCCTTGGTTCGCCGGCGGCGCTTTATTTGGCCGCAGCCGGTATCGGTACCATTGGCCTCATCGATAGCGATGTAGTGGACCTGACCAATCTTCACCGGCAAATTCTGCACCATACATCGGACGTGGGCCGCCCCAAAGTCCTCTCGGGTAAAGAGAAGATTCAGGCATTGAACCCCGACGTCCAGGTCTCGACGTACGAAGAGCGGCTGACAGCCGGCAATGCCCTAAAGATCGTCAGCGAGTACGACGTTGTCATCGATGGGGTCGATAACTTTACGGCCAAGTTCTTGATCAACGACGCCTGTTTCTTTGCCGGAAAACCGTTGGTCCACGGCGGCATCCTCCGCTTCGATGGGCGCGTGACGACCATTGTGCCAAAGCAGTCCGCCTGTTATCGTTGCGTCTTCAAGACTCCGCCGCCGGCTGGGCTGGTTGCCTCCTGCCAGGAGGCGGGCGTGATCGGCGTGTTAGCCGGCATCATTGGAACGATTCAAGCGACTGAGGCATTGAAACTCATTCTGGGAATCGGTCATCCTCTCACGAACCGGTTTCTGGATTTCGATGCACGCAAGACGCAGTTCAGGGAAATCAAAGTGAAACGCAATCCCGACTGCGCGCTGTGCGGAACGCACCCGACGATTACCGAACTGTTCGATGACGGCGATCCGTTTGCCGGCTGTGCAGTCCGGCCATAATTATTATTGACGGAGCAAGGTGGAATCGCCATGGCCACAATGAAAGCCCTAGTCTGTCGCGAGTGCGGAAAAGAATATCCGACGAAGGCGATCCATGTCTGCGAGATGTGCTTTGGCCCCCTCGAAGTGAAATACAACTACGAGGAGATCAAGAAGCGCATTTCCCGCAAGAAGATCCAGGACGGTCCACACAGTATCTGGCGCTATGCCGATCTTCTGCCGGTGGAAGGACCGACTTTTCTCGGCACGCATGCCGGGATGACCCCACTGGTGCGCGCCAAGAATCTCGGCGCCTACCTCGGATTGGACGAGCTGTATATCAAGAACGATACGGTGAACCATCCCACGCTCTCGTTCAAAGATCGGGTCGTGGCCGTGGCCATCACCAGGGCTCGCGAATTGGGATTTGAAACCATTGCCTGCGCCTCAACCGGCAATCTGGCCAATTCCGTCGCCGCCCACGCAGCTGCCGCAGGAATGCGCGCCTACGTCTTCATTCCAGGCGATTTGGAGGCCGCCAAAGTTCTTGGAAATTTGATCTATAAGCCGAACGTCGTCGAGGTCGAAGGCAATTACGACGACGTCAATCGTCTCTGCAGCGAGATCGCAGGGGAACATGCCTGGGCCTTTGTGAATATCAACATTCGCCCCTACTATGCGGAGGGCTCGAAGACGCTGGCGTTCGAAACCGTGGAGCAACTTGGCTGGCGCACGCCGGACCAAGTGGTCATCCCGATGGCGTCTGGCTCGCTCCTGACCAAGATCTGGAAAGGCCTCCATGAAATGAAGTCCTTGGGTCTCATCGACGACGTGCGGACGAAAATCAACGGGGCACAAGCCGAGGGCTGTTCCCCTATTTCCACAGCCTTCAAGTCAGGACGGGACTTCTTCAAGCCGGTGAAGCCCAAGACGATCGCCAAATCGCTGGCCATTGGCAATCCTGCCGACGGGTACTACGCCCTCAAAGCGACCGCCGAGAGCAAGGGCTCCATGGACATGGTCTCGGACGATGAAGTCGTGGAAGGGATCAAGCTTTTGGGGCAAACCGAAGGGATCTTTGCAGAAACTGCCGGCGGCGTGACGATCGGCGTGCTCCAGAAGTTGGTCAAACAAGGCACCATCAAGAAAAGTGACGTGACAGTCGCCTATATTACTGGCAATGGCTTAAAGACGCAGGAAGCTGTGATCGATGCCGTCGGCAGGCCCCACCGCATTCAGCCGAGTCTTGTCAGTTTTGAGCAAACCTTTAAGATAGGGAAACACGGTGGTGGTGACGCATGATTAAAGTTCGCATTCCAACTCCGCTCCGTCCTCTGACGAAGGGACAGGGAGAGGTCGAGGTACAGGCCCACACGATCGTCGAGATGATCGACACCTTGAACGCCTCCTACCCTGGAATTAAGGATCGCCTTTGCGACGACACCGGAGAGCTCCGTCGTTTCGTGAATATTTATGTCAACGAGGAAGATATTCGATTTCTCAAGGGCAAAGACACCTCGCTCAAGATTGGCGATGAAGTCTCTATTGTCCCCGCCATTGCTGGAGGCTTACCATGCCAAGCATGAAGGTTCACATTCGGTTTCCAGAAGACAAGATCAAAGAACCGGTCATCTATCAGATCGGTCACGAATTCAAGGTCGTCACGAACGTCCGGCGAGCCGACGTGCGTGAAACCACAGGGTGGATGGACCTCGAGCTGACCGGAGACAGCACGGAAATCGATCGGGCAATCGCAGGCCTTCGCAAGAAAGGCGTGATCGTCGACCCGATCGAATTGAATGTAGTGGAGTAGGAATGGTACCCGTTAAACGTGAATCGTTAATCGAAAAACAAGTGGATTCGCGGTTTACGAGTAACGATTAACGTAGAACGTCTTCAAGATGGAACTCACTGAACAACAGATTCAACGATACAGCCGCCAGATTATTCTCAGCGACGTCGGTGGCAAGGGCCAGATGAAGCTGACCAAGGCGAAGGTCTTGCTCATCGGCGCCGGGGGACTCGGCTCCCCTGCCGGGATCTATCTCGCTGCCGCCGGTGTCGGAACCATCGGTCTCGTCGATGGCGATGTCGTCGATCTCTCGAACCTGCAGCGGCAAATCCTGCACTCCACTGCCACAGTGGGCCTGCCAAAAGTGGAGTCTGGCAAAAAAACCCTGTCTGCGATCAACCCGGAGATCACGATCAAGACCTACCACCAGAACGTCGACAGCGACAATATTCTTCCGCTGATATCCGAGTTCGACATGGTGCTGGACGGATCCGACAACTTTGCGACTCGTTTTCTCGTGAACGATGCTTGCTTCTTCGCCAAGAAGACGCTCATCTCCGCCAGCATGTTCCGCTTCGAAGGCCAACTCACGACGATCAAACCCCATGCAGGCTATCCCTGCTACCGCTGCCTCTACCCGGAGCCACCACCGGCTGGACTCGTTCCGAATTGCCAAGAAGCCGGTGTCTTAGGAGCCCTTGCTGGGACCATGGGCATTCTTCAAGCGTCGGAAGCGATTAAGGAAATTCTCGGTATCGGCGAAACCCTGGCCGATCGCCTGCTGATCTATGACGCCCTGGAGATGAAATTCAGAAAGGTCCGTCGTCCCAAAGATCCGGCCTGCCGCCTCTGTGGGCCCGCACCGGCGATCACAAATCTCAAGAGTGACTACACCGTCACCTGCACCATCTAATGAAGCCCGGTCTGAAAGCCACAAGTCGCCAAGGCCAAAAGTCTTCGCAATGATCGTTCTCGCTAAAGCGACTTGATGACTTTAGGACATTCAGACTTTTTAGTTCGATGACAACGTGTCCCTTCATCATCCCTCAATCGATCCTCGACGACATGGTGGCCCACGCCAGGGAACTCGATCCCTACGAATGTTGTGGGCTCCTGGCCGGAACCAATGGAACCGTCACCCATGTCTATCGGATCAAAAATATCGTGGCGCTCGAAGGAGCCGAGAAATTGTCTTCCTTTGACCCGGCCAAGATTGCGCATCTGGAACGACTGTCGCCGGCAGAGCGCGCAGAGATCGCCTTCGTGATGGATATGCAGGACTTTTCCGTTGCAAAGAAGGATATTCGAAACAAAGGTCTCGACCTGCAAGTGGTCTACCACTCCCATCCCCACGACCCAGCACGCCCCTCCATCACCGACATCAAGATTGCCACCGACTACGAAGAAATCTGGCCAAAGATCAACCTGCCCATCCCCGCCTATCTGCTCATCTCCCTCATGGAGAAATCGAAGCCGGATATACGCGGATACTGGATCAAGGGTGGGACGGTCACGCAAGCGCACATCACGACCACTCTTTAGAAGGATGCTGAAAAAATCCGCCAGCTTTGTTCTCACCTCGAAAGCATCCTCAACGTAGCCCAGAGGCTACGCCTCGGTGCTTCCATCGGCTGCGGCCTTGCTGGACGAACTTTTTGAGCATCCTGTGGGAATGTTCTCCTTTGTGCCACACCTCCTAAGCGTCGAATCTCTATCGCACAGCAATATTTTTTCCAGAGTGTGCGAGCAATGCTCAGGAAGCACCCCTCACGTTCGACACTTTCTGAATTGTTTCCCCTTGGCCTCAGTGCGATAATGGCTGCGTTATTTCTTTCGTAAGAAAGAGGACTCGTCATGTCATACATGCGTACAACTCTTCTCGCCGTCTTTTTCAGTTTTTTCTTCCTCGGTTTACTCGCGTCCCCTAGCGTTGCCGAAGATAAAAGTTTCTACAGTCCCGTCATTCAAATCGATACGGAGAACCACCGAGTCTTGATTTCCACCTTTGGATCCGTTTTTTGGATCGATGCTCCAGACGCGGCCAAACCGCACATTGAGAAACTCCCGATCTCAGGCCTCGTGGATTTCATCGTCGAGATGAGAGGGAACGAGCAAGCGCCCCTGCTGAAAACCTGGAAAGTGAAATCCGGGGAAACAAGCTGCATGTACTTCGATGGAAAAACCTGCAAGTAAAGAATTCTCCTTCCTGATCAGTTCGTGACTACCTCTTTCTCACGAAGTTGTTTGTCCAACATAAATGTTCCAAACGGAATAATAGACGCAACCAGTGTATACAGTGAAAAAGTGAACGACCATCGTTGCCTAAAATGCAGCGTGGCCAACAGGCCGACATAAGAGCACAAACAATACTCCGTGTATCGTCCTCACGACTCTCACTACCTCCGCCATCCCCATGAAGTACTTCATCGGCATAGCAATGAATAACAAGGTGAGAAATGAACTGCCATCGGCTAAACCTATCATTCTAAAAACTCTGATCTGTTTCATCTTTACTGTTCTTCCTTCTTCCCCATCACATATAAAATCCGGCAACGAGTAATTATGGGTGAGATTAAGGGGTAGCTCAGTCTGACCCCTTTGTTTTGCCCTCGATGGAAAAACCTGCAAGTAGCGAGTGGGGCGTGAACCGTCTTGTACAAGACGGTTGACGATTTGTTGCCGATCGAAGACTCCCGACCCTTTTCTATGCCTTGTGAATATTGTCAAGATATAAGTTATGATTAATCAGATGTAAGACCGATGGGATTAGAGTCTGAGAAGACCGTGGGTCAGCGAGGTTGGGATTGAGGCATCCAAAATCCACTAGGCTCGAGAAGTCCATGAGCTAGAAGGGAGAGTGCATCATGATCATGAAAGGCCTCGTGTTAGGAACCATATCAATACTTATCTCAGTGTTCGCGTATTGGGGGACATCGTCTGGGGCAAAGGACTGCGGCGGAATTCCTGCCGAGAGAGTGGCCGACATGGTGCATGCCGTGATCGAGTCACACCGCACCTTTTACACCCGCAATATCGTGGAGCGGTTGCAGGCGAAAGGCGTCGTCGTCGCTTCGGAAAATTGGCGGACCGAAAATACACTTCCCCTCCCAGCCCAGTTCTTGAAAGAGTCCGCCCGTTTGCCTGTGAACCTATCAGCCAAGATTGAATACAAGCTCATCAGCCTCTGGCCTATTAACAAACAGAATGGGCCTAAAACCGAATTCGAGCAAAAAGGGCTTTTGGAAACCCTGCTGCATCCGGATCGTCCCTATACCGAAGTGGTCATGCGCGAGCATGGCTCGTATCTCCAAGCCATTTATGCCGACAGGGCTATTTCTCAGGCCTGCATCGGCTGCCACAATGCACACCCGAACAGTCCGAAACAGAACTTCAGGGAGAATGACGTGATGGGTGCAATTATTGTCACAGTCCCGCTAAGTCAGTAGCAGTCTAAACATAGCGTCTTAACTTAAGCCGCATAATCTCCGCAGTGCCGAGTTGGGTGTTCTCCAGTGGTCGAAGCACGTCGTTCAAGGCGGCGAAAAACTGGTTGTGCACCGCCATGTGGCGGGCCAGCTTCCAGCCTCGCTCGACGGGGGTCAGCTGTGGACTGTACAGCGGCAGAAATAACAGGGTGAGCACGGTGCGATATTTTGGCAGCAACGGTTTGAGCAGGACCGCATGGTGGTACCGAGCAATGTTTAGCACCAGCACCATGCGGTTGAAAATTAAGAGGTTGAAAAATTAAGGGGTCAGACCATTTTGTTTTGTTCAGAACCTTAAGATTACAAAAAGAATTTTCCTTCCTGATCAGCTCTCTACTGCTTCTTTCTCCCGAAGTTGTTTGTCTAGCACAAATGTTCCAAACGGAATAATAGACGCAATGAATGCGTAGAGTGAAAACATGAAAGACCATCGTTGCCTAAAATGTAGCGTGGCCAACAAGCCGACATAGAGCAGAAACAATACTCCGTGCATAGTCCCCACGACTCTCACTACCTCCGGCATCCCCATGAAGTACTTCATCGGCATAGCAATCAATAGCAAGGTGAGAAATGAAATGCCTTCGGCTAAAGCGATCATTCTGAAAACTCTTATCTGGCTCATATGTACTGTTCTTCCTTCTTCCCTATCAAGTATGAAATCCGTCAGCTCCAGCTAGTACAAGACTCGCACTATGAGAATGTTCAAAAAGCCCATCAGCAAGGCCGCAACTTTTGATGGAGGCTAAGGTCGAGGCCAAGGTTGAGGTTATGCGAAGGTCAGACTCTTTGTACTCTCAGCCTTGACCTCAACCTTAACCTTCAGGACATGCGCGCGGGGGGTCAACATCCTCACTCGCCACTACCCGCCATGTCGTCGATAAGAGGCCTGTTGATGTCGGTGCAACCGAAGCAGATGGTATCGAAGAGGGTCTCGGCATCCGCGACAAAGTTCTTCTCGTCGGTGAGTTTATCGGCCATCACCTGGGCGTAGCAGGTTTCGCAGAGCATCATCAGCCCACGCGATACGCCTACTGTTTTTCTTCCTGTGCTCCCAGCCATGACGTCCTAGACCGACCCTTTCTGCCTCGCCAGCCAAAAATCTTCAGCTTCAAGATCAATCCCGCACACGGCACATTCGTAGACCTTCTCGTCAGCCGGAAGTTGGATCTCCGTCCGATCGATTCGCCCACGGCAGACATGATAGAAGCGCCCGCGCGCATCATCGGTATCCAGCGGATCGCTTTCATATATCAGCACCATCGGCTTAATCTCCCTTCAAGCGAATCAAAGTATACCGGTGGACAAGATCGATCCGCAACGGCCAGCCTTCCTGCAATTCGTGAAACGTGAATCGTTAAACGTGAAAGGTTTCAGAGGCAAAATACCCGACAATCCTGCATTTCACGTTTCACTTTTCACGTCTAACCTTTCACGGTTCCTCTCAGACTTGGAATTGGGCGTCGTATAACCGTGCATACACTCCCTCATGCCCAATCAACTTTTCGTGGGTCCCGTCTTCGACAACACGCCCATGGTCCACGACAATGATTCGATCGACGCCATGGATAGTGGAGAGGCGATGGGCAATGATGATCGTTGTCCGCCCTTTCGTGAGATCATCTAACGCCTCCCGAATCTTCACCTCGGTCTCGGTGTCGATGTTAGACGTGGCCTCATCGAACATGACGATGGGAGGGTCCTTCAGAATCACGCGGGCAATCGATACACGTTGCCGTTGCCCGACGGAGAGCTTGACGCCGCGCTCCCCGATCCAAGTATCGTACCCATCCGGAAGAGCCATGATGAAGTCATGCGCGCGTGCCACCTTGGCCGCCGCCTCGACCTCGTCCTGCCCGGCCATAAGATCGCCGTAGAGAATATTTTCTCTCACTGTGCCATTGAACAAGAATGGCTCTTGCTGGACCAAGCCAATTTGACTTCGAAGAAAGGCTAACGGCAGCTCGCGGATATCGTACCCATCGATAGTGATGGCTCCCTGCGTCACATCATAAAAACGCATCAGCAATTTGAGTGTGGTGCTCTTTCCCGCTCCGCTCGGACCGACCAGCGCGACGCGCTCTCCCGCACGGACCGATATCGTGACGTCGGTCAAGATCGGCGCATCCACACGATAGTGAAACCCGACACAATGAAAGGCGACCTCTCCCCGCAATCGAGTGACTGGCAGGTGCGCGTCCGGACGATCCTTGACCTCCGGAACGAGATCGAGTACTTCGAACACTCGTTCGCTTGCGGCCAAGGCATGCTGCAGCATGTGATTGACGGAGTGGATCTGATTGATCGGCACATAGAAGAGCGCAAGGTACGAGATGAACATTACGAGTTCACCCACGGAAAGGCGATGCTGCAAGACTTCGGCCGTACCGAACCAGAGCACCATGGCCCCGCCAAGACTCCCGATCAGCATCATGCCTGGGGAGTAGTAGGACCAGAGATACATGGCCTTCAAGGTATCTTGCCGGCAACGATCGCTCTTTCGGTCAAATCGCCCCTGCTCGTAGGGCTGGCGATTGAACCCCATCGTCTCCCGAATGCCTGCCAGCATGTCTTGCAAGAGGGCATTCAGTTCGGCTGCCCCTTTTCGAATCGCGCGATAGTGCCCATGGACACGTTTGGTGAACAGCGCCGCTCCCACCACTAAGAAGGGAATGGGGACGAGCGCCAAGAACGCCAGTTTCCAATTGAGCATGAACAGCATGATCATGATCCCGATCAGCGTCAGCCCGGCCGTAATGATTTCTTCGAGCCCGTCGACGAAGATGCGCTGCATGTGCTCGGTATCGTTCAAAACCCGCGACATGATCTCGCCCGTCGGACGATTCTCGTAGAAGCTGATCGATAATCGCTGGAGCGCGGAAAATACCTGGACATGCAGGTCATGCACAACTTGCTGCTCCAACCCATTGTTCAGCCGAATCCGTATCGACCCGCAAAGGTTTCGCAGCACATAGGCGGCACAAAGCGCGAGAAATACCCACACTAGAAGCTCGGTCTGACCGGCCTGGATTACGTCATCGATGATGACTTTGATCAGCCATGGAGGAATCAATTCGAACGCAGTCGCCAACCCGGCGAATAGGAACGTGCCGACCACCATGGAACGGTGCGGGCTGAGGTACTGGAGCACTCGAAGCAGGGTTTTCACAAGCGCAGGATCTTCACGGCAGGTTAGCTATATGACGGGAACGGGATCGTGTTGCCAGTACTTAGAAAACTCTGGAAGCTGTGTGAGTGTAGACATATCAGTCATCCGATCCAAAAACACCTTGCCGATCAGGTGATCCATCTCGTGCTGGATACAGACGGAATAGAGACCGGTTGCTTCGAAATCTAACGACTTGCCATGACGATCCAGCGCCTGAACCCTCACGACTGACGGCCTCGTCACCTTTCCCCGCAACCCATCCACGCTTAAACAGCCCTCCCAGTTTTCGACTTGTTGCGGACCATAGAAGACAATCTTGGGGTTGATGAGGACTGTTCTGGGAAATCCATCTTCCCCTTCACATCCCATCACAACCAGTTGAATCGAACGCGACACCTGGGGGGCCGCCAAGCCGATCCCTGGCTCATCCAGCATCGTCTCAATCAGATTGTCGATGAATTGCTGCAGGTCGTACGTGCGAATGTCGCGAGGATCAACCTTGGTGGCCATCTGACGCAAGACAGGATTACCGAGCTTTGCAATCGGAAGCTTGGGCATGGACCGTACCTATTATATTAGTCAATCAATTAATACGATGAGCGCGCAGACTCACAAAATATAACACAGGATTTTTTGTCCCTGCAAGGCAAGGCAAAACTGGTTGATCTGGTCTGTCGGTTCATCTGGTTTATCTGGTTCAACCAAATAAACAAGACAAACAAAACAAACCAGATAGACCAAACAGACAAGAGCAACCAGCCGCTAGCGAGTCCTCGCGGGCCGTTTCGGATCTGACATTTCGAAGCTATCCTTCTGGATGTTCCACCACTCCAACCACTCGGTCGCCCATTCTTGACGGTCTTGTTTGGTCGATGTCTCCCAATCGTGGAACTCCGATTCATGCCGAGTCAGAATCCAAAGCGACTGCACCGCTGAGAGTGCGACAAAACGTTCCTCATCGGTAATCATCCCGATCAATACCGGTACCACCGGCTTCTC
This sequence comes from Nitrospirota bacterium, assembly GCA_963782735.1. Taxonomy (GTDB): domain Bacteria; phylum Nitrospirota; class Nitrospiria; order Nitrospirales; family Nitrospiraceae; genus Palsa-1315. The sequence goes on from CAWAKW010000016.1 coordinate 23,994, forward strand.
TCTGACATATCGAGCCTCGAATGCGGCGGCCTTCCGAATCGACGAATTCGGATCTCTTGCCAACACCTCGATCGCATCTACGACTTTGGCCGCGTCCAATCGGACCGCCACCCGCAGAGCATGTTCACGTACACGCGGGATCTCGTTCGGTTCCTTGGCCGCAGCGATGAGGGCCGGAACCGCTGAGGTCGCCTTCAACATCGAAATCGTTTCAATGGTGTTATAGCGAATGCGCGGCCCAGGCATAGTCAAGCCTTTGACCAGGACCGGCACGGATGGTTCGCCGAGGTGCACGAATTCTCCCATCGCCCAAAACTCTTGTTTGCCTTCCAGCAATGGCAGGAGGGCTTCTGCCCGTTGGACCTCTTCTGCCGTCAACGGTTTCGTATTCTGCGGAACGGATTCAGCCGAAAAGTTCTGTCCCTTCGGAGGCGCCTCGTAGGGCATCTGGACTGGAACAGCCCATCCCTTTCCCATGGGTTCAGCCCACAGGGTTTGAGCCGTCCCCACCAACAAAACCAAACAGACGATTCCCCAGGAATAAGAATGTCGTTGCTGCACGGTCATCCCCTTTCTTTTCCTTCGCCATGACTCGCATTTCGCTGATGGGCGAGTTCGCACAACACCGGCAAGACGACCAACAATAGAGGCGGGCTTGTGTTAGATCCTGCGGGGATAGACTCGCGGGCGGAATCCACGGCACGAGACCACCGGGCACAGGCTTAGAAGTCGAGTCCTACCTTAGAATTGGAGTCGCGAAGATGCTTGCGGACCCGGACTTGCTCGTGATGTTTGCGCAATAGCTGTCGCCGAATGGCGTCGCGATCTTCGGCCACGATGCGCACCAACCGATCGACATCCTCCGCATGCTCACGGACCAATTCGGACAACTTTGCCATTTGGCTTTCAAGATGTTCGACCCGCCTTAACGCATCGGCACTACGATCCACGACCGGCTTCTGAGCCGCCTTCTGTTTCACCAGCGACGTGACCAGTACATCCCGCTTCATGCTCACTCCTTTGCTCGAATCCTCACCGACTTTCCTCGACTCTCCAGCGTAGTATCATCTCAGATTCTCGCGATGTCAACGACTCTGCTTTCTTTCTATTTTCTCAGCGTCCTGTTACAATTCGCCTCAATGCAGAACATATTCACCATGGTGCTAGCTGGTGGGAAGGGCGAACGTCTCCATCCCCTCACCGAACATCGGGCCAAGCCCGCGGTTCCCTTCGGCGGGAAATATCGCATTATCGATTTTACTCTCAGCAATTGTCTCAACTCAGGGCTTCGAAAAGTCGCAGTCCTCATCCAGTACAAATCCCATTCGCTCGACCGTCACATCCGCACAGGTTGGAACATCCTGAACGCCGAACTCGGCGAGTACATCGCCTCGATTCCACCCCAACAGCGGATCAGCGAAGAATGGTACCAAGGCACCGCCGACGCGGTCTATCAAAACCTGTTTCTGCTCGACAGCGATCAGCCGGACTATGTGCTCATCCTGGCCGGCGACCATATCTACAAGATGAACTATATGGAGATGTTCCATTGGCTGATCGCCAAAAGCGCCGATGCCGTGGTCGGCGCGATCGATATTCCGATTGAAGAGGCCCATCGATTCGGCGTGATCGGTGTGGATGAGGATTTCCGGATTGCGGACTTTGTAGAGAAGCCGACTCACCCGCCGTCGATCCCCCACGATCCGACCCATGCCTTTGGCTCGATGGGCATCTACCTCTTTCGCACCAACGTCCTCCGCGAGTACTTGATTGCCGACGCCCAGGAAGGCGGTAGTCACGACTTCGGGAAAAACATCATGCCAAAAATGATTCGAGATCGTCGCGTCTACGCCTACAAGTTTGTCGACGCGAACAAAAAAGACGTGAAGTATTGGCGGGACATCGGAACATTGGACGCATACTGGGAAGCGAACATGGACCTCGTCGCGGTGGATCCCCTCTTCAATCTCTACGACCAGCACTGGCCGATTCGAACCTATCAAGGGCAATTTCCACCGGCTAAATTCGTCTTCGCGCAAGACTATCAGGGCGGCAGGATGGGCGTGGCTCTGGATTCCATTGTCTGCGGCGGCTGCATCTTCTCCGGTGGCCGGGTACAAAACTCAGTACTGTCGCCGAACGTCCGTGTGCAAGACAATGCGGACGTGCGTGAATCGATCATCATGGAAAATGTCGTTATCGGCGCACACAGCCGGATCAGACGGGCCATCATCGACAAGGATGTCATCATTCCGCCCAACTCGGAAATCGGATATGACCGAGAGGCCGACGCCCAACGATTTACCGTCACTGAGTCCGGCTTGGTTGTGATTGCAAAGGGAATGAAACTGCATGCCCCCCTCGATTCATCCGGTTGATCTGATTCTCGCTCTTCGCGACAAACACTTGACCCCTGCCATCGTGTTCCTCACGTCGCGCCGTGCCTGCGATGAGGCGATGCAGGCATTTGACCATAGCCACATCCTTCTCCCGCCACCTCGTCAGCAAGCCATCGCCGAGGTGCTGGACAAGGTAATCGCTCAATACCCCAGTATCGCCGAGCACCCCCTCATTCCGACTGTTCAGCGCATCGGCGTGGCTGCACATCACGCAGGCCATCTGCCCTCGTGGAAAATCGCCGTTGAAGAACTGATGCGTCATGGCTGCCTCGATGCCGTCTTTGCCACGACCACACTGGCCGCCGGGGTCGATTTCCCTGCGCGCACCGTCATTATCACGCAGTCGAGCATTCGCAAGTCGCGCGACTTCACGGATTTGACCATCGGCGAGGTGCAGCAGATTGCAGGCCGCGCGGGACGCCGAGGAAAAGATCTCGTGGGCTTTGCCATCGTCACCCCCTCACCCTATATCGATCTCAACGTGCTGACCAAAGGCTTCACCGGCCATCCAGAAGCAATCAACAGCCAATTCCTCATCAGCTATCCGATGGTCTTGAATCTCTTGAAAGCCCATCCCCTTGATCAAATCCAACCGATCCTCGCCAAAAGCTTTGCACAATTTCAGCTCAACCAGCGTGCCGAGGTCTTGGAACGCAAGCTGGACGATCTGCGCAATCAGATGGAACCGTTTGGGCCGCGTGTGTGCACCGATTGGATCACAGAATGGCAGACCTTCGACCAGGTCCGCCGGCAGAAATCGCACCGTGCCCCTGTCAGGAGGCATGAACCACCGGAAGTTGCCGCACGCTTTCATTTCCTCACCCCCGGTCGCGTGGTGGGCTTCGGCCGCAGCCGAGGCGTGGTCCTGCGACAATATCGCAGCAAGGGCCAGAAGAGCCCGATGATCACGGCACTGCGTCTCGACGGAGGCATTACCGAATCTCCAGCTTCCACGGTGACCGAAGTATCTGACCGTGTCCTTGACTGCGTGGACGCACCCGTCTATCCCTGGTGCACGCCGGAGAGCGTGGAAGAGTTACTCCATCATCTGGAAGAGTTGCCGGGTCGGCTGCCGGAGCTTCCCATTCTGATTCCGAAGGACGATGAGCCGATTCCGGACGCCATCGTGCAAACCCTGGGCGACTTTGCCTGTCCGACCTGTCCTTCACGTTCTGCCTGTCAGAGAGACTATCCTCTCGCTGCTAAACTTCGGCAGGAACAACATCGGCATGTCAAATCGATCCAGGCCCTGAGGACGAGTCTCTGGCACCGTTTCCAGGAAAAAATCGACGTCCTGCAACAGTTCGGCTATCTCACCCCAACAGCCCATCTGACCGATAACGGCGAATGGGCTAGGCTCATCCGCATCGACCACTCGTTGCTCATTACAGAATTGCTCCGAGCCGATGCATTCAGCGGTGCCGATCCCGCTATGCTGGCCGCTGTCATGTCGAGCATCGCCCACGACGACGATCGCCCCGGCGCCTTCCCTCGCGTCAGTTCCGGATTGGCTTCATTGCTTGGACAGGTTCGAAAATTGGCCGCGTCGCTCTCGCCGCATGAAGATCCTCCGCTCTTACGTGCCGACATCGCCGCAGTGACGGAACGGTGGATCGGCGACCCCACACTCACATGGATCGGTCTCTGTAAAAGCACAACGATGGCTGAAGGGGATATCTATCGCCTCTTAGCACGAACCTTGGAATTCCTGTCACAGTTGCACACGCTCAAGGCCACACACCCCGGATTGGCAGACACCGCGTCACGCGCGATTGCCACCCTACGCCGTGGCGTACTGGAGGAATTGCCGTGACAAAGTCACACGTCAGCAAGTCTAACGTCATCAAGTCTGAGATACGACGACTTTACGACCTGACGACTTTCAGACTTGAAGGACCATCTCCCAAACCATGACTACCGAAGAACTCGAACAACTGCTGGCTCAACAACCGATCGCACTCTTGCACCGTCTGGCTCGTGGGCGTGTTCAGCGACATTTCCGCGCAGGCAAACGCCGTTTGATCGAGGTCTTGCTGCGCCATTCCGCCGAGAACCGCGCAGGTTTTGAGTCCGATCTGATGACCTTGATCGGCGAGAAACAGGCTCGCCCCGCACCACCTCCTCCTCAAGCCCCTGCCGCACGAAAACCGAAATCCTCGGCGCCGCAGCGGCGCACCACGCACAGGCCGGTTGAGCCGGAGTCCCATGAGCCAGGTGTCACACTCTCCAGTTGGTTGGAGGGACTGGGAGTGCCGCCGTCGAAGGCCTTTGTCCCGGATGCCTGGCAAGAAGACGCCATCGCCAAACTAAGAGAAGGTGACGTGGTCGTAAGCGTCCCCACTGGAAGCGGGAAAACCTATGTGGCAGTCGAAGCGGCCCGCCGTGCAATCGCGGAGAATCGGACCGTCATCTATACATCGCCTCTCAAGGCCCTCTCGAACACCAAGTATACGGAGTTTTCAAAAATTTTCGGGGCAGACCAGGTCGGCATTCTGACCGGCGATCGGCGCGACAACGGACAAGCGCCACTGCTGATCATGACGACGGAAATCTTGCGGAACCTGCTCTACGACGCAGGTGGTGGTGAGATCGACGTACGGTTGGATACGTTAGGTCTGGTTATTTTGGATGAGTCTCAATATATCGCAGATCCGGAGCGGGGCGTCGTCTGGGAGGAAACGATCATCTTCTGTCCGAGCCAAGCACGGATGCTCTTGCTTTCTGCCTCGATCGGCAACCCGCACGACATCGCCGAGTGGATCACCTCGATCAGACCGACTCCCTGCCACTTGATCCGACACAGTACGCGCACCGTGCCGCTTCGCGCCGGCTACCTACATCCGAACGGCAAGCTCACACCGCTCTTCCGCACGGTCGGCATTCCACATGGCCATCCAAGCTACCTCCATCCAGAAGCCAAACGGCTCTTTGCCCAATACGAAGACGAAACGCTGCCGTCGGGACGCCGCCGGTAATCTTCTCCCGCCGATCGGATACTAAAAGGTAAAGTTGAGACCGGCCGTGAGGCCTTGTCGGAAGGATTGAAACTGCGTAAGGGGAAAAGAATCGGATGGCGCACCGACATTATGAAACGTCACGTCCCCATCAATTGCGTAGTTCCACCAGACACGGTAGCCGACATTGAGAAATATATTCTTGACCAGCATCAGCTTTAATCCAACATCTGCATTGGCTCCAACCCCCCATCCCTCCATCGAGATACTCGGATTTTGCTGAAGATCGGGTCTCAGATGATGAACGTCCTTGTTATCGATGATGGTCAGCGGAAGAAAAGCCGCAGTTGCCATTAGGCTTAATCTCCGCGTCAGTCGATATTCTGTGGAAGCCCCGACACGAATCGAGTACCAATTGGTGGTATTAGTGATAACTGTTTGCCCTTGATTCGTCATGGTTCCCACTGGATTACAAGCAAGGCCCAACGACCCAGGCACAGCCGAATTGTCGCAGGCCACCTGCGCCACTCCTGTGGCTTCATATTTTGTATACCAATACTGAAATCCTCCAAATGCCTCCAGCCAACCCCGATGATTTGGATATTCAAGTACCCTGAATCCGCCGTCCGCATTCAGATACCACATGCTGTCACCAGATAGGTTGCTATTGGTACTCGAAAACAGCCTCTGCCCTCCGTTTGATCCATAATCGTCATCCGTGAGTCGTGCCGCCTCCGATCCCGGCGACGCCCACGTTGAGTCGGCCAAACCACTTCGGTGTCACCCAAGCCTTTCCGGTGAGTTCAACCACATTCGTCCCAACATCTTCATACTTAAGCTTTGACGTCGGATTCCCCAACCCGGCTATGGACGACGCATTGTGCTCCCAGCGCGTATCTCCTGTGCTGATCCACGTTCCAATCGCCAAATCGAATTTTGGACGTGACTCTGTAATGGATTCTTGCGCCGCTGCAACCTGAGCACCGCATGCAATGCCTACGATCATGAGCCACCCACACAGGACTGCTGCGGATGTTCGTCGACTCCACCCCTTCATCGCCTCGAGCCCCCGCGTTGAATAATCACTGTGTCCACACAGCGCTCCACGGTCTCAGGCATCACACGCTGACAGGCGGCTTGTATATCTTCTACTTGAAACTTTCGCTGCAGGGAAACCGAAAACCAGACCAGCCACGTGCCGATCACAGCCGCGAGCACCACTCCCACTGCGATGCTGCCCCACACCGACCATGGACCGATTGAACCAGCCGCAGAGAGCGGCGCTTGCTCCTGTGAAACGATGTGCGGAACAGCCTTATCTATTTCCTGCGAAAAGGAACGATTCGAATTCATTTGGATCACCCCAGAGTCATCACTGGGGAATCATACCTGATGACTATACACCTGAACAGAATATTGCCGTTCTTCTTTCTATAGGACTGATCGCTTGAGAACTTCAGTTGACAGCTCGAGTCAGACAGAAGTTTTATTTTTCCCTCCACGCTGCATGACCACGCCTACGATTGCTCGCAAATCCAATCTGTAGGCTACTCCAAACAGCATGGTGACAAACCAATCATTGGCGGAGCTTTGTGCCGTATGGTTTTGCTTTAGCGCAATGGCACAGCCATTGCTCAGGTGACAGGACGCATCATGCATTCGAAGACAAAAGCTGGAACACCGCACAGCTTCACTACGAACGTGAGCAGAGGAATCACAACATGAACTCGTACTGCATCCCATTTTTTTCTGTAACCCGATGGCTCGTCGGGAAAGGCGTGTCGTCTTCGCGCTACTTGGACTGCTGGGACTTGATGGAGGACTCTATGTCACCAGCGCATTCGCGCAATCCACCACCAGCTTCAGCCTCTCGCCGTCCACGCTGGCCTACAGCGCCACGGTGGGATCGCCAAATAAGTCCGGTAGCGTGACCGTGACGAACACAGGGAGCACGGCTCTCACGGTGACCTGGGCCGATTCCATCAACTGGTTCGTGGCAACCACCGGCGTCACTCAAACGATTCAACCCGGGCAATCCGCCACATTTGCACAACGGCCTCTTTTGCGAACTCGCAGCCGGATCTTACAGTGGGACTGCGACAATTTCTGGCGGCGGAATTACCAAGCAAGTGCCCGTCACCCTCACTCTCACGACCGCCGGGTCCGCTACCGGCTTCAGCCTCTCGCCGTCCACGCTGGCCTACAGCGCCACGGTGGGATCGCCGAACAAATCCGGCAGCGTGACCGTGACGAACACAGGGAGCACGGCTCTCACGGTGACCTGGGCCGATTCCATCAACTGGCTCGTCGCGACCTCCGGCGACACAGTGACAATGGCGCCAGGGGGATCGGCCACGATCTCGCACACGGCCTCTACCGCGGGCCTCACAGCCGGAACTTACAGCGGGACTGCGACAATTTCTGGCGGCGGAATTACCAAGCAAGTGCCCGTCACCCTCTCTCTCACGACCGCCGGGTCCGCTACCGGCTTCAGCCTCTCGCCGTCCACGCTGGCCTACAGCGCCACGGTGGGATCGCCGAACAAATCCGGTAGCGTGACCGTGACGAACACAGGGAGCACGGCTCTCACCGTGACCTGGGCCGATTCCATCAACTGGTTGGTGGCAATCACTCCGGCGTCACGTGAAACGATTCAACCCGGGGAATCCGGCACATTTGCACTAACCGCTTCTTTTGCGAACCTCACAGCCGGCTCTTACAGCGGCACCGCGACAATTTCCGGCGGCGGAATTACCAAGCAAGTGCCCGTCACCCTCTCTCTCACGACCGCTACCTCCACCCCGGCCATTGGCCTCAGCACTACGAGCCTCGGCTATTGCCGGAACGGTCGGAGGGACGAACCCCTCCGCTCAAACCATCGGCATTTCGAATGTGGGCAGCGGCACCTTAACTTGGACCACAGGTGACAACGCGACCTGGCTGACCCTGAGTCCCCTATCCGGCACAAACACAGGGACGGTGACTGCCAGTGTAAACCTGGCTGGATTGTTGTCGGGAAGCTATACGGCCACGGTGACCGTGACGGCAACAGGAGCCACGGCCAAGACTGTCCCAGTCACCCTGACCGTCACGGGATCAACGGGCAGTGGAACGATCGGCTTTAGCCCCGCAAATTTGGCCTTCTCCGGAACGGTCGGAGGGACAAATCCAGCGGCACAGTCATTCGCGCTGACCAATACCGGGGGAGGAACCTTGTCATGGACGCTCAGTGACAACGCGACCTGGTTACAACTCAATGCCGCCTCCGGCACAACAACGACTGAAACCGATACCATCAGCGCCAGCGTCACGACCAGCGGCCTGGCAGCCGGAACCTACAACGGCATCATCACTGTGACGGCGTCCGGAGCGAGCAATAACCCACGCCAGATTCCTGTGTCGTTAACACTCAGCACCACAGTAGCCGGCACGGCCAATCTCAGCTGGAAGACCAATACCGATTCAGATTTGGCAGGCTACAAGGTGTATCAAGGGACAGCGTCGGGTACCTATACCGCACCTCTCGCGACTATACCAAAAGGCACGACAAGCTATACCGCGACAGGATTACAAACCGGGACTACCTACGTCTTCGTCATCACGGCGTACGATAGTGCAGGCAATGAAAGTCTGCACTCTAATGAAGTGAGTAAAAGCATTTTTTAATCGGAATTCCTACAAGGGGAAAAAATGCGGGAGGGCTCGAACCCTCCGCACGTTCACACGATCGAGCAATCTTCCGCTTCACACTAAGGCCTTCCCCATCTCGGCGAATCAGCCTTACGCAGCACTCATCTTCAACCTACAGCCAGCTTGACCCCACGATTGCATCGCCTGTATAAGAAGCGTGCTCGTAATCGGTTCATCAATCGAGGATCTTGCCCAAATACCTTAGAGACAGTTTCTCCATGTCATTACTTCACGCGCCCGTAGCTCAATGGATAGAGCACCAGACTACGGATCTGGGGGTTGGGGGTTCAAGTCCCTCCGGGCGCACCAACTTGGGAGATTCACCGTTTTCCACGGAGACAGTTGTGATGTCGCACGCGCCACAGAGGAACTAACTGACCTGAGAAGCTGATCCCGAGACACGGAGAGACGTAATGAGAATACACTTCAAATTTAAGCAGCCAACCTGTACTCATCAGGTCCTCACACTGAAAGGGCGGTACCTGACAATGAAAGGACGGCACCTGAGGCGTTCTAGGGAACGCTATACATGCAATGGGTGTGGTGCACGGGTTGTCCGCACACTCATCCCGCCCACGTCCTACTTAACCCCCGATCACCATGCCACTTCGACAAGTCCATCCGCGCCATTCGACACCGCGAATTGATCCCGCTCACACGATCCTGATCGAAATCCACCGCCCTCAACATGACGGTGGGTTGCCGGCAACCCATCCACCCTGGCGCGTCCCACTCCCGCCGCTGCTGCGCCCACGCGATCTGGCATGTTCCCACGCTCCGCCTTGCGGATTGCTCCGCCCGCTCCTAGAATAGGCCTCTCTGCGAGGCTGCCATGAGCTGGATTGACGCCATCCTGTTCGAGTTTACCCGCGTGACGTGGGAGCAGTGGCTCATGACCATCATCGGAGGCATCGGGATGGCATGGCTCGCGGTGATTGTGCGGTGGTACCGACGCAAGAAGTAACAACTCCCGCCTCTTAAAAAACTGAGCACCGCTGCATCAACACTGGGAAAACGACGCTTCAACCCTTCCATCAGTTTCTCCAGATTTCCCCCTTCTCCCTGGTGGCTCTCACCCACGTCTTTCAAGGTCAATCGGGAACCTGCTATATTGATCGCTGACATTTTTCGAGGTGATCCATGGACATGTTGATGATCGCATTTCGTTCCGTACTGAAAGAACGCGTGCACGAATTATTGCGGACATGTGGGGTCAAGGCCTACACCGAATTTCCCGAAACGGTTGGGACAGGACAGTCGGGATCGACGGAGGGGGTTTCGTTCTATGCAGGAGAGAACAGCGTGATTCTGACCTCACTCGAACCAGCTCAACGGGACAAGGTCGCCGACGCGATCAAGGCCTGGCGTACGGAGGCGGAGCACGCAGGATGGGTCAAACCAACCATCCGAGTATTCTGTTGGCCCTGCACACAACTCATTTAATCGCGGGCCCGCTTCCAGGACGGCATATCAAATCTCTGGCCTCCGAACCGCGCGTGAGAAGCGTTAGCCCACGACTTGCGGTAGAATCTCTCAGTATTGAGTTGCATTCCCTTCTGAGGCTCGCATGGCACGGCGCACCCAGTTTCAGCTGCAACAGACCTATCGGGAGCAAGCGCTCAAGATGTTTCCGTGGATCTGTGCGCACTGCGGACGAGAGTTTGACGGCAAGAAACTGAGCCAGCTCACGGTCCATCACAAGGACCACAACCACGATAATAATCCACCCGACGGGAGCAACTGGGAATTGCTCTGTCTCTATTGTCACGACAATGAGCACCAGCGTAGTCAGATGGCTGACACATCTGGTGAGGCGGCACCGAGCCGAGAGCAAGATCGACCTTCGACCTTCACGCCCTTTGCCCATCTTGCGGATTTTCTCAAACGTAAGACATAGTCATCCGTTGGTTTGTCACCGAAGATTCTACGAAACCTGCGGGATGAGCGAGTGGGGCGAGAGAAGGTGGAGCCCGTTCTTATCACATCTCGCAATTCTCGCTCTGGCTAAAAGCACAGACCAGTGGCTCCTCGTTCGTGCTATATGCTATACGCTATGTGGCTTTCATCTTCGGCTATCAGCCCCATATCCTTTGCGATACGTTCATGAGTATTTCCCATCCTCGCGATCCGTTGCATGGGATCACGCTAGAGACCATTATCAAGGAGCTTGTCGAGCGGTATGGCTGGGCCGAGATGGGTCGCCGCGTCCCAATCCGCTGTTTCCTCCACGATCCCAGCGTCAAATCAAGCCTCACGTTTCTCCGTAAAACGCCCTGGGCGCGTGAACGGGTCGAAGGATGGTACATCGCGTATAAAGACATGTGAGCGACAGCTGCCTGCTTTATCCACATGAATCTTTCCGGAATCAAGGAGTTATGACTCCATGGCCTCGAACGCCACCATTTTCAAAGCAACCCTGCAGATCGCCGACATGGACCGCCACTACTATCAGGACCATACGCTCACTCTGGCGCGCCATCCGTCTGAAACCGACGAGCGCATGATGGTGCGCCTACTGGCCTTTGCACTGCATGCGCATGAGGCATTGTCGTTTGGCCGGGGGGTAAGTGCCGAAGAGGAACCAGCAATCTGGCTCAAGGATTTGACGGGCGCCATCGACCTCTGGATTGAGGTGGGCCAGCCGGATGACAAAACCATCCGCAGGGCCTGCGGTCGTGCGAAACAGGTCTGCATTTATACCTACGGCGGTCGCGGCGCCGACCAGTGGTGGGAGAAAAATCTGGCTGTACTCAAGAGATTGAATAATCTGATCGTGATGAATCTGCCCCTGGATGGGAGCCGCGCCTTGACCACACTCGCGCACCCCAGCATGCAGTTGCAATGCACCATTCAAGAGGGGCAGATTTGGATGGCGGATGGAGCGAACACTGCGCATATGACATTGACGATTTTGAAAGCCGCGTCAACCCCGTTTGGGCAATGACACAGGAACGATACACTCGGACTACAATAGGTGGGTGAGGCGATGAAAGAAAAGAAACACATTCCCACGAGTGGTGGACCGATCACCTGGACCAGTCCTTTCGCAGCACTAAAAAACGCAGCCCTGCCGCTGACCCCAGAGATGCAGCCTGGTGCCCCCCCGTGCAACGTGCCAGCCATCGCACCAAAGAAAAACCGTGGGCGGGTGGATATCATTCGCCAGACCGCACACCGTGGTGGTAAAACCGTGACGGTCGTCACAGGTTTCACTGGAATCGGGCAGGCCGAAAAGGAGACACTCGCCAAGGAAATGCAGAAGGCCTGTGGCGCTGGGGGCACAGGTCGAGGAAGGGCGGATCGAAATTCAGGGCGACCAGCGCGAAGCAGTCGCCTGCATCCTGACCATCGCTGGTTTTCGGCCGGTGTTTGCTGGAGGGTGAGAGTCCGAGCTTTTGGACTGCGTGAGGCACTTCCGTCGATTGACTTCCTCCCCTGCTCGCGATACAGATTACACCATTATGTAGGATTAGGGCGTCTTTATGCTCTGTCCCTCACTGAGAGGCCACTATTATGAAGAACGTGGAAATGACCGTCGAAGGAACAACGTTGACGATCAAGGTAGATTTGTCCAAAGAGTTCGGACCCTCTGCTTCGGGGAAGACGATCATCATTGCCTCAACAGAGGGAAATGTGACCATTCCAAACCGCGATGAGAAGGTCGGACTGAACGTGTATCGGAAGAAGTAGCCCGAGCGTAGCATACATGGGCTGGAAGGGGTCAAGACCCGAGCACGCGCCCATCACGTGTGCCGCTTGCTGCTGACACACGTCGATGGGCGCAGTGGATGTTGCTCCGGTCTGAATGGTCGAAGCAACGGCTGTATTAACCTCTCTTCTTGGCAATCTTGTCGGCGCGCTTTTCCTTCATCGTCTTGGCTGGTTTTTTCTTGTCCGATTTCTTCTGTGTCATACCCTTAGCCATTGAGTGTCTCCTCTACTGTGTGAATGAGTAATATCGCAATGCGACTTAATTGTCGCCCTACTTCATCCCGCAATTACAAAAAAAATGGAATATGGCATCTGAAGTTTGCTCGGCAATTGACTTCGCCTTCTGCCCACTGTACAGCATGTACCAGTCAAACGATCTGTCTGTCTGACCGGTCGCGGTCTCTGGAGGCGCCCATGGGAAATCCAGCGGGGAATAAGGAGCGAGAAGGATTCGCCGATGCCATCAACCGAGCGGCATTCGGCAACGAACGTGTGCTGTTGCGCCGACGTGGCCGAGCGGTCGCTGCGGTAGTGCCCATCGACGACCTGCGACTCCTGGAGGCCCTTGAAAACCGTATCGATCTCGTCGATGCCCGCGAGGCCTTGGCCCAGGCGAATAGAACGGCGCCCAACGCGCTTGATGTCATTTTGAAAGAATTGAGGTTCTGATTGCACCAGCAATCTCCACAGTTTTCGTGGCCCCTCCTGCTAAACAGCAATTCTGTGCATTCGCCAAACCACTTCGAACGCTTCTCGTGAAGCGGCTCCATGCACTCCGCACCAGTCCTCGTCCCCCCGGAGTCATAAAACTCGAAGGCCTGGCCCATCTCTATCGAATTCGCGCGGGCGGCTATCGGATAGTCTATGCAATTCGAGAAAAGGATCTCATCGTGCTGGCCATCAAGAATGGCCCTCGTTCCTGAATGACTCTGATTCTCCTATTGTTCAAGCCGTGCCGATATTTTTCGGATAATTGGTGTCACACACCATGTCGCCATAATATCCGGCCGTTTCACCTTCCCTTCTGACAGTTGTCATTTCCCCTCATTCAGCGTATGAATCTGTGTAGGATCCCTCCCATACCAAGGAATTGGAAAGTCCGTTTCGGGAATCCGCTGTGTTCCTTTCTCTCGCAGATGAAGCTACGATGACCTGAAGACACGAACGAACTTGCAACTCCTCGACTCTAACCCAATAAACCTGATACCCGATGTAGCTCTGGTCTTGCGATTAGAGAGTGGCAAACCTACAGGGAAGCTATCTATGAAAATAGCAGCCACAACGATCTGTGCACTTACGTTGACTGGTTGTGTCTCCAACCTCCCCTACTCAATCGCCATCGGCGATCCGAGCAAGGGCACGGACCGGGTCGGCCAGAAAGAATGCGTGCTCCGTCTTGATGACATTGTCGAAAAAATCGCCTCGGGTTACTCGCCCCCCACGTCGACGATCCGATCCCTACAGATAGAGTTTGAGAAGAAACTCCACGAGGGCACCCAGGCATTGGAACATTGCGCTGACGGCAACGGTAATCCCATCCAACCCGATGCCTATCCCCCCATCGAAGAGGTTGCAAAGAAATGGCTGACCACTTATGCCCTGGATGCAACCAATCCAGATCAGAGCCTGGACCGCTTCCGAGAATATGTGCGCTCCGCGCAGCTCGTGCAGGATATGGCGAAACATCAAATCAAACCGGATAGAAATGAGGACAAGACCTACCTCTTGGTTGAGGAGCCCTCCCAGCTTCAGTCACAGTGGTGTGGAGCAGCTTCGGCAGAAGGATCCCCCTGCGACAAGGCACGATCGCTGTACCACGTGGAGACCGAGATCAAGGCTCGTGACCTCCGAGGGAAAACTAATTTGTACGAGCATCTCCTCTCCGATATTGTGCAGGTCGAGGATATGGGGACACAACGGAACCAGCGTTACTTTATGCTCGGCTATGAGATCCCTTGGGATAAGGATCGGACACTCGTCCGCTATGGGGTGACGTTTTACTTCAGACAGACTGGGCCGGAGAATGGAGAACCAACTTCCGAAAGCAAATACCCGGTTCAACTGATCGGCTATGACCTGATTTAGGCGAACGAGGCCACCCGGCACCATTCGTCGAGCTTGGGACAAATGGATCCCCAAGCATTCAAAGGAGGGGCCATCGCCATGGCAAGAAAATCCCTGGCGCATCACCGGTTATCCTTTCTCCCTCGTGATCGGGCTGAAGAATGCGGCGTTTGAGATCGCGAAATTGCCCTTCAGCACCATCGCGGGACTGCTCTTCGGACGCGATGCCTACAACTATCCGCTAGAAAATTTACTCACCGCCTATGACGCCCTTTACGTGGAAGCCACCACACAAACCCACCGAGGGGCCGAGTGGGGGCTCTATCGCCTCCTCACAGAGATGCCGTTGGTGGGACAGTTATTCCAATACAATTTTGGAGGCGACCGATCAGAGCCGGACGAGTTATCTCAGGACATTCGCCGAAAAATCTTCTTGTCCCGGGGTATTTACGGCGGGAACAAGTGGGGCCAGGATACAGGACTCTGGACCCTCTTTGCCAGGCAAAGTTATCCCACCTACGATATTTATAGCCCACCCTATCGACATGGCACGGTCATTGATGTCATTTGGTCCATGTTCAACCTGTCGCATGGCCCGGCC
>CAWAKW010000017.1:0-309713 GCA_963782735.1 Nitrospirota bacterium
CAGTTGTCGCATGAAGCCGCCGTCGGCCCGATTGCCGAAGAGGCGGTGGAATATCTCATGACGCGAGGGCTCCCGCGCGATCTGGCCATTTCAACGCTGGTCCGCGGCTTTATGCAAATCGATCTGCCGGGGCTTCCGGAAATCCTCACCAAGCACATTCAACGCGTGCTCGCGGCCACGGCTGAGCACTCCTTATAAGAGGGCGGGCAGACGATGATCACGAACGAGGACGTGCTGGGCGCGCTGCGAACAGTGCAGGATCCTGAATTCGGTCAGGACCTGGTCAGTCTCAACATGATTCGGGACATCCGGATCGAAGGGGAGCGGGTTTCATTCACCGTGGTCCTCACGACCCCGGCCTGCCCGCTCGGGGATGGAATTCCAGGAAGCCAAGGGACCCGTGCTGATGCAATTTCACGGGCTGTCGCGAGAGACCGGGCCACGATGTATTTGCGGGGTGAATTAGTCGGTCAGCACAACGAGAGTCGGGGGCATCTGGATTGCCGCGGCATGCTGCTCTCCGAGCACGCCAAGATGCACGCCATTCCCGAATTGCTGGCTGACTCGGCGCCACGGAGTCAGTTGTCACATGAAGCCGCCGTCGGCCCGATCGCTGAAGAAGCGGTGGAATATCTCATGACGCGAGGCCTCTCGCGCGATATCGCGATTTCGACCCTGGTCCGCGGCTTCATGCAGATCGATCTGCCGGGCCTTCCGGAGATCCTGACCAAGCACATCCAGCGTGTGCTCGCGTCAACGGCTGAGCACTCCTTATAAGAGGGCATCAGACGATGGTCACGAAAGAGGAAGTGGTTGACGCGCTGCGAACGGTCCAAGACCCGGAACTGGGGGAGGATCTGGTCAGCCTCGGTATGATTCGAGATATTCAGATCGAAGAGGACAAGGTTCAGTTCACCTTGGTCCTCACGACCCCGGCCTGCCCGCTGGGGATGGAATTCCAGGAACGGTGCGAGGAGGCGGTCCGGCGACTGCCCGGTGTGCGAGATGTTGCGATTACGATGACCGACGACGTGGGATTCACAGGAAGGATTCCATGAGTGACCTGGATGTGTTGAGCCAGGCCCTACTGATGACTGGCGGCGACTCTTCGATTCTCTTTGACGCGCAGACTGCACATCTTCTCGTGAGCTGCCATCGAGTGATGAGCCAGCACGAGATTCCAGGCGTAAAGATCCAGGTTGCCGAGAGTCCAGCGCCGGTCGTGACCGCGAAGGTGCTGATTGGCAGAAGGACACACATCGAGAAGCCAGTGCACATGTGTTTCGGTATCCCTCGGCTCTCGGGTGAGCAAGAAGCGAAGTTGGACCTGGTGCTAGAAGACGACGCTCACGCCACGGTGTTCCTGCACGGTCTTTTCCCTGAGGTCGAGGATGCAGCCCATCGTATGGATTTGTCGATTCATGTTGGCCAGGGCAGCTCACTCACCTTCCGTGAACGCCATTTTCACGGTCCGCATGGTTCGATGCAGGTACAGACACGAGTCACGGTCACCGTGGGGAAAGCCGGCACATATACGTCCCAGTTGTGGCTTGTGAAGGGGAGAGTGGGCAATCTGATGAGGGACTCGGTGGTCAACATGGCGGAGGACGCGGTCGCAGAAGTCAGGGCCACCGTCTTCGGCTCCGGTGATGATGAGGTCCGCTTGAAGGACACCATCGTTCTTTCGGGGTGTTGCGCAAGATCCATCATCGAGACGGTGGTCGTCGTCACGGACAACGCGAAGGCCGACATCACGGCGATAACTGAAGCCCACGCGCAGGGGGCTCAGGGACATATGAACTATATCGGATTGATTAAGGACCAGGGCACTGCGGCCGTCAGTCCTTTGGCGAAGGTCCTCCACCCACGGGCCAAAGTCACGCAGGAGGGGGTGCTCGGGGGTGTTGAGACAAAAGCACTGGAGGCCTTGGTCGCGCGCGGCCTGGTGCCGGAGGACACGGTCGATCTCGTCGCGAGAGGAATCGTGCGGTAATGCGACTTGCAGACAGTATCCATGAGGGAGTCTATGGAGAAACTCATCACGTCAGAACAGGAACCGCTCACTCTGGAGCGAGTTAGGGAGCTGGGGGCCGCATGAAGGCCATCCTGGAATTGGTCGGTTCTCCGGTCGGCGTGCGCTTGCTGTTCGATGACTCGAACGTGCCGGCTGGTGCCCGTCCCGTGACGCAGCATCGGTACTGCCAGGTTGTGATGAAGGCGCGCAGCGGATGGTAGTCATCACAGCGTAGTCGTACCAGATAGCACGCCCGTATATGATTCGCCGGAGGCCTTTCACAACCGGTTTCAGCCTGTCTGTTTGAACGTGAGTGGAATTCAAACAAAAAGAGACACACTATGAATGTGCTTGTGGCGACGGATGGATCGAAGTATGGGCGATGGGGGCTGAACTGGGTGGCCACGCTGCCGTTCGTGGAGCCGGTAAAGGTAATGGCGCTGCATGTGCTGGATAGCTACGCGCACCGCGAGTCGTTTCTGGCGCCGCGAGAGATTCAGCGCATGGAGGCGCGCTCGGCCAGAACCCTCAAGGAGGCCACACAGCAGTTGGCGGCGCTGAAGCTCAAGGGCACAGCCCGCAAGGAGCATGGGGTGATCGCACCGGTGATCTTGAAACGCGTATCGAAACGGGACGGGTTCCTGGTGGTGGGCAGTCAAGGCCTCGACGCCCTCGACCGCTTCATGCTCGGCAGTGTGTCGACGAAGCTCATCCATCATGCGACGTGCCCTGTGCTCGTCGTCAAGAACGAGGCGGTACCGTTGCGGCGGATCGCCTTGGCGACCGATGGATCGGACGCATCGGCCCATGCGCTTGAGTTTGTGCTGACCAAGTTTCAGCCGGATCGTTCGACCGGCAAGGGCGGGCGCGTGCCGATTCATGTGAGCGTGATTCATGTGATGCCGTTCAGCAATTATCAGGAGCTGAAGGAGGCCCGGAAATTACTCGAACAGAGCGTGCAGAAACTGATCCAGGCGGGATTTACGGCCGAGGCTGTCTGTCAGCCTGGGAAGCCTGCCGAAGAGATCATGAAGGTGGCCGCCAAACAGCATGCCGAATTGATCGTGATGGGGGCTCAAGGGCTGGGCGCCATTGCCCGGTTTCTCCTCGGAAGCGTGTCGACGCGGGTGGTGCAGCACGCGACCTGTTCCGTGCTCGTCGTTCGATGACAGAGCGAGAACCACCAGGGAGTCCCGGACAGTTGTTCTGAGGCATCTCGTGGGGTCATTGGTTGCCCTTGCGCCTCTCGGTTTGGCGCTCTCCGAAACCACTGTTGGACTAGTCCACGCGTGGCGGGTATAGAAGGAATTGGTTCGGATCAGCAGGACGCTCGATCGATGAGCGAGCGCGTCTTGGCATGGGGCTGATTTATCATCGGCCTCCAACCCTTCACGGGTTACGACTCGGCGAGCTCGTCGACTCGTACGGCATATGACGGATCGCACCATGCGTGCTCCGACGTTATCCACCAGATGAGCGAGCCTTCGCGATGAACTCACGACGAGTACTCACGATAGACGGCAATGAAGCCGTGGCCTCGGTCGCCTACCGGACGAATGAGGTGATCGCTATCTATCCGATCACGCCTGCCTCCGCGATGGGCGAACTGGCCGACGAGTGGGCGACGCAACAGAAGCCGAATCTCTGGGGAACCGTTCCCAAGATTGCGCAGATGCAGTCGGAAGGCGGAGCCGCCGGGGCGGTCCACGGTGCTCTGCAGGCCGGCGCATTGACCACGACCTTCACCGCCTCACAGGGCCTCCTGCTCATGATTCCCAATCTGTACAAGATCGCCGGGGAACTCACGGCTTTCTGCATGCACGTGGCCACCCGCACCGTCGCCACCCATGCCCTGTCCATCTTCGGCGATCATTCCGATGTGATGGCCTGCCGCCAGACGGGGTTCGCTCTGCTGACCTCCGGCTCAGTGCAGGAGGCGCATGATCTGGCCTGTGTCGCCCAGGCCGCGACCCTGGCCACCAGGATTCCCTTCATCCATTGCTTCGACGGCTTCCGCACGTCCCATGAAATCGCCAAGATCGAGGAACTGACCGATGCAGACCTCCTCGCCATGATCGATGAGAACTGTATACGCGCGCACCGGGAGCGAGCCTTGACCCCGGACCGACCGGTCCTGCGCGGCACAGCCCAGAATCCGGATACCTTCTTCCAGGCACGCGAAGCCTGTCATCCCTTTTACGCTGCCTGTCCCGATCGCGTGCAAGGAGTGATGGACCAATTCGCCGCCCTTACCGGCCGTCAGTATCACCTGTTCGACTACGCCGGCCATCCCGAAGCCGAACGTGTGATCGTGCTGATGGGCTCAGGCTCTGAGACCGTCCATGAGACGGTTGACTGGCTGCTCGAACGTGGCGAGCGCGTAGGTGTGCTGAAGGTCCGCCTCTATCGTCCGTTCGCCGTTCAGCAATTCCTGGCCGCTCTTCCATCGACCACCCGGGCCCTCGCCGTGCTGGATCGGACGAAAGAGCCGGGTTCGGTGGGTGAGCCGCTCTATCTCGATGTGGTCGCCGCCTTGCACGAGGGACGTGCCGAGGGACTGAGCCGCTTCACGGAAGAGCCGACCGTCATCGGCGGACGGTATGGGTTATCCTCGAAAGAATTCACGCCGGCCATGGTGAAGGCCGTCTTCGATGAACTGGCCAAGACCCGTCCCACACGTCATTTCACCGTCGGGATCACGGACGATGTCAGCCGAACCTCGCTACCGGTGGATCCCGAGTTCGACATTGAACCTCCTGAGGTTCTTCGTGCCGTGTTCTTCGGACTCGGCTCTGACGGAACGGTCGGCGCCAACAAGAACTCGATCAAGATTATCGGTGAAGGCACGGACCGCTGGGTGCAAGGGTACTTCGTCTACGATTCGCGCAAAGCCGGCGCGATGACGATCTCGCATCTCCGGATGAGCCCCCGTCCGATCCGCTCGGCCTCGCTCATTCGACAGGCGGGCTTTCTGGCCTGCCATCAGTTCGACTTTCTCGATCGCTACGATGTGCTGGAGTACGCGGCGCCTGGCGGCATCTTCTTGTTGAACGCGCCTGATGCCGCCGACAGGGTCTGGGATCAGCTTCCGCGTGAAGCCCAGACGCACATCCTCGACAAGCGCCTCCGGTTCTATGTGATCGATGCCTATCGCGTCGCCGGCGACGCGGGATTGGGGCGACGCATCAATACGATCATGCAGACCTGCTTCTTCGCCCTCTCTGGGATTTTGCCGATTGAGCGGGCGATTGCCGAGATCAAACAGACGATCGAGGAGACCTACGGCAAATGGGGAGCCGATACGGTGCAGAAGAATCTGGCCGCCGTGGATCAGGCCCTCGCGCATTTGCACGAAGTCCGTTTGCCCGGCCGCGTCACGGCGACTCGCACATTCGCGTCATTGGTCCCCGATGAGGCACCGGACTTTGTCAAAACGGTCACGGCGCTCCTGCTGGCCGGCAAGGGCGACTGGCTGCCGGTGAGCGCCTTTCCCGTGGACGGGACGTGGCCCGTGGGCACGGCGAAATGGGACAAGCGCAACCTGGCCCAGGAGATTCCGGTCTGGGATCCCGCCATCTGCATCCAGTGCAATAAGTGCGCGATGGTCTGTCCCCATGCAGCGATTCGCGCCAAGGTCTATGCGCCAGAGGCCTTAGCCGGAGCGCCCTCGACCTTCAAGGCCGTGGACTACAAGGCCCACGAGTTTCCCGGGTTCCGCTATACGATCCAGGTCGCTCCTGAAGATTGCACTGGCTGCAACCTCTGCGTGATGGTCTGCCCCGCCAAAGACAAATCCAATCCGAAGCACAAGGCCATCGACATGCAGGCGCAACGTCCGCTGCGAGAGGTCGAACGGAACAACTATGCCTTCTTTCTCCAGCTTCCCGAGGCCGACCGAACGACCGTCAAATCAGGATGTGAAGGGGATTCAGTTTCTGGAACCGCTATTTGAATATTCGAGCGCCTGTCCGGGCTGCGGCGAGACGCCCTACCTCAAACTCTTGACCCAGCTCTTTGGCGACCGGGCCTTGATCGCCAATGCCACCGGCTGCTCGTCGATCTACGGAGGTAATCTGCCGACGACCCCGTATAGCGTCAATCGGGACGGTCGCGGTCCGGCCTGGTCGAATTCGCTCTTCGAAGACAATGCGGAATTCGGGTGTGGCTTTCGACTGGCACTCGACCAGCACCGCGAGCAGGCGCGAGCCCTACTCAGCCGTCTCGCTCCACAGCTTGGGACGACGTTAGTCGATGAACTCCTGCAGACCGATCAGCATAGCGAGAGCGGCCTTGCAGCCCAGCGGCAGCGCGTCGTGGTATTGAAACAGACGCTGGCCTCGTTGGCGTCTCCGGAGGCGCGTCGGCTTACGACGCTGGCGGACTATCTGGTGCGAAAGAGCGTCTGGATCGTCGGCGGCGACGGCTGGGCTTACGACATCGGCTATGGAGGACTGGACCACGTACTGGCGATGGGGCAGGACGTCAACATCCTTGTGCTCGACACCGAGGTCTACTCCAATACCGGAGGGCAGCAGTCGAAGGCGACGCCGATGGGCGCAGCCGCGAAGTTTGCGACCGCAGGCAAGGCGACGCCGAAGAAGGATCTGGGATTACTGGCTATGACGTACGGCACGGCCTACGTGGCGCGGATCGCCTTCGGCGGCAAAGACACCCAGACCGTGCGCGCGTTTCAGGAGGCGGAATCGTTTCCCGGCCCGTCGCTCCTGATCGCATACAGCCCCTGCATCGCCCATGGCTACGATTTGAAGTTTGGTCTCGACCAGCAGAAGCTCGCGGTGGAATCAGGCTATTGGCCGCTGTATCGATTCGACCCGCGCCGGATCGAACAAGGCGTGCCCGCCTTGCAGCTCGATTCAGTGTCAAGCCGCTCGGATCTGACACAGTTCATGCGCAACGAGACCAGATTTAGAATCGTCGAACATCAAGATCCGGAACGCTTTCGCGAGCTGGCGGCGGCGGCTCAGCGGCAGAACGCCTACCGCATGGCGCTCTACCAACAGCTCGCCACACTGGTGCCGCCGACCGCCGCGCGGCGAGAGAAAATGCCCTCATCGTCATAGGGAGATAGCGATCACATGGACCTGTCCACGACCTACCTCGGTTTGTCGTTGCCGCATCCGCTGATGCCAGGCGCATCGCCACTGGTCGATGACCTGGACATGGTGAAACGTCTGGAGGACGCAGGCGCGGCGGCGATCGTCATGCACTCGCTCTTTGAGGAACAGATCACCGGGGAGCGCGCACAGACGCTCCATCAGATCGAAACGCACGCCGACTCCTTTTCAGAAGCGCCCTCGTACTTTCCTGATCGCCCTGGAGTCTCGGTCGGCCCGGAGCTCTATCTGGAGCAGATTCGCCGGATCAAAGCCGCCGTCCACGTGCCGGTCATCGGCTCCTTGAACGGCACCACGGCGACCGGCTGGCTGGACTATGCGCGCATGATCCAACAGGCCGGCGCGGACGCGATCGAACTCAACTTCTACGTTGTCGCCACCGATCCGCTGGAAGCAGGGACATGCCGTCGAGCAACGGGCTCTAGACATCCTGCGCAGGGTCAAGGTCTTCCGTTACGATTCCGGTGGCCGTCAAACTCTCTCCTTTTTTCGGTTCCTTCGCCCACTTCGCATCGCAGCTCGACGACCTGGGCGCAGACGGACTCGTGCTGTTCAATCGCTTCTATCAGCCGGATATCGACGTGGAGACGTTGGAGGTGGTGCCCCGGTTGCAACTCTCCGATTCGTCCGAACTCTTGCTCCGACTGCGTTGGCTCGCGATCCTGTCCGGACACCTTCGAGCCTCCCTTGCGGTCACCGGTGGCGTGCATACCGCCGTGGATGCCATCAAAGCCGTCATGACCGGTGCCCATGGAGTCCAGCTGGTGTCAGCGCTACTCCAGCACGGACCGGAGCGTCTCAAAACGATTCGAGAGGAGATGGTCCGGTGGATGGAAGAGCACGAGTACCACTCGCTGCACCAGATGCAGGGCAGCATGAATCTCACGCGGTGCCCGGATCCGGCGGCCTTTGAGCGAGCCAACTATGTGCGAGTGTTGCAGAGCTGGCGCAGTACGACCGAGCCGTGAAGTATCTCTTGCTGAATCCGGGCGTCGAGGCCCAACTGTGGACCATCAACCGCAAGCTCACGGGCAACTTCCCAGCGCAGGTGGACGACGAAGCGATCCGGAGCTTTAGCAGTTACCCAGAGGGTCCGCTGTGGTGTTCGCGGTATGTTCGTCCGGTTCGGAAGACATCTACAATCTCTGTATTTATCCCGAGAATTTCGGTGCACGAACGGATGCACGCGGGTGCCAGGATTCAGCTACGCAACCAGGAATGAGGCCGCATGGAATTTAAGGACTACTATAAAACCCTCGGCGTTGAGCGCACCGCGACAGCCGACGATATCAAAAGTGCGTATCGCAAGCTTGCGCGAAAATATCATCCGGACGTGAGTAAAGAGCCGCAAGCAGAAGCGCGTTTTAAGGAAATCGGCGAAGCCTACGAAGTGCTCCAGGACACGGAGAAACGCGCCGCCTATGATCAACTCGGCAATCGGTGGCGGGAGGGGCAGGAATTCACGCCGCCGCCCGAATGGGGTGCGGGTTTCGAGTTCACCCAGGGCGCGGCTTCCACGACAGAGGCGGCTGACTTCAGCGACTTCTTTTCTTCCCTGTTTGGTAATTTCTCCCGCCAGGCTGAATCCGCTCATGCTCGTGGCGGAGACCATCATGCGAAGATATTCATCTCGCTCGAGGATGCCTTTCACGGCGGAACCCACACGATTACCCTGCGTGCGCCGCAGGTGAATGCGCAAGGCCAGGTGGTGCTGCGGGAGCGGTCGCTGAACGTACAGATCCCAAAAGGCATCCGTGAAAGCCAGCATATCCGACTTGCTGGGCAAGGTGCGCCGGGAATCAAGGGGACTACTCCCGGTGATCTGTATCTCGAGATCCATTTTCATCCCCACCCCCTCTATCAGGTGCAGGGCCGAGACCTCTCGCTTTCATTACCGATTGCACCATGGGAAGCGGCCCTCGGAGCGACGGTCAAAGTGCCAACCCCGACCGGCGTGGTTGAAGTCAAAATCCCCCCAGGCTCGCAGAGTGGGCGAAAGCTAAGACTCAAGGGGCGCGGCATCCCCGGCGAACCGGCGGGCGATCTCTATCTTGTCCTGGACGTGGTCCTTCCGAAAGGGGACACGGAGCAGGCACAACAGATCTATCACACCATGGCGCGGGAGCTGGCCTTCAATCCGCGCAAAGCACTGGGGGTCTAAGTATGGATAGGGAGCAGGACCTTCTGACAGGAAGCGTGATCGGTGATGAGGGCGTGTTGTCGATCGAGGAGTTGGCGAGAGCCTGTAGCGCGGAGGCGAAGTGGATCATCGAATTGGTGGCCATGGGGGTGCTGGAGCCGCAAGGTACGGATATCTCGCGCTGGCGATTCCGCGCGGCGGATCTCACCTGTGCCCGTCGAGTGGCCCGCCTGCAACGGGATTTTGATGCCAGTCTCGATGCGGCCGCAGTGATGCTTGATCTGCTCGATCAGATCGAACAGTTGCGCGCTCGCCTGAAGCGAGTCGGCTTGGATGTGGAATAGGCCTGCGGCACAAGGGCCGCGGGGGACCCGACTCGTCGGGCCGCTGATGGACCTGAACCATGAGTGACATGATGCGTATCCTGTGCCCCCGGTGCCACACCATCAATCGCGTTCCGGCAGCACGCCTCGCGGATGGCCCTAAATGTGGCCAGTGTCACGAGCGGCTGTTCACCGGACACCCGATTGCGCTGACGGTGGCGGACTTCGACATGCATGCCACCCGAAGCGACATTCCGCTGGTCGTGGATTTCTGGGCGCCGTGGTGCGGGCCCTGCCGAATGATGGCCCCGGCGTATGAGCAGGCTGCCAAGATTCTTGAGCCACACGTTCGCCTGGCCAAGGTGAACACGGAGGAGGAACAGGCGCTTGGGGCCCGCTTCGGCATTCAGAGTATCCCAACCGTGATGTTGCTTCGCGGAGGGCGTGAAGTGGCGCGTCAATCCGGGGCCCTCGGCGCGCAGGACATTGTGCGGTGGGTCCGTGCCCATCTGTGAGACGCGGATCTGGATCATGCTGGTCTACATCCATCTAAAAAGACAAGAAGGAGGAACACGATGCGAACTACATCACGACGAATGCCCGGGTCACAAGCCACAACCCCGGCGAAAGAATCCGCTTCCCGTCCAGTAGGACAACAACCTGCCCCACCCGATGACCCACGCCAGGATGAGTTGTACGTGAGGATCGCGAAGCGCGCCTATGAAATGTATCTTAGACGTGGCAACGAAGAGGGGCATGCGCTTGAGGACTGGTTGGAGGCAGAGCGGGAGGTCTTGAGTCAGATGCCGGCAGGGGCTGAGAGCAGGGGGATTGGAGTGAGTCCTCATGCCTCATAGAACTGCGAAGGCGTGTCAGATCGAATGGCAACGGAGAACCGACATGGCGACAGGCACGACCATCCAACGCGCCAGCGGTCCACTGCCCGCGGTGCGAAGGGTCTGACACTGTGAGGCGGAATGCTCGATCTTGGGCTCGGCGAGGAGACGTATCACTGTGATCACGCGTCCAGATGTGATCCGTATGAGTGCAACGTATGAAGCCTGAGACTCACGACGCTCGGTCTCCCATGAAGCCCACCGCAGCTGCGAGAGTATTCAGCCCTGGTCAAGCGGGTCCGTTCAGCCGTGAGCGAGGATCGTGAGACGAGCCTGTATCTTCATGAGATCACGGCAGCAGGCAGGATCTATGAGCTCATGCGAGTCGTCCTGGGAAGCGGCGCGCCGCGGCGGGTGTTGCTGTCTGCCGGCATTCATGGCGATGAGCTCGCCGGCGTTGAAGCGCTATGCGAATGGCTTGAATCCCGAGCCTATGTGAAGTTTCTTCAGCGGTGGGACATCACGATGCTTCCGTGTATCAACCCGTGGGGATATGAACATGGAACACGCGCAAACGGTGACGGGCAGGATTTGAATCGGGAGTTCAACTCGTCACACCCACCGCAGGAAGTCCTGTTCGTTCAGTCGGTGCTGCAACAGCGTTTCGATCTAAGCCTGGAGCTCCACGCAGATGAGGATAGCGCTGGCTATTACCTGTATGAGACGGTCCGGCCCGGAGCAAGTATCGGACACCGCGTTCTCGAGCGGATTCACACGAGTATGTCCGTGAATCTGGATGTGACGATTGACGGGAAATCAGCTGATGGCGGAGTCATCGCCAGGCCGCTTGAACCTGGAACTCGCACCTGGTGGCCCATGGCAGTGTACGGATTTACCCATGGAATCCCCTGTTCCCTGACTCTGGAGGCAGGCCAGGCGACTCTACGGATGCAGGTTGAGGCCCATCTCCAGGCGATCGAGGCTGCGCTGGATTGCTGCCCATAAGAATCTCATCCATGTTCACGTGGCAGAGCGGCGCGGCGTTTGCGACGGTGATTGGGCCAATGGTCGAAGTGCCGGTGTTGACCGGCTGGATGTTCCAATGTCGCGACTGCATTCCAGATCTTCAGACGGCAGATGAGCCTGGATCATTCAAAGCCTGCTAGAAGCGAATCCGAACACCATATTTCTCGTGCAGGAGCTTCATCCGCTAAATGCCCATGGCTTTTCTCCCTCTTGACTCATCAAGAATTGTTGTTATGATGTAGGCATGACGATTACTATCAAGCAGCGAGAAACAAGGCGTGGGTCTCTTTCATGCCTTGTCGGATGAAACACGGCTGGAGATTATGGAGCGCCTGAAAGACGGTGAGCAATGTGTGTGCGACCTCACCGATGCACTCAAGACGGGGCAGTCGCGTCTGTCCTTTCATCTGAAAGTGCTCAAGGATGCGGGACTGATCACGGATCGTCCGGAGGGCCGGTGGATCTACTATTCCCTCAATGCGGAAGTCCTGGAGGAGTTGGTAGAGGTGGTTCAATCGTTACAGGGCTCACGCTCACGAGCGGGCTCCTCATCCCAGTGTCGTTAGTTTTTTTGGCGCTGATTAATCAACATTCGTTGATCAATAGAAGGAGTGCGCGATGAACAGCCAAGAGATCAAAGAGATTGTGAAGGCCGAGTATGGCCAGGCGGCCTTACAGGCGAAACAAGGAGGCAGTTCCTGCTGTGGATCGGTCTCGGAACGAGCCGCCCCTATCACCTCCAATCTGTATGAGGTGCAAGGAAACAGAGGCGTTACCGGCGGAGGCCGTATTGGCCTCATTAGGGTGCGGGAATCCCACGGCCTTGGCCCAACTCAATCCTGGCGAGACGGTTTTGGATCTCGGGTCAGGTGGTGGGATTGATGTCTTTCTGTCGGCCCGTCGGGTTGGACCGACCGGTAAAGTATATGGGCTCGACATGACGGACGAGATGTTCGCCTTGGCACAGGAGAACCAGCAAAAATCGGGCGTGCAGAATGTGGAGTTCCTCAAAGGCGAGATCGAGGAGATCCCACTGGCGAGCCATTCTGTCGACGTGATCATCTCCAACTGTGTCATTAATCTCTCGTCCGACAAAGATCGCGTGTTGGCTGAGGCGTTCCGAGTCCTGAAGCCCGGCGGTCGGCTTGCCGTCTCCGATGTGGTCGTGCGGGGCGACGTCCCGGCTGAGATTCGCCGCAGTGTTGAACTATGGATGGGCTGTGTCGCAGGCGCCTTAGAAGAGTCCGTCTACCGGGACAAATTAGTGAAGGCGGGGTTTCACGATATCGAGATCGTCCCCACACGTATCTATCGCGCCGAGGATGCCAAGGACTTCTTAGCCGGCGCGGGGCTCAATGTGCAGGCGCTTGCGCCGCAGATGGATGGGAAGTTCATGAGTGCCTTCATCCGCGCAAGGAAACCACTGGAATCTGAACAGAGTTTTGCCTAGCAGGCTCCCCTGTGATCGTGCGATGGCACAGCCGACGACTTGCACTCAAGAGGAGACGACATTGTGAATATCCTGTTCCTCTGTACCGGCAACTCCTGCCGGTCTGTGTGGGCCGAGGCCACGTTCAACGCGCTGGCAAGTCCTGAGTGGCGTGCCATGAGTGCGGGCAGTCATCCGACCGGCACGATACATCCGCGATCCCTGGCGCTCCTGCGGCGCGAGGGCATTTCGACCGAGGGCTTGCACAGCAAGTCGTGGGTCGGCCTGCCGTCCATTCCGGATATCGTCATCACGGTGTGCGGCAACGCAGCCGGTGAAACTTGCCCGGCCTATCTCGGTCGCGGTGTTGCGTGCCCATTGGGGCGTGGAGGATCCGGCCAAAGCGACCGGGAGCGACGCCGAAATTGACGCCCGGTTCGAGCAGGTCTATCGCACCCTGCGCGCCCGCATCGAAGCATTCCTGACACTGCCGCTCGAGCGGCTCAGGCAGGATCGCGAGCAGCTCACGGTCGAACTAGACCGCATTGCCACTCTGTCGTAGCAGGCATTCGTGTTCACATGTTCTTCACGATTTCATGGAGGTTCAACATGACGAAGATCGACGTGTATGACTCGGCGATGTGCTGCAGTACAGGTGTCTGCGGGGTCGATGTGGATCAGCGATTGGTGAACTTTGCGGCAGATGTCGAGTGGGCGAAGCAGCAAGGCATGACGATCGAACGCTTTAACCTTGGGCAACAACCGTTGCAGTTTGCCAACAACGCCACGGTCAAAGGATTTTTGCAGCGCTCGGGGGAGGCATCGCTCCCGCTGATTCTGGTGGACGGCGAAGTGGCCCTGGCCGGGCGGTATCCCAGCCGGGATGAGCTGACCCGCTGGGCGGGCTTGGCCGCTGCACCAGCCACGAACAAGACAGAAGGCAGCTGTTGTGGTGGCTCATGCTGATTGGTTCATCACGTTACAGGAGTGCGTCATGCTGTTTCTAGACCACCCACCCCCATTCCTGTTTTTTACCGGCAAGGGCGGCGTGGGCAAAACGTCTCTGTCCTGCGCCACCGCCATCCATCTGGCTCGACAGGGCAAGAAGGTCCTCCTGGTCAGCACCGATCCGGCGTCGAACGTCGGCCAGGTGTTCAGCCAGACCATCGGCAACAGCATCACCGCCATTGCCACTGTCGCGGGACTCTCAGCTCTGGAAATCGATCCGCAACTGGCGGCGCAGCAGTACCGCGAACGCATCGTCGGTCCGGTACGCGGACAGCTGCCGGACTCTGTGGTGAAGAGCATTGAGGAACAGCTCTCCGGGGCCTGCACCACAGAAATTGCGGCCTTTGACGAATTTACCGCGTTGCTGACCGATGCGGCGCTGATTGCCGGTTACGATCACATTATCTTCGACACGGCACCGACCGGCCATACCATTCGCCTGCTGCAATTACCGGGCGCATGGAGCGGCTTTATTGAAACGAACCCGGGGGGCGCGTCCTGTCTCGGCCCACTGTCGGGTCTGGAAAAGCAACGACAGCGGTACGCGGACGCGGTCAAGGCGCTGTCCGATCCAGACCGTACCCGTCTGATCCTGGTGGCTCGCGCACAGAAAGGCACGCTGGATGAGGTGGCGCGCACGCACCAGGAACTGGCCGCCATCGGCCTGGCCAGGCAACATCTCGTCATCAACGGGGTGTTGCCGGAACGCGAAGCGGAGCATGACGCGCTGGCCGCCGCCATCCGTCGCCATGAGCAGGAGGCGCTCGCCGCGATGCCTGCCGTGCTGCGCAAGCTGCCCATCGATCACCTGCCGCTCAAGGCAGTCAACCTCGTCGGGGTCGAGGCACTGAGCAGTCTATTCTCTGATCGAGACGAAGCCGCGTCTGTGGCCGCTGGTGCGTTCGCCAACTCAATCGACCTTCCACGGTTGTCGACGCTTGTCGACGAGATCGCCAAAACCGGCCACGGCCTTGTCATGATGATGGGCAAGGGCGGTGTCGGCAAAACCACGCTCGCGGCTGCAGTAGCGGTGGCACTGGCCCAACGCGGCTTCCCCGTGCATTTGACCACGTCCGATCCCGCCGCACACCTGACCGACACGCTGTCCGGATCGTTGGACAATCTGGAAGTCAGTCGTATCGACCCGCAGGCTGAGATCACACGCTATCGGCAACATGTGCTGGACACCAAAGGCCAGGATCTCGATGCCGAAGGCCGTGCCATGCTGGAAGAGGACTTGCGCTCGCCCTGCACCGAAGAAATCGCAGTGTTCCAAGCGTTCTCACGCATTATTCGCGAAGCCGGCAAGAAATTCGTCGTGATGGACACGGCGCCGACCGGGCACACCCTGCTGCTGCTCGATGCCACCGGAGCCTATCACCGCGAAGCGACCCGCCATATCGATCCCCATCTGCATCACACGACGCCGATGATGCGGTTGCAAGACTCGGAGCGCACGAAGATGATGATTGTGACCTTGGCGGAAACCACGCCGGTGTTGGAAGCTGCCCATTTACAGGAAGAGCTGCGCCGGGCCGGTATCGAGCCGTGGGCCTGGCTGATCAACAACAGCCTGTCCGCAGCGACAACCTCGTCACCCTTGTTGAAGCAGCGGGCCGCGTTCGAGCTGGCCCAGATTGAGGCGGTGCGTACCCGGTACGCCACACGCGTCGCGCTCGTGCCGATGCAGGCCGAGGAACCTATTGGCATCGTACGGTTGCTCAATCTAGTCGAGCCGCAGACCGTGCCGGACTTTGCCGGCGCGTCTCGCACATTATAGAAAGAAGTCCCGTCTCAACGTCCATGAGCGCAGGCGAAGAAAGGAACGGTGGGATCGCTCGGCATATCACAGACGCGGCTGGATGGAGCGCTTCACTTTGGCTAGACACGTTGTCGGCAAGCTTGATATCTTTCCTCCGTGAGGAAGGTCTGAGCCGATTGTGACTGAACGGTACTGACTGGTTGCACACATGGAGGAAATGGGCGCTGATTATGAGGCCTCAAGTATCTATCTGGCCAGGGAACTGAAGCTCGACTGATTAGGGCTTGGTCGCAGTTGGGCCTCATGATGGTTTGTCATGCCGACAGATAATGCGGCTGTATCCCATCCTTCGCATAGGGAATGATGCGCCGAGACGGCAGGCCAATACCATTCGGTAGCCAGGTGGTGACATATGTTCCTGAAGTCACGTACCATCTCCAATTGTGGCATTGTGCCTCAGTGACTCTCGGACCGTTGGAGCAATTGACCCCAATTCTACCTGCTTCATTTCGACATCAGGAATCAAGTTGTTGTCTATGCAAAACAATCATCCTGCTCATGATGTGTGGGACGGAGGTATGCCCTTTGCTCATTATCGTATAGAATGGTTGGCTGTCGGTCTGATGGGGATGGAAAGGCGGGGACAGGAGTGAAGTAAGGGCGTCTGGCCGTAAACCGGGCCTGATGGTGCTAACGATTTCATTTTTTATTGATGTTCGAAATACCTTTGAAAATCCCCCTACCGTTCCAACTCGTTTCTTGAGGAGAAATAAATGAATAAATTGATCTTTGCTGCTGTGCTTGCTGCTCCCCTGATTATCTTTCAGCCTGCTTGGGCACATACCGATGAATCTCTGGATGCGATGGCATCCCCACATGGCGGGCAAGTCCGTGCGGCAGGTCCCTATCATCTGGAGCTAGTTGCCAAGGACGGAGCGTTTGTACTTCATGTGACCGATCACGCAGGTCAAGAGATTAAGACCGATGGCGGAGAGAGTAAGGCGAATATTCAACAGGGTAAGGCCGGGAGCAAAATCACGGTCAAACTGGAGCCGTCACCACAGAATATGTTTACGGGTAGCGGCGAGTTTCGGATCAATCCGGAGACAGTGATTGTGGTGTTCGTCAAGTTACCGGAACAGGAGGCGTATGGGGCCCGATTTACTCCGCTGAAGCCAAAGTCTGTCGGGGTGGGAAAGAAATCGGCTGAAGGTCATGATCATGACCTTCAGCATCAGCATCATTGAACTGAATGATCTGGTCGTCTTCGTGCAGGAGTTACGCTCAGAAGTGCGATTCTAGTCCAAGCCTTTATAGACAAACAACTCACATGCCACCATTATATAGAGGGCGACAGGTCTTCCTTGGAAGGGTCACTCTGGGTATTCTTTGTGCGGTATTGTCAGCTGGTTGCACTGAGGTCGACCGCCGCCACAGTGAGCCGCGGTCCATTCCTTATATGACGTCCGATACCAGGCATCCCATTCCACTGTCGTCATCGGCAGGGAAAGAACATCGCGCGGTGATGTTACAGCACCTGGAAACGATCCAGGTGATCGTGAACGCGTTGGTCAAGGAGGACTACGAGTTGGCAAAGGGCCTGACCGAATCGCATCTGGGCTTCTTCATGCATCGGCAGGCCATGGCGCAGCAGCAGCCTGACAATTTTCCACCTGCCTATCACGACTTGGCTATGGCGCATCACGCGGCGGCTGAAGAGTTGGCGCGCATCATCCCCACGAAAGACTTGAAGCAGATCTTGCCGCAGTTCAACAACGTGCTGAAGGCCTGCGTGGCCTGCCATTTGGAGTTCAAAGTCGGAGGGCATTCATAATGTATTGGAGGCAGGCATCATGAGTGGGCAGAGTACCATCACCGAGTTTTATGAGCAGGACCATGACCGATTGGATGAATTGTTCAAGACCTTTCAAAGGTTGAAACAGTCCGACTTCGCCAAGGCCAAGGAGGCATTCAAGGAATTCAAGTTCGGCTTGCAGCGCCACATCGTGTGGGAAGAAGACGTTCTGTTTCCGTTGTGGGAAAAGGAAACCGGCATATCCGAAGGCGGGGCGACTTCCGTGATGCGGACGGAGCATCGCCAGATCGGGCAGCAGCTTGAAGCCATTCACCAGAAGGTGGCCGATCAGAATCCCGACAGCGATCAAGAAGAACAGGCGTTGTTGAATCTGCTCGGTTCTCACAATATGAAAGAAGAACGGGTGCTCTACCCCGGCATCGATCGGGTGACCAGTGCGAAGGTGCGTGAAGCCGTCTTTCAAAATATGAAGAATATCCCGGAAGAGCGGTACAAGCTCTGTTGTGGGCAGCACTGATTAGCTGGTTGATCTGGTTTGTTTTGTTTATCTGGTTGATTTGGTTCATCTGGCTAGTTTCGTTCAACCAAATAAACAAGACAAACCAAACAAACAGAGACAGACCAGATAGTAGACCAAATGAACAAGACAGGCTGGTTAAACGGTTTCAGCCTCCTGCTAGTGGGCGTACTGGCGATCCAGTTTACCTATATGGCTGAGATGAATGCCTGGGCCGGTTCTCCTCCGTCACCCAAGGGCACAAAGGTGGCAGGCGATGCCGAGCGGGGCAGAGCGGTCTTCAACGGGAAGGGCCTGTGCTATTACTGCCATGGCGTTGATGGGAACAAGGACCAACGGCCAAAACTCGCAGCCGATACAACTGCGCTCATCGCGCAGCTCAATCCGCCACCGGTCGATCTGAAAAATCCGAAGGCGCTATATCTGAAAACCGACAAGCAGCGTGCGCGTGCAATCCGGCAAGGACACCCAGGCACAGGCATGTTTCCGGACACGAGAATGACGGATCAGGAGCTCACCGACACGCTGGCTTATCTGGCTCTCCTCAGGAGTGAAGGCTCCGCAAAACGCAAATGATGCCGCGTCTCCGTGATGAAGAGAGGGAAAATGGCGTGATGCCTATGCAGAAATTGTTGATCGGCGTTGCCCTCTCTGTATTGCTCCTAGGAGCCACCATCAATGCGGACGACCGTCTCGCTCGGGCGAGCGAGGGAGGGCCAGAGGGCGCAGACAAGAATAGTTCGAGCGGGATGGCATTGAAGCATCCCACCGGGGACAACAAACGCGGCGAGGGACTCTACAACGCCAGTTGCGTCGTCTGTCATGGTCCACGAGCGACAGGAGGCATCGGCCCTCGATTGGCGGGCAATCCTGTGCTGTCGAACGAGCAGGCATTCTGGAAGACTGTGTATGATGGGCGGCACGTGATGCCGCCGTTGAAGGACGCGGTGACCGAGCAACAGATGGCCGATATCCAGGCCTGGTTGAAGATGCTGCCTTGATCCGCAAGGCTCTGACAAGCAAGGTGCCGCAATGTTTCCGGAGAGGACGAAGACCAATCAGGAACTCGGCGACACCTTGGCCCCACCGCGCTCTCCTTCGACTCGAAGGCACATCGAATAAGTCGTAGTCATTGAGCCCGTGTGACAGGCAACCTCCTCGCCAGCGGAGGTGAGATGGCCTGGTGAGTCCCCCACGCTCGCGCAACGCGCGGCCTCAGAAGGGCGGGAGGGGGAGCCTCCAGACCATCCTTCTTGCTCGCAGAACGCGCACGATAAAACTGTGCTCGTCCGATGCGCGCAGTGAAGGACAGTCTGGCGACTCCTTTAGGACAGAGTGTGTAACGTTGCAGATACGGTAGTAACGATCAGGGATTGTGAGTACCTCAAGCGCGAGGGGTCTTTTGATGGGCTGGGCGATGCGAGAACGCTGCCGGTGGATTTTTTCAGCATCATGCTAAATGGATTGTTCCTCTTTGCGCATGAATCAGATAAGCCAGTTGGGCCGAAGAAGCACGACCGCAGCCAAACCGACCATCACCACGCCGCTGATCAGCTTTAGCCATCGGCCTTCCCGTTCCTGAAGTCTATAGTGGCTCATCGTGATGACCCCTATTGCAAGCACGAGAACATCGTCCAGCATGTAGGCCACATTATAGAGAGCCAGGTATCCGTAATAGGCCCACCGGTCGAGCTGCTGCATTGTCAGAATGCGGGTGTAGAGAGCAGGAAGCCCGGCCGTGCATAGTAATTCGACAGCTTGCACCAGCAAGGCGAGTATCACTGTCCCTAGGAGTGCGGCGACGATGTTCTCGGCCTCGATGATTCGTCGCATCCTCGAGTACAGGCCTGGTTTAGCCGCATCGGGGATGCTGAGAGAGATTCCACGCTGGAATGCCCAAAAGTCTTTGATGTTGATCGCTCCGGCCAGTCCGGCAATGCTTCCCAAGATCAGTTCGGTAATGCGGGAGAGACCGATCAACAAAAACATGTTGAGCCACGCCGCCATGAACGCAAAGTACGCAATGCCCTCGACGGCCACGAATGTCCCGGCAATCAGCAACATCTTCGGTCGATTGGCCAGGCCTGCTAATAATGACAGCATGAATAGCAGCACCCACATTGAGCAGGGGTTGAACCCGTCCAAGAGTCCGATGATGATGGTGAACAGCGGCAGGCCGAGGTCTTTGACGCGAAGCTCGCCGAACCATTTGGTCTGAATGCTCTCGACGGCCGCAGGCGGTACGGCGCCTTGTGCACGCTGGTCGAGTCTGGCGAGGATTTCTGTTCCAGTCGTTTCGGCTGAGAGGAAGCCGACAATCAGCTCTGCGCCGATATGAAAGGTGGGGACGCCAATGTTGGTTATTCCCCGCTCCGCCGCCAGCGTGGCGAGTCGCTGCCGTGCGGTTGAGTCTTCGGCAACATCGTAGATGACGATTCGAACAGCCGGACGTTCTCGACGGAGTTCTTTGAGGAAGGCTTTCGCAGCCTCGCAATGGGGGCAGCCGGCGCGAACGAAAACTTCTATCTCTGGAGCCGGTTCTCCAGCCTGGACAGGTGTTCCAAAGAAGATCAGGAGAAGAAAAATAGACGCGCCGAGTTGCTGAGAAAGTCTTTGGAGGCCTATGCACTGAAAGAACACAACCCCGTTTTAACTGACAACGTCCGGGGGTGACACAGCCCTGATGTACGACAGCACATCCAACATTTGCTGATCCGTCAGCTTGCCGCGAAAGCTGTGCATCGGGCTGAACAACACACCATTCGAGATCGCCACGAGTAATTCCCAATCGGTCTTGGATTGAGTGATTAGAGACCGAAGACTGGCCGGTCGTACGATCAAATCCTGGCTATCCGGGCCTTTCCCATCCAATTTGTTCCCATGGCAACGGAGGCAGTTCTTTTCATACACCGCTTGCCCTTCCTTGGGATTCCCGCGGACAGTCTCCCCGGCGGCCCAGGTACTTCCCAACACGACCAAATACACCGCAATGATCACGCTAAGGACTTTCATGCTGTCAACTTCTCCTTGGTTGGTGGTGTGGGCATCCAACAGTTTACGGAAAAACTCGGTTCATATATGAAACACCGCTGGAATCTCACGAAGAAATGGCGCTTATGCCACAATTGCTGAGGATGCTCAAAAAGGCCGTCCAGCAAGGCCGCAGCGAGCGAAGAGGCGAGGCGTACGCTTCGGTACGTTGAGCCTCTGAGCGATGCGAGAACGCCGCTGGCGGACTTTTTCAGCATCCTGCTAGTCATCTGTTCTCAACGGACAACAAGGACGGAAGTATTGGCCCGATGCACGATCCCGTGCGACACGCTGCCCAGCAGGAAACGATCGAACCCCTTCCGCCCATGGGAGCCGATCACGATGAGATCGTGGCTATTTCCCACTTCGCACACAACAGTCGCGGGATCGCCCGTACGAACCATGGTGGACACTGTGAAGTGTGGGCCGGCCAACGTCTGGGACGTGTCGTGTACGACCTGCTCAGCATGCTGCGTATTTTGCTCGGACCAGCTTTTGAGTTTCACCATCAATTGCTCATTGACCATCTCGAGCGAGGGAACGACCGAGAGGATGGTGACCGCGACGGGGTTCTTGAAGGGGTGCGATGTCAGCCACCTGTGCAGGCGGATCGTGTCTTCTCGGCTTTCCACCGCCATGAGGACGCGCGCGACGGGTCGAGCCTTTCCTTTTACGATCAAGGTCGGCACCGTGGCATGGAGCAGGACGCGGTGCGAAATGCTGCCGGCAAACATTTCTGACAACCGGCTGTGATCGTGCGTGCCCATTGCGATGAGGTCGGCCTTTACTGCGGCGGCGCTGTCGAGAATGAAGGCGGTTGGGTGCTGGACTTCGCACATCGTTCGGATGGAGGGAGTCTCAGCCGGCAGCAGGCTGCGGCAGCGCTCAACGGCCTGGCGACCGGCATCGATCAAGGCCTGGCGGAATTCGTCATACCCTTGCAGATTGACTGCCCCGGCCACGATGGGAGACTGGAGCATGCCAAGATCCACGCCATGTACGAGCACGACATCGTCCGGCCGGTAGAGTAACCCGACCTGTTCCACGGCAGCAAAGGACTCTTCCGACCAATCCACGCCGACCACGATTCTCATTGCTGCCTCCCATTCAGAATAGCGGGTGCGGCGCCGTGCCGAACGGCAGAACCCGTGGCGTTTCGCCGGCATTTCCGCGAATGCGCCAGACGCCGCCCTCAAGCATCAGAAAATGCACTTCTTCGTACCAGCTGTCAATGGGAACCCGGAGGCCGCTGGTCTTCGAAAGGCCCGACAAGCTCCCCGTGCAGGTCACTTCGATGATGGCGGTGGAGCTCGATCCCACCTTGGCGATCTTCGAAAAGAAATGAACCTCGCTGATATCACGGTATTCCTCGAACAGATTGGACCAGATCTTACGAACATCCGCCTGTTTCAACCCATGATAGTTGTACTGGGTTGCATAGAGTGCCATGACGCCGTCAAGATTTCCCACCGCGATGGCTGCTTCAGCCTTGTGAAACACATCTAATATCTGATTGACGGTAGCCTGATCCACCTCCACGATCGAGCCCTGTGGAATGGACGTCGCCGCCTGTCCCGTCGTTCCGGTCACCAGGCTGAATGTTGCTACTGCGACAAGTATCCATCGGTTGGGGCAGGACCACATTATTTTTCTCCTCAAAAGTTGAA
Source organism: Nitrospirota bacterium (assembly GCA_963782735.1). Lineage (GTDB taxonomy): Bacteria > Nitrospirota > Nitrospiria > Nitrospirales > Nitrospiraceae > Palsa-1315. The sequence continues at coordinate 22,704 of CAWAKW010000017.1, forward strand.
ACCAGGGTTCAGCGGGTCCATGTGACCCGTACGAAGTCTTCGTCCTGGTCGTAATGCAACTCCAGCTGCCCGTGGTAGGCATGTTCCAGCGCCTCGCCGATTCGCCGGGGCAGATGGGTATCGGTCGTCGAAATGACCAGGCCCTCAGGCCGTGATTCAATCGCCATGATCCGGGAGAGCGGGTGTTCCTTTTTCTCCTTCTCCTCCGTGTTCTTGACGACACCGATCAGCTGTTCGTGCTGGGTATCTTTGAACGGTCCTTTGATCGTGACGAGGCCCTTGGGGTATGTATCGTGGATCCGGTGACAAGCCGGACAGAGAGTCTCGTGCGCGCCTGCCGGTTTCGCTTCCCAGGTCCACCGCCCTTTGAGAAAGACTGCCCCGCATGTTGGACAGGCAGTGGGCTCCTTGAGTTTCCCCTGAAGTTTATAGGTGTCGTGTTCGTATTCTTGATATGTTTGGTCTCTGCGAGATCCCAACCCTGACGGGATCTTGGAATGTGTGGACATGTTACGGTGTACCTCCGTGGCTAACAAAACGTTTTACGAGGCTGGTGAAGGGGGCGTGCGTTCGAGCATCGCCTCCTCGGCCAGATTTAAGTATTCCACTACGTCGCGATCTTCGACTTGCGTGAAGTCCACGAAGAAATTTCCCACGGCCTCGAACGGGTCCGGTGTCATGAGCACCACCAACTCGTCCACATGTGCTCGGACTTCACGGATTGTCGACGGGGGTCCGACTGGAATCACGCCCACCAAACGGTGAGGTTGTAAACCTCGAATGGCAAGTGCCGAGGCCAGGAATGTCGAGCCTGTGGCGATGCCGTCGTCAACCAAGAGCACAGTGTGGCCTGTGAGCCGCGGGAGCGGTCGTCCCTGCCTGTACAGGTTCTTGCGCCTGGCAATCTCTTTCTCTTGGACATGAATCAACCGGTCCAGCTCATGCCGGGATAAGCCAAAGGCGCTGACCGCCTCTTGATTCAGATAGCGCGACCCCGTCTCGGCCACGGCTCCGATCGCATATTCGAGATTGCCCGGCGCACCGATCTTGCGCGTAATAAACACGTCGAGCGGGAGATGGAGGGCGAGGCTGAGTTGATAGCCCACTGCCACTCCGCCTCGGGGAAGGGCCAGAATCAACGCCGTCGAATCGTTGCGGTATTGACTCAGCTTATCGGCCAGCATCCGGCCCGCTTCTTCGCGATTGCGGAACATGATTCGTCTGACTCCTTAAATCTGGAGCGCTGATCCCGTGTCCTTAACAGGATGCTCAAAAAGTCCGCCAGTACGCGGAAGGTTGAGGTTTAGGCTAAGGCTGAGGTAAGGAAAGTTTTATCTTCGCTCAGCCTTGACCTCGACCTTAGCCTTCTACAAGATTCCGTGCGTGACGCCCACGCCGATCAGAAACATGGCCAGCAGGACCAGCAGCGCGATCAACCACCACAGATGACGATGGGGCTCTGTGGTCGCGCGCTGCCCATGAATGTCCCACGGAAATTCCAGATAGTGAGGATGTCGGAACATTATTCCCTCCTTTTGCAGGATGCTGAAACAGTCCTCTCAGCATACGAAGATCGCTTTCTGATCGTTCTCGGTTTGTTTGGTTTCTCCTGGGTTAAGCAACTAAACAAACCAGGATAGACGCAGATGAACCAGACAAACGGCGGACGAAGAGGACGGCCTGTTTGAGCATCCTGCGAGAGCATTTTGCTGTTGTGCCACGCGTGCGAATCATGGAAATTCTCGCGGGACAACATAGTTTTTCCTTCGTTTCTTCGGTCGTCCTCAGGAGACCTTCACCTCGATCGATTTCGGTTTCGCCTTTTCTGACTTGGGCAGGTGTACTTTCAAGACACCGTCTTTGTACTCCGCACTGACCTTGCTGCCGTCGGCATCTTCCGGCAAGGTGAAACTCCGCATAAAGCTTCCGTAGGCCCGCTCGACACGATGGTACTTCTTCCCTTTTTCCTCTTTCTCATACTTTCGCTCGCCGGAGATGCTCATCACGTCGTCCTGGACTGTCAGTTTGACGTCTTCTTTCTTCACTTCCGGCAGATCCGCCTTGATGAGATATTCCTTGTCGTCCTCTGTAATGTCGACGAGCGGCGACCATTCGGCGACGGTCATGGCTTCCTTCCCGGCCTCGGTCCGAACAGCGGGACGGCCCAAATAGGTCGAGAGGCGCTTTTCCATATCCTCCAAATCTTTGAATGGATTCCAGCGCGTCGTCATTGGTTGCCAACGGGTTAGATCAGACATGAGAAACCTCCTTGTGATTAAAATATGCGAGTGAGAGTCAATCGGGCCAATTTTCCTTCCTGTGCGGGAAGGCCACCGTATACGTGCCACGGCCGCTGGGCACGAGCATGATCTTGCCACTTCGGCTCAAGCGGTCGACAGCGAGAAATACCTGGTTCCACGTCAGATTGGTGCATCGACGCGTGATCTCTTCAAGGTCACAGGCATCGGCTCCGCGCACGATGTCGATTACTTGAACTTCCACGGTTGTAGATTGTGCCATGCGCCATCCTCGAAGAACGGAATGAGTTGCTGGGAGGAGAGCATTGCATTGTCGGTGCCAGTGGATAATCTCGTATGAATGTAGAAGGAGAAGTTCGGTAGCACAGGGACTTACAGGCTTAGAGTATGAGAGAGAGAGCTGCGCCAATCGGCAGGTTGAGGAGTTTTGGGCCAGTGACAGACAGGAAGCTGTTGCCAAATACCTCAGCGAAGAGGGATCGTGTGAGCGGGCAGACGATGCAGACCTAAACTTTAAGAGTGGCTAGCCTGAAAGGGAGAGCGAGACCGGCGCTACGTCTCCTTGCCGTCCCGTTTGAGGTAGGGATCCGGCACGATGGCTCCACATTCAACACAGCGCACCTTGCCGGCCTTGTGTTCCTCCTCCGAGACGCAATCGGAGATCAGGCGACTGTGGGTACAGGTGCAGGGCTGGCTCATTGGGAGTGGCTGTGGGGCTTGTTCTGATTCTTTGAGGTCCACGGTGCACCTCCGAGGCACAAGCAGGTATTGCTAGCGGATGTGTCGTAGTTTAGTCCTCTGATATCAAAAGTACAAGACACCGAATATGCGAAAGTGGGTGATCCACTTGCTGATACTGAACGTGAGGCCCAATTGAAGTGATTACATGATGTTATGCCGTGCGAGCCAATGGCCGTGGCCAGATGTTCGGCACCACTCCAATCGAGAAGGGGGAGTGTGCCGGGGCAAGCAGGTGCCCTCCTCTGTGCAGCGCGCCTGAGGGTATCGTCCCTATTTCAGTGGTGGGATCAGATCCGAAGGGACAGGCTTCCATCTCGGTGCCAGTAGGAGGTACGGCACTCAAGAGAGCCAGAAGACTAGGCGGCGAGGGACAAGCAACAGTGGATTGCCTGCCGGGTTGTTCGGATAGCCGGGCTTGCCTACAGCTTGATATCCGTAGGAAGGCTGGTCTTCTTATTTCGTGGATGAATCCTTTTCTGTCCTTTTGGCTCACACAGCTATCCAGTACATTCAACAAGAGGGAGGAATCTGTTCATGACCAAGGTTGTTGCCGCTAAAAACACTCAGACCGATCAGTGCCATCGCTGCGGCGGACTTATGCTGGAAGAACGGGTTTTCGAAATCGGATCGATCAACTGGCGTTGCGTGAGCTGCGGTGAGCGGATTGATCCGGTCATTCTCGCCCATCGCCAGAAAGACCTCGCGCGGGTCGAAGCCGAGAGACTCTTTGCTGGTAAAGGCAAAGCCCGCCTCAATTAGGCCCCTACAATCTCGTCAGATCCTGTAATGCCACAGTCTGCAGTTCGGTGAGGCATCTTGCCCTCGTTGATTCTGACAGAATCGAGATTAACTTATAACCGAAGGAGGTGGAGAGAGCTTAGAAAGGGCAGCAGCCTGGTGCAAGTTTGACTCGCCCTTGTGCAGCCAGCGTGCAAAGGGTGCCGCTACTGCTTCAGTGGCGGGGTGATGGTTCGAGGGGCGCGCTATCAATCGTTGGTGCCGCTAGGCACGGCTCCTTGAACGGAGTTCAGAGGAAGATGGAAGCGCGGGGCAATCGGCCTTAAGCGACTGAAGGATTGCTGAACGTTACCCTGTTCGGATGGCAGTCTCGGTGTTCCACACAAGGGCGGGCCGTTTTTTTGTGAAAACGGGGTTCCTTCTTACCGATTTGTTTCAATTTCCCTCACCACACGCAGCTTTTCCCGCACAGCAACCCACGACGGACACGTTTCATCAAAACAACACCACATTAGGGGGGAGTTTGCGAGGTAATAAAAAAATCGGAGCGGAGGCGGGTCAGAGAGATTTTTGTCTATAGTGGAGGTCTTGGAGGAGCTTTAGGCTTCCCACCCTCCGGTGGGCCTGCACACCACCCCTGCGCTTGACCTCGATTCCCTTGAATGTTCCTCTCACCGAGGCCTCCGCTCAGTTATCAGATAACCGCATTTAACGAGAGGTCAATCGTTGGAGCTGTCCCGTCAGGACAGGTCACTGAATCACTGTGGCGTAAGAGGGCAGGGATGGATCATATCAGGAGTCGTCAAGGTCCGCGCGTTCTCGATCAGATCGTCGCAGAGTCGTGAGAAGTCCTGACGTTGCTGTGGGACGGCGAGCGACTGTCTTCTCTCTCCGTCGATGGCATGGCTGATGCTTCTATCGACTTAAAGGGGGGAGTCGATGTCCATCCGTCTGATCTCTGTGAAAGTTCACATTCCGAGTCCTCCGGCGGTCCAAGTCATTCTTGGTCAGGCGCATTTCATCAAGACGGTCGAGGATCTCCACGAGGCCCTGGTCACGGCTGTGCCGGGCATCGCGTTTGGATTGGCGTTCTGCGAGGCCTCGGAGCCCTGCCTGGTGCGATGGAGCGGCACGGATCAGGAGTTGATTGCGTTGGCGCAGACCAATGCGATGGCGATCGGCGCGGGACACAGTTTCATCGTCCTGTTGCGGGATTGTTTCCCCATCAACGTCCTCCCGGTTCTGCGCCTGGTTCCTGAAGTCTGCCTGATCTACTGTGCAACGGCCAATCCGGTGGATGTGTTGCTGGCAGAGACCGAGCAAGGGAGGGGAATTCTCGGCGTGGTCGATGGATTTCCTCCAAAGGGGATCGAGGCGGAAGCAGATATCGTCGAACGGAAAGCGCTGTTGCGCCGGTTCGGGTACAAATTCTGAGGCACAGGAGAATATGCCGAGATCCAAGCGGCCGATCTTCACGGTCCAAAAGCATCAGGCCTCTCACCTGCATTATGATTTCCGTCTGGAAATCGGCGGCCTGCTGAAGTCATGGGCCATCCCCAAGGGCCCCTCGTTGGACCCATCGGTCAAACGGCTGGCCGTGGAAGTGGAGGACCACAATCTCGGGTACGCGGAGTTCGAGGGAGTGATCGAAGAAGGTCATTATGGAGCAGGACCGGTGCTGGTGTGGGATACAGGCTGGTTTGAACTGCTCGGCGTGAACCAGGGTTCCGAGTCGCCGGCGATGATGCTCCATGCGGGCAAATTGGACGTGCACCTGCATGGACAACGGTTGCGGGGCGGGTTCACCTTGGTGCGCATGAAAGGCCGGCCGCGGCAGTGGCTGCTGATCAAACAGCGAGACGAGGATGCTCGTCCCGGTCACGAGGTGGTGCAGGAGTACGACACCTCGGTCTTGTCCAATAGGACGATCGAAGACCTGGAGGCAGCCGTCGCAGCCGGAACGTTGGACACATACCACTGTGGGTGAGGTGCCGCTTATCGACCTCAAGGATCCAGATGGGATTATTCCAGTGGAACTGATTGGGGATGAATGTGGAGTGGGATTGATCACCCGAACGATGCGGGAACGTTTTCCGTTCGTCAAAGTGTCATAATTTTTTGATGCGTGCTTCGCATCTTAGGGAGTACACAACATCGGAGATCTCGATTATGAAACAGATCTCGGACATGCTGCAGCGCACTGCCGACTGCGCCATGCTGGTGAATGAAGATGGCACCGTGATCCTGTGGAAGAAGACAGCCGAACGGTTGTTGGAATTTCTCGCGCAGGACGTGATCGGACGTCCTTTTTTGTTTGGCGGGCGTGAGCATCGGCCTGGGGCGAGGAAGGAAGCCTGATCGATGAGCACGCGAACATGAACACCAACCATCCCTTCTTCAACCTCTACAACCATGGTTTCGTGCGGGTCGCCGTCGGGATTCCGACGGTTCGGGTTGCAGACCCGGAATACAATGCACGCGAGACGATTGCACTCATGAAACAGGCGGCGGAACGCAAAGCTCTCCTGGTCGTCTTTCCCGAGCTCGGACTTTCAGCCTATTCCTGCGAAGACCTGTTCCAACAACAAGCGCTGCTTGACGGCTGTAAAGAACAACTAGCCGCCGTCCTTCGCGCATCGTATGACACACCTGTGATCGCGATCGTCGGCTTGCCGCTTGTGGTCGATGGACTTCTATTCAATTGCGCGGCCGTGCTGTCTCGCGGGCAGCTGCTCGGCGTAATCCCGAAAACCTACCTTCCCAACTATCGCGAGTTTTATGAGATGCGTCAATTCGTGCCCGCCGATTGCGCCCGATCTCAGACGATCCAGCTGCTCAACCACCATGACGTCCCATTCGGCAACCAGCTGCTGTTTGAGCTTGAGGGCCAACCGCTCTGCACCTTGCATGTCGAAATCTGCGAGGACCTCTGGGTGCCGATCCCCCGCTCTTCTTATGCGGCCCTGGCCGGAGCCACCGTGTTGATCAATCTTTCTGCGTCGAACAGTACCATCGGGAAAGCGGAGTACCGGCGTCAGTTGGCTGCCAGTCAATCGGCTCGGTGCCTCGCGGCCTACCTGTACACTTCCGCAGGATTCGGAGAATCCACCACCGATCTGGCATGGGATGGGCACGGGATGATTTATGAAAACGGGACGGCTGTGGCCGAGAGCTCCCGTTTTTCCTACAAGTCCCAACTGCTCACCGGCGACCTCGACCTGGATCGTCTGGCCCAGGATCGCCGACGACAAACCAGTTTCGGGGATTCAATCCGCCGCCACAGGGGCGACCTGTCAGCCTTTCGCACGGTACGAGTCCCTGTCGATCTGCCCTGTCATGAACGGCTGTTGCTTGACCGGGCGTACGACCGTTCCCCCTATGTCCCCAGCGACCCTGAGCAACGAGACGAACGCTGTCAGGAAGTGTATGAGATCCAGGTGCAGGGACTGGTGAAGCGTCTGCAGTCGGCTGGAATCAGTAAGGTCGTGATCGGAGTCTCCGGCGGTCTGGATTCGACTCAAGCCATGATCGTGTGTGCAAAGGCGATGGACGTGCTGGGTGTTCCACGCACGAACGTGCTCGGCTATACCCTCCCGGGATTTGCCACCAGCAAGCGGACTCTAGATCAAGCCTGGCGTCTCATGCGCGCGATCGGGTGCACCGCGCAGGAGATCGAAATTCGGCTAAGTGCTGAACACATGCTCAAAAGCATCGGCCATCCTCATACGCCCGCCAAACCGGTGCATGATGTCACCTTTGAGAATGTTCAAGCGGGGGAACGAACGAGCCTGTTATTCCGTCTCGCGAACCAACAGGGCGCGCTCGTGGTGGGCACAAGCGATCTCAGCGAACTCGCGCTGGGTTGGTGCACGTATGGAGTCGGCGATCACATGGCGCACTATCATGTCAACGCGAGTGTACCGAAAACTCTGGTTCAACACCTGATCCAGTGGGTGGCCGCAACGAACCAGCTTGGGGGCAACGTCAGCCCCGTGCTCACGGATATCCTTGAGACGAAGATCAGTCCCGAACTCGTGCCTGGTGAGGATCGTGCCGGTCAACCCATCCAGCGTTCAGAGGACGTGGTTGGCCCGTTCGAATTACAGGACTTCTTTCTCTATTATGTGCTCCGCTTCGGCTATAGTCCTCCCAAAGTCGCGTTTCTTGCCTACAATGCCTGGCGTGAAAGGAAAGAAGGTGAATGTCCCGACATTCCGGATCCTACAGGGCGGGAGTATGGGATCGGCGAGATCAAAAAGTGGTTGCGGGTCTTTCTTGATCGATTCTTTCATCAAAGTCAGTTCAAACGCAGTGCGATTCCAAACGCCCCCAAAGTAGGTTCTGGTGGCTCCCTGTCTCCTCGAAGCGACTATCGTGCGCCAAGCGATAGTGAGGCGACGGTGTGGCTGTCCCAACTGGATGGAATTCCTGAGAGTGACGCCTAGCAGGCTGCGGAAAAAATATTGTGGCACCGCAGATGGAGAACGTTGAGGTTCAGACTAAGGTTGAGGCTAAGATGAGGACATTGGATTTTCCTCAACCTTGTCCTCGACCTTGGCCTTCCTGTTCGTTGTGCCCTCGCCGACGGTGCGTTCGCGCAGCCGCCGGACTAACTCCTGGTAGGACGACGAGCGGATGATCTTCTCGAATTGACTGCGGTAATTCTTCACCAGGCTGACCCCGTCCACAATGAGGTCGTAAGCGTGCCACGTTCCGTCTTTCCCGTGTAGCCGGTAATCCATCGGGATTGCAACTTTGCTCGACCGCAGCTCGGTCCGCACCTCCGCATAGTTCCCCTCGATCCGTTCGGAGAGATAGGCCACCTGTTCGCCTGAATAACTTTCGATTTTTTCGGCATAGCGGTCGGAGAGAAAGCTCTTGAAGAGTTCGACGAATTCGGCCCGCTCGCCGGCCGTAAGTGGAACCCAGTGAGCTGCGAGCGATCGCTTCGACATTTCCTCGTAGTCGAAGTGGGAAGCGATGACCTCTTCCAGCATATGCCGGCGCGGGATGAGCTTGGCCGGATCCTTGAGCCTTTCGTCTTCGAGGATGCGGAAGACTTCAGTGAGCGTCGAGCGAACCACGTCAGTGGGGGGTTCCAAGATCTGGCCAGATGAGCCGAACGCGAGGGAGTAAGTAAGGGCGATAAGAAACAGAGAAAGGGCGTAGGCCGTGCTCTTGGCAACCCTCTCCCACCAGTTTCGCTCGCCCATTCTCATATCTCGTTAATCCAGCACGAATGTTACTTTCAGGTCCACGCGATACAGGGCGACCTTGCTGTTGTCGACCACCACGTGTTGCTCCTTCACCCAAGCCGATTTGATGCCGTGTATGGTTTTGGATGCCCGGGTGATCCCGTTTTGAATGGCATCTTCGAAACTCTTCGGCGATTCGGCACTAATCTCGATAATCTTGGCGACGGACATGGGACTCCTCCTTTGTTGGGCGCGTGAGCGCGGTTGCTGACAGAGTGATGACTGAACTGTGTGCAGGCTTCGATGATTTTCCGACCCCTCCAGTGGCGGGGTTTCACAGTTGCGGTTTCCTTAGAAGACATCGGGCGCCTCGTTGCCTCGTCACTCGAATGGATGGTTAGTTGAACAGCAAGCGCTATGCCGGGAGACCATGGCCAAGCTGATTCAAGAGAGCCTTGATCACACAAGGGGTTGACGGTGGTGAGACGGGATGGAGGAGGCTGCTCGTATGTCTGATTGACCAATGTGCCTCAACTTGGAAAATACGACTGTTGCAATAGGCGACAGTCTCCCGTTCGGGTCATTGCCGAGGGCCGCTCTCTGAACTGGCTGCTAGCTAAAAAGGGCCGCCATACCGTCGACGGTGAGCGTGTCGTCGCAGTTGAGGGTCATGACACAATGGAACATGACGCCTCGGGTGGCTAAGCCTTGAGTTCCGATTGAAAAGTTCTGAGTTGGAAATAACTCAGCACTGTCTTCTTAGATTCCCACCAGCACCCGGTGCGCGCTGATCGCCTTCATCGTCCGCACGACATCCTCGTAGGAGAGAGCCGGTGCCTTTCCCCCTTTCGCCTCTCCGGCGAGGAGGACAAAATCGTTCATGGTGACGATGCCCTGGAGCACCCCGTCTTCATCCACGACAGGAAGCCGTCGGACTTTTTCCCGTTTCATGATGTCCAGGGCTGCATGGACATCATCGGACATGTGGCAGGTGTGGGCCTTTCCGGACACTGTCTCCCAGACGGTGATGTCCCACGCCGGCTTGTTCTTGGTGGCTGCGGCCATGCAGATGTCGCGATCCGTGATCATGCCCATCACCTGGCCCTGAACATTCAGGACGGGCAGGGCTCCGCAGTCGCTGTCCCACATCCTTTTCGCGACGGTAGCCAGATTCGTGTCCGGGCCGCAACATTGCACATCGCCGGTCATGATATCTTGGACTTTCATCGGAATCCTCCTTTGCTGGAAGCTGCTGGTGTTGTTACGGGCTTTTCAGCCGTATCTGTTTGTTCTCAACCGTTGTATCCTGGAGCAACTTGCCAAAACTGTCGGTCAAGACGTCATTGACCAGCGCTTGGGCATCCTCCGGATCGAACCAAAAGACGTCGTCGGCTCCGCTCCCATTCAGGGTCATGCGGATCGTGCTCCCGTCTGCGACATTCTGTGCTTGTAATGCGAGCTTCGTTTTCGTTGTGATCTCGGTGAAGCCGACCCGACTCTTGGCGTGGACTGAAAAATCGAGGATTTTCCCCGTAAGGACGACATCGGCCCCGGCGTCGCCGGCCCCTCGCTTGGTCACCTGCCAGCCCTTCGCGGTCAGATAATCGGTCAAGGCCTGTGCGACCACGTCAGCGGGTTTGCCTCCCGGGACATCGAAATAGCTGACACCTCCCCAGAGGTGTGTCCGAACTCCAAGGCCGGTCTTATGGCTCCGACCGTCCTCGACCGACCCCACCGCCACACGAACGGCGGCCCTCGGCTTTGCGACCCCCTCAGATCCGGTCACGATGGGGTGAATCTGGAGCGGAATGACCTCGCCTCTGCCGGCACATCCGGCCAAGGCAATGAGACTGAGCCAGCACATGAGCAGCGTCCGACGTCTCTTCACAGGGCCCTCCTTACATTCAAGGACTCTCGATCACCGTTCATCCGACTGGTATCTTCACGAGCTCGCTGACTATCTGGTGAAGTGAGCCCGTCGGTTCGATTGCCAACAGGCCTCACTATGTTCCGCGCAAAAGGGGCGCTCTTTTCCATAACTCGTGATCTGCATCTGTGATGAGGGGACGCCGAGGTCCCGGAGATACTGTGTGGCCGCCTGTGCACGGCGTTCACCCAAGACCAGGTTATAGGCACTCGTGCCCCGCTCGTCACAATGGCCTTCGATCAGGATCTTCACACCGGATTGCGACTTCAGAAGGCCGGCATTGGCTTCCAGCCCGGATTGAGCATCATCGCGAATCACAAACCGATCGAAGTCAAAAAAGATATCGGAGAGTTCTGGTATCGGCCTGGCTTGAGACGTCGGCTGCTGCGATGGAGGGGCGGGGGCAATCGGTTGCTCCACGATCCGTGCTTCTTTCACCACAGGCGGTGGAATCGGGGGGGAGACCTTTGCCTCTGTCACTGGCGCTTGGGCTTGGGGTGCCGACCCTGGGACATAACTTCGGTCTTCTACCGTCGTGACGATCTTCCGGCTTGCGCAGCCGGACAGCATCGCAACAACAAGCAGGCAGAGGCAGAAATGGAAATAGGACAGGTGGCACCGGGTCGACATGAGCGCTCCTTGGTTATCGAACGTGAATAGACTGTGCAGTTAAACCATCCGGCGATTTCAGGTATGTCATCTCGGCTGTTTCTCCTACCTTAAGGTCGGCCAATTTGGCAGCTTGCGTGCTCCGCGTAATCTTGGTGTCAGTAGGGACACGAGCCCCCACAATCAACTCTTCCTTATTGGGCAGCACGACTTTCACAACGATTGTCTGAGGATCGATGGCAGTAGTTGTTGCCATCACTGTGCCTCGAACCGTCCGCTGGATAGTCTCTGCTGCGACGGTTGAGGGCGGGGTCGTTAGGGCGACGAGTCCAACGGCGAAAAGAAAACAAAGTGAACACAACATCGTTCTCATAGCATGAGCCCTTCCTTCTGTACGCTGAACCCCGAACCAATATATTTCGTGACTGGTACTGTGATCTTTATGGCAAGAACGGGACCATGCCGCCTGAGGACTGATCCGTCGCCCACTTGTAGAAAATTCCTGGACTTGAAGTTGACGAATGAAGGCGCCGCTGCGGATGTTTGTGGAAATCCGCTACAAGACGAGTCCGGTTGCTGTAGCGAAAGGTCTCAACGCTTCACAGCGAGGTAGAGTGAGGTGAGCATCGCTCCTGATCGCGCATTGACGCTCGAGTTCACCCCATCTCTTGAAAATAGCTCTCGAAATGGAGGGTGTGCCGGCAGGCATATGGTGATGGACAGCGCTGCGGCATCGCGATTGCTCTTTGAACACTTCACAAGGGTCTATACCTATGCAAGCAATGGGGGGCCAGCCCCACGGTATGAAAGGAAGGAACAAAATATGACGTTCCTCGACGCATTGCAATTACTCGAGTTGTTCCACGAACGAGACTATGCCCAAGCCAGGCCTCACCTGTATTTCAAGTCCTTGAAGACTGACAGCTGGGTTCGGCCTAAGGGGATGAGAATTCTCACCACGGATCTCAAAATTGCCATTCTGGATGTGGAAAGCGAGCAATGGGAAACGATCCCGTTCAGGGATGTGAGCTTTGGTCTCTGGTAGGTCCGTGCCGCGAGATGGCTCGTACTCCCGTTCTTGTCCCAGAGAAAAGGGGATGCAGACGACTCCGGTTCAACGGCGGGCGCCGGAGATTTTTTTCTGGCAGTAGGGAGAGGATGTCATCCGTGAAACCATTGCGACTCGCAGTCGTCGGGTTCGGCAGGGTGGGGCAGGTCTGTGCGGAACTCATTTCCCTGAGCCACGATCTCAGTCTGGCAGCCGTCGTCCGCCGAGCGGCCAGTGCGGGGGGGAAACTTCCGGAGACAGTCCGATCCATTCCAGTGACCACCCACATCGGTCAGGCGAAGGATGTCGACGTCGCACTCCTCTGTGTGCCGACGAATGTCGTCATGGAGACTGCGTATCAGATCCTTCAGCATGGAATTCCGATCGTGGACTGCGCCACGCTGCATGGAGAGGCGCTTCATGCCCATAAGAACGCAATCCACAAGGTGGCCCTCCATCATAAGGCAGCGGCCATCGTAGGGGCGGGCTGGGATCCTGGCGCGCTGTCGGTGTTCCGCTCGTGGTTTGCCCTGCTGACGCCGGGAGGAGCGACGGAGACGCGGCATCACACAGGCATTAGTCTCCGCCACACCACAATGGCCCAGAGCGTGCTCGGAGTGAAGGATGCCCTGTGCGCCGAGGTACGAGCCATCGATGGGAGAGTGCAACGGTATGTCTATGTCGAATTGGAGAAGATGGCAGATCAGGCCAAGATCACTCAAGCCATGCGTGCCGACCCGCTCTTTCTGGGGGAAGACACGCAGGTCTTTCCCGTGGAGAGTCTCGCGGAGCTGGAGCAAGAAGGGCGGGGAGTGGTCCTCGATCGACGAGGCCCTCCCGGACGACTTGGACACCATCATCTGCTGCTGGAAGCGCGCTTAGACGACACTGTCCTGACGGCTCAGGTTATGGTCGCCGCCGCTCGCGCCCTTCCACAACTTGATCCAGGGGCCTGCTTCATCACAGAGATCCCGCTCAGTGAGATGTGGGGGGAAAGGGCCGAGAAGGCTCATCGGGACTGGCTATAGCAGGATGTTGAAAAAGGCCGCCAGCTTTCTGGAAGGTTAAGGCTCAGGTCAAGGCTGAGAAGGGGAGAGTCTGATCTTCGCTCAACCTTGACCTCGGCCTTGTTTTAAGAGTGGCTGTCGCCGCTCAGCCTGCGCCAGAGTAGGTAAAGCGGGGCTCCAGCTAAGACGGTTACAATGCCCAGACCTCCTTCTACCGGACGCTCATAGAGTGCGGTCCCGACGATCACGGTCGACACAAGAAGATAGAATGCCGGGACAAACGGGTAGAGAGGGGTGCGATAGGGACGGGGAAGAGTTGGCTCTTGCCGACGCAAGATCAGTAATGCTCCCACTGCAAGGGCGTTGAAGATCATGAGTACGGTACCGCTGTAGATCACCAGCCGCTCGAAGCTCCCCGACACAATAAGAGCTGAGGCCCAGAGGCTTTGCAGAAGGATGGCATTGATCGGCGCCTGTTGCATGCCGGTGGTGTTGGCGAAGAGGGAGGGAATCAAGCCGTCTTGCGCCATGGCATAGTACACGCGGGGTCCGGCCCACACCATCGCGCTCACGGCTCCGGCGATCGAGAGACAGAAGAAGCCGTCGCCAAGAGGGTGCCCGTCGGGCCCAGCAGGGCTGCGGCCACCTTGTTGGCCACGGGGAGGATCGGTGGCTGTCCCAGCTCAGTGACGGGCAGTGCATAAAGATAGATCCCGTTCACGACAAGATACAGTAATCCCACGAAGAGGGTGCCACCAATCATGGCCCGCGGGATGGTGCGTCCGGGATCGACGATTTCTCCCGCCACATAGGCCGCTGCATTCCACCCTGAGTAGGCGTAGGTGACAAAAATCAGCGAGACCATCGTCGTTCCAAAGCCGGGAGTGATGTCGGGGGCAGAGAGGCTGAAGTGGTTCCAGTTTCCCTTCCCGAGTATCAGCACTCCCATGATGAGGATCAGAATAGCTCCGATATTCAGAATGGTGAGCAGCCGTTGCAAGAATCCACCGGAGCCGGCACCGGCGAGATGAAACGCGGTGATGCCCCAGATCAGCGTCAACGCAATCGCCGTTGACAGAGAACCGCTCTCACTGTGGAAGGGAGCAATCTGAACCAGATATGCGGCAAAGCTCATGGCCCCTGCCGCAATGGCGGCGCTGAAGCCGGATGGTGAACGACGTCCATCCGCTGAGGAATCCGACAAGTGGAAAAAATAAGAGTGCCAGGGGGAACGACACTCCTGGTTCAAAGTGGTTCGTGCAGCATTCGAGCGGGAGCCGCGTATCAACTTGCACAAATATCCCGTTCGCATGGACTTCAGCGACGGCGTGCTCACCTTGGAGGGTGAGGCGGAGCATGTAGCAGCGAAGAAACTGTCCCTGGAACTCGCGATTGCTGTTCCCGGAGTCACAGGCATCGTGGATCGACTGCATGTGACGCCTTCCACCCACATGGGCGATGGAGCGATCCTGGACGCCGTGCGTGATGCCTTGCTTTATGCGCCCGGTCTGCAGAATTGTACGATTCAGCTGAAGCGCAAGGGGACATGGGAAACCGTGCTGAGATGCGACCGTGACGCCGCATGGGGTGATCCAACTGTCCGTCACAGACGGGGTCGTGCTCCTGGATGATCATGTCACGAGCCTCATCCAGAAGCGGCTGGCCGGCGTGTTGGCCTGGTGGGTTCCGGGGAGTCGAGACGTCATCAATGGCATGGAGGTCGTCCCGTTGCAGGAAGATTCCGATGAGGAAATTGCGAAGGCAGTGCACCTCGTGTTGGAAAAGGATCCCTTCGTTAACGCCGAGCGCATCCGTGTGACGGTGAAGAAATCGGTGGTCATGCTGGAAGGAGACGCGCCCTCTGCGCCGCAGAAGGAGATGGCCGAGTTCGATGCCTGGTATGTCTTCGGGGTTGACAAGGTGGACAATCGCATGGAGGTCCGTCCGTGAGAGGCGTGAGACCGCGGAACGTCGCCGAAGGACTTTTTCAGCATCCTGTAAGAGGCAACGAGGTGAAATCGTACCACGTTGGGTGCATCTATGGCTGCTGAAGTGTTTGCACTGATACTCGCGGCTGTCGTGGTCGGCGGTGCTCTTCTGGATCTTCTGGCGGAAGGGGAAGTCCGACTAGCAGGAGATCACAGAATTTATCCGATTGCCCCTCTTTGCCGCAGCAACATTCGAGCACTGTGGAAATCTCCCTCAGCCGATTCCTTCAACTCACGCTTGTGTACCGCCAGGAGTTCAACTTTTCTTGAAGGTTCAGGTGGTTGCGTTTTTCCATTTGAGAATGACTTCGGCACCTCTCTTGCTCAAGTACCAAAGGTGATTACTGAAAGCTTGGAAGGATTCAATTTGGGGCCTTGGGGGCAGCCTCAATGGATTCCCTTGTCGGAGGGATAGTAATGATTCCACGCGGTGAGTACGCAATGTTTCGTGACCGTCATGATGCAGGCCAACGGTTGGCTCGGAAGCTTCTTCCTTACAAGGAAGCGAAGAATACGATTGTCATTGCGTTGCCGCGTGGCGGAGTGGTGGTGGGCTATGACATCAGCTTGACGTTGCGACTTCCTTTGGACGTGTTCATCACGCGCAAGTTGGGAACTCCCTCGAATCCCGAGCTTGCAATGGGCGCCTTGGCCGAAACCGGTTACCGGCATATGAACGAGGATGTGATCCGGGAGTATCACGTGAGCAAAACCGAAGTGGACGAGGAGATTCTCTGTCAGGAGAGCGAAGTCCGCCGAAGAATTGAACGATATCGGGGTGGACGAGCCCTTCCCTCGTTGAAAGGGCAGACGGTCATTCTTGTGGACGATGGTATTGCGACAGGGGCGACGTTCTATGCGTCGCTGGGCGCCCTGCTCAAGGCTGAAACGGCGAAGATCGTTGCCGCGGTGACGGTCGCGCCGCCACGGGTATTGGCCGAATTAAAGATGCTTGTCGATGAAACGGTGGTCCTGCACACGTCCGAGTGGTTCTTCGGGATCGGCCAGTTCTATGAACAGTTTCCTCAGGTCGAGGATGAGGAAGTGATTGAGTGTCTCGATAAGGTCCGCAGGATGCTGATGCCGGAGAAGAAACTCCCGTCATGAAGGTCCTCTGCGCCATCGATGGTTCCCGTCACTCCGAGTGGGCTCTAGACTGGCTTCCGCGCGTCTGCAGTCCGGACGACTACTCACTGTTGCTGGTCCATGCGGTAGATATGACTCAGTTTAAATCCCTGCCGAAGTTGGATCGAAAAACCCGCTCGGCATTGGTAAACCTGTTGGAGTGTTCGCTCGAAGGCGCGGCACGGGTGCTGGAAGCGGCGGAGTTAAAAGCCTCCACATCGTGGGATTCAGTCCGGGCCAAGCTGCTGCGCGGAAATCCGGCTGTGGCGGTCGCCCGCTCCGCCAAGCGGGAGCAGGCTGATCTCCTCGTCATCGGGTCACGAGGGGTGACCGAGTTTCAACCGATGCTGTTAGGCAGTGTCTCGAGGAAGCTGCTCATGCAGGCTCCCTGTCCAGTGCTCGTGGTCAAGAAGCCGGCGAACAGGCTCAAGCGAGTCCTGCTCGGCGCGGATGGCTCCATCGAGTCGTGGGAAGCTGCCGCATGGTTGAGACGGTTACCTGAACACAGTCGTCCCTCTGTGACGGTCGCCAGTGTGATTCCTTCTCTCCCTATGGAAAGCCTTCGTGTCCCTTCTCGGGCCCTTGCGGTGGGCAATCTGGTCGAGGGAGTGCTCAGACGTGAAGCCCAAAAACTCGCGGCCCGAGTCGCAGGCACGTTGAAGAAAGCCGGATTCTCCGCGAAAGGAATTGTGCTATCCGGCCCTCCAGGGGGTCAGCTCGTTACCGTCGCCACGCGCGAGCGGGTCGACCTCATCGTTGTCGGGTCTCGCAGCGGACGCAGCGCTCACGAATATTTCATGGGGAGCGTGGCCGACACGGTCGTGAAACATGCCCCCTGTTCAGTGCTGGTGTACAAGGGGTAGAAGCGTATGGCCTTTGAGTTGATCAGTTCGGCATTCAAATCCGGCGATCCCATCCCACGCCGGTATACCTGTGAAGGTGAAGACGTATCGCCATCGCTCCATTGGACGGTGCCGCCTGCCGAGACGAAGAGCTTCGTCATCGTTGCGGACGATCCCGATGCGCCGGTCGGCACGTGGGTGCATTGGGTGGTCTACGATATCCCTCTTGACCTGCGTGGGCTTGCGGAGGGCGTTCCTCCCAAGGAACGTCTACCCGACGGGACTTTGCAAGGATTGAACGACTTCAAGCGGGTCGGTTATGGCGGACCTTGCCCGCCGCCTGGAAAACCCCACCGGTACTATTTCAGACTCTATGCGTTGGATGTCACGTTGAGTCTGAAGCCCCGTGCGACCAAGGCTCAGGTGTTGGACGCGTGCAAGGGACATATTCTAGCAGAGGCGCAGCTCATGGGACGGTTCGGACGCTAGCAGGATGCTGAAAAAGTCCGCCAGCGTTATTGGAAGGCTAAGGTTCAGGCTAAGGCTGAGAAAAAAGTGATCTGATCTTCGCTCAACCTTGACCTCGACCTCAGCCTCCCACTGGTGCTGCGGCCTTGCCGGACGGCCTTTTTGAGCATCCTGCTAGAGCCTGTGCCTCACGTTCAGCGAAGAGGGTGGGCCTGCCATGCAGATTGCACTGACCGGGGATGTCATGCTGGGGCGGCTGGTGGATCAGTATGTGATCCGTAATCAGTCGATCGGACCGGACAAGATCTGGAACGATGTGTTGCCGCTCATGCTCAAGGCGGATCGACGGCTGATCAATCTGGAATGTGTGATCAGCAGTCGGGGGCGCGAGTGGCAGCCCGATTCCAAAGCTTTTCATTTTCGTGCCCATCCCCGCGCGATCGACTTTCTTCGCGCCGCCAAGGTCGACTGCGTGACCCTGGCAAACAATCACGTGTTGGATTACGGAACGGATGCGCTGCTCGAATGCCTCGCGTTGCTCGATCGAGCCGGCATCAAGCGGACAGGAGCCGGTGCCTCGCTGGCCGAGGCCCTCACGCCGGCCATCGTGGATTTTCCGCAAGGCCGGCTCGGAATCGTCTCCCTCACGGACAACGAGCCGGAATGGGAAGCGGGAGAGAAGCAGCCAGGCGTCCACTACATTGCCTACGATGCGAAGGGCTTAATCGAACCCTATCGGTCTCGGCTTGCGCAGCAGTTGAAACAGGTTCGCCGTCAGGCCGATCTCGTGTTGGTCAGTGCGCACGTCGGCCCCAACTGGGGTCCCCCCTCGGTTGCCATGCGGATGCTGGCTCATCAGATCATCGATCTCGGAGCCGATCTCTATTGGGGCCACTCCAACCACACACCGCAAGGCATCGAAATCTACAAGGGCAAGGCCATCCTCTACTCGACCGGCGATTTCATCGACGACTATGCGGTCGATTCAGACGAGCGCAACGATCTTTCCTTCTTGTTTATCTTGGAACTCGAACGAGGCCGCATCGCGCGTATCGTTCTCCATCCGGTGTGCATCGAAGATTTTTATGTTCGGCTGGCGAAGGACCAGGAAGTCGCATTCTTGCAAAGGACCATGCAGGCTAAGTGTGCCGCCTTCGGCAGCCGGGCTTTATTTCACGACGGCGCGGGAATGATTGAAGTGCTCTGAGTGACTAAGAGTGGCAGCGTGACCGCATCGGACAGGGAGTCAGGCGAGATAAGCGGCGACAATAAAACCTGTTGTAAGGAGATTCTCCCATGTCGAACAATCGGACGATTCGTCCTGTGATCGTCACCTGTCTTCTGAGTGTTACGGTCCTGCTGGGTGGCTGTTCGCCTCCTCTTCCGAAGACATGGCTGCTGCCATCTGATGGTGCGATGTTGATCGACAGGTTGCATGTGATGAAAGCCACCCCGTTGACCTCCCGGCCCTGAGGACTGAATAAGCGGTCGGTCTGAGTCGGGTAGATGTGATGCCCCAGGCATAGAGCCGCTTAAAGAAAGCTACGATGAATTTGCCAACCGGATTCCCCACCAAGTACTGGCACAAGCTGGATGACGGCCGTATCCAGTGCGACCTCTGTCCCCGATTCTGCAAGCTCCAAGAGGGGCAGCAGGGCCTGTGCTTCGTGCGCGAACGCCGGCAGGATCAGATCGTCCTAGCCACGTATGGGCGCTCCAGCGGTTTCTGCGTAGACCCGATTGAGAAAAAGCCATTGAATCATTTCCTGCCCGGCACGCCCGTCCTGTCATTCGGGACAGCAGGATGTAATCTGGCCTGCAAGTTTTGCCAGAACTGGGACATGAGCAAGTCCCGCGAAATGGATACCTTGGCTCACGAAGCCTCGCCCGAAACGATCGCCAGGGCTGCGTCGGAACTCGGTTGCCGGAGCGTGGCGTACACCTATAACGATCCGGTCATCTTTCATGAATACGCGATTGATGTGGCGCAAGCCTGCCGTGAACGAGGCATCAAGTCCGTCGCAGTGACGGCGGGCTATGTCTGTGACGAACCCAGGGCCGAATTCTACCGGTACATGGATGCCGCCAACGTGGATCTCAAATCTTTCACCGAGCGGTTCTATCACGAGGTCACCGGATCCCATCTCCAGCCGGTGCTGGAGACGCTGGTCTATCTCAAACACCAGACCACAGTCTGGTTCGAGATCACGACGTTGCTCATCCCGGGAGAAAACGATTCCGAGCAGGAAATCGAGGGCCTGACGCAGTGGGTGGTCGAGCATCTTGGGCCGGATGTGCCGATCCATTTCACCGCTTTTCATCCGGATTGGAAGATGCGAGCGATCCCGCATACTTCGCCTGCCACCCTGACCATGGCCCGCAGTATCGCGATGAAGAACGGCGTCCGCTATGCCTATACCGGCAACGTCTCTGACCGGGAAGGCGGGAGCACCTACTGTCATGAGTGCGGGAAGGCGCTCATTGGACGGGACTGGTATAAATTGAGCGAGTGGAACATGACGGCGGATGGGAATTGCCGTTTCTGCGGGGCTCCTTGTGCCGGAGTCTTCGAAGCCCAGCCGGGACGCTGGGGCGCCCGCCGGAAACCTGTGATGTTCAAGCAGTTCACCTAGCCTAAGGCGTTGTAGGTTCTTCACCAGGCACTCACGCGTGCCGCTTGTGGATCGTGATGTGATTCCCGTCCTGGTCCTCAATGACCGCCATCCGGCAGACGGGCGTGTCGAACGCTTCCGTAACGAACGACACGGCTCGCTCCTTCATCTTGTGGATAAACGCATCGAGGTCTGACACCTCAAACGCCACGACGGCTCCTTTTGCTCCCGGTATGTGACCCATCTCTGTTGTCGTAATGGCGAAGGTCGAATCGCCAATGTCGTACTCCACCCACATCTCTTGATAGTGATAGCTCACGTGCAAGCCGAGCACATGTTCATAGAAGGCTCGAGCCCGCTCCATATTGGAGACCGGATAGACGGTGAAGGCGATTGCAGTGATCATGACAAAATTCCTTGGTCGGCGATGCGACACTTATCTCACGCGGCGCGCCGCCGGTAAGTAAAAATGAGCGAGCTTCGTATCACACTTGCGTCACGTGGTTTCGCGCTGCATGTTCGAGCACCTGTTGGATGTGGACGTCCACCTGTCTGAGCACTGACGGGGAAACGGCATAGCCGTCGCTCTCGTAAGTGAGAATGGGCATGCCTTGCTGGATGCTGAGCGGCTTCAGAATGGCTTCTGAAATCCGGTAGGGGAGGCAGTTAAACGGTCCGATCACAAGCATGCCATCGTACCCCTCATGGGCGGCTTCAAGCCCCTTGCCCACCGTCGGGAGGAGTTCACCATAAATTGCGGGCGAGACATGCTCGGCGCCCCTTTCGAAAATGGACGAGACTGCGTTGGGGCCGGCCACCAGCAGACCGGTCTTGTGAAAGAGCCCGCGGTAACGCTCCTCCTCGCGCTTCAGGGTTTGGTAGCCCATCCAATGCTGAATGTACTCTTTCCCTTCCGGCTGAAATATCCTTGTGCAGGCCTTGGCCAGGGCCAGCCCGCCTGGTTTCATGCCCCAGGTACCGGCTGTTTCCGCCATGGGATGGTAGGCGATATAGTGAAACAGCTCACTCAGATCGACCGGCTTGAGGATGATGCCTCGTTCGGCATAGAGGTCGCGCACGCCATCCATGAAAAACGAACTGAAGCGGGTGAAGAAGTCTCCGGCCACGACGACGCGCGGGCAGGTATGCGGATCTTTGGTGCGCGGTAGCTGCGCCAGCCGCTTCACGAATGCAGGCAGGGTGGCATGGAACTCGTCGAGTGAGCGAGCCCCCAGGGCGAACCGTTCCCATTCGTCCCGCAGTTGATCGAGTGCGCCTTGATGCCCGACGACACGAAGCACATGATCGATCTCCACCAGAATGTCCGCGAGGATGATTGCCGGGGATAGATGTTGCGCGAGGACATATTTGTCGAAACCGAGGAAATCGTTATCCGGCTGGGGGTTGAAGAGGAACAGATCGGTCAGCCGTTGCTCGGTGAGGAATCGTTCAAAATATCCCATATAGGCGTCGCTGACGCAGGGTGCGCCACCTTGGAGCATGTAGAGTCCTGCGATTTCTCCTGGTTGGCGATGCTCATGGATCTGGAGCAGTTGGCCAATGCAGATTGGGAGAGGGAGACATTCGCGGCCGGAAGTGTGCTGTAGCCCCTTGTCGAGTTGGGTTCGGTCTAATGGAATGACAGCGCCAGGGTGGAGCCCGAGCCACCCGACTGCCAGAGCAAGAGTCCGAGTGTGGTAGGGGGAGAAGTTCGGAAAGTAGACCTTCACACGTGGATCCGTGAGCGGTACGGATTCGCCGTTCGATCGGATGACGTGTCCGCCAGAAATGACCCGGCACCGGGTGAAGGGGTACGCGCCGATGGTTTGCACCTCCCGATAGTTGTGGATGATGTCCAAGAAGGCCTCCAGCCTGGTTTGGACTCCGGCATCGGCAGTGTGCGCATCGATTTCGAGGACCAGGTAGGGTTTCAAGCCCATCTCTGATGCGAGCATGGAATGCGTGAACGCGTCGATGGTGCAGCTGAAATTGCTCACGCTCAGCAGGAACAAGTTGGGATGTTGTTTCGCGATGCCGACGGCATTCAAAATCTGGTTTGCAAAGTGCCAGGAGGTGGGTCCCTCTCCGGCTGACAGCAGACAGTCGGCCGGGATGACGGAGACTCCCATGCTGGAGAGTTTCTTTCCCACGGATTGCGACGCTTCAGGGGTGAAGGCGTTGTAACTATGGCCGGCGAGCAGGATGGCCGGTTTTCCCGCCGTGATTGCTTCATCCAGCGCCTGTTTCCCGAGATCACGGAGCTTGCGCTCTGCGTCTGTCTGGGCCTGTACGGCAGCTGCCCAGGCACTTGTGGCCAACCCGCGCCCGATTCCCAGTTCCGCCACTGCCATGTCGACCATGGCGGTGCAGGTCTCGTAGCCGTTAATGAACTCCAGCACGGGCGAGAGTAAGCGGCGATCGGGAAACGCCTTGGCCAGGAAATAAGGTTCGGCCTGTGTAATCGGACAGAGGTACGAATCTTTGCACTGGTTTGGATGGGGCATGCGTACGACGTGCGGGATGAAGATCAGGCCCACGCCTTTCTTCACCAGGTCCAAGACCGCTCCGTGCGCAATCTGTGCAGGGAAGCAAAACCCCGAATGTGAACTCAGATCCCCCCGCGGGTCCACATCCGAGAGTACGACTTCCATGCCGATCTGAGAAAAGAACGTGGAGTAGAGCGGAAAGAGTGAGTGCGTTGTCAGAGCCCTAGGAATGCCGATCCTAGTGCCGCTCGCCACTGTTGTACCGTTGGAGCAGCCGAGGGACTCCCGTACAAACGTCTTCGCGCTTTCATAGGCGGGCCCCACGCCCCAGTAGGTGCGTTCCACTCGTTCGTGCTTCGGGGTGGTGGCGGGTGGAGTGGGCGTGACTTGAAAGAGCACCTCGGCGCGCTTTTCGACCAAGTCTTGAGCCGCTGAGGTCCGGGCCTTTCGCTTCCACACATTCTCGTAAAGACTGCAGCGGCCTCCGAAAGGAAACCGGCGTCCGGCGACCTCGAACCGGTCGATGCTGCAGTACATCTTGCAGGCCCCGCACGTAAATCGGCCGACGAGCTTCATCTCCGGTGCACCGAGGGTGAGCAGATCGACGGTATGGCCCGTTGCGTCTGATCGTTTCAGGGCGAGGAGTCCGACCCCCAGCGCGCCGAGTAATTCCGGGCTGGGCGGGATCACGACCTGGCGGCCGACGCTATGGGCGAACGCATAGCCGATGGCGCGGTTGAGCGCAACGCCACCTTGCAGAAAAATCTTCTTCCCCACATACCGCGGCCCCTTGACTCGATTCAGATAATTGTCGGCAATGGCATACACCAGTCCGGCAATGATGTTGTCGCGAGGATGGCCCTGCTGTTGGGCGAGGCGAATATCGGAATTGATGAAAGCCGCGCAGGTCGCTTTGAAGTGCACAGGGGACGGAGCCGCCAGTGCCAGGTCGGCGATGTCTGAGACGGTGATGCCGAGGTCGCTGTGGGCGCTTTCTTCCAGGAAGGAGCCTGTGCCTGCCGAACAGGCGTTATTCATCGCGTAGTCGATAGGTACGCCGTTGCGCAGATAGATATATTTGGAGTCCTGCCCGCCGATCTCGAAGATCGTGTCCACCTCCGGATCGAAATGAGTCGCGCCAGCCGCATGGGCTGAGATCTCGTTATAGACATGCTCGGTGCCGAGATAGGCGCCGGCGAGTTCCCGTGCCGATCCGGTAGTGCCGACCAACCCGACCTGGCGATTGCCCACCTGTTCGATGAGCGCCTGGAGACATTCACGTGTGGCCGCCACGGGATTCCCCTTGGTGCGCCCGTAATACGAGGCCACCACGGCGTGCGTCGATGGGTCGAGCAAAATGGCCTTGGTGGTCGTCGATCCCGCATCCACTCCCAAAACCAGAGGTCCCTCGGGAGGAGCCTGTCGGGGCGGAGCTGGGATCACTTGCACCCGTTCACCATAGAGATGGAGCGGCGGGAGACGGCCGAGGCCAGGCTGTGCGGCAATCTTCGGGGACGTTTCGCTGGGTGAGTCCCGGACGAGCAGGGCAGTGCCCCAGGCTTCGAACCACGAACTCTCCGGCAGCACCACAAACTCGGTGGCCGGAAGCTTGGCGTGTAATGATGCCAGCATGGCCTCGTTGCGCGTCACGCCGCCGATCAATAGTACTCGCTTCAGATCGCGCGCACCCTTCTCCAGCAACGAAATCACTTTGTTGGACATGCTGTCATGCAGCGTGTGGAGAATATCCTCGGGCGTGGCCTCATTGCGGTTCAGCTTGTGGGTGATGTCCGATTTGCAATGGACCGAGCAGCGTGAGGCTAGCGGCACGACCTTGCCGCTGAAGGACCGCTGGATCGCCTCCTCCATGCCCAGTCCCATGCGGCCGATCTGCTGCACGAAGAACTCGCCGCTTCCCGCCGCGCATTTATTATGGGACACCACATTCGTGATTCTCCCGTCCATGAGGAGATAGACGAGGAAGGATTCCCCTCCGAGCGACGCAACCGCGTCAAACGTGCCGTCCACCTCGCGAAGCGCCCGCTGAACCGCGGCTACTTCGGAAATATGCCCCAGCTGACCGGACACACCAAAGTACTCCGCATCGGCGTATTCCGGGCGGGCAAGCACCTCGTCGAGTATCTCAAGCGGTCGGCCTTGATGGGCCAGCACGGTCGCGCTCCGGGCGTCACCCCGGAGCGCTGCCACCTTCACCGTGAGGGCCCCGATATTCACGCCGACGTACGACATATGAGGTTCTCCTGGGACCGGAGTTGAATCGATGGCTGACCTTGGCCAAGCGCGGGAACGAGCGGGATGTCAAAAAACCACTCACTCCGCCCTGAGTCTGTCGGTTTCCAACAGACTCAGGGCGGCCCTTTCAGACCGGCGGGATTTAGCTGAGAATCTCCCGCTCCGCATCGAGCCAATCATCGAGCGCAGACCCATGCCCGTAGCCCCGCTCACTGTGGAGCTCATAAGCCCGCTTTGTGATCAGGATATGCAGGTCATCGCAGGGCGACAGCGGCTGATACGTGCGTGTGTCACTGTGAATTGCTGCCTGGGCTGGAGTGCCAGCCGGCGCTCGTGGCTTTGTCTCTTTTGTCCTGCGTGAAAGTTGTACGTTCATGGCAGAGCGACCCTCCTGTAATTGATTGCCTATCATTGAAGACGGGAATCGGCGTGATGGCATGATCAAAGCCGTCACATGTAACATGGAAGCCTGCTCCATATTTGAGACTCGATAGGCGGTGAGGGCGATCGGACTGATCATGAGGACGACCCCTTCCCATCCCTCTATCGCTACAGATATGAGCAATGAGCGTACCTTCTATCGATTATCGAGCAGGCAGGAGAGGGTCTTGAAATGTTGAGGGTTTTATCATTGAGTGATGACCATGTGGGCAGGGCACTGTAGCCTTGTTCCTCAGTCCATCGAGAATTGATGGGGAAATCCGCTTCGCTTTGAAGCGACAGCGCTAGCCCATTGTGTTTGCAAGGGTGAGGGGGCTGTCGATTCTGTTATGTTGCAACTGAAGAACGGATGGCACTGAGATGATTACGAAGGCCGAGACGGAGGAACCGGTGCTCTGGCAGACGTATGTCTCCTGGAATCAGTTTGCCTGGCTATATGTGGTCAGTTTTATTGCGGTTTTGCGTGCGGCGTTGCTCTGGCAGGCGGCAATCCCTGGTTCGGGACTGTGGATGATCGGGGCTGTTGCGCTTATGGTCGTGGCGGTGGCGTTGCGCTATTGGGTGCGGTACGTGGCAACGTTGCAGAAGCTGCTGATCAAGAATGCATTCACCGGGCGGGAGATTCAGGCGATGGCGATTGAGAACATCAGCGAGACGACCATTAAGCAAGGGCCGATCGCGCGGCTCTTAGGAATCGGGACGATTGTCTTCACATCTACTCGCAATGATGAGGTGATGCAGTTTCGCGGTGTGAGAGACCCCGAATCGACCCTTCAGCATATCCAGACGGTCAGGCGGAAGCGGATCTTTCCTCCCTCGTAGCCGGCGAAGACACACATTTCCCACGCTATCGCAGAATCCCGCTCACGATCATCTCGACGGCCTGCTCAGGGCTGAGACCCCGCGCCATCAAGGTTTCGAGTTCTTTTTTGTCTACACTGCCGATCGCTGCTTCGTGCGTGACCTTGGCCTCCGGATGAAAGACCCTTACGATGGGAATCGCGCTGGCCCTTGCCTGGCCCTGCACGATCTCCATGCAATCGACATGACCGCGCGCGCCTTTGGCATAGGCTTCGGTGATGCCGATGATTTCGGCCTGCGCCTGGCCCTCCAGCACGACACGCGTCTTGATGAGACCGCGTGACCGCTCCCCCCGGAGCATCACCGCTTCTTTGAGCGTGATGTGGTCGGTCTTGTGCGCGAAGATCTTCGCGCTGAGTTCGGCGATGCCCTCTTCTTCCACTTCGACGAGGTAGTCGATGTCGAGTCTGCCCACTGAGCCGGAGAGTAACGAGAAGTCTGAAAAGTAGCGGGCGCCTTTGCCGATCTTGATCGTCGCGTGGGGCAGAACCTGCATGCCTCCATGGGGGCCGTGGTAGTGGCCTTCGGTGTAGGTCAGCGACGCGCCCGGTCCAATCTCCATGATTGCCTGCATCCGATGTTCTGCCGCTTTCGCGAAGGGAAAGAGACAGTGGGACAGCACCCGTGCCTGCGCCCCTTCGCATATTTGTACATCGATCTTGATCTGCTGCACGCCGGTAGGGTGGGCTAGACCGAAACACATGTGGATCGGCTGATCGATCTGCGCGCCCGCCTCGACAATCAGTTTTCCCACGATGGCGTCCGGTGTTTCCTCCATGTCCACGCGGAGACCGGGAACGGTTCGATGGCTGAGGATGCGATGCCCGTGCGCCACGACATGCGCAATGCGGGTATCGTCGAGGATCGACGGCTCAGCTCCGACCATCGGCAAGGTCCGTCTCAGCTCATCAAGCTCGGACATAGTCACACACCGCTCCATCACAACGGACGCAGGTCCGCCCGCGGAAATGATCGACGGCTTCGTGCGGACTGCCGGAGAAAATGATGCGCCCGGCGCAGAGCTGCGAGGCCCGATCGGCGATGAGCGCGACCTCTTCCTGGTGCGTGATCAAGAGGACCGACCCCCCGGCTGCTTTCAGGGCGCGGATGATGTCGATAATGTGATTGATCGAGAGCATGTCGATCCCAGCCGACGGCTCATCGAGAATGGCCAGCTTCGGCCTCATGGACAAGACTGAGGCCAATTCGATTCGATGGCGTTCCCCTCCGCTCAAGGCCTTATCCACTCGTCGACTCAGATAGCGATCCGGAGCAAGACCGACTTGTCTCAGCGCCGGCTCAGGATCGCAGTCCGGTTTGCCCAGTGTCAGGTACTCGCGAACTGTGACGCCTTCGAACCGGGCCGGCTCCTGCCACGCAAGGGTCAGGCCCAACTTGGCCCGTTCATACATTTTCATGGGGAGAAGGTCAGCGCCATCGAACAGAACGGTTCCCGCACCAGGCGTATAGCCCTCGCAGCCCATGAGGACATAAGCGAGAGTCGTTTTGCCGGAGCCGTTCGCTCCGAGGAGGGCGTGAATCTCTTGCGAGTCGATCGCCAGATCGAGCCGGTCGAGAATCGCATGGCGATCCACTTCGAAGGTCAGATTGCGAATGTTCAGTAGGGGATTCGGCATCGTCACACGCTAATTCATTGCGATCATACTGCATCAGATGTGCCTGTGCTTCCTTGTTGATCTTGGGCCAGATGGCGCTATGAAGCGTAGCGTTTTGCAGCAGGGAAGCAGTGTCACGTGGGGAGTTAGGCGTCATCCTGTTGACCCTGGTCCCAGTGGAAAATAGACGAAGAAAGTTGCTGGTTTGAATTATCGAGGGCTTCCCATTCTTACAGCGATGGCATCAGCATTGCGTCACGCTACAATCATGAAGCGACGAGGCGTACTCAAGATCATACTGATCCTGGCAGGAACCTTGATCCTGACCCAATGCCGGCCGCCGACTCCCGTCGCCGCAGCCGTGGAATTTGCACCGGGCGTGGGAGCGGATGCCGATCAGCCGGTCATCAGGGAGCTGGTGGCAGCGTTCAATGAGGCCGAAGCAGCGGTCAAGAAGGTTGATCTTGATGTGCTCATGAAGTTCTACGCCACAACCTATAACTATCATGGATTAAAAAGATCGGATGTGCGTCGAGTATGGGAGGAGGTCTTCCTGCACTACCGGGACATCAGTTCATCCCATGTCTTCACCGAGCTGAAATTGGTCCAGGCCGACGGCGTCAGAAAAGCCTATGTGACCTGCACCGGAGGGCTCTTTGGGACGGAGAAACAGACGGGGAAGTCCATCACCATTGATAGCTGGGCGCGCGAGGTGCACTACCTCGTCAAAGAAGAAGGGGCCTGGCGATTCCTCGGCAATGCAGGAGGAGCATTCCCTTCAACTCCACCAGCAAGCGCTCCCCATCATCCTCTTTTCTAGCAGGATGCACACAGTAGCCTTTCAGTATGGCCGCAGCGAGCAATTAAAATTGTTCTTCCAAGCTTGCTCGTTGATTTCACCCAGGATGGCCTGGTGAGTCCTCTCTGCTCGCAGAACGCGCACGATACAACGTGCTCGTTCGATGCGCGCAGTAAGAGACTCATCCAGGCCATCCCTCTCCCTGCTAGCTCTCGATCTTCGACGGTTCGTGATGAAACGCGGCGACTTTCGGGCGAACGAGATCGGCAAAGTCCTTGTACCGTATCTTGATCGCGCCGACATAGGTCCCTGCTTCAAACACGATGGACTCGTCTTCTGTCAGCAGTTGATCGACGTACACCTCCACGCCGTAGAGATTTCCGAACGGTGGCATCGTTCCCACTTGGCAATCGGGGAACAGATTCGCGCACTCGGCTTCTGTCGCTAATCGGATGTCACGGGCCTCCAGTACATCCCGCAATCGTTTCAAATCTACGCGCCAGGTTGAGGGGAGCACCGTCATCACGAAGTACTGATCGGCCTTCACCACGACGACTTTAGCGACAAGTTTTCCCGGCACATCAAGTGTATGGGCTACGTCGTGGGCGGTATAGGCCTTTGGGTGGTTTACCACTTCATAGGGAATCTTGTTCGCGTCGAGATAACTCTGGAGTCGTTTCAACACCTGCATGGCAACCTCCCTTACTGAATGGAGAAGAAAATATGCATAGTTCTTATGAAGAATAAGTTAGCAAGGGAAATGCCATGAATGCCTTTTGGGGCGATCATGCAAACCTGTGAGGAACAGAGGGGTTAGCGCGCAGTGTGGTAGAGAATCGTAAAGCCCCGGATCATTCCTCGTGGCATTATGGGGCAATGTCTCCGCACCCGATGCCCCGATATGCCACGAGACAGGTGTGGTGCAAAGGCTGAAGTCCGAAGACTAAGGTCGGAGTTCCGAACACTTCAGCCTTCAGACCCCCCCCGTCGCGCTTTTCGCGCAAGTCTCGCGCGAATAATGAGGAACGCACTCTTAGTCGCTTTCGCCAGGGACCGTCATGAACAATGCGGGTTTGGTTGGGAACTTGCCGCGCCAGGAGGGAGGAGATTTCTGCATGGGGTCTGTCCGATAAGAGAGAGTCAACGTTAAACAGGCATTAGGGACATCGACAAGCAGGCGTACCGCTCAGGTATTCAGGCGGAAGGCTATACATAATCTCCCAAGGCAGCGAACCAAGCCATTCAAAACCTTCTCGGTTTCCTACGACCTTTGGTTCAAGCAGAGATGAGTCCTCGTTGGGCAAGAAGCCCTTCCCCCTAAAAGCCTTCAGCCTATCTGCCTGAGTAGTTCAGAATATAGCTGTCGCTTTTTTGGAAAAATGAAAATTGCATTTGTAGCAAAAAGCTCCATCTCTGAGGGATTACCGAAGGCGAAGTGTACTTTCCTAATCCAAGAATTACGTGGGCTGCCTGAGAGGTCGTCTCCCATGAAACCTGGCGGTTATCAGGAATGTAAAATGCAGGTACTACTGCTTAGGTTGGAGATTGACGAACTTCTTTAGTTGGAGTATTTGAAAAACAAGGGGGCAGCGTTCAAGCCCGGGAGAAGGAGTCTATGAAATCCGGAGAGGTTCACTAGTATATTTCCACGATTAAGACTAGGAGATTCCCTAGTTGCAGATCTTCTTTACTGCCACTAGTGTCTGTGCGCTCAAACATGATGAACAGATTCGAGTATGGTACTCACACTCCAAACTGAAGAGATGAAGAGAGTCCGACACCAGAAGGGTCTCTGGAGGAAGAGATTCGTGGACGAATCGAGTGTGGTTACAACCTCACGCAAAAGGAGGCGCGATGACACGGATCAAAACTCGAATTACGGATTGGTCATGCATACTAGCGATCAGTCTGCTCGTGTTGGCAGGTGGTTCGGAGGCCGCCTTTGCCGAGTATGAGGTTATTGACGTCTCGAACGGTGGGACAATCAAGGGTGTGGCGAGCTGGAAAGGTAAGATTCCGACGATTCCCCCGCTCGCGGTGAAGGCGGATCTGGACACGTGCGGTGAAACGTCGCCGTCTCCGGTGCTGAAGGTAGATCCGAAGACCAAGGGGCTACAGAATGTCCTGGTCTATCTGGAGCAGGTCGAAAATGGGAAAGCGCCTGCGGAAAAGTATTGGCTTCACATGGGAAAGGACGAGAGCGGCAAGGTTGCCGACACGGAGGTCTGCCAATTCAAAGAACATATCCTCCCGTTTGTCCGAACTCAGCAGGTCGCGATCATCAATTTTGACCCGATCCTCCACAACCCGCATTTCTTCACTGACAAACACGGCAGTGTCTTTAATGTGGCGATGCCCACTGCGAACAAGGAGGTCGATAAAACCCTCCTGCGGGCTCAAGGGGTCGGGTTAGCGTATCAGTGCGACGTCCATGTCCACATGTCCGGTTATGCCGCCGGACTCGATCATCCGTACTTTGCGCTTACCGATGCCGAGGGCAAGTTTGAGATTTCTGGCGTGCCCCCGGGCACCTATACCCTTGTGGCCTGGCATGAGGGGTACAAGATCGAAAAAATGGCCTCTTCCAGACCGCTCTACGACGAGCCGCATATTATTCAAATGACAGTGGACGTCAAATCGAAAGCAACGCTGGAGGAGCATTTTGAATTTCCCGTCCGCTAAGGCCACGCTGCACGGGGGCCTGTCCTGAGAGGATTGCAGGAACGGGAAAAGACGACCCAACGCGGGCAGGCATTGACAGGGCTGCTCGCGTAACCCTTTCCGTGATGGACGCCAGGCATCAACGGCAACAACGACAAACAGGACAAGCAGCAGGGTGAGGTGACCGGGGTCGCGCGTACTGGGGAGGCTAGAGGATGTGGGGCCTTTCCTCCGGTGTTAGTTCACGTTGTCACCGTATCGCACCTTTCAATCCGACCGTGGAGGTTGATCATGCGCTATAGGGAGATATTCGTCGTAGGGGCTCCGTTTCTCGTGCTGGTATTGATTGTCCTCGTCTTGCATGAATTCACCTATCGTGCGCCTGAGGCGGAAGCCATTCCGGCCTTCGCTAGGAAATACGACATGAAGTGCAACGTCTGCCACGTCCCTGGATTTCCAAAGTTGAACGACTTCGGCAATCTCTTCCGGGATCGGGGCTATCAAATGGGCTCCGATGCGGACATGCCCACGTACGAAGGGATCACCATGGGCTTTTGGCCCGTGTCGTTCCGGACCACCGTCGGCTATCAGGCGGCTAGTGTCCGTACCGATGGAAGCGGGATCAGCACGGGTGGGTTCGGCTTCACCGGCCTCGATATTTTAAGTTTCGGCACATTGACTCGCGATGTGGCGTTCGGCATCGTGTATACGCCAGGCTTGGGTAGCGCGGGATTTGGGACCGGCGCCAGCGACAGCGATTTGGAAAGCTCCTTCGTTCGGCTCATGAGGCTGGAAAAATATCTGGGCATCACGAGCAAGCCCGGCGACTATCTCATGAACTTCCGTATAGGCAAATTCGAATTGGATTTGCCGTTCAGCGAAAAACGCAGTCCGACGCTCAACACCCCATTTGTCATGTACCACTACACGCCGGGGACACCCTATACAGCCACGATCAGCGGGACATCCACCAGCACCTACGCCAATCCCAACTCGTTTGGGCTCGGGGATAACCAACCGGGAGCGGAACTCGCGGGCCTGATGAAAACCGCGCCCACCGGTGGATTTTTCCGCTACAGCTTCACGGCAATGTCGACCAATACGTTTTCTGGTCCGTTGAGCGGTTGTCCGGCCGGCCAGTCGTGTACGGGTGGACGTGGGGTCAATTTCTACGGACATGTCACGCAATCCTTCGGGGGATATGGCATCGTGACCGGCCATCGAATTGGCCTCTTCGGGGTCTATGGGGACGCCCCGACCACGGTGAACGCGACTTGCCCCACGTGTCAAGCTGTGGGCGGAAGCGGCCAGCCCTTTAGCAACATTGGCGTGGATCTGAGTACCACGTTTAATGGAGAATGGAATCTCTTTGGTGCCTTCGTGCATGGCAACAGCAGCAAGAACCTCTTCGTCTCTCAAGGCATCGCCGGTGCCCAGAACGCTTCGTGGAACGGCGGCTTTGTCGAGCTGGATTACTATCCCACGCTCCTTCCGTTCCTGAACGTGCCCGATTGGTTCTTCGCCTATCGGTACGACATCATCCGCAACGATCGGCAGGGGGATCCCACCTTTAACCACAACTATAACAATGTCGACTCCCAAACGTTTCTGGTTCGGTACTTCCTTCACCAATCCACGCGGACGGATCTGGCCTTACACGCTGAGTACAACACCTACAGGACCAAAGGGGTCGGCACAGGAGGCGGGGATCTACTCGGTCAGACCATGTTGGTTGGCTTGGACTTCGCGTACTAGTTTCGACAGGCACACAGCTCCCTCCTCCGGTGTCGATATATCTTGAGGGAGGGGAGCCCAGCGAGGAAATTCGCTGGGCTCTGTGCTAAGATTCGCGCGCTCATCTGTGCCAGGAAAGGGTCCCATGCCATCCCGACCCGAGCAGTCCGTTCCGGTCCACCGTCTGTCCGGTCGGCAGGTACTGCTCGGAGGTGCCGTCGTGCTCATTGTCTTCGCCATGATCCGAGTCTTCATGGAGTGGGGAAGGCCGGAGCCTGCACCACCGCCTGCGTTCAGCGCGGCGACGCATGCCCCCATGCCAATGATTGATGTGATGGTCATCGGAGACGCCTCAGTCGTGGTCACCAATCTCGGAGGATGGACTCCCGAGCAGGTGCGCACCTACCTGTCTGCGTTGAAGAAGGCCCGGGCCAGTCATGCGCTGGCCACGGTCGGCATTCCAGCCCCGTCACCGACCACGGGTTATGAAAAGGGCGTGGTCTATCTGATCGATGGAAACCCGACACCAGACCTCCTCGGTCAATTTGTCAGAAAAGAACCACCTGGCTATGCGATGGTTGCCTCCGCTGTAAGGGGCGCCTACCGATGGCCTCCAGATCGTCTGACGGTCGGAGATCTCGATGAGCCGCTTCGTGACTAGACGGCTCAGCCGACTCACCGGTGTGGGTGTTACCTCCTCTCTTCCTCTCACCACCGTCCCTCTGTCCAGGCACCGGTTGACAGAGCAAGAGCGGCAAGACATCATCGCGTAAATCAGGAGTCTGAACGAATCACGTGACAGCCCACAAACGAGAATTCCAGGAAGATCATCAGGTCAGCGCGTCGCACGGCTATGCGCGAGTTCGACGTGCGACAAGCGCCTGCGTGGTCGTGGCAATGCTCACCGGAGGTCTAATCGCCGGCCTGCTTCAGGGTTGTGCTGGGCCGGCACACCCGCCTCGCTTGGTCTGTGAAAATTGTCGCATGGTCTGCGGAGAGTGTGAGGGAGAGGATCGGTTCGTCCGGCTACAAGGACCGTCCCCGGGATTACGCCGAGACCGCGTACCGAACTTTTCTCATCCGTTCACGCTCAGTCCCGAGGAATGGAAAATCATCCTGAGCAGTCTTCGTGTTCAAAGACAGGGTGAGCCGGTCGTCTTGTTTTCATTGCCCAAGGGGCTAATCAGTGATGCATTAACGCAGGATGAAGTCGACTACCTGAGCCGGACCTTAAGCCTCGCCTTCGCCCAGGCACAACCAACAGAGTGGGTGGTCTTTGGACTGAGCCGGCCTGGCGCACCGGACGTCTCCGAGATCACCTCCGGCGGGTGGTTTATGGAAGGGTCGCACCTCCATCTGCTCCTGGCCAACTATCGATATGCCGTGACTGCGCCGAACATCCGTGA
This sequence comes from Nitrospirota bacterium, assembly GCA_963782735.1. Classification (GTDB taxonomy): domain Bacteria; phylum Nitrospirota; class Nitrospiria; order Nitrospirales; family Nitrospiraceae; genus Palsa-1315. The sequence goes on from CAWAKW010000017.1 coordinate 57,519, forward strand.
GCTGGTTTGGGAGAATCCGCTCTCGAGCCAGGTCAATTTGTATGAGTTGGTCCCCGGTGACCATCAGACCGTGATCCAACATAAGGAAGTCGGGGTGCTGAGTGCGCCAGTCAATGAGATCTCGATCGCCTATCAACCGCTTCTACTGGCTGAGCCCCTCTCCAAGGCCGCACTACCAGATGGCTCCAGTGCATCACGTCTTCCTCAAGCGCAAACCAATCAGCCCTCAATGGAAGAACGGTTGAAAGTCTTGAAACGACTCCGTGATCAGGGCTTGATCACAGAGGAAGAGTATCGCAATAAAAGAAGCCAGCTGTTGGAGCGCCTCTAAATGCCCGCTGGACAAATCCGGCGCATCCAAATGAAGTTCCCCTGTGTCAATCATTCTGACGCAACGGAAGCGAATGGAACACGGCTTGCGTCACCACGGCCCTTTAAAATAACTGATGATCACGATTTCGACCACGGTTTAAACAAAGAAAGAGGTGACTAGGTGAATGGCTTGAGACTTCTCGTTCTGTTTTCCGCATCCTGCTTCTTTGCGGGAGGAGTGGAGCGCCCAAGTGACATCGTCCGCGAGCGGAGATTCCACAAAAGGGAAAATACTCTATGCGACCAATTGTGTGGTGTGTCATGGAGAGGGTGGAAAGGGAGACGGAGTCATGGGCGAAGCACTCAGGCCGCCACCGGCAGATTTGACTGGTCCACAAGTGAGGGGCAAATCGGATACGGATCTGCGGACAGTGATTCGTGAAGGTCACGGCACAATGCCTGCGTGGAAAAGCCGACTCAACGAGCAGGATATACAGAACGTGCTCGCCTACATACGGAGTCTTGGCAAGTAACACTCACAATGCGATGTCAAGCATCCGCGAGCTGATGTGGCAGGATCCGCTGCACATGATCGCCGGAGCTCTCTATGAGTTTGTGCCTGGTCCATATCAGCGCCTGCCTCACGAGAAGACAACGGGCTTGGGACTTTCCTGTTCCCTGAGGCTCCACAGTTAGCCCGTACCTATCAACAGCTCTTATCGGACGCTCCCCCGGATAGACGGTGGACAGGAGAAAGGATCGTCTCCTTCCGCTTATCCAGATTCTTCTCTCGAAGGGAAGCTGAAACGAGCTCAAGCAGATTCACGACGACGGGTTGATCACCGACGACGAATACACAGCGAAGAAGAAATCGCTCCTCGACGGGTTTTGACCACTGACCTCCAGAAGCCAATAGGGTTGGGAAGCCAGTGGTGTCATTGTGAGCTGGTCGGGATCATTCATGAGTACTGCCAATTAGCACGAAGGGTCATTCCCTCCGCTCGGTAATCTGCTCCAGTCGGTTCGTCGCCTCCGCAATCCCTACTGTCGCATTTCACCACGGTCCTCCATCGGTAACGTGGCAAAAGGCTCCTAGATCGTCTATTCTTCCCCTAAAATCGCGAGTTTTCCATGGCATACCTCATGCTGGTTCCTTATATTGAGTTATGACCATGAGGCCAAGAGTTTCAGGGCGGATACATCTGTCGATGGATGTTTGTGTCGAGACACAGTGGTCAAGTGGAAAGAGCAGGGGGCGCAGAACAGGTTTCCTGGCAGTAGGTTTCGTCGTCATTACCCTCGCTGGACTTATTGCCTGCGAGAGAACTCCCGACCAAGCGCCTGAGGCCAAGAAGGCGGTTGTTGCTGACAGGCCAGGAGTGCTCCATCTCACATCCGAAGAACTCGCCCGGACGGTGATCGAGGTCGCGCCGGTTGTCCGAGGCCAGTTGCTGGTACCTCGGGAATTTCCCGCCACAGTTCAAGCCAACGAAAATGAACTGGCTGAGGTGACCACGCTCATCAGGGGCCGGGTGGTGAAGGTCTATGTGGATGTCGGCCAAGACGTGAAGAAAGATGCCTTGCTGGCAATGCTCCACAGTACGGACCTCGGTGTGGCGGAGGGGGCGTATCTGAAATCTGCTGCAAAATTGCACGAAGCGAAACTGGCGTACGAGCGTGCCAGGGACCTGTATGAACAAAAGGTTGTGAGTCTGGCCGAGTTGCAACGCCGCGAGGCCACGATGAAAACGGCACAAGCCGAAGCCCGCGAGGCACGGAACCGTCTGGAACTGCTCGGCGTCCCCCGGCAGGAAGTCGAGCGGCTGGATCGCGAGGATACGATCAAGGCCGATGTGTCCCTACGGGCGCCGTTCGACGGCCGGGTCATCACGCGCAAAATCACGAGGGGCGAGGTGGTCGAGACGCAGCAGAAGCTCTTCACCGTCGCGGATCTTTCGGATGTGTGGGTCGTTGGCAACGTGCCGGAGAAGGACGTGGAGTTCATCCGGAAGGATCAGAAGGTCAATGTGATTGTGTCTGCCTATCCCCATGCCATCGTTCCGGGAACGATCACCTACATCGGGGATGTGCTCGATCCGGCCACCCGTACGATGCGCCTGCGGGTGACGGTGCTGAACCCCGATCGGCTGCTGAAACCGGAAATGTTTGCCACTGTCCTCGTCTATGCGTCGCCGACTCCTGACGCCCTGACTGTGCCGCTCGAGGCAGTCCAAAACGGGCCGACCGGTACGATGGTGTTTGTTCAACGGGGAACGAATGACTTCGAAGTGCGAATGGTCAAGGTGGGAAGCGAGCAGGGAGAGGTAGTAACGGTGTTGGAGGGGGTGAGCGCCGGCGAGCAGGTTGTGACCAAGGGATCGTTCGTGCTCAAGTCTGAGATGGAACGGCACAAGATCGAACCGACGCTATGATCGCCTCTCTTTTGGAATTTTCGCTGCGGCAACGGATCCTGGTTCTGGGCCTGGCCTGCCTGTTGTCCGTCGCCGGTGTCTTCGCCTTTCAGTCTATCCCGATCGATGCGTATCCCGACGTCACGAACATCCAGGTGCAGGTGCTGACCGACGCGCCCGGTCTTTCGCCGGTCGAAGTCGAACGATTCATCACCTATCCGCTTGAACTCCAGATGACCGGCCTGCCAGGTTTAGCAGAAATCCGATCCCTTTCAAAATTCGCCCTCTCCCAGATCACGGTCGTGTTCAACGACGACGTCGATATCTACTTCGCCCGCCAGTTGGTTCTCGAACGGATCATGGCGGCGAAGGAGCGATTGCCCGATGGGTTGGAGCCTGTCATGGCCCCTGTGAGCACCGGTCTCGGGGAGGTCTATCAATATTATGTGGAAGGGCCAAATGCAACGGCGACCGATCCAAAGATCATCGAGACGGAGTTGACGGATCAGCGCACGCTCCAGGACTGGGTCCTGCGCCCCTTGCTCAAGAGCGTGCCCGGCGTGATCGATGTGAACGGCATGGGCGGGTTCGTCAAACAGTATCAAGTCCTCGTCGATCCGGCCAAGCTCCGCAAGTTCGACCTGACGCTCCACGACATTTACAGCGCGGTGGCAAAGAACAATGCCAATGCCGGTGGCAATGTGCTGGAGCGCCATGCGGAACGGGCGATCGTCCGCAGCCTGGGCCTCATCAAGACAATGAGCGATATCGAGTCCATCATCGTGAAAGAGTCCGGCGGCACGCCGGTCTTCGTTCGTGATGTCGCGGAAGTCCGCATCGGCCACGCCGTCCGCCTTGGGTCAGTGGTGCTCAACGGCGAGCGTGAGGTCGTGGCTGGCACCGTGCTCATGATTCGCGGGGGCAATGCGCGTCAGGTAGTCGAAGCGGTGAAGACCAAGGTGGAAGATCTCCAGCAGAACAATATCCTCCCTTCGGGCACGAAGCTCCTGCCCTTCTATGATCGCACCGAATTAGTGACGGCGGCGATCAATACGGTGCGGGATGCTTTGATCGAAGGGATCGTGCTGGTGATCTTCGTCTTCTTCTTCTTCCTGGGCCACGTCCGCAGCGCCGTCGTGGTGACGGTCTCGCTCATCGTCACCCCCCTGATCACGTTCATCGTGATGCAGCGGCTGGGGCTCTCGGCCAACTTGATGACGCTCGGCGGACTCGCCATCGCCATCGGCGAGATCGCGGACGGATCGCTGGTCGTGGTGGAAAACGTCTATCGGCACCTGGCGCAGAACCATGGCGCAACGAGGAAGAGTACGTCGGAGGTGATTCTTCAGGCCACGAAAGAAGTGGGCCGGCCGATCCTGTTCGGCATTCTGATCATCAGTGTCGTGTTTTTGCCGCTGATGACGCTCCACGGCATGGAAGGGAAGATGTTCGCACCGCTGGCCTACACGTTGGTGATCGCTCTCTTGGCCTCGGTCGTGGTCACGTTGACCCTGTCGCCGGTGCTCGCATCGCTGATCTTGCGCGGAGACCATCCGGAAGAAACGCGCTTCACTGGTTGGATGAAACAGCGCTATGTGCCGGTGCTCACCTGGACCCTCCGGCATCGCAGTCTCGTGCTCGGCGGCTCGACAGCGATCGTGCTGTGCAGCCTCGCCCTCGTTCCATTTGTGGGGCGGGAGTTCATCCCACTACTAGAAGAAGGCACTCTGACGCCCAAGATTGTTCGGCTGCCGAGCGTCTCGCTGCCGGAGTCCATAGAGATGGAGAAACAAGCCCATAAGGTTATGCTGGAGTTTCCAGAAGTCCGTATGGCCGTGAGCAAGATCGGCAGGCCCGAGATCGCTGTAGGGCCGGAGGAACTGAACGAGAGCGAACCAATCGTGTCCCTGAGTGATCGGAGCACATGGAAGACGGCGACCACTCAGCCGCAATTGACCGACGCCATCCGGAAAAAGCTGGCGGAGATCCCAGGCATCTCCGTGCTCATGAGCCAGCCGATTCAACACCGGGTGGACGAGCTCATCTCCGGCGTCAGGGCGGAATGCGCGATTAAGCTGTTCGGGGAGGATCTCGATGTGCTGCACGACAAGGCGGAGGAGATTGCCGCCTTGATGCAGCTGATCGACGGCGTCAAAGACATCAAAGTCGAGCAGATTGCCGGCCAGCCCTATCTGACGCTCGACATTGACCGGCAGAAGATTGCTCGTTTCGGCATTAACGTGGCCGACGTGCAGGAGATCGTGACCATCGCGATCGGCGGCAAGGCGGTGACCCATGTCTACGAAGGCGAGCGGCGGTTTCAATTGACGCTTCGGTTCCCGGAACTGCAACGCAACAGCATCGGCACCATCGGAGAGATTCGGGTGAAGTCGGCGTCCGGCGCGCTGATCCCGATGAGCGAGCTCGCCACGATCGAGATGCGCGAAGGGCCGTTCAGCATCAGCCGGGAGCACGTGAAGCGCCGCATCTACATCGGCTTCAATGTCGTCGGGCGCGACATCGGCAGCGTCGTGGATGAAGGGCGGAAGAAACTGGCGGCGCAAGTGCGCCTGCCTGAAGGGTACCAGATGACGTGGGGCGGAGCCTTCGAGAACATGGAGCGGGCCAACGAGCGGCTGGCAATCGTGGTGCCTATTACGCTGGGGCTGGTGTTCTTTCTGCTCTTCTGGGCGTTTCACTCGCTCCGTTACGCGACGTTGATCATGATCAATCTCCCCTTCGCCTTGATCGGGGGCGTCGTGTCTCTGTGGCTGAGCGGGCAATATCTGAGCTTGCCGGCTTCCATCGGCTTTATCGAACTCTTTGGCTTGGCGGTGGGGAACGGGATCGTGCTGGTCTCCTATATCAATCAGTTGCGCAATGAAGGCACACAGATGGACCAGGCTATCGTCAGCGGTTGCGTCCTCCGGCTTCGCCCGGTCGTCATGACGATGATGACCACGTTGCTGGGTCTGCTGCCATTGGTGCTCGCGCAGGGGATCGGAGCCGAAGTCCAGCGGCCGCTCGCGACCGTCGTCATCGGCGGCCTCTTTACCTCGACGGCACTCACGTTGGTGGTCTTGCCGGCCCTGTATCGATGGTTCGCAGAAAAAGAAGCAGGGAAGGAGTATGCGCCGGAGTGGGTGTGACGGGGCAGACTCGTGGGTCCTCCGTGCTCGCGCAACGCGCGGCCTCAGAAGGCCCTCGTTGGACGCGCGCAGATGAGGACCCACGAGCCCGCCCCTTTGAGAGAGGAAGGGAGCGAGCTTGGAAGGAAAAAAGAGGGTGGTCTGTTGATCTCCCGTGTTCGCACAACGTGCGTCCTTCACCATAGAAGGAGCTTAAGGTTGAGGCTTAGGTTGAGCGACGATCAATCCGATCAGGCGTATTCTCGAACTTTAACCTCGACCTTGGCCTTGACCTTTCGATGGGACGCGCGCATTCGAGGATCGACCAGGCTACCCTCCCGTGAGGAAAGTATAAGTAATCTTGGAGAGGAGGGAGCGACGGAGGTCTGACTCCACTGCTCATCTGTTGAGCTTCACCATTCGATAGAGTATCGTTCCGGCGAGAAATCGGAGATCTTCTATGCCTGAGGGCTCGGACACTCTTGTGCGGGATCGGCTGGCCCGGCAACGGACCGAGTTGGCCAACGAGCGCACGTTGCTGTCGTACATCAGAACTGCGCTGGGGTTTTTTGCCGTTGGAATTCCGGCTGTGTGGTGGCTGGAGGGGGTCGGATTTCAAGCGCTGGGTGTGGTCTCGCTGGTCACGGGCATGTTGTTCCTGGGGGTCGGGGTTTGGCGATTCGTGACCATCAAAGCGGGGATCGATCGACAACCGGACTAGTGGTCTGGAGGCTCGATCTGCCACATCGAAGGCGGGGCTTCGATTGCGTGCAGCCGGTAGGGCACACCGAACGGGAGAAATGTTATGAAGCGGAGCTGGATGCTTAAGATGGCAACAGTCGGGCTTGTGAGCGGCCTTTTATTCGGGACTGTGGCGTTAGGACAAGCTGAGCCCAAGACCCAGAGGGGCGATGTGGCCATCGGCAAGACCTTGTTTGTCAGGTACTGTACCGGTTGTCACGGGCCGGAGGGTGGAGGGGATGGGTACAAGTTTCTTCGTGGACCGGATCCGGCTAACCTCACATCACCATCGACCAGAAAGAAATCCGATGCCGACCTGATCAAGACTATCCATGACGGCAAACCGAACATGCCGCCTTGGGAGGTCCGCCTCTCGGAGAAAGAGAGCAGAGACGTGCTGACCTATGTGCGGACCCTCGCCAAGTGAAGCGATGCGATCGGCCTCGTGGTCGGCAGGGGTAGCTGGAGAAAAGAAAATGGGTGGAATGATATCCGTGCTGATCCCTTGCTCGCGGAGCAGAACACGGGATGGAGCCTGATGATCTTCTGTGCTCGCGCAACGCGCGGCCTCGGAAGGATGGGGAGGGAGCGGCCAGGTGCCCTTCTTGCTCGCAGAACGCGCACGGTGAAACGGTGCTCGTTCGATGCGCGCAGTAAAGGGCAGCCTTGGCCACTCCCTTCAAGAGAGGTAAAGAGGATTGGAGGGCCCTCGCCCGGGCTAATGGCACGTCTCGGCGTGCCAGTGGGTGGGCGGGTGAGAAAGCTGTGCGCAGTGGAAGATCAATCAGCCCCCATCCCTAGAGAGATAACGAGCAAGCTTGGGGGAGCATCGTAGTGGTCGCTCGACGGGCGCAAGAGGGGAACCGTTGAGCTCATGACCCCCGTCTTCGTTTTCTGGTAAACTCGCCGGGTTTGTCATGACTCGTGATCTGTGCCAGCAGGCGAGGTCGAATCCACGAAGGAATCACAATTGGGAGAGGAGCTTCCATGAGGCAGATGGTGAGGATGCTGACTGTGTTGTGTCTCTTCATGTGGTCGGGGATGATCGCTAACTCCGTAACCGCTCAGGCCGCCCATACCGGCGATAAGGAATTTGCCAAATGGGCGGAACTGCTGAAGAAAAAACAGTATACAGAGGCGCGCGTGGCGCTGGAAGCCGGCGTGAAGAAAGATCCGTCGAATTCACAGGCGCATTTCTACTTGGCTGAGGCCTGTCGGGGCTTGAAAGCCTGGGCATGCGCGGAAGAACATTACGAGACCGCGCTGGAACTGGATGCCAAAGCTGCAGTGACCGGGTCGGCTAAACCACGGTTACACAAAGCGAAGGTGTGGCAGTTGCTGGACGAAGTGAAGGTGTGGCGGTTGCTGGACGAAGTGAAGGATCTGATCGCAGGCGGGAAGGCTTCGCCCGACAGGATGAAGCAGGCGGAGGACATTCTGAACACTGCCAACGAGATGGGTCTCAACGAAGAGCAACAGGCTGTCTATCAACAGTTGCTAGCGAAACTCTCACAGCGGCGATCGACTGCCTCGCCGAGCATGCTGAGACTAGACGGATTGACGGGAGGGGAAGGGCAGGCCGGTATGCAAGGGGTGCCGATGGCGCTGGTGCCGGCAGGAGAGTTCACGATGGGGAGTAATCTGGCAGATGACGAAATGCCCGCACATCACGTCTACCTCAATGCCTTCTACATGGACAAGTACGAGGTGACGGTAGGACAGTACGCCAAATATCTGGAGGCGACAGACATGGAGGAACCGCCGGACTGGTATATTATGAATCAATCCCAACATCAGAAACGCCCGGTTGTAAACGTGGATTGGGAGGATGCTGTCATGTACTGCAAATGGGCCGGCAAGCGGCTGCCGACGGAGGCCGAGTGGGAGAAGGCGGCGCGGGGGACGGATGGGCGCATCTATCCCTGGGGTAATGAAGCACCTACGCGGCTCCACGCGAATTACGGAAGAAAGGAATGGAACAACCATTTGGCCTTGGTCCCGGTAGGGTCTTTCGAAGAGGGCAGGAGTCCCTATGGCATCTATGACATGGCCGGGAATGCCTGGGAATGGGTCAGCGACTGGTATGACTATGACTATTACAAGAACAGCCCGCGGCGGAATCCAATAGGGCCGACAACTGGTGAGTCTAAGGTGGTGCGGGGTGGGTCCTGGCTCTACGTTCCTGAGTTCCTGCGTTCCGCGCACCGGTTCGCTGCCCAGCCGACGAACCGGCATTTCGGCTATGGGTTCCGTTGCGCAAAGACTCCCTAGCCCTGGCTCTTGGGTTCCTGGCGCAAAAGGGACCATTGCTTGACGCGACACTGCGCGACGCAGGGAGGGATTATGTGGATTGTCATGGCGTGCTGGCAGTCCAGTGCAAGGTCAAGCAAAAACTCTCTCTTCGCTGCTTTTGGCGACGATATCATGCCACGCTCGGCAGAAGAATGTAGCTGGTTTGTATGTTCCATTTCACACAAAGGAGGATCTCATGTCGCGAATCAAGGATCTCAGAGCATCGTTCGACAAGAAGTTGGATGCGTTGGAGCATCAGGCGCTGGCGTTTGAAGCGCAACTGACCCAGACGAAAGATCAAGCGCAGCAGCGGCTGGAGCAGCGCAAGCAACAGCTACGAGACCTGCTCAAGCAGGTCCAGTCCGACGTGCAGAAGTCGAAGGAGATGGCAGAGCAGGCAAAGACTGAAGTGCAGGCCAAGCTCGAACACTTGCAAGTCCAGTTGGCCCTCGGCAAGGCGGACGCCCGCGACACGTTCGAGGAGCAGAGGACGAAGATTCTCAAGGCTCTGAATGAGTTCGAATCTGTTGCGGAGCAGAAACTGAAAGGGGCTTCGTTCGAATCAGGCAAGGTTTGGGAGGATCTCGTGGGCCGGACGAGCACGCTCGAAGCCGAGTTTGAGGCACTCAAGGGCCGCTTTGAGAGCGAGAAAGCCAAGCAGCAAGTCACGCTGGAGTCAAAGAAGCAGGAGCTACTCACTAAGCTGGTGTCGTTCAAGGACGAGCTCAAGGCCAAGCGCGTGGGGGTGCAGGCCAAGGCCGATGTGCTTGAAACCGATTTGCGCCAGGGGCTGGACCAGATTAAGGCGGGGGTGAGGAAGTTCTTCGAATAGAGAGGAAAGAGGGCAGCCTGTTGGTCTCCTGTGCTCGCGCAACGCGCGGCCTGAGAAGGCCCTCGTTGGACGCGCGCAGTGGGAGACCAAACAGGCCGCCCTCCGATGAGAGAAAGGGGAGAGCTGGGAGGAGAGAATAGGGAGCGGCCAGGTGCCCTTCTTGCTCGCAGAACAGAGGAGGGGATGGAGCCTGATGATCTTCTGTGCTCGCGCAACGCGCGGCCTCGGAAGGCCCTCGTTGAACGCGCGCAGTGGAAGATCCATCAGCCCCCATCCCTAGAGAGAGAACGAGCAAGCTTGGAGGGAACATGTATATCGCTCGATGCGCGCAGTAAAGGGCAGCCTCGGCCACTCCCCTGGAGAGAGAGGTGGAATCAGAAGATTTCGTTGGACGCGCGCAGTGAGACACCAGGTCAAACGAGCGAGCGGAGAAGTGGCGATCCCGCTGCGGAAACCGCCGTTCTCTCTGTGCTACCATGAGCCAGTTGCTTCAGGTCGCCGGCCTGGCCGGATCCGGCGAAGGATATATCTAGAGGCCGTCGTACGTTCATCGCCTAGCAGGATGCTGAAAAAGTCCGCCAGCGTTTTGGAAGGTTAAGGCTTAGGTCAAGGCTGAGAGAAAATGAGTCTGATCTTCGCTCAACCTTGACCTCGACCTTAGCCTACATCAGAAGTTGCGGCCTTGCTGGACGGCCTTTTTGAGCATCCTGCTATTGTCCTAGAAATGGGGACAACTGAATTTTCACCGTGCCACAACAGTTTTTCCGTAGACTCCTAGGTCGCAATCATGCCGTTGATTCCTGAGCCGCTACAACACCGTCTCATTCAGCTTCGCCGGGTGCTCCACGAGTACCCGGAACTCAGTGGGCAGGAAGCGAACACCGCCGCCGTGATCTGCAAATTTTTCGATGGGCTGGCCATTAAGTATCAGGCTCACATCGCCGGCCACGGAGTCGTGGCCGACATTCCAGGACGTGCCGGAGTACCCTGCGTCGTCTTGCGTGCCGATACCGATGCGCTGCCGATTCAGGAAGACACTGGCTTGGAATTCGCCTCGGTCCACGATGGTGTCATGCATGCCTGTGGCCATGATGGGCACACAACGATGTTGCTTGGCGCGGCGGCGCTCCTTTCGGAAGAGCAAGACCTGCCGGCTCCCGTGCGATTGATTTTTCAGCCGGCAGAGGAAAAGGGTACCGGTGCGCTGGCCATGATCAAGGCAGGGGCGCTGGAGGGCGCGGGCATGATTTTCGGCGGCCATCTGGACCGCCACTATTATCCGGGGGCCATCGTTGTGGCCGAAGGCGCCGTCAACGCATCGTCGGATAATTTCATAATCGAGATTATCGGCCAGGGCGCACACGGAGCCCGTCCTCATGAAAGCATCGATGCAGTCGTGGTCGGGAGTCTCATGATCATGGCGCTGCAGACGATTGTCTCACGCGAGGTCGATCCGGCCCGTCCGTCGGTAGTGTCCGTCGGTCAGTTCCATGCGGGGACCGCGCCGAACGTCATTGCAGGACAGGCCAAGCTGGAGGGGACGGTTCGTGCCCAGGATCCTGCTGTCCGGCAACAACTCCTCTCCTCCATCCGTCGCATTGCCGAATCGATCGCCCAGTTGCACGGAGCCAAGATCCAGGTCACCGTGAATGAAGGCACGCCGCCACTCATCAATACGCCTGAAATGGCGGGCTTGGCGCGCCGCGCGGCAGTCGCGGCGGTGGGGGAGGCCAACGTGTTGCCGCTCAAGACGGCCAACATGGGCGCGGAGGATTTCAGTTACTACATGGAAATCATTCCCGGCGCCTATGTCCGGTTCGGGAGTCAGGTTCCGGGCAAGGAAGGCTTTCCCGCTCACTCCAGCAAGTTCGATTTCGACGAAGAGGCCTTGGCCGTCGGCGCGGCCTATTACCAGGCCATTGCCAAGATCGCCGGCCAGCGGCTCAGCGAGCAAACGCCCCGTTCCTGACCCAGCAGGCTGCGGAAAAACTATTTTGATACGCTAGAACTTCGATGGTCTGTACATCTGGAATAAGAGGAGAACACCCCATGCAGGATGCTCAAAAAGGCCGTCCAGCAAGGCCGCAACTTCTGATGTAGGCTAAGGTCGAGGTCAAGGTTGAGCGAAGATCAGACTCATTTTCTCTCAGCCTTGACCTAAGCCTTAACCTTCCAAAACGCTGGCGGTCTTTTTCAGCATTCTGCTAGCGCATAGGGCTGTCATGATTCGCATTAGAGAAGCCCGCGAAGAAGACGTCGGCCAGATCCGCGAGATCTTTCTCGCGGTCTACGGGGCCGACTATCCCCACCATGAGGTGTACGACGAACTCTGGTTGAAGCGCTCTGTCTTCACGGACGACGCGCTGATTCTCGTCGCCGAAGAGAGTAATACGGGCCGGGTAATCGGCACAGCCTCCGTGCTCTTCGACTTCGGGGCCCATTCCGATCTCGTCGGAGAATTCGGCCGTCTCGCCGTCCATCCGGACTATCGCCGGTTACAGATCGGCAAGCTGCTCATGGACAAGCGGCTCGAAGCCATCCACAACCGCTTGCACGTCGGGCTGGTCGTCGCGCGTACCGTTCATCCCTACGCCCAGCAGATCAGCCTCGCGCAGGGGTTCATCCCAACCGGTTTTTTGCCACTGAAGCATTTCTTCCGCCACCGCGAGAGCTTCGCGTTGCTGGCCCGGTATTTCGGCGACGCGCTGGCCTTGCGCCGCAACAATCCGCGGATCATTCCCGAGGCCTACGCCTTAGCCAATCTCGTGATGAGCCAGCCGCCTCTTACGCCTGATTTCATTGTCGATGAAGATTCCGCCCCGTACCCTACCGGGGGCGACTACACCATCGAACAGCTGCAGGCCGAAGGCTATCCGGCCTTGCTGCGCATTGAGCGGGGGCGAGTGCGCAACCGGGAAATTTTCGGCCCCATGCGGCTCGATTATGGATTCTTCAAACTCCAGGCGCGGCAAACCAGTTACTTTCTGGCCCGGTCTGGCGGCCACATCGTCGGGGCTGTCGGCTACACGATGGATCCGGTTGAGCACACCGTCCGCGTATTCGAGCTCATCGCTCTGGCCGACGACGTCGTGCGATTTCTTCTCTCCGAGCTGGAACGGAAGTGTCGGGAAGAGATGGGCATCGAATATATCGAAATCGACGTCAGCGCCTATGCCCCCCGGATGCAGCGCACGCTATTGGAGCTGAACTTTCTTCCGGTCGCCTATGTGCCGGCTATGGTTTTCTATCAAGTAGAACGGCTCGACATCGTGAAGATGGTGCGGTTGAACAAGTTGCAAGATCTGGGGCCGCTTGCGCTGACGGAACCGGTGCAGGCCGTCGCCGACATCGTGATGCGTGGTTTTTCCAGTTGCGTCATTGCACCGCGCATGGCACAGGCGATCAAGGAGATCCCATTGTTTCACGGGATGAACAGCGAACAGGCGACCAGGCTCGCCGGAGTTTGCACGGTGCTCGAAGTGCGGGCCGGCGAACGCCTCTTCATGCAGCACGATCCGGCCGACCGTCTTTACATCCTGTTGCACGGGCAAGTCGCCATCAGTTGCGGAACCCCTCCGGTCACCATCGGCACCGTCCGCACCGGGGAGACGTGTGGCGAAGTCTCGCTCCTCTCGGCCAGGCCCCACTCCGCTACGGCCACAGCCGAAGGTCAGGTGGAGGCGGCCGAACTGCTCCAGCGCGATCTGGCGGATCTCATCCGTCGCCGCCCAGACATCGGCGTCATCATCTACCGCAATCTGGCGGTCGGTCTGGGTGACAAGCTCCTGCGCTCCGGCAATTCGCGACAAGGCCAAGAACTGGCCGTGACGGAAGTCCTCCATCTGGCATCGGAAATCGCCCCAGCCAAGAACTAGCCAGCAGATCAACTCGACTCGTGTCTTTTGTCCTCCAGGCTCCGCATTTCGTCATTCGTCTTTTCGGTGGGTCTGATCTGAAACCAGATACGAAATACGCCTTACGAGATACGGTGATTTTTTGGATAGGCTTCAGGAGGCTCGCTTCACGACATTCAATGGCGACGTGAGCAGTTGAGGATCAGTGAGGATGTCCTTCCTCGCTCGCGATCCCCTGCAACCCCTTCGTTGATCAGGACCGGACGTAGTGGGTCGCGCGTCCCTTCTTGTTCTCCGGCAGCCGGATCATGTAGCGACCTCCGGTGTCGAGCGTCACCAGGACCTCTCCCTCCCGGCTTAGCCGATCGACTTCAAGAAAGACCTGGCCCCACGATAGGTCGGAGAGACTGTTTGTCAACGTATCCAGATCGCACCCATGCTTGCGTTGGACTGCTCCGAGAATGCGATCAGTGACGGGTGTATGCGAAGCCATGATCAGATCCTCCTCCTGATGTTCGGACGTTCACTGCACCTCCGGCGCGGCCTCCTTCCATTTATGGCTCTTTTCCCGATCCGGGATAGACAATGCCGAACTCCTCGTCCGGCATGCTTTGTTGCGAAAGCACCGCTAACTCTTTCGCCGCATCATCCCCCAGGCCATAGGCATGACTCGCCAGCATTGTGAGAAACACTCCCATCTCACGCTTGGCACGCCACCGGTCCCCCATGCTAACCGCACTACGGATACGGATCAGTTCCTGCGCGTAGGGCGAGAAGTCGTACGCGGGATATTTCTCCGTGAAGTACGTCGTCAGACTGTGATCGAGGTTATCCAGCCAGGTAATTGGCGGAGAGTGACGTTCGGTAAACGCACCGGTGGCCAGCAGAAAGGACGGGGTCTCAGCGGCCTGAAGGGGATTCGATGCAAGCATGGAGCAGACAGTTGGCACAAGGATCGGTGCCAAGAAGGGAAGGAGGACTCGGGGGCTGACAATTACCATGGGGACCCTCGTTCTAAAGGATCCGCATCCGGGCGGTATTGCGCTACGACAAAGAATCCGGCGTAGGAGTGAAGGGGACTGTGCGAGATCCGGCGCACGGGATGACGAGTAGCGTGCGGGAAAGCCGGCAGCCACCCTCACTGGAACGTCAGGAGATTATGCTACGCCGATGGAGGGGCTCGGTCAACCGTTCCTCGATTGGCCTAGAAAGCCAGGTTGCGGGAATCGTATGACGCACCCATTTATATAGTCTTCAGGGTGGTGGTCGCCTTCGTAATCAGCTTCCTGCCGCGCCTTGCCAAAGCATGTCGTACCCCAGTTCTTTGGTGTCGGAACACATGGCTGCCAGTGCGGTGAATTTGTTGTTGAAGACTTCGTCCGCATGGGATCGTTCATGCTCTTCGAATGTGCGCCAATATGTAACAATGACGTAATGGTCGTCAGCGGTTCTGGATGCAGCGAGAGATCCCTCGTTTGATACGAAGCCGGAGAACTTGAACACTTGCCCAGCGAGGAATCCGCCTTTGTCACCTCCATAGGTTCCTTTAACGACGCTGCAGAGTTCACCGACGGCCAATTCAACATCCTCGAACGTGACTCCGGGCTTGAGCTTGACGGTATTGAACAGCATTTTGGCTCCGAAGGGGAGCGTGATTGGGCCGAACATGTCATCCTCCTAGCAGGCAGTTAAGAAAGTCCACTCGCGGCGGTTCTTGTTTCTGATCACCCGGTTCGGCAATGTAACCATGAAGATTGGTGGCGTTGTAGCAGACGAGGGGCCACATCATAGTGATTGTATCGGGTGGCGATGGCAAAGTGAACAGCGGGAATAGTACGGTTTCAGCGCTCGATCGACTCATCCCCCTGCAGCGCAGGAACCGGGAAATCGGTACATTCCACTTTTCTGATCGGCTCGTCTGCGCGGGAAGTTTCATGTATGTCCCGCCATTACTCATCGTTGTTCAGCTCTGACCTGATTGGTGGTGCGAGAGCAATGGTGTTGCATCTTGCTGCCCACGCAGTAGAGAAAATGGAAGGGTTAGCCGTGGAGTTTGGTTGTGGGCTGTGCGGAGATGAGGGCCAGTTTTTCTGACCGGGCTAGGGATTTGATCGCGGCTTCACGTGTGAGCGCCGCGCTTTTGGTGCGTTGATATTCGGCATACCGTACCCGCAATGGATTTCGGTGTTTCGTGTACTTTGCACCTCGGCCTGTCCTGTGCTCTTCCAGTCGCCGCTCCAGATCATTGGTGATGCCGGTGTATAGGCTGTTGTCCGAACACTCCAGGATGTAGACGATCCATTTCATTCGAATGACTCCACTTTGTCCCAATATATTGGCTTCTAGGGGCCGCAGCGAGTGAAGACCGGGCGTATTCGCTGGAATACGTTGAGGATCTAAGCGATGCGAGAACGACGCTGGCGGACTTTTTCTGCATCCTGTTAAGGCCCCTCAGTCTCACGCCACTCCTTGCCGTTCACGTCTGCCCATATTTCATGCACCATTCGTTGCTCGAAACCATACCATGTTCCCTTGTCTCGCAGATTCTGCAAGTATTTCCTATCAGCATCTTTCAGAGTCTTTGGGCCCGGTTTGAGAGCAAGCAATTGGTGGATGGCCTCTCGCTCCCTTAGCGAAGGGCGCACAATTTGCGAGCCTTCAAGGAACGGCCCTTTCCGTGGCGCCTGACTCATCTGCGTCAATTGCATCGGGATACGTGAAGTATCTTCAGCACGCAACACCGATATCGCCGGTATCATATTCATCGTGATTGCCAAAAGAAGGACAATCAAAACCTTTTGCTTCCTGCGTTCAAAGAGAGCCGTAATGGTCATAATTTCATGCCTGGAGCGGTCGTTGTTCATGGACCGCGCTCAACCGCTCGTTGCCTTATTTGTTGATGGGGGCAAGCGGGTGTCCGTTCTCCAACATACACTTCCAAAACTTAAATCTCTCTCTATCTATGCCGACACTATTGACGATGCCGCCGTCCGCATAGGCTTTGAAATGGCCACCCGGCACTTCTCTTTCAACTGTCTCCATGCAAAGACCAACTACACGATCGAGTTCACGCCGTTGTGCCTCTGAGGGTGCCGGATCGAACGGGATTGTTTTGAATGACCTTCTATCGAGGGGCGTGAGCGGCTCGGCAGCGTTGACCAGCAACGAGCTGAACACCAAGCAGACGGATGAAGCAATTACTGTCAGTGTCATGCACTGAGCAGAAGTGAGACTTTGCGCGGAGACGCGACGATGGGGATAAATGTGTCCGTCGGGTTTGCACGCACTGTTCATGAGACGGCTTTAGAGTTTAGCCCCATTGGTGACGAAGCAAGATCAAAACGGCTGCCGACAGGCAGCAGGAACTCTTGTAAAATACGATTGATCCAACCGTGAAACGGTACGATTTCATAGGACCGTATCTCGAAATACCCGTTGCCGGTTTGTACGAGGAGTCTCCCCGATCGCTTTGACATGATTTCTCCGGGAGCTCTCCCTGACGGAGGTCCCTCGTGAGGTTGCGCGTCGTAAATCTTGATGGTTGTCCCATTGAGACGGGCTGCGAGAGGTTCATAGGGTTGTAGCGCGCGCCATAGATTGGCAATTTGTTTTGCAGACCCGCTCCAATCAAGAATGGTGTCGGCCGCCTTAAACTTTCCAAAATAGCTGCGTTCCGAGATATTTTGTGGCTTGGGGTCGATGGTCCCTTGTGCCATGGCATTGACGGATTCCGTCAGGAGCGCAGCAGCTGCATGGTGTTGTCGCTGCGTCAATTGCCCATTATTCTCGCTCTCTCCGATAACCAGTTCTTGTTGGGCGACAATATCCCCTGCATCAATTTTTTCCGTCATCACATGAACGGTGACCCCTGCCACCGACTCGCCATTCTTGATCATCCAAAATGCCGGATGTGGTCCTCCGTAACGAGGGAGCAGTGAGGGGTGACAATTTAAGATTCCCAACCGGGGAGTTTTGAAAATATCCCCCTTTAAAATCTGAGAGAAGAAATAGACCACGATAAGGTCAATGTTCAAGCCCTTCACATATTCATTAAAGTTTGGAGAGTTCACCTTGGGGGAGGCAATGCGCGGGATCTTTTCCTTATCGAGCCATCTCCAGGCATCGAACCGGGGTTGAATCGTCCGTATCGGTTTGGATAGGCACAACATAGCTCTGAGGATGGTCCTGATCGTATAACCAAGGCCGTCACCCTTTGGGCTTCGCTTCCACCTAGGGCGAGCCCAGGCGACAATAGTATGCCCGCTCGCTTTCAACTGCAGGCCAAGATCCCAGTCGTCAATCTCTGAAAGGACTAAAATACGCAGCGCGGGTACGTGAGAGACCGCTTCCGTGCGAGGGGCTCATAGCTTTTCATACCGACATAACGCTGGATCAGCTACCTTTTCCGGCAGCATATAACGCGGGAGCTTTTCTCTACAATGGGGAAGCGACTCTTCAGAAATTGCCGTTATGCCAACTCGGCAACCCACAATGGCCTTAGCCCGCATTATTCATGAAGGTTGGTCGCGAAAGTGTGCAGACGCGAAGCGAGACGGGCACTCGGAGTCGTGAAGCCCTGAGGCATACTCGTGCAGTATGTCAAAGGGATAAACGGCGAGACTGTCCGTCACAGCCGCGTATTCACGCTTGCAGCAGAAGCTTCATGAATAATGCGGGTTAGTACTTGTCTCAGCATCTCATCCAGCACGTCCACGACTGTAGCTCTTAGCGATTTTCCAGTAAATATAGCAGATAGGGCTTCGGGTCGTGCCGTCCAAGATTTCTGAGCCTGTGCATGCACACTAGCCTGTACCCTTTTCGCCGATCCTTCCGTGCCCCAGTGATCGTTCACAGCCGCACGGTGACGGCTTTCACCTCCGTATAGAGTTCAAGCGCATTGTGGCCCATTTCGCGGCCCCACCCTGATTGCTTGTAGCCGCCGAAGGGCAGCGCAGCGTCGAAGATGTTGTAGCAGTTGATCCACACTGATCCTGCGCGCAGTTCGGCCGCGATGCGATGGGCCTTGCCGACATCGCGGGTCCACACCGCTGCCGCCAGGCCGTAGATGGAATCGTTCGCCGCCCGGAGCACTTCGCTCAAGTCCGTAAACGGCATTGCGCATACAACCGGCCCGAATATTTCCTCCTGCATGATCTTCATCTTCTGCGTGGTATCGACCAGCACGGTTGGTTCCACAAAATAGCCCTTGTTGCCCAGCTTGCGTCCGCCAACTACCGCTTTGGCGCCCTCGGAGAAGCCCGACTCCAGATAGCCGAGCACACGCCGTTGCTGCTCGTCCGACACCAGTGGGCCCATTTGGGTGGCGAGATCCATGCCCGGTCCGACCTTGATCTTCTTCGCGTCCTCAGCCACGCCCGCCACCACCCTATCGAAGATACCCTTCTCGACGAAGAGCCGGGAGCCTGCGCAACAGCACTGGCCTTGGTTGAAAAAGATCGCGCTCGAAACCCCGGGTATGCTCGCCTCCACATCGGCGTCGCTACACACGATGTTGGGGGATTTTCCTCCGAGTTCAAGCGACACTTTCTTGAGATTCCCTGCCGCCGCCCTCAGGATGAGTTTTCCCACTTCGGTGGAGCCAGTGAAGGCCACCTTATCCACGTCCGGGTGCGCTGTCAGAGCCGCGCCAGCGGTCTCCCCGTACCCTGGCACGATGTTGACCACTCCGTCCGGGAACCCCGCTTCACAGATCAGCTCGCCGAGTCGCAGGGCGGACAGCGGTGTTTGCTCGGCAGGCTTTAGGACGATGGTGCAGCCAGCGGCTAACGCCGGGCCTAGTTTCCAAGCCGCCATGAGTAGCGGAAAGTTCCAGGGGATGATCTGGGCTACCACGCCGACCGGCTCGCGCAGGGTGTAGGCGAGATACTGGGCACCGGGCGTGTAGGGTACCGAAATGGGGATCGTATTGCCTTCGATTTTAGTTGCCCAACCAGCCATGTATCGAAAGTGGTCTACAGCTAGCGGCACATCTGCCGCGCGGGCGACGCCGACCGGCTTCCCGTTGTCGAGCGACTCCAGTTGGGCGAATTCTTCCAGGTGAGAATCGAGAAGATCGGCGAGCTTCCAAATCAGCTGTCCACGCTCCGAGGCTGTGAGCGTGCGCCACGGGCCGCTCTCAAAGGCTTTCCGTGCAGCGGTGACCGCCCTGTCAACGTCG
Organism: Nitrospirota bacterium; assembly: GCA_963782735.1. Classification (GTDB taxonomy): domain Bacteria; phylum Nitrospirota; class Nitrospiria; order Nitrospirales; family Nitrospiraceae; genus Palsa-1315. The sequence continues at coordinate 77,267 of CAWAKW010000017.1, forward strand.
ATATTGTTGCCTTCGGCCACCTGGGCCAGGACTTCGCCTGTGGCCGGGTTATAGGTCGGGAAGGTTTTACCCGACGCGGCGTCGAGCCACTTGCCGCCGATCAGCATCTTCCGGGGCGTGCCGACAAAGCTTAATACTTTTTGGTGAATCGGAGTTTCCACCGTTGCCGTGCTCATACTGTTCCTCCTCTCTGAATATATAGTGCGGCTATGTCAGATGCGTAGAGCCGAGGGAAGAGACACCCCATTATAATACATGAACGGGAATAGGGTGATGATGGAGAGAGGGTGAAGTTTATAGACCGAAGGTCAGGCGGATTGGCCGCTCAGTCGGTCAGCATACTGTGTATGACCAACCATCTGTTGACAGCGTCGCTAGCAGCACGTAGCTTGGCTCGAATTTCGTCTGGTGAGTCTTCTGACGCGTTCGGCATCGCCTCCGAGATTAAGCGCCGTTTGTTGAGACAGGACACATCGGTCATTGTTACGTTTCGCACGTGTTGAGTATTGAGTATCTATCTATGACTGATCAGGCGAGCGAGAGTTCTAGCTATCAGGGGCCTGCGATCTTTTCGTATGGGTTCAGACCGTTTTTTCTTGGTGCTGCGCTGTTTGCCGGTGTGGCGATCCCTGTCTGGATTCTGGTCCTTGCTGGGGTCGGCGGCTCGGACATACTCTCTCCCGCTCGGAATTGGCATGTGCATGAGATGGTCTTCGGCTTTCTCCCCGCAGTGATCACAGGGTTTATGCTCACGGCCATTCCCAACTGGACCGATCGTCCGCCGATTCGAGGGCATGAGTTGATGCTGCTCGTTACCCTGTGGCTGGCCGGACGTCTGCTGATTGCCATGCCATGGTTCTCGCCCCTCGTGTCCGCAGTTGTCGATGTGGGGTTTCTTGTCGCGGTGGCGGGGCTGGTCTGGCGAGAAATTGCCGCGTCGAAAAGCTGGGATCGTGCGCCGATGGGGGCGCTGGTGAGTCTCCTGGCCGGCGCCAACATCCTGTTCCATGTGCTCAACCTGAGCGGGGCGGAGACGGATCGTCCCGAGCGCATGGCGCTCGCGATGGTCATGATGCTGCTGACGCTGATCGGCGGGCGCCTGATTCCCAACTTTACCGACGAATTACTGGTTGAATCCGGCAGGGCGGAACGGCCTGCACCATTTTCCCGTTACGATGGCCTGTCGATCGCGCTCGTGGGATTCGCTGTTGTATTCTGGATTGTTCAACCGCACTCCATGGCGACTGGGTGGATGTTCGTGGCGGCCGGGTTGGCCAATCTGGGTCGTCTGGTACGCTGGTACGGCTGGCTCACATGGCGTGAGCCGTTGGTGCTGATCCTGCACGTTGGATATGGCTGGTTTGCATTGTCGCTGCTTATACTAGGTGGCTCGATCATCGGGATTGGTCTGCCGAAAGAGGATGCGGTGCACGCATTTACCAGCGGCGCCGTGGGTGCGATGACTCTGGCAGTGATGACCCGTGCCAGTCTGGGCCATACGGGGCGTCCCCGGCACGCGGGTCCTCTGACGGTCCTCATCTATATGCTGGTCAACCTGGGTGCTGTATTGAGGGTATTCGGTCCGATGACGGACCTCCCGACCAATCTTGTATTGAGTGTAGCGGCAGGTAGTTGGAGTGGGGCCTATCTGTTGTTTGCCATGGTCTATGGACCCTTCCTTCTTCGTCCAAGCCTCGAGGAGTGAGGGGCTGACAGTGATTATTTGGATAGCGTCCTCGACAGACTCAGCTTGCTGTTCCTATGTGCGTCCGAATCGATCTGCTTCAGGGCGCTGAGCTGATCCGTCAATTCCGCAATCTTCTTATCGCGACTACGAATCCGCAGCTGAAGACTGTGTACTGATAGGTCCGCGTTTCCGGCTGTTTCCCTAGCCCGCAATGTGACAGACGCATTTGCCACACGCTGTTGTCCCAGCCATGTCCGTACCAGCCCTTTCATCACCGCTAATGCCCCGTTGGGCTTGTCGACGGAGTCGGGATGGGAAGTCCGGTTGGCAAGAAACCGAATCCAGCGCGCGCTTGAATCCGCGAAAGGCCCTTCCGGCGCAACGGCAATCGCCTGTTGAAAAGACGCCGTTGCGGCATCTCCATTCTGGAATAACGCGATCATTGCACGTGTAAAATGCACCTGATCGCAGGATCGGTTTTGTGTGCAGGTGCTCAGCAACGCTTCTTGCTCTCGATGTACGGTTTGCAAGATTGCTGTGTCGGTCGCATCGGCTTGAAATACTGGTGCAGTACTAGGCGGCGGTGTGCCATTCACCATCGCACATCCCCCTAGCAGTGCCATCATCAAGAGCCCTGAACCATAACGAAGCCACATCGCAATTCCCCTTCTTGCGCCAAGGTTTTGGCACCTTTACTAAGACAAGCTTAGCAGATGGTACGGATCTTGACGGCTCCGAGGAAGAGACGGAAACACGCAAAAAACAAGGACTTGCTGTTTTTGACGGCCTTGTCCGTGCGTGTGCTTGAGGGGAGAGCCATGAAGAGATTTCACGTCGTCTTGGGCGTCGCAGACGTAAGCTTCTCTGCCGGGCGCAATGTGAATAGGACTCTCAGGGAGCGCATGATGGCCGATCAGCAGGTGGCAGAGATCTAGCAGATCTGGCCCTCATCCCCGCGCGGGATGGTCGTCTTGTTCACCTTGTTGTGTGCTGGTAATACCGAACGGCGGCAGATACGCTGTCCGTGGCTAGCCCGCATTATTCATGACGGTTCGTCGCGAAATCGTTGAGCCGCGTCGCGAGCCCGCCGACCGAAGGCTCGTCATAGCAGCGGGTCGGCGATTGCAGCAGAAACGCTCATGAATCATGCGGGCTAGACTACTTGCTCACAGGGGAGGACGAATACGTGAAGAGGGAAGATATTGTCATGCTGAGGCATTCCCTGTTCCGCTTTCAAGCGCGTGAACCCATCGATGAGGCGGTAGGCAAGCGGTTCCGATACCGCGGTGAAGATCATACAGTTGGCGCCGGGTGACAGTAAGAACTGAACGGTGGGTCCGGTCTCCCCTCTGCCGGCTACATTGTGCAGTTCAGTAAACGCGTTGACTTCATATTCTTTCAGTAGGGCATGGATGTGCTCTACCATCGACTGACGAAAGACGATCAGTAGCATTTTCATAGCAGACACTCCTATACAACTGCGAGAGGGGTCGTCACGGAAGCCGGCGATTGTTTAACTTGCAACTCTGCCCATTCTATAGGGGAGAGACGATATAAAGACAAGAGCTATTCCATCACACGTTCGTATGATCTGCATGGGGGCTGGACAGCCGCTCGGTCGTAATCAATGCCTTGCGTACTACCAAGAACAGAACGAGGTAGATACGCATTGGGCTTTCCAGTAGACTTGTCTCCCAACGAATCGCTGACGGTGGTGTGCCGGGCTGCAAAGGCCAGATGTGGCAGACGTGCCAGGCGCTATGCCATTCGCAGCTTCTTCAGTCGGGATAATGTTGCTAACAGGAGGCATCAGATGAACGATCAAGACACGAAACGCGCGGTTGGGATTCTCAATAAAATAATGGAGCATGAGTTGGCGGGAGTCGTACGCTATACGCATTACTCCCTCATGATCTATGGCTATAACCGCATTCCTATCGTGTCTTGGCTGAAGAGTAATGCTGACGAGAGCCTTGCCCATGCGTATAAAGCAGGGGAACTGGTCACCTTACTCGGCGGCCACCCGTCGCTGAAAATCGGGACACTCTTGGAAACCGAGAAGCATGATGTGGGAGATATCCTGCAGGAAAGCTTGGAGCATGAGAAGGCCGCCGCCGCCTCCTATTACGAACTTCTGAAAATCTCCGAGGGAAAGTCCGTTCTGTTGGAAGAATATGCACGAGAGATGATCGTCGGCGAAGAACTGCACCTTGACGAAGTGAACAAGATGTTGCGCAAGTCAGGTGATGTTAAACCGTTTCGCTCCTAGCCCGCATTATTCATGACGGTTCGTTGCGAAATCGCTGAGCCGCGTCGCGAGACCGGCGCGCGGAGCCGGGAGGACCCGATGCGTACTCGTGCAGTACGTGGAAGGTCCGAGGGGCGAGCCCGCCGGCCGGAGGCTCGTCGTAGCAGCAGATCGGCGATTGCAGCAGAAGTCCTCATGAATAATGCGGGCTAACCCTTCAATCAATCGGAAAAGAAAACGAGTGTCTGTGAACTATTTCGTGGTGTGAGTGCAGCGGAGACCCATCTCGCCCTTTGTGATAAAATTTGCGACCCATTACTAACTTGATGGAGGAGGACGTGACATGTTGAAGGAAGTGGCAGGAGATATTTTGCTGACTAAGGCGGAGGCCCTGGCGCATGGCGTCGCACCGAACGACAACTTTGCAAACGGGTTAGCCTTGTCGCTCAGAGAGCAGTGGCCGGCAATGTATAAGGACTTCAGGCATTACTCTCAGACGTTTACCCCCAAGAGCGGCGGGTTATGGACTTGGTCCGGCGTCGGAGCTGTTCGGATAGTGAATCTGTTTACTCAGGAGGCTGCTGCCAGTCATGGGGACAAGCCAGGCCGGGCCACGATTGAGAACGTGAATCACTGTCTCAAAGAGTTGGGCAAGGTGATCGAAGCAGAAAAGTTCAAGAGCGTTGCGCTTCCGCGTCTGGCCACCGGCGTGGGCGGGCTCGACTGGAAAGACGTGAAGCCGCTGCTGGAAAAACATCTCGGCCACCTGTCCATCCCCGTGTATGTGTATGGCACCTATCATCCTGGGGTTCAGGCAAAGGAATAGGGCTGGGGCGAACTATAGGAAGTGAAAGGGCGGCCTGGGTGAATCCCAAACTGCGCGCGTCGAACGACCGCTTTCTGAAGTGGGGGTTCCGCGAGCACGGGATCACCCAGGCCGCCCTTTCTGTGTCACGTTCGGGCGCAGAGGTTGGGAGAGGAAACGAGCGAGCTTGGAGGGAAGGAACAGCCAAACCATCCTGCTTACTCGCCGAGGCCGCACAATCAGAATGTGCTCGCGCGATGCGTGTACCAGACCTCACTCGTAGCGCAGCGCCTCGATGGGGTTCATTTTCGACGCTTTGTTCGCGGGATATAGGCCGAAGAAGACGCCCACGATCAGAGAAAATAGAAACGAACTGACGACGGCCTCTGGAGAGATAATGGTCGGCCATCCGATCATGGTGGTCAGCAGGCGCGCGATTCCGATTCCGGCACCGACGCCGAGCGCTCCGCCAATCGCGGTCATGATGATTGCTTCGATCAGAAATTGAAGCAGAATATGCGCGCGTTTCGCGCCGACGGCCATGCGAAGCCCGATTTCTTTCGTCCGTTCCGTGACTGACACCAAAAGAATATTCATGATGCCGATCCCGCCGACGATCAGCGAGATCGACGCAATGCCCATCAGCATGAGCATCATCGTCCGGCTCGTGCCGGCGATGGTCTTGGCGATATCTTCCATGGTGCGGATGGTGAAGTCATCCTCCTCCGATGCGGGGAGGTGATGACGTGCACGCAAGAGCTCTTTGATGTCCGCGACGACGGCAGGGATCTCATAGCGCGTCTGCGTGGCGACCAGCATGATCCCGACGGTTCCGAGAAACTTCGTGCCCAGGACTTTCCGTTCAGCCGTCGAGAAGGGAAGCACCACCAGGTCGTCTTGGTCCTGACCACTGATCGATTGACCCTTTGGTGCCAGGACCCCGATCACACGGAGCGGGGTGTTTCTGATGCGAATCTCGGCTCCCACCATCTCTTCACCCGGCTCGAACAGATTCTGGGCCGCGGTTTTTCCCAGCACGACTACTTTTGCGGCGGAATCCATATCGGACTGCGTGAAGAAGTTGCCTTGGGCAATCGGCCAACTGCGGATGTCGGGGAATTCGGGCGTCGTGCCGACGACGACGGTGCTCCAATTCTTGTTCTCGTGTATGACCTGCAAGACGGATCGCGAGCCGTATATCACCGTCGTGACACTCCCGACTTTGGTCCGGATGTCCTCCGCATCGTCGACCGTGAGCGTGGAAATCGAGCCGAGTCCGCCGCGCACGCCCCCGACAGTGGTCGCTCCGGGGACGATGATCATCACATTGGTGCCTAGGCTGGCGATTTCAGCCTGGACGGAGGCGGTAGCGCCCTGACCCAAGCTGACCATCGCCACGACGGCGCCGATGCCGATGATGATGCCGAGCATGGTCAGCCCCGCGCGCAGCGGATTGCGGCGGAGGATGCGGAGGGCCGACAAGGTCGTGAGCCAGAGAAAAGACATGGTGTGGAGTATTGGTCTATCTGGTTTGTTTCGTTCTTCTGGTTAACGACCGGCCAGACCAGATAGACCGAACAGACTACATCAACCAAACAGACCAGCTTTTCATCTTATCCTCGGGCCGCCTTCGAAGCCCGGCGGCAACTTCTTCTGGGCTTGTTCTTCTGGCGTCTCAATCCCCAGGATCACCTGGTCTCCTTCCTTCAGCGTCCCCTCGGCGATTTCCGTGAAGAGGGAGTCGGCGATGCCGGTAGTGATCGCCGTCTGCCGCACCTGCTTCTCCTGATCCATTACCCACACCTGCGTGACCTTGCGGTCCACCGGGACCGCCGGCATCCGGAAGCGCAATGCCCCATTCGGTACGCGTAGAGGATTTTCTTTCTTGGCCGTCACGATCGTCACGTTCGCCGTCATCCCGGGCTTAAGCTTGAGTTCCCGATTGTCCACCGTGATCACCACGTCGTAGGTCACCACGTTCTGGATGCTGATCGGCGCGTTGCGCACCTGCGTCACGGTGCCCTCGAAGAACTGTTTGGGATAGGCGTCCACGCGGAAGTTGGCGGGTTTTCCTTCTGCCACGCCTCCGATGTCGGATTCGCTGACGTTGGTGTCCACCTGCATCTGAGTCAGGTTCTGGGCGATCACGAAGAGGGTCGGCGTTTGGAAACTGGCGGCGACGGTTTGGCCGACATCGACATTGCGGGACACCACGATGCCGTTGACCGGGGAATAGATCGTCGTATAGCCGAGATCGAGCTCGGCCGAGGCCAATGTGGCCACCGCTTGATCCACCTGCGCCTGCTCGACCTCGACTTGGGCCTGGGCGTCACGGAAGTTTGTGGCGGCAAGGTCGAGATCCGCCTGAGAGACGAATTGCTGCCGGAGCAGGGTCGTCATGCGATCGAGTTCGAGTTTTCGCTGGTTCGCCATGTTCTTTGCTTTCGCCAGATTGCCACGCCCGCTCTTGAGCGATGCGCGGGCCTGACTCACCCTCGCTTGGAACGGTTGCGGATCGATCGTGGCCAGGACCTGGCCCTTCGTGACCACGGAATTGAAGTCCACCATCAGCTGGGTAATTTTGCCGGAGACTTGGCTGCCCACCTGCACCGACACGACCGGATTGACTGTGCCGGTGGCTGTGACAATCGCGGTGATGGGGCCTCTATCGACCAGCGCTGTGTTGTAGTGGACCGGTGGAGTCCCGGCCATCCACCAATACCAGGTTCCTGCCCCGATGATCGCGAGCGGGTCACGATGCCGATGAGCCAGGGAACACGGAGCCCGGTCTGTGGTGGAGGGAGCACGGGCATGGAGGCGGGGAGCCGGTGTTCGTGGTCGGATAATGGACTTGACGAATGGCGAGCCGGAGCTGAAGAAGATCCGGGGGGAAGGATCTCCGTGACAGGGACCTCACGAATCGGGTCTTGGGGGTTACTGGTCATGATGTACCCGCTTGTTGCGTGACTTTGCCTGCGCGACTGTTTGTGAATCGGTTCACGATGATCTTACGGGTTTCTTCTGCGAATAACAGCACAAGGGCGCCCAGCGCGAGTGGTCCGAAAATCCAGACAGGCAAGGGGCTGGTTCCAAAGATGGCATTTCCTAATGGGGTGTAGACGATCAACGCGAGGAGGGTGAGTTCAGTGACAATACCCCAAAGTATCAGCGGATTGGTGAAGATGCCCAGTCGGAATGCGGCCATGCGCTGGCTGCCCAACGCCAAGGCCAGCGTCACAGTGGGAAGCAGTCCTTCCGGCACGTTCGCCACGATGATGCCGATCCCGAAGATCGCGCTGATCCAGAAGCCCAAGCCCATGGAGAAACCGATGACGAAAAAGACCCCACCCATGACGAGCGACAGCAGTGCGACCATATGGGTGACTTTTGCGATCTCTTTCTGCAGCGGGCTGAGGCCTGTCTCCACGCTTGTGGAGAGGCGGGCGATCTTGCCGAATTCCGTCTGCATGCCGGTGGCGAACACGACTGCCCGACCTCTACCGGAGAGTACGGGCGTGCCGGCGAATACGAGATTGGGAATGTCCAGGAGATGTCCGTCGATGACCGGCTCCGCTGTCCGCCGTTTCGGTTGGGATTCGCCTGTGAGGGAGGAGAGATCGACACGCATGTCGGCTGCTTCGATGAGCCGGGCGTCGGCGGGGATCTGCTCTCCCTCCTCGATCAAGAGCACGTCACCCGGCACGATCTCGCTCCGCGACACGTCATGCGGTTGATTGCTTCGCAGCACCCATGCTCTGGCAGGGAGGAGGCGATGGAGCGCATGCACCGCGCGCTCCGCTTTATATTCCTGAAAGAAGGCAAAGACGGCGTTGATGACGATCACACCGAGGATCGCCCAGCCGAGCGTGGCCATCCCTTCGCCGGGCTTCATGAATTCTGCTGTGAATGCCAGGGCGACGGCGATCCAGAGCAATATGGCCAGGAAGTGGGTGAACTGGTGGAGGAATCCTCGAATCAATGAATAGTGACTCGGCTCCTCCAGAACATTGGGACCATACCGACTGAGCCGCTGCTGTGCCTCTTCAGGTGACAAGCCGCCTTCACTGGTTTCCAGGTGTTTGAAGATCTCAGCAACCGTGAGTTGGTGGAGCGGTAGCTCGTCGAGGTTAGGCACGCCGGCCTCGCACGATCAGGATGGAACAAGGGGCGTGTCTCAGGAGACTTTCCGAGACGCTGCCGAGATAGAGCCGCTCGCTCTTAGTCAAGTCGCGAGACCCGATCACCAGGAGGTCGGCATGATCCGTCTCCACCTGTTTGACGATGGTGTCGATGACGTGGTCCATCTGCGCGTCTGTGACGACGGCGTAGCCTTCTTTGAGAAATTCATCCCGCAATGCCGTGACCAGTCGCGTGGCTCGTTCGAGGACCGGTCGTTCCAACTCTGCTACTTGGGCTTTGGACAAGTACCGAACGGCCAAGTCGGTCACCGGTCTCTCGGCCGAGGAGAGGATGGTGGTCGTGGCGGATTCCGGAAGAATGCGGGATCGAAGAAATCGAGCGGCTGCTCGGGAGTGCTTCGAGTCATCGACCGCAAGGACCACACGCGTCAGTCGCGGGAGCGGCTGTTTCACAACGAGGATTGAACAGGGAGCAATCGACGCGATCTGCCGGGAGATGCTTCCCATCAAGAATCCACGAATGTCGCTCAACCCGCGGGACCCGATGAGGATGAGATCGGCCTTCACCCGCTCCGCCTGTCGCACGATCGTCCGGGCGAGGGGGCCATGGACTAAGGTGGTGTGAAATTTGGTGCGGGGGCCGGTCGTGGCCTGTCCGAGGGCGACTCGAGCCAATCGCTCCGCCTCGCGGAGAAGGATTTCACCGGCCTTCTCCATGGCGGCCAGGGCGCGCTTCTCTGCCACGGGATTCCTGCCTTTGCCCGCTCGGAGGGCCGAGGGATCGACTACATGAAGAAGCGTCACAGTCTCCGGCTCCCGGTCGGCGAGCGCTTCGAGTGCTTGTACTCCCCACCGTGAACATTCAGACCCATCCACAGCACAAAGAATTCGCATGACAGGCTCCCTTCCTCAATGACGCCAAAACACACGGGCCATTCCGGGTATCAGTTCTGCATTGTATGTGCCTGTGACGCATGGGAGTGAGGAAGGAGAATCAGCCCTGTTTCGAGGGGTTGTGAAGAGAAACGGTACTCCGGTTCCTATTGATGGTGCGGCGTTTTGCAGCAGAAAGGAAAGCATCACTGTGGTGATTGGCGTCAGTCTCTCTTGTTCATTTGGTCTGTTTGGTTTTTGGGTTGAACGAAACTAACCAGATAAACAAAACAAACTAGATCAACCCTCGCGTCCCGCCGGTCTTGCGTGCCATGTAGTCAGAGCTAGAGTTGCCAGGAGGTGGCTATGAGACAGATTCTGATTCCGGTACTTGCGTTATGGAGTAGCCTATGTGGGGGAATGAGTTTAGCCGAAGGGGGACCGGTCGCCCGAATCGGGGAGTCCGGGGAGTTTCTCGAATTGGAATATCAAGTGAACGGTCAGGTGTTCAAAGACTCGCTCCCGCTCTATCGGGCCGAAGGTGCACGCTATTTCAGCGCCGGGGTTGGGATCGATGAACGTACCGCCGAGTATCCCCCTTTCTCGCTGAAGCTCGTGTTCACTGCGGGAGGGAAACCCTTTCTGGCTGGAGTCGCGGTCACCATTCGGTCGGCAAAAGGGGGACCTCCGATCAACATTCCCCGTGACCATGTTAACGGACCTTGGTTGTTCGTCGAACTTCCGTCCGGCACCTATCACCTCACGGCGATCTACGCGGATCGGACGCAGGGTCTCAAGGGGGTGACGGTGGAAGCGGGAAAGATGAAGACTGTGCATCTCCGCTGGCCGGAAGATCGGGGGAGCGCTGCGCCGTCCGGGGAAGCGATCGGTCAATGAGCCATGAGCAGGCTGCGGAAAAAGTCCGCCAGAGCCACAGACCATGGCGCGTGAAGCGCGAGAACCGGCTGGTTTCTCTTGTTTATTTGGTTGGTTCGTTTGGTTGCACGAGACTAACCAGATGAACAAAACAAACCAGATGAACCAGATCAACCCGTTCCGCCAGTGCCGCTAGACTATCCTGCGAAATAAATTGTGAGGAGGGATACATGCCGACAAAGAAGAAGACAGAAGAAGGCCAGGACAGGTAGGAAGAAAGAGTTTGGCCTGATGATGGTCAAGCAGGTTATGCAGAAACATGTGCAGTCCGCTCATCTCAAGACCAAAGGCGACGTCATCGCGTCGCTCATGATCGAGGGGTTCGGGGCTGTGCCGATCGTAGACGCCAAAGATAAGCTCCTGGGTATCGTCAGCGAACATGATCTATTGGGTGCATTGGATGATGGGCGCAAGCTTGGTGCCGTTGCCGCGAGTGAGATCATGACGTTTAACCCCTATTCGATCCACCCGGAAGCAATGCTTCTGACGCTGGTTCATGTATTCAGAGCCAGCGATTTGATTCGTGTACCGGTGGTGGATGCCAAAGACAAGCTCGTGGGCATCATTGCCAGGCGGGATGTTCTACGTGCGTACCTGGCGGCTGGGCGCGCATGACGCTGAAAAAGGCCGCCAGCAGGAGAGGGATGGCCCAGTGAGTCCCCTGTGCTCGCGCAACGCGCGGCTTGAGAAAGCCCTCGTTGGACGCGCGCAGTGGGGGACTCATCCGGGCCATCCTGGGGAAACGTCAACGAGCAAGCTTGGAGGAACCATTTTAGCTGCTCCCTGCGGCCTTGCCCGTGGAACGGCGCGTCTTGGCGCGCCGGGGTTGGGCGGGTGAGAAGGCTGGTCATTTTGAGCATCCCGCGGGAATGCGTTCCTGCTATTTGCACGTTCCTATTATAGAGGATAAGAAGGAGGGGTTATGCGACAAACGGAGTTCCTTGCGACGGCCTGCGACCCGAAGACTTTGACGGTGGGACAATTGATGCAGGATGCGGTCTTTACCTGTGGCTCCAGGACCGATGCTCTGACCATCAGCCGGATGATGACCCAGCGAAATTTTGGCAGCCTGCCGGTGGTGGAAGAGGACCGGACCTTGGTTGGTCTGATAAGCGAGTATGATCTGCTTCAGGCGATGATCGAGGGGCGGGATCTGCGGAAGGTGATGGCTGTTGAAATGATGAGCACCCATCCGGTAACTGCCACTGAGAATATGAAGTTGGAAGAGGTCGCGAATCTGTTCCAGGATCGCTATATTACGCGGGTGCCTGTGGTTCGGAACGGCAAGCTCGTCGGTATCCTGGCACGGCGGGATCTGTTGTTTGGGTATGCCAAGGCATCGCAGTATTGGTCTTAACAGGCTGTTGAAAAAAACCGCCAGCAGCGTTCTCGCATCGTTCAGACCCTCAACGTACCCCGAGGGTACGCCTCCGGGTCTTCACTCGCTGCGGCCTTGCTGGACGGTCTTTTTGAACAGCCTGGAGGACCCCATTATATGATTCACCGCGATGCCGCCCACAAGTGTATCGATCATGTCCACCGCTATGCCCTGGTCGTTCAGGAGTTCACGGATTATCATCTCACTAATGATGGTCGCGTTTCTTTCCGTTTCCGCGCAAGCCGATTCCCCCAAGAAGCAGCGCGGTCCCTGCGAGATTCATTACCCTAGCGATGCCACGGTGGAGTGGGACTGCCGTATCATCCAGCCCGGCGAATCGCTGGAGAAGATATTTGGCGAGTACTGGGTGGACGTTGCACGATTCAATCGGATCGATCGGCGTCACGCGCACTCCGGTGTCTCGATTAAGGTCCCGAGGCGGCTCGAGGATCTGACGCAATTTACTCCATTACCACTGGTCTATCCGCCAGGAGAGCTGAAGGAGAAATTCATTCTGATCGATCTGACGGAGCAGTTTCTCGGAGCCTATGAATTTGGAGCCCTTCGCTTCTCGACTCCCATCGCTTCCGGGAATGAACTCAACGAAACGCCCACGGGGAAGTTCCGTCTGACCGCTGCCCATCTGCAACATCAATCCGGTCTCTATACGATCGAAGGGACGGACCAGCCGTACCCGATGAATTACGCGCTCCGATTCTATGTAAATAGGGAAGGCTTGTCCTATTGGATCCATGGACGGGACATGCCGGGCTATCCGGCCTCGCACGGCTGCATAGGCCTCTACGATGAGCGGATGCAGAAGGAACAGTATGGGCTGCCGAAGAATCCTGAACTGTTCGACGCGGAGAAATTGTTCGTGTGGGTCTTAGGGAATGAGCCGGACGACGACCGTGTGATTCCACTCCCCCGGGGCCCCAGGGTCCACATCATCGGTCAGGCGCCACCACCCTAAATTATTGTGGTGCCAAAGGCGGGATTTGATTTTGAGCCAACTCAGCATGTTCTAGATATGGATAATCGCAGATTCACGCTCCTCGCTCTGTCACAATTCATCCACCATCATTTGCTCTGGTTCTTGATCAGTGCCTATGCCATCGCCGCCGTTTTTCCAACGGCCGGCTTATGGATCAGGAACGTTAATGTGGGCGACGTTCCAGTTTTCCAGACAAAAATCCATGTCTCTTTGCTCCTGCTTCTCCTCGCCACGCTCATGTTTAACGCCGGATTGGGCGTGAAGACGTCGCACTTAAAATCCCTCATGCAAAAAAGCAGGGTGATGTTGGCCGGACTCGCGGCCAATTTGGTCATCCCCATGATCTATATTTTTGGCGTCACCCTGGTCATGCGGCTGTGGTATGAGCCGGATGAAGCGCAGCATATCCTCGTTGGCCTCGCGTTGGTCGCCGCCATGCCGATTGCCGGCGCGTCTACTGCCTGGGCGCAGAACTCTAATGGAAATCTGGCGCTGAGCTTAGGATTGGTCCTCGCCTCAACCGTTCTGAGCCCTATCATCACGCCGGTGGCGCTGCAGGTATTCGGGGAGATGGCGTCGGAGGAGTATGAGACGGTGCTGCAGGACCTCGCCGCCTACGGATCGGGAGCGTTCTTGGGCCTCTGGATCGTACTGCCATCAGTGCTGGGCCTTGGCGTGCGATTCGTAGTTCCTGAAGCCCGACTTACGGCCGTCATGCCCTTCATCAAACTCATTAATTCCATCGTGTTATTGCTATTGAACTACTCGAATGGATCGGTCTCGCTTCCCCAAGCGGTGGCGGATCGCGATTTCGACTTCTTGGCGGTGACGTTGGGGATCACCACAGGTCTCTGCATCACGGCCTTTGCCTCCGGATATGGGTTGAGCCGTCTGTTCAAGGTAGACGAGGCTGAACGTGTCTCGCTCATGTATGGACTTGGGATGAATAACAACGGGACCGGGCTGGTCCTGGCCTCTCTTGTGCTGGTCTCCTACCCGCGAGTCATGGTTCCAATCATTTTTTACAACTTGGTCCAGCATCTGGTGGCTGGAGGCGTGCATGAAGTGACAGGCCGGAAAGTGGGCGATCAAAAGCTTGGGAGGAACCTAAGCCGAGTAAGATCTCCGATGTCCAAAATCAAAAATCGTTTGTTTGTGACTCTATCTCAGACAACAGAAATTCGTGAAACATGACAACCGGTACTGGATTGATTGATGTGGAGGATTCTGGACCAGGGGCTAGGGGATGCTTCCGCGCCGAAGAGGTGTGTCGCCCATGCGGTTCAGGCTTGACCATCGGAGCGGAGCGCTGCGGCGCCCAGCATGATTTTGCTGAGCGCCGCAGCATGTGCACGATCGCCGGTTGTTACAAGGTGCTTAAGAACGCGGCCAGGTCGGCTTTTTCTCTTTCAGTCAATCCCATGTCAAAACGGACGTTGTAGAACTCGACGACGTCTTTCAGGCTTTCCGCCGAGCCATTGTGAAAGTAGGGTGCTCGGGCGGAGAGTCCGCGAAGAATCGGTCCTTTGAACTTGCCGATGTCCGCCCATTTGCCCGTCACTAACGCCCGTCCGGGATCGGTGGTAGAAATTTCCTTCGTCGGATCTGCCTTCTGGCGCAGCGTGATGACCGGCAAATAATCCAGCCCCAGTGGATTCAGCGGATTCCCGACGTCGGCGATCCCGATGTTCAACGGTGCGATGACGGAATGGTTGCCGACATTGGGCGAGTCGTGGCAGGTGCCACACGTCCCCGGAAGGGTGTCGACCCCAAGCGCGTCATTGATTCCGTTAACGCCCTTAATGGCGATCGGGCGCGTGTTGAACAGCGTCTGCCCGCGCAGAATACTGGCGCGGTGGTGGTTATGGGACTGTTCATGAGCCCAGGTGGGCGTAAACAAGGTAAAGATCACCGGGTTGAACGGGGTACCCCTGGGGTTCAGGCCCAGCGGATCATTGATGCCGACAAAGAAGTCTTGGTTAAACAATGCCACTGGCCCGCCGTGCGCACCGTGGGACTCAAGCGATCCCGCGCCAAACTCGACGGCCTGCGCGGTCGACAGTCCCAGTTCAAACATCACGATTTGCCGCTGCTGTTGCGGCGTGGGTGGCGTGGTGGCTTGGGCATGTCCCATGGTGGCATCGACCGATTGATGGAGCAGGTCAGTCTGCAAATCGCCGGGGTTCGAGCCGGTCGGTGTAATCGGTATCGTACCGAAGCCATTCACCGAAGAGGATTCACGCCCATCCCACATCACGGTGGTCAGAAACCGGAGGTTGGTTGAAGGAAGCGGGCGGCGGTACATGGACAGGGTCGAGGTTTCATTGCACCCGTAGGGGTTGCTGACGCTCACCACGTCAAACTCGGCTCCGGCAGGGACTGCCAGGGCAATGCGGATCAAGCCGCGGCTGGTCAGCAGGCTATAGGCCTGTCGGCGGCCTTCCACCGTTGAGGTGTCGATACTGTGATCACAGTTGGAGCCGTCATTGGTACGAAAGATCGGGTCGAGGCCATGCGTCTCTTCAAACCGCTTGGCGACGTGCGCGGCTGAGACGGACCAGGCGTCACTGGCTTGATGGCAACTGGCACAGCTGCGGCCGTTGGTACCAAGACTCTGGAAAAACGGACCGGTGAGATCGAGCTTCCCGCTTTCATTGAAGGTTTTCAGGATTCCATGGGGGTTGGGAAAGGGAAAGAGATTCGGCAGAAACGTTGGAGGGCCATGTCTCGGCCGCCACGACAGTTACGGTACCCAGCAAGAGCGCACTTAGTATACCCGCGCGAAGTTTCAACATGAGTAACCTCCGTTGTATGAGGCAAGAAAAACGAGCGGAAGAGTACAGCATATCTCGCCGGGTTGTATACCGTGGTAAATACGTGCCACCAAGTAATATCTTTGAATACTGCACATCACTGCTGGGGAGCCGATTGTACTTATTTTGTGTTCAACCCCACCTCATTTCAGCCTACTCGAGCCAAAGTTCGGATTTTGGGCAAACCTTGGCTGGAGGGGCCTGAGTGAGTCAGGGTTGGCTGGAGTAGGATTGCGAGAACGGTTTTCTAAAGCGCTGCTCTGAGTCCCAAACTCTGATTGCTGGATGTCCACCAATCATCTGTTTGAAGGACATTCATATGGCCATTTCTTCGCCTGTTGTGCCCCACTTTAAATTGCGGACAGGTAACTAAGTCAGTTGGATGCAGGAATCCCACTGAATTTATTCAAGATCCATCGCCGCAGATGACAGCCATAGGTCTCTCACCAGAGTCACGAGCGAGTGTGCCTGGATATTCCTTTAGAAGTGGAGACTCGAAGCGGGCTGAATGCTTTGCAGAAAGGATGGTTAACAATGTTCAACAAGCTGGCCAGAAATCAAGTGGAGCAGTACACTTGTTGAGGGCCAGGAGCGAAAGCGTTCACCTGCCTGAGAGGAGAAGCGTCACATGGACAAACAGTTCAACGGTCTTCTGCAAGGAAGCTCGATCATGAATATATGGTGGTTGCTGCGAGCATGCATCGTATTGGCAGGCGGAGTGGGGTTCGTGGCGTGCACAATAGAGCAGAAAGATCAGGTTAGGACCCAGCCAGCGCCGTTCAGTCAGTCTTTAAGTCCCTGCCCACCGGCAGGAGTATCCTCCAGCGCAACGCCGGAGTTTTGTGTGAATGTGACGGAGATACAGCTGTTCAGCCATGACACAAAAGCTGATGTCGGTCTGTCGCTCGTGAACCGAACTGGGCACAGGCTCTTCATCACTTTGACAGGGCTCACTTCTCTGACGGACAGCAGCGGAAGAAACTGGAATACGGGGGATAGCAAAGGTCTTGGCAGTCTCAATAATCCAGTACCGTTAGAGCCAGACCGAGAAACGCAGGGCGCAATCTCGTTTTACCAAAATGGACAGGCTCCTGCAGGCCTGACTTTCTCGCTGCGTGGAGAAATTTGGATTATGAAGATGGACTCTCGCGGTCAAGCGGTTCCAGGTCAGATTGCGATAAAACGCGAGATCAACCTCTCGGGGATTCGCGTCCAGTCCCAGCCACCTCAGTCTACTGGCGCTACGGAACAGAACAACGACATCAAGCTTGCCCAATTGTCTCCTCGGCGCACTAGTCCTGCGACGCTCAAGTCATCGGCCTCGTTGAAGTCGTCCGCACCTGGGGCAGTCGTAGGGGCGTCGGGCAGCGGGCAGCCGAATAGCCAGAAGCCGGCCGCGCCCAACGCGAGTCGTTCACTCGATCAAAAGTCGAATATAAACGATCCTCCGGCGGGTGATGCCGCGACAATCAAAAGCGGCTCGAAATCCGTCGGGAGCGGCGGGTCGGGCCCGGACGTGCTCGGTTTGCGCATCGGCATGGCGCCTGATCAGGCCCGCGAGATGTTCAAGTCGCATGGTTTCCGATCATCGGCCAAATCCCCGAATAGACCCGTTGAAAATTATGTTGAGGGCATGAACACGCTGGCAATTAGTCTTCCCGGACAGGCTCCGCAGCCTGTGCCAAACACGAATTATGTGGCCAGAATATCCGGTGCTATTAGTGACATAAAAACCCCTGCAACTGAGAACGCCGTTGTTATGCTTACTGCATTCTTTGGGCCTGTTCCTGGACAGGAGGGAATTGTGTCGCTCAATCTGACCGAGTATATTCCGGCCAGCAAGAACCCGACTGTTGACGCATTCGCGAAGACACTGGTGGAGAAATACGGGACTCCCACCGAGTTGTTGCCTGGTTCCCCTGGTATATATCGATGGCGCTACGACAACAACGGAACACTGCGTAAACCCGCCCCCGCAAATAGTTTCGGCGGCTGCCCCAGACTGAAACCGGGCGTCGTCGAATTCCAGCCCCTGGGGTCCCCCCTGATGATTCAGGAGTTTAAGCAGTCGGCGGCCAGGTGTGGTGCCATCTTCCTCGAGGTGGCGTTGGGGTTCGAGGGTTTTAACTATGGTGGGCCCGGGACGCGGATCAAGAATTATACCACTCACATGACGGGACTTGAGGCGACCATACGTGCGTTGGACGCTGCCAAAGGGATCGTCGATAAGGCTCAAGCAGAAGCGAGCGGGGCTGCGATCAAGAAGGGACAGCAGCAAAAGTCGGTTCTTTAGGCTTTTACTATTTCTTCCTAGGCCCTTGTCAATTGAAGTCTTACCTTGGTCACCGGTCTCTCTTCATATTTGCCGCCACGCATGGAGCGGGGCGGTTGAGTTCCGCTGGTAATTTCGTCTGCTCGTCTACGCAGGCTGTATCGAGTTGGGCCTGCGTCAAGCCTGAGACTGAAGCCAGGTTGGCTCCATGCAGCGTCGCGCGGTGGAGATCTGCTGCGTCGAGTTGCGCGCCGGTGAGATCGGCTCCGGCTAACGTGGCGCCTCGGAGGTTCGCCTCTTGGAGGTTGGCATGGGTGAGATTGGCACGGGTGAAGTTCGAATCCTTCAGGTCTGCTGCGACGAGATTGGCCGATTCCATGGCCGCCTCATTGAATTGTGCGCGATGGAATTGGGCTTTGGGTGCATAGATCTCGCTGAGGTCCGCCTTCGTAAAGATGGTACCGGTTCCCCTGGCGCCGATCAGCACGGCTCGGTAGAATTGGGCGTTTCGGAAATCCGCCTGGTCCAGGACGGCCGTATACAAAATCGCCATCCGAAGTTTACCTGACGGTACCTTCGCCTTGATCAACTGCGCTCCTTCCAGATTGGCCTCTTCCAGATCAGCCTGCTCCAAGCCGGCCGAATGGAAGTTCGCGTATCGCAGGTCCGCCCCGCGAAGGATGGCCTCACGCAGGTTGGCCCCCACTAGACTGGCGCCGTCGAGATAGGCGCTTTCTAAATCTGCTTCCACCATCAGGGCTCCGTCGAGCTGCGCGCCGTCGAGGAGTGCTCCTTGCAGATTAGCCTGATGAAGGTTTGCGTTAGTCATGACGGTTCGGCGGAGGTCCGCCCCCATTAGATCTGTTCCGGCCAACGTGGCCCGATGGAGATTGGCGCCATAGAAGTAGGTGTCGACGAAAGAGGCGTTCGTCAGATCGGCTGATGCGAGGTCTGCCCCCTCAAAATGGGCCCGCTCGAAGGTGGATTCTTGCAGTTGTGCACCGGTCAGGACGGCGTTGTAGAGCGCCGCTTCATCGCCTGTCGCACGGGACAAATTGGCATTGGACAATCGTGCATGCCGGAGATCGGCTCCCGTCAGGTTGCTGTCTTGCAAGACGGCTCTCGTGAGATCGGCCCCCGCGAGACTCGCTTGCGACAAATCACTTTCGCGGAGATTCGCCTGGCTGAGGAGGGTCCCTTCCAGTCGTGCCCGTTCCAGATCGGCCCCGGCGAGTTTCGCGTGGCGCAAGTCCGCCTGGCACAGATCCGCGCGCTGATATTCCGGCTTCTCACGTTGTTCGAGCCACTGTCCATGCGATTCCAGGATTGCCTGCAGTTGCTTGGGTGGCACGGGTTTCTTTTTGTAGGGGCTCTCGCAGCGGGTGGGGTGACTGTTTGCTTGACTCAGCTTTGCTGCATGGGTGATGGTCGGTATGCTGAGGATCAGCACCGCGATCAATACTGTATGGACGGCACAGATTCCGGCATACGTTCTGTTCATTGCGTGTCTCCTTTGAAAGATTTTTCGGTGGTGCGGGCATTGATTATTACACACATTGGTCCACGACTCGCGCGAGATCCTGAAGCGATTGAGAGATTCGAACGTCATAGGGGCGGTCGCACTCAAGACTCCGAAGTGAATCGGGCAACCGTGCCAACTGTGTGGCGGCCCGTTCACGCAGTTCCATCAATTTCGGAGCAGGAACGAGGCGGCGGCCCTTTGTCATCACCGGCTGCAAGAGGGGTTCGCCTGGTTGATGACCGTTGTGAGTAGTCACGACATCGTAATCACATCTTCCATCGTGGCGGTATTGTCGGTAGACCTGTTTGCGTCCGGGCCAAGTGGCTTTCCCTTCCGATCGCTTCCGGCAGGGTCGGCCAGCATACTCTTGAAGTTTGTAGGCACAATCGAGCGACGGTGCGTCGGCCGACGTGGTCATGGCGGTGCCGACGGCAAAACTGTCGATCGGTGCTTCGCCGGCGATCAGCCGCCGCAGTTGGTATTCGTCCAGATTGCCGCTTGCCAGGATCTGGGCTTGTGGCAAGCCCCCCTCATCCAAGATGCGCCGGACTTTTCGCGCATGGTCTGCCAGGTCGCCGCTATCTAACCGCACCGCCTTCACCACGATGCCCTGTTGTCTCAAGCTCGGAGCCAGCGCCACCACTTTGTGTGCCGCCGCTTCCGTGTCGTAGGTATCGATCAAGAGGGTCACATTCTCCGGCTGTGCCAGAGCGAAATGCTCAAAGGCGGTCGTTTCGTCTTTGTGGGCCTGCACAAAGGAATGGGCCATGGTGCCGTAGATCGGAATGTCATATTCCATACCGGCGAGGACCGTCGAAGTTCCGGCGAAGCCGGCCAGATAGCTGGCTCGCGCGGCGAGCAGGCCTGCCTCAGCGCCGTGCGCCCGGCGCAATCCAAAATCGATGAGCGGTTTCCCGCCGGCGACCAAGACCGATCGCGCTGCTTTCGAGGCGATGAGCGTCTGAAAGTTGAGGAGATTCATGATTCTGGTTTCGACGAGCTGCGCTTGGGGGAGGGGAGCGGTTACGCGAAGGATCGGCTCATTCGGAAAAAACACCGTTCCTTCCTGCATGGCGTGCACATCGCCGGAGAATCGCAAGATTTTCCAGATAGTCCAGGCACGATCGACTGAATCGACCGGTCTGTTCGAGCCATTTCAGCTCATCCGGTCTGACTCGTAGCTGTTCCAAGAAGTCCAGGACTTGCTCCAGGCCTGCGGCCATCAAGAAGCCACGTTGAGCCGGTAACCTCCTGACGAAAAACTCAAAGACAGCGGTGTCCATCATGCCTTGCTCGACATAGGCCTGCACCATGGTGAGTTGATAGAGGTCGGTCAGGAGAACGCTGGAGCAGGGATTCATGCAGCGAGGCTTTCTAGCCTGGTCGGGATCGCTCCCAATCGAATCATGGCCTCTTCCGCCTTGCGTCCATCTTCCCAGGCCACATTGACGGCCTTGATTGCATCGGTCAGCAAGCAGACGTGGTAGCCGAGCACCCGCGCGTCTTTGACCGTGTGGAGGACGCAATAATCCGTTGCGAGTCCGCCGATGAAGAGTCGCCCGATGCCTGCAGCCTGCAAGTGCTTGTGCAGGGGCGTATCTTGGAAGGCTGAATAGGCTTCCTTGTCCGGCAGGGTCGCCTTATGAATGATGGTGGCCGTCTCCGGGATGGGGAACGAGGGGGGCAGCAGAGCGCCGGCCGACCCGGCCACGCAATGGATTGGCCAGAGCCCGCCCTGTTCGCGGAAGGAGCAATGGTTGGGGGGGTGCCAGTCTCGCGACAAGAAAATCGGCAGGCCACGTGATTGGAAACGATCTATGTACCCGCGCAGGACTGGAACGATCTCGTCGCCTCCCTTCACCCCTAAGGCTCCGCCAGGAAGAAAATCGTTCTGGACATCGACAATCAGCAAGGCATCGCCGGCATACAGTGGTTCCATTATTGTGCTCATGGCGTTGCGGTGACACATTGGGAGAGCATCCCTACAGGCTGCTCAAAATGACATCCCAGCAAGGCCGCAGGGAGCTCGGCGACTGAAGCGTACCCTTGGGGTACGTTGCAGGGAGACGAGCGACTGAGAACGACGCTGGGGGTCATTTTCAGCAGCCTGTTACCGCCCTTTTTGGGATAACAGACGAACATAGGACACCACATCCTGCATCTCTCCGTCCGTCAGCTGGCCTCGCCATGAATGCATGGGGCTGAAGACGACCCCGTGCTCGATGGTCCGCAACAATTCATCGTCGGATTTCAGAAAAGAGGAGAAACGGTGAAAATTGGCTGGTGCCACCTTGAGATCCTTCGCGTCCGGTCCATCCCCCCAGCCTCCGACACCGTGGCAGGCTCTGGCAATGGCGCGCATACACGGCTTTGCCGCGCGTGGTATCGGCCGGATACTCTTGCGCTTGGAGGAGTGGGACGAGTAAAAGGCAGACGAATCCCATGCCCAAGGTGACGCTGAGTACTGACATTGTGTTCCGAGAGATGACGCGCATCACAGCCTCCTAGCTAGCTGCGGAAAACCCATGGGGGTATGTCCGACTCGCATGGTACTAGCTTTTCTTGGTCGTGTGGGCAACAAACGACGAATAGAGTTGCTGCATCTTGGTGCTGCCGCATTTCGGGCATGTCACGTTGTTCGATTCATGTTCCTTCAGCGTCAAGACCACCAACGATTCCTTCCCGCAGTCCAGACAATTATAGTCATACATGGGCATGAAGTACCTCCTCCTAGACTTCTGTGATGATGCGTCCATTAGATTTCGTTTCGCCCTCGCTCCATTCGGCGATGGCCTGGGCCAGTTCCGCGAGTCGTTGCGCCGCGCGGCCGTAGACTGTGTCGGGGGCGTACTCTCCATCAAGGCCGCGTTCACCGGCCGGCACGCCGGTGAGCAATTCGATGGCCTCTTCTATCCTGTTCACTCCATAGATCGTGAATTGACCGGATTCAACAGCTTCGACGACGTCGCG
This sequence comes from Nitrospirota bacterium, assembly GCA_963782735.1. Classification (GTDB taxonomy): domain Bacteria; phylum Nitrospirota; class Nitrospiria; order Nitrospirales; family Nitrospiraceae; genus Palsa-1315. The sequence continues at coordinate 99,904 of CAWAKW010000017.1, forward strand.
CCGCAGGGCGAGATGTTTGGTGTTGCGGGCGGGAATAATAACGCCTTGCTTCCCGGTCAGCCCCCGCCGTACACAGGACTCGAAGAATCCTTCGATCTTTTCATTCACGCCGCCGATTGGTTGTACTTCGCCCAGCTGGTTGACGGAGCCTGTCACGGCCAACCATTGACGAATGGGGAGATCGGCAAGGCTGGAGAGGATGGCAGCCAACTCGCCCACTGCGGCGCTGTCCCCCTCTACTTCAGAGTAGGTCTGCTCGAAGGTCAGTGAGGCGCTCAACGCAAAGGGATGGACTCCGGCAAACTTGCCGGTGAGGTATCCGGCGAGCGTCATCACGCCCTTGCTATGGACGTTGCCTGCGAGTTCCGCTTCGCGTTGAATGTCGATCACCCCTTTGGTGCCGACAGAGGTGCGTGCGGTGATTCTGGTCGGGCGACCGAAGGCGTAATCGCCGAGTTGGTGTATAGAGAGCCCATTAACCTGGCCTACGACCTCCTTGTCCAGATCCACCATCAAGGTACCCTCTCGGATCTCGTCCTGGATCCACTGCTCCGCCAAATTCGACCGATGGCGCTTGTGAGCAACCGCCGCTTCGACATCCGCGCATGTGACGAACGCGTGATTCTCTTTCCTGGCCCAGTAGCCGGCTTCCCGGATGAGGTCGCTGACCAGACTAAAGCGCAGCGAGAGCCGGTCGTGCCGATCTGCAAATCGGAACCCCTGCCGGATGACCTGGGCCACGGCATCGACTCCGAAATGAGGGAGCCCTTCCTCTCGGCAGAGCTTAGCGATAAAGTGTGCATATTGGCGATCCTGCCGTTCGCTCCGCACCACCTCGGTATCGAAGTCCGCCTTCACCTTAAAGAGCTTCGAAAAATCTTCTTCATAGGATTGAAGTAACTGATACAGCATCGGAGGCCCGACCATGATGACTTTCACCGTGACGGGAATCGGCTCCGGCCTGAGCCCTGCGGTGGAAAAGCCATAGAACTCGGCGGGGTCTTCGATCTTGACCGCTTCGGTCTTGATCACTCGCTTCAACGCGTCCCAGGAAAAAGGCTGGCGGAGGACATCCATGGCATTGAGGATCAAATATCCGCCGTTGGCAAGCAGGACTGCGCCGCCCCGAATCTCGGTAAAGTCGGTGTACATGACGCCCATCTGGGCTTTTCGCTCGATCTTCCCGATCAGGTTGGTATAGGTCGGGTGGGACTCATCGATCACTGGCGCTCCCCCCGTTGGGTTATTCTCGACGATGAGATTGACGAGATAGCGGGTCATATCGGGCCGGCGTGGCTCAAGTCCTGGAAGATGGATCACCGGGCCTTCGTGCGGGAGAAAATCCCTGTAGTGACGAATAACGTCGTGGCGGACTCGTTCGAGATAGCCGGAGATCGCCGGAAAATCCGGGTAGGCGCGGCGCATCGTCTCATAGCGACCTTCCAGGAGATTGGCCACCAGTTGGTGGTCCAGCTGGCGCAGCTGGTGTTCGGCTTCTTTTTCGAGACTGTGGATACGAACGCGAAATTCTCGGATCTCGCCCTCTAGCGTTTTTCGCCGCTCTGAGAGTTCTTGCTGCTCTTGCTCAGTCAGAGCCTCCATCTGTTCGTCCGTCATCGGATGGCCGTCTTTGAGGGGGGCGAGCCCGAACCCAGACGGGGTATCTTCGAATCCAAATCCCTGCTTCGCGCTCAGTTCCGTCAAATCCTCAAAGAGCGCTTTTTTCTTCGATTCCGTGTCCTCGGAGATTTTGGCTCTGGCATCCAGATACTTTTTGCTGTCGAATGCGAGGGGAATGTCACGCCATAGCCCTTCGATGAACGCGGCCATTTCACGCTTGAAGGCACAGCCCTGTCCTGCCGGAAATGAGAGGCAGACCGGACGTGACGGATCCTGAAAGTTGTTCACATAGCACCAGTCGGCCGGTGCCGGCGCGGCCTGGGCTATCCGTTTTACCATCTGACGGATAAGGGTCCCTTTGCCTGTCCCGACTGGGCCTGCCACATAGAGATTGAAGCCGGGGCCCTTCATGTGCAAGCCGAATTCCAAGGCCTCAACCGCCCGCTCTTGCCCGATGATTTCGTTCAGCGGCTCCAGTTCGCTGGTATCGTCGAACCCCAGCTGTGCCGGATCGACGGTCGGGGAAAGCATGGAGACGGGGATTTTGAGTCTGTCGACGGTCATCGTGGCTCCAGTAGGACAATGGGAACACCGTACGCAGGATGCTCAAAATGACCAGACTTCTCACCCACCCAACCCCGGCGCGCCAAGACGCGCCGTTCCGCGTGCAAGGCCGCAGCAAGTGAGGCAGGTTGAGGGGGCGAGGTCCAGGTTGAGCGAAGATTCAACTTGCTGAATCTCAGCCTTAACCTTCCATTCACGCTGGCGGACATTTTCAGCATCCTGCTAAGGGACGATGGGGGACGGACGGTGAACCGTCGTCGCTTGAAGACCTTTCTCGCCTTCTTCAATGTTAAAGGCGACGTCAGTGCCGTCAGTCAATTCACCAAACGTGAGATCCTGCAAGGCGTGTTTGTGAAAGTACACCTCGCCGCCCCCTTCCTTGAGGATGAAGCCGTATCCCTCCTTCGGGAACAGTTTGCAGACCACGCCTCGCAATGGCGGAACCGGAGCGGTGCGTACCTCGGTACGGCCCCGCTTCTCTCGGTACTTGCGGAGCTCGATGGCCATGGCGTCGAAGGCGGTTCTGATGGCCTCTTCAAACGTTTTGTCTTCCTTGCGGGAGGTCATGGTTTGGCGGCCGGGGAGCGTGACGACGATGAGCGCCTCAGCGACATTGGCCTGTTTTTTGTGGTGGGGATTTTTTGTCAGGGTGACCCGCCCATGAGTCAGATCCTCATGCCTCCGCTGGAGGTCTGCCATGCGGGATTCAATCTCAGTTTTCCACCGGGGAGTCATATCGACATTTCGACTTTCAATTTCCAGCTCCATGCTGCCTCCTGTTGGAGTTGATCGTGGCCCTCTGGTGGTTGATATCAGCAAGTGGTGTGCCGTCCTCGAACAGAGGATTGGGGTGAGAGGCTAGAGGCTATGGGCTGATTATTCTTGCCTCTTGCTCCCTGCCGCGCGCCTCTCGCCTAATAGAAGTGGCGCATTTTTCCTCAGTGGACGACTCGGCGGTGAAGCTCAATGCGCCAGTGGAAAAACAGGCGCGGGGGACGAGGCTAGCGGCTAGGGGGCTGAATTTGAGGTCAATCTCAAACCGCTGGCTCCTCGCCTCGTGCCTGGCTCATGCTGGAACGTGATTTGCGAGACTCAGTTTGTATGTCCATGCTGAGGAAGAATTCTCTTGAGCAATATCTCCGGGCTCGCTTCGGTTCTGGTGTCACGTTAGTGTCGTACGAGGTGATTGGTAAGGCCAGTTCGAAGGGGGCGCAGAAGCAGTATGGCTATGGCACGCCGGTCAAGTTGACGTTCCGCGTTGGCGGCCGCTCGCAGTCGGCCGTACTTGAAACCATGAAACCAGGGCCATTCGGCCATGAGCATCCGGCGGACCGGGCCCAGGCGATCCTCTGGGATTATGACTCCTATGGCCGTCTCCCGCGCCACGTGAAGGCTCTCGATGTTGGGGCCTTCACCGACGATCGGCAGCTGATCTCGGTGGCCCGGGCGCGCGAATTTTTTGTTCTGACCCAATGGGCGGAGGGGAACAGTTATCATCTCGATCTGGAACGATTGGCCAAGGGCGGAAGGCTCCGGAAACAGGATCGGGAGAGGACGATAGCCCTAGCGCGCTACCTGGCAGAGATCCATGCCAGAAAGCGGCGCGATCCCGCCCTCTATCGGCGTCGGCTTCGGGAATTGATCGGCCACGGCGAGTGTATTATGGGGCTGACCGACAGTTACCCAGACCGCTACGAGTTCATATCGGCGGATCTCTTGCGCGGGATCGAGGATGCCTGCAACCGGTGGCGCTGGAGGCTGCACGGGGAGACCCAGCGTCTGTCGCAAGTGCATGGAGATTTCCATCCCTGGAATGTCTTGTTCCGGAAAGGAACAAATTTTTCAGTGCTCGACCGGTCACGAGGGGAGTGGGGAGAACCGGCGGACGACGTGACCTCGATGACGGTCAACTATCTGTTTTTCTCACTCTGTCGCTGGGGCACCTTGAAGGGGCCGTTGGAAGTGCTGTTCAGACTCTTTTGGGACACCTATATGGAGGCAAGCCACGATCATGCGGTCACAGAGTCGGCTGCCCCCTTCTTTGCGTTTCGAGGGTTGGTTATCGCGAGCCCTGTGTGGTACCCCAAGCTGCCGATCGAGGTGCGCCGGAGCATCTTCCGATTTGTCGAACATGTGCTGGATGAGCCGCGCTTCGATCCTTCTCGCGTGAACGAATATTGTCGGGAGTGAATGAGCTGTCAGCGATCAGCTTTCAGCTCTCAGGTGGCATCTAGACAGAAGGGAAAAGCACGATTCTCTTCACTCGCTGAATGCTGACAGCTGAAGGCTGATAGCTCGGTGGTATTCATGACTCGACCCCAAAGCTTCGCAATTTGGATTACCGGCCTGCCGGCCTCTGGCAAGAGTACGATTGTCTCCGCCCTGAAGCCGCAGCTCGAAGGGCTTGGATTGACGGTCGAGGTGTTGGAGTCCGATGAGGTCCGACAGGTCATCACGCCGACGCCGACCTACTCAGAAACGGAGCGGGATCTCTTCTACCGTTCGTTGGCATTCACCGGACAAAAGCTCGTGGCGCATGGCGTGACCGTGGTCTTCGATGCGACGGCAAGCCGCCGGGTCTACCGGGATTTTGCGAAGTCCGTGATCCCTCGTTTTATCGAGGTGTCCGTGGAATGTCCCCTCGCGACCTGTATGGAACGAGACCGGAAAGGAACCTATCGAAAAGGCCAGCAGGGAGAATCTCTTACAGTCCCTGGGCTCCAATCTCCCTACGAAGCGCCGATCAACCCGGATCTCCGAATCGACAGCACCACCACTCCCTCAGGCGATGCTGCAGGCCAGATCTGCGACTTGGTCAAAGCGAAATTCTTCTAACCGGATGCTGGAAAAGTCCGGCAGCCTGTCTTGTTTATTTGGTCTGTCTGGTCTATCTGGTCTGTCTGGTTTTTGGTTGAACGAAACTAACCAGATGAACCAAATCAACCAGACAAACCAGATCAACACTCGCCCGTCCCGCTTTTTCTCTCTGCTCGGCCCAGTCCATGAAGCTGAATGTCTCGCTCCTGTTGACTCAGAGGGCCTTGTGAATTTACTCTGCGAACGTATATCTAGTCCACGGAACTTTTGGGCATGATGACCTCTATGTCACTTGACCAGCGAGAGTTTACACCAGGAGCCTTGCTCCGCAATCCACATTTCATGACAGTGCTCCCAGGCCGTTGGCCTCGCCAAGGACTTCTTATCGGAGTCCCGACCGAGTCGCGCCTCTTCACCACGGAGCCTCACACCCAGCTACTCGGCTTCTGTCACTGGCAGCCACGCCGCACAGCCTTCCAGACCGTGGTACTCGTGCACGGCCTTGAAGGCTGTAGTGAGTCTCACTATATGCGCGGCATTGCCGCGAAGGCCTATCGCGCGGGATTCAATGTCGTCCGGTTGAACCAGAGAACCTGTGGCGGGACTGAACATCTGACGCCGACGCTCTACAACAGCGGCTTGAGTCAGGACTATCGAGCCATCGTCCATGAATTGGCGCGCGTGGATGGACTCAATCGGATCTGGCTTGTCGGCTATTCGTTGGGAGGGAATCTCGTCTTGAAAGCAGCCGGAGAAGCCGGCTCGTCAGAAGCCGCGTTGGCCGGCGCGATCGCGGTCTGCCCGACCATCGATCCGACGCAATGCGCCAAAGCCTTGGAAGCACCTCGGAACTGGGTCTATCACTACCACTTTTTGACCCAACTCAAACGGCGCATGCGGCGGAAAGCGGTGCTCTTTCCTGGCAAGTGGGATCTGGCCGGACTTGATCGCATTCGCATTCTCAGCGAATTCGACGACCGCTACACAGCCCCGGATGGTGGGTACGCCAGTGGAGCCGACTACTACGATCGCTCAGGCGCATACCATGTGCTCGATTCCATCACCGTCCCCACCCTCATCATCACGGCACAAGATGATCCCTTCATTCCCTACTCCATGTTCACGGGGCCGCTGATTCAGCGCCACCCGAAGATTCGGATGATCGCACCTCGACACGGAGGCCATTGCGGGTTTTTCCAATTGGCACGCAACGGAGAAGATCCCTACTGGGCTGAGAATCGGATTGTGGACTTCCTGCAGGAATTGCACTGCCCCATCTAATTTTGAACAGTTCGTTGCGTGGGGGGGCATCTTCACGAGTCGCGCCTGTCGCGCTAGGCGTGCCCGTTGCCTGCTTGAGAGGCCGACGGAATCTGACTGAGAATCTCCCGCTCCGCCTCGAGCCAATCGTCGAGCGCAGACCCATGCCGCCAGCCCCGCTCACCATGGAGCTCATAAGCCCGTTTGGCGATCAGCACGTGCAGGTCCTCGCAGGGCGACAGCGGTAGTACGCGAGGTTTCTGGGCCGGCGGTCCTGTGGTCTGTTGCTGGGGTGCCGGTGTTTTCCGGTCCGGTTTTGTCGAACGAATGCTGACTGACTTCATGTCTAGCTCCTTCCTTGGATTACACGGATTACACACTCAGGGGCAGCACACCTTCCGTGGCCGTCACGGAGAGGGGGACAAACGGACGATCGAGACAGGTCAAGGGAAAGGCCGGACGCCGGTCGATCCGCCGAAGGGTTTCGGTAATACGTTCCGGCTTGCCCCAGTCGCTCCAGAGCACGCCGGTCAGTTCGACGACCGCCAGTGTCTCCGGGACGCGCTGCAGCAGATCGGAGGAGAAATTCTTCGCCGGCATGTCCCGATAAATCGCCTTGAGGGCGCGCCCCTCCTCGGGCCCTCCGATGACCTGGCTCAGCCGTTCAAAGAGCGGCATCATATCCGGCAGGCAGTGCCAGCCCAGTGTCCAGAGCAGATCCACCTTGGCGGCGAACACCAGCGTGTTCCAGAGAGCGCCTGCCCGTAAGGCGGAATCGGCCTGCGCTGTGTCGGGTTTTTCCAGGAACGAGCGGACTGCCTGCACCGGTTCGCCCGACAGGTCGGCGAGGGATTGGCCGGGCTGGATCCACCCATAGTCCAGTTCGAGACGATCAGGGGCGACGCCCAGCATCACCACCCGATCAGGCTGCGATTCGGTGATCCGGACCGCACGTCGGACCGCGTCGAGGAACCGGTCTTCGGGATAGACGAAATGATCCGACGGGTAGAGCACCACCGTGGCCTGCGGGGCCCTGGCGCGGATATAGGTTAGCGGCAAGAAGACACCGGCCGCCGTGTCGCGATTGGCCGGCTGAAAGAGAATCGTGCTGCTGCTTCTGCCATCCAGCTGTGCCAGCGCGTCGCGGCGGTGGCTGTGCGCGACCACCGTGACCGTGTGATCCGGCGGCGTGAGTCGACTCGCCCGGTCCAGCGTGTGCTGGAACATGGAGCGGGTGCCGACGAATGTGCAGTATTGTTTCGGCGTGGGCCGGCCCAACCACCGATGCACCAGCGCGCGTAGCCGCGTGCCTTCACCGCCTGCCAGGATGATCGACCAAAGCTGATCCGCTGTGCGGTGTGGACTCACGATCTTCAACCTCCCTGATTGCCCAATGAAAAACCACTCACCGAGTCATACCTGTTCTCGCTCCGGGCAGCCATCCGATGTATTGAGGCCCTGCTGGTGGTCGTGCCCGCACCCGTGCCGAACCAGAGCCCTTCACTCGGTTGGCCAGGATGTCGTGATCCACGCAGTCGCCGCAGTTGACACAACGCCAGAGCGTCATGGGTTCGCCTGTGACGTCCCGTTCCCAGTTTGCCGTGTAACAGGGGACCAGCAATCCGCCGCAGCGCAGGCAGAATTTACCAGGTGGAGCCGATGCCTTGTTGTGCGACTCCCTATTCCGGTCTGCTGTCTGACAGGATGTGTCAGGCAGGACGGGGGGAGAGGAGCCGATGTACGAAGAGCCGGCGAGCAGGGTCATGGCGACGATCTGATCTCCCTGAAGTACTGTTGCACTGTAGTCTGGGCCTTCCTGAAACACTCAGGGCAGTAGGTGTGTGTGAGCGCGATCTCGGCCGGATCGACGCCATGGGCCTCGCGATACGTCCGCTGCGTCAGCCAACAGTCAAGGCTAGAGGGAAAGCTATTATCGTCTCGAATGAGTCCGCAGACGCAACAGACGGGGAGCAACGTCGGTGCGATGAACGTCTCTCTCATCGGTGCGAAAGTCGCCTCACGAGTGTTCTGAGGGAACAATGCTTCAAGAGACATATGCCACTTCTTTCGTTCGTCCGCCAGACAAGGAACAGTGATGCAACGATGTGCCGATCCTTAGAAGGCATAGTTATAAGAACATGCAGCCGTTTGCGGAACTAGGGAACGCCCCAGTTCCGCTCGAACAATTTACTAGCATCAAATTCTACAGGCGGGAGGTTGCGTAGGAATCTGCCGGAGAGCGAGAAGGCGTTCTTGCCTCATTCGATGGAATGGGCAGGTCCTTCATGGGAGGCTGCGGCACTGGCGGACTGTTCAGCATCCTGTTACAGGCCGATTGCATACCGTGACTCTGCACCCCCGTGGCTGCCCTCGGAGATCTCCTCCGAGGATTCCATTCTGCTGATTCCCGGCATCGGCAATTGGTTGTGCGGAGTGAGCAGCATTACGATTCTGGAAGAGGACAGACCTCTTCGATCAGGGAGGCCGAATCCATTCACGAAGATCGAGTAGGTTGAATCGCCGATTGTGCGGGATTGCTGGAATTGTTCCCAGTTGTTCGATCCCATGCGTGCCCGCAATGTGTCAATGATAGCCTGACAGTGCTGGTGCAGCGGAGCGGCGAAGACCCGCTCCGCTCCGACGCTCTGTCCGGTATGTTCCAACTGATTGAGCAAAACCATCGCCCGCTGGTTCATGTGCAAGACTTGCAAAGAAAGGGATAGCACGACGATGCCGGGACCGGTCGCTTCCTGTTCCTGATTCACTGCGATGACTCCTTCGTTACGATGACATGGCCCATAAGAAAGATTCGATGGTGCGGGAAGGGATGACGATGATGAAACAAATGACATGGATGCCTCACAAGCAGCTCGAACGCTGGGTGTCATGTGCTCGCCTGGAATTCAGACCGGCGTCACGTCGCGTCCCTCGGCGGATCGACGAGGTGCGAGCGAGAGGAGGTAGCGGAACGGAGCCGGATGTTTGAGGGCGACGGTGCCTTCCCGGGTCAGCCGGTCCACGGCGGCAAAGACTTGGGCCCAGGAATAACCGGGCAGCAGGGCTGCGAGTTCATCCAGCGAACAGGTGCCGGCCCGAGCGAGTTGTTGGTGGATGGAAGATTCTATCAAATAGGCCTGTGCCATATCGTCCTCCCCCTGACAAGAAGAAAATGGGTGATGAGTCATGTCCACCTGTCACGCGCAATGGTTATGGATCAAATGGATAGTGCGTAAGGTATAGGGCAAGGACCAGTTCATGGAAACTAGGAGGACCCCTAGTCCTGGAGGGAGACATTACTAGCGGCGATCGCCTTGCTTGCCTGATATTGAAAAAAGGCCTAGACTCTGGCTCCCAGTCATCCCTTCATCTCATCTGCGGGCGCGCGAAGCGCGACTTCCCGGTGCCGCGGATTTTGTCATGCCGAGGAGAAGATTCTGTGGCCGCGGCACGAAAGACTTCCAAAAGAACAGCTGCTGCCAAGACCCTCGTCAAGCACAAGAGCGCTAAGCGGCAACCTGTGAAAGCAACGGTTTCTCCGACAACACCTGTTCCATCCCTGGCTCTACCCGTCACATTGCCCGGTTTCCTGATCGTCGGAATCGGCGCCTCCGCCGGCGGGTTGGAAGCCATGGAAGAGTTCTTCCGCCACATGCCTCCCATCAGCGGGATGGCCTTCGTGGTGGTCTCGCACCAGCACGCGGGCCATGTCAGTCTCCTGCCGAGCCTGCTCAGTAAATGCACCGTGATGCCGGTGATGGAAGCCAAGGACGGGATGGAGGTGGAGGCCAATGGCGTCTATATGGCGCCGGGCGGCACCAATCTGGCGATCTTGCACGGCACCCTGCACCTCATGGAGCCCCCCTCGCAGGATCGCGTGCCGCTGCCCATCGATTACTTCTTCCGTTCGTTGGCGGAGGATCAGAAGCAACGAGCCGTCGGGATCATCCTGTCCGGGACCGGCAGCGACGGTACCGTGGGGTTGAGAGCGATCAAGGCTGAGTCCGGCATGACGATCGCGCAGGATCCGCAATCGGCCAAGTATCAGAGCATGCCGCGTAGCGCCATAACCGCCGGGGTGGTCGATGTGGTCCAGCCGGCGAGCCGGATGGCGGAACCGTTGTACGCCTATGCGCGCAGCCTGACGAAACCGGCGCAACTTCTCCCTGAGCGCGACGCCTCCCAGACGCTGCGCAAGATCTTTATCCTCTTGCGCGATCGGACCGGGAACGATTTTTCCCTCTACAAAGAGAATACGATTCAGCGGCGCATCGAACGCCGCATGAACGTGCACCAGATCGAGAACCTGAGACAGTATCTCCGGTTTGTGCTGGCGAATCCGCACGAACTCGATGCCCTGTTTCAGGAACTGCTCATCGGGGTCACCAGCTTCTTTCGCGACCCGCAGGCCTTCGAGGTCCTCGAACAGAAAGTGTTACCCGCGCTCGTGGAGGGCAAGTCCGAGGACGCGACCCTGCGCCTGTGGGTTGCCGGTTGCTCGACCGGAGAGGAGGCCTATTCGCTCGCAATCCTCATCCGTGAATACCTTACGAAGAAGAAGCTCCGCTTCACCGTGCAGATTTTCGCCTCGGACCTGGACAACCGGGCCATTGAAGCGGCACGCGCCGGCCTCTACCCGGTCGGCATCGCCGGGGACCTCACCCCGGCGCGCCTGCAGCGGTTCTTTACCAAGGAAGACAGCAGTTACCGGGTCAAGAAGGAGATTCGTGATCTGGTCGTGTTTGCCACGCATAACATCCTGACCGATGCCCCCTTTACGAAGCTGGACCTCTTGTCCTGCCGCAATCTCCTGATCTATCTGGACGCCCAGGCGCAACACAAAATCCTACCGCTGTTCCACTACGCCTTGAAGCCGAATGGCATCCTATTTCTCGGTACGTCCGAAACGGTCGGGGAGTTCGAACAGCTCTTTACCGTCATCGACCGGAAATGGAAGCTGTTCAGGCGGACGGCAGAGTCAGGCACGTTTCCTCACCTGGAGCGGTTTCCGGGCGGATTGATGAGGGCGACAACCGGGACTCACGCGGAGGACGAGGCGCCCCTTCCCACCGCGCGCCTCGCCAAGATTTCCGATCTCATCCAGCAGCTGTTGGTCTCGCGCTACGCGCCGGTGGCGGTCCTCGTGAACGGTCGGGGCGAGGTCGTCTACACCCATGGCCACACCGGTGCCTATCTTGAACCGGCGCCCGGCCCGCCGACACACAGTCTGGTGGAGATGGCGCGGGAAGGATTGCAACATGATCTGGCGACCGCGCTCCATCAGGCGGCAAGCAAGGAGGAGGAAGTCGTGCGCCGCGGCCTACGAGTAAGGGCTAACGGCAGCGTCATCCTGGTCAACCTGACCGTCAAGAGAATTGTCGATCCGGAGGCCCTCCAGGGGTTGTTCATGGTGACGTTTGAAACGATGCAGGCGGACAAATCCGCTGCACGGAAGGGAACACCGGCGCGAGAGGCCGCACCGATGAAGAAAGGGGAGTCCAGGCTTCTGCAGGAACTGGAGTTCACGAAACAGCGGTTGCAACAAACGATCGAGGAACAGCAAACCTCCAATGAGGAACTGAAGTCCACCAACGAGGAATTGCAGTCCACCAACGAAGAGCTGCAAAGCACCAATGAGGAATTGGAGACGGCGAAGGAAGAGATGCAATCCCTCAATGAAGAACTGCTGACCGTCAACTCCGAACTCCAGGGCAAGCTCGATGCGCTCGCGGACGCGAACGACGATCTACAGAATCTCTTGAACAGTACAGAGATCGCCACCATCTTTCTGGACAACGAGCTGCACATCAAGCGGTTCACGTTGGAGGCGAAGCGGGTGAGTTGCCTGATCGCCGTCGATGTCGGGCGCCCCCTGTCGGACATCGTCTCGAAGCTGACCTATGACCGGCTGTTGGAGGATGCGCAGGACGTGCTCCAGACGCTCGTCGTCAAGGAGCGGGAAGTCCAGGCCTCCGACGGGAGCTGGTTCTTCATGCGGATCCTGCCCTATCGGACCGGCAAGAACACCATCGACGGGCTCGTGCTGACGTTTCAGGACATCACCAAGTTGAGGAACGCGGAGCAGGTTGTCCGGGCTGCGGGCGGCGTGGCCGCCAGCATCGTCGAGACGATTCGCGAACCCCTGCTCGTGCTGGACGACCAGCTCCGCGTGGTCTCGGCCAACCAGTCCTTCTACCGGACCTTTCAGGTGACGCCGCGAGAAGTCGAGCAGCAGCTCCTCTACCACCTCTGTGCCGGGGCCTGGAACCTGCCAGACTTACGCCATCTGCTGGAGGAGATTCTGCCGAAGAACCGCTCCTTCCGGGACTTCGTTGTGGACCAGACGTTTCCTCACATCGGACGCAGGGTATTGGCGCTCAACGGTCGCCGACTCGAACAGGACCTGGCACTACCAGGCCGAATTCTGTTGGCCATGGAAGAGGTGAAGGGGCAGGAAGAGAAGGTCGAGGCTGAGGCTAAGGTTGAGAATGAAAGAGTGTGATTTTTGCTCAACCTCGACCTTGACCTCAGCCTGCGTTGAGAGGAACAGGTGATGGCCAAGAAACCGAACAGATCCACGAAACCCACCGTGCTTCGTCGACAGGCGGAGGAACTGCTTCGGACGACCAAGCGCGACGTCGCGACCATGCCGGTCAAGGATGTGCAACAGCTGGTGCACGAACTACAAGTTCATCAGATCGAGCTGGAGATGCAGAACGACGAATTGCGTCGGACCCAGCTGGAGCTAGAAGCGGCCCGTGACCGTTATGTGGATCTCTACGATTTTTCCCCGGCCGGCCATCTCACGCTGAATATCCACGGCAAGGTTGTGGAGGCCAATCTGAGGGCCGGGGCAATACTTGGCATCGACCGGAAGAAGCTGATCGGGCAACCACTCGCGCGCTTCATAGCATCGGATGATCAGGATATCTTTCACCGGCATTGTCAGGATGTCATGAAGACAGGCACGCGACAAGACTGTGAGGTGCATCTCCTGGGCGGGACCGCCGGCGCCTGTTGCGTTTATTTCGAGAGTCTTGCTCTTCACGATGAGACCGGGCACATCACCCAGTGGCGGACAGCGTTTCTGGATGTGAGCGCTCGCAGGCTGGCTGAGGCGGTGGTGAGTGCTCAGCGGGCGCAGCTTGACGCGATCATCTCATCGGCGATGGATGCCATCATCACCGTGGATGAGGGGGAGCGCGTGGTGGTCTTCAACCGAGCTGCAGAATCTATGTTTCTCTGCCAACGCGCCGACGCGATAGGACAACCATTCGACCGGTTCATCCCTGAACGGTTCAGACAGGCGCACCACGATCATATGAGCCTCTTCGCCCTGAGACAATCGACTTCCCGTTCGATGGGACAACCCGGCGGGCTGTCCGGCCTGCGAGCCAATGGAGAGGAATTTCCCGTCGAGGCCTCCATCTCTCATGTCCTGGTCAGCGGCAAGAAGCTATTGACTGTCATTCTGCGCGATGTCACCGAGCGTAAGCGGGTGGAAAAGGATCTCCTCGAAAGCGAAGCGCGACTCCAGGCCATTCTTGATAACAGCCCGGGGATGGTGTTTCTGAAGGATACCGAGGGCCGCTATCTCCATGTCAATCGCCAGTTTGAAAGAGTGTTCCATATGACTCACGAGCAAGTCGTGGGCAAAACGGATGAGGCCATTTTCTGTCCCGAGATGGCCGCCGCGTTTCGTGCCAACGATCTCAAGGTACTGCAGGCTGGAGTTCCGCTCGAATTTGAAGAAGTCGCCATGCACGACGATGGTCCTCACACGAGTATTGTCTCCAAATTTCTGTTGTACGGCGGAGACGGAAAACCCTATGCCCTGTGCGGTATTACTACTGACATCACCTGGCGGAAGGTTGCGGAGGAAGCGCTGCAGGCCAGCGACGCTTTCACCCGCGCGATCCTGGACTCACTTACTGCGCATGTCTGCGTGCTGGATAAGGGCGGGATCATCATAAAGACGAACGACGCCTGGAAAGAGTTCGGCGATTGCAATTCTGGTCGCGTGGGTTCCAGTGTCGATGTCGGACAGAATTATCTGGATGTCTGCCGGCGAGCGATCGACGCCGGAGACTCGACAGCACCGGCGATTCTCAGCGGCATTGAAGTCGTGTTGGGGGGCAGTCAAAAAAGTTTTAGTATGGAATATGTCTGCCATTTGCCGGAAGAAGAGCGTTGGTTTCTGATGCGCGTGACTCCGTTGAAAGATGCGAAGGGCGTTGTCATGACTCATACGGATATCTCAAGCAGGGTCCGGATGGGGCTGGCGTTGGAGAAGCATGTGCTTCTGCTCAGCGAAAAGCAGAAAGAGTTGGAATCCCTGGCAGAGAAGTTGATCGAGGCCCAAGAAGAGGAGCGCAAGCGGATCGCGCGAGAATTGCACGACGACTTCAATCAACGATTGGCGGCTCTATCGGTTGAACTGGAGACCATGGAAAGAACTCCCCTCACCCCACCCGGGCCGCTGGCTCGACAACTCGCTGATGTCCGAGCTCAGATCGGGCAGCTCTCCGACGACCTGCACGATCTGGCGTACAGGCTGCACCCGTCCTTGCTCGAGCACGTTGGCTTGGCGGCCGCTGTAGGAGACCACGTCGCCGAGTTCACGAAGCGGACCGGGCTGCCCGTGACGTTTACCTCTCGGGAGGTGCCTGAGACGCTCTCGCCGGAGGTGGCCACTAATCTGTTTCGCGTGATGCAGGAGAGTCTGCAGAATGTGTCCAAGCATGCCCAGGCGACCGAGGTTATGGTGAGGTTGAGCGGCTCGTCAAAAGGGATCGGCTTGTCGGTGCGCGATAACGGCAAGGGGTTCGATCATGAGAACAAGAACGGTCGCACGAGAGGACTCGGCCTGGTAAGCATGGCGGAGCGTGCGCGTGGGCTGGGCGGGTTTCTCCGGATCCATTCCTTGCCAAGGGTCGGCACGAAGGTCTGTGCCTGGATTCCCCGTTTTCAAAAGGGCGCATGAAGAAACCGCGCGTGCTCATGGCCGATGACCACTCGCTGATTCTTGCCGGCTTGCGGAAGCTGGTGGAAGTTGAGTGCGACGTGGTGGGTACGGTGGAGGACGGGCGGGCGCTGGTTGAGGCGGCGCAGAAGCTGCGCCCGGATCTGATTCTCCTGGACATCTCGATGCCGCTGTTGAACGGTCTCGAAGCGGCCAGGCAACTCCGCACCCTGGTGCCGGGAAGCAAGCTGATCTTTCTTACCATGCATGCCAGTCCCACCTATGCGACCGAAGCCTTCCAGGCCGGGGCCTCCGGGTATCTCCTCAAGCGCTCCGCGGCTTCAGAACTCAGCCTGGCGATCAAGTCCGTCCTCCAAGGCCAACACTATCTCACGCCCCTGCTCACGAAAGATGTGCTGGACTCGGTTCTCAAGCCCCCCACCGGGGAGCGAGGCAAGAAGATTTCGTCCGCAGTGCTCACTGCGCGGCAGCGGGAAGTCTTGCAGCTCGTCGCGGAGGGCCGCGGCACGAAAGAGGTCGCCACGATCCTTAACGTGTCCGTGAAAACGGTGGAGTTCCATAAGTCCCGCATCATGCAGCAGCTGGATCTTCACACCACTGCCGACTTGACGAAGTATGCGATCACCCATGGCATCACCGGCCTTTAGTCTTGGACGTTAAACGTAAAAGGTAAAACGTGAGACGTGAAACGTTCTGGTCCGGAAACGAGCTGCGTTTCACCCCTGCCGGCCTCTAGTAAGATTGCGCCTCAACGCCAGGGTTCTTCCTAGTTCCACCCACTCTCCAAGAAGCCTACCATGCGGTGCCACTCACGGCCGAAAGGGGAAGAAGATATGAAGAAGCCGCGGATCCTTATTGCCGACGACCATCCAATGGTGTTAACCGCCTTGCGGGACCTCTTGGAGGAACATGGTGAAGTGGTGGGGACAGTGACGGACGGTCAGGCGCTCGTGAAAGCGGCACAAAGGCTGGAGCCGGACGTTATTTTCTCGGATATCTCGATGCCAAAGCTGAATGGTCTTAACGCTATTCGTGCCCTGCAAATCTGTGCACCGCAGAGCAGGGTGATCATTGTGACGACGCTATCAGGAACCGGTCTACATGACCTTGGCGTTCAATGCGGGAGCCCACGGTTTCCTCCTCAAGAGATCTACCCTTGCGGCAGAACTGCCTCAAGCCCTTCTGCACGTACTCGCAGGCGATCGCTATATCGGGTTGGGGGTGAGAGAGGAGAATGCATCTGTCGATGAGGCCGAGGTTCGGACGTGGAGATCGGTGCCATCATAGGTGCTGGCGGTATGCGTTCCACCATCGTGGGAGGGCAGATGACTTGTTGAAGTAGGAGCTGAGGGGTTGAACGATGGAGAAGAAGGGGAGATCGTAATCGTAATGGAAGAACAAGATGGCCGACAGGAGAACGGGACGCTGCTCACGCAGGAAGAGGAAGCCTCTCTTCGTCTGCTAGAACCACTCTTCTCCCGCCACCTCGACCGTATTCTTGAAACCTTGGCCCCTCACCTCGGGAACGACCCCGACCGGGCCTCGTTGCTGTCGGACGACCTTGAAGTCGCGCGCTTGAAGCAATCGCAGCAGGAGTATCTGTTTTCCCTGCCGAACGGGAATAACAAGGAGTTTGCCAGTAGAAGAAATGGTGCGCAGGCGGCAGACTATCGTGATCCTTTCGGGCTCGGTGTAGGCTGGCACCTCGGTACCTTCGTCCACTTTCTGACCTCCATTCAACCGCTGGTGTTCGAAGCTTTCGGGAGCAGGCCTCACCTGCACCACACGGTGTGGAATGCCTTGCTGAAAGTGATCTTTCACGACCTTGAACTGGCGATGAGTGAATCTCTCACACAGCACAATGATTTGGTGGAGGCAGCCGGGCGGGAAATGAGCGAGATGAAGAGAGCGCTGAACCTTGCGCTGAGCAAGCAGGCGGTCGAGGAGAGGCAGCGCCAGGCCGAGCAGCGAACGGTTGTGAGTCTCCTTACGGCATGGCTTACGAAGACATCAGGGTTGGCACAAGAGATGGGAACCCCGCTCAATGTGATCCTCGGGCGGCCGAGTTTCTCTTGAAGGGGACAGGGGACGACAAAAGCACAAGCTGCCATCCAGAGCATCGTTAGACAGGTCGAACGACTGATTCCTCTGAGACAGCAGGTTGTGTGCCCTTGATCACGGATTCAGGAGTACGCTCCCCCGCAGCCGGATTTCGAGGCAGTGGTGGAGGGGCCTCTGGCCGCGGATGCTGAACAAGCTGCTAGCACCACAGACCGTAGTGCGTGAGGTGCGAAAAGGCACAATGCAACGGTCAGGGTTCGAAGGTCCGAAAACCTGGAACCCGCACTTCTAGCCCGTCCAGCGTTTCTCGTCTTTCCCGCTGTTTCCTCAGTGAAACACGAGTACCGGGCATGGCATCTTGTGTAACACCTCATGAGACACGCTGCCGAGCACGAGGCGAGTGATTCCCTGCCGGTTCCTTGTGCCCATCAGAATCAGATCCGATCGCAGGGTGGCCGCTTGTTGCAGAATAATGGTCGCCGGTGTTCCTCTCACGGCGACTCCGTGCGCCTGATAACCCATGGCGCGTAGACGTTCTGTCACACGCTTGATGGTGTCGGCTTGCTTCTCCAGTATCTCGACGTAGGCGGTGGCGGCATCGCCAGGCCCTGGCGGCTCTGTCGAAGGCAATACGGTCAGGAGGGTTAACTCAACCGCATCGTGAAACGGCTTGAGTTCTAGAAAACGAACTGCGGCTTCCGCGTCGGATGGAGCGTGGATCGGCAGCAAGATCTGTTTCATGGCCTTGACCGGGCCGTGCACGATCAATGCGGCGCAGTGGGCCATGGTGATGATGCGGTGCGATACGCTACCCAGCAGCCACTCCTTGAGGGGGCTAACCCCCCTTGCTCCCATCACGATGAGATCGGCTTTCTGCTGCTCGGCCATCGACACGATCACTTCTTCCGGAGCCCCGATTCGAAGATGTTTCGTCGAGGGGCCTGCGTTCATCGGGAGGAGAGCCTGAACCCGATCGAGCAGCCGCTCCCCCTCTTCCCGCATGCTCTGCTCATGCGCCGCATACTCCTCCATATCCCCTCTCGTCGCCATCATCGGCCGCACCGATCCTGCGACGTTCAATGCGTGAAGCAGGGTGAGTTGCTCTGCCTGTGCAAAGTATTTGAGGGCGTGAACGGCCTCCAAGGAATGATCTGATCCGTCCACTGCAAGTAATGTTTTCATTGTGGACGCTCCTTTGTTTGTGCGCCTAGAGGTGGCCCCGTTTGGTTGGACAGAATTCCTTGCTCCATCAATGCAGTCTTGCCGGTTTCTGTCTAGACTGCGTGGCTCAGCATGGGTAGGTGTTCATAGTAGAACTCATCCGGTGTTTTCCGGTCAAGTGCAGAGTGCGATCAATGTGGATGGTACCAGCTCCGATAGCGTGCAATCCCTGGTAGCCCGTATTATTCATGACGGTTCGTCGCACAATCGCTGGCCGAAGGCTACCATTTCGAGCGCCTGTGCCGGAGGGCCAAGCACTGCTTCAAGAGAAAGGCTTCCTCCCGCAAGTTTTGTTGGACGGCCTTCTTGAGCATCCTGTGCGGTCCTCTCTCATTGCTCCAGGCGTGCGGTTCGTAAAGTGCCAGGTTCGGAGTTCCAAAAACGTCGAACATCGAACCCTCATCCGTCTCGCCTTTCCCGCCTGTTTCATTGGTGAAAGGTCAGCACCGGACACGGTGTCTTGTGCAACACAGCATGAGACACGCTGCCGAGCACGAAACGGGTGATTCTCTGCCGGCCCCTTGTGCCCATCAGAATCAAATCCGATCGCAGAGTGGCGGCTTCTTGCAGGATCATGGTAGACGGTGTCCCGACCAGGGCGACTCCATGTGCGTGATAGCCCATGACGCGTAGACGTTCTGCCACAGTCTCGATGTAATCGGTTTGCTTCTCCAGCATCTCGGTGGCGGCGGCCTCGGCGGCGGCACCGCTCGGCCATGGAGGCTCTGTCCAAGGCAAGACCGTCATCAGCGTCAACTCAACCGCATCGTGAAACGGCTTGAGCTGGAGAAAACGAACCGCGGCTTCCGCGTCGGTTGGACCTTCGAGCGGCAGCAGGATCTGTTTCATCGCCTTAACCGGGCCGTTCACGATCAATGTGGCGCAAGGAGCCAAGGTGAGGATGCGGTGCGATACGCTGCCGAGCAGCCGCTCCTTGATGGGGCCAAGACCCCGTGCTCCCATCACGATGAGATCGGCTTTCTGCTCCTCGGCCATCGACACGATCACTTCTGCGGGAGATCCCATTTGAAGGTGTTTCGTCGTGGGGCCTGCGTGCAGCGGGAGAAGGGACTGGATCCGATTGAGCAGCCGTTCCCCGTCTTCCTTCATGCTCTGCTCAAGGGTCTTATAAATCTCCTCCGCCGTTTCAGGCACCATCATGGGGTACGCCGGCCGCGGGACATTCAACGCGTGAAGCAGGGTGAGCTGCTCTGCCCGAGCCAAGTATTTCAGGACGTGAACGGCCTCATAGGAATTATCCGATCCGTCAACCGCGAGTAATGTTTTCATCGAAGACGCTCCTTTGTTTGCGCACCTTGTACTCTCGTGCTTGGCAGGATGAAAGTGTTGCTGAAACCAGGCGAGAGCATGCTCCGCAACCTGTTCAAGTGTGCCAGGCTCTTCGAATAGATGTGAGGCGCCCGGCACGATCACCAGACGTTTCGGGCAGGAGAGGAGCCGATAGGCTGCTCGATTCATCTCGATGACCGGCTCGTCGTCTCCACCGACAATCAGCAAAGTCGGCGCGGTGACCGAGGGCAGATAGGCTTCGGCCAGATCCGGTCTGCCGCCCCGTGATACGACGGCCTGAATCGACGAAGGATCGCGGGCTGCCGCCTGCAGGGCCGCGCCTGCTCCGGTGCTGGCGCCGAAATAGCCGATGCCCAGGCCCTTCGTCCTGGCATCCTGTTCGAGCCAGGCTTTGGCCAACAGCACGCGATCTGTCAGCAGGTCGATGTCGAAGACCTTGCGGCGGTCTTCGGCTTCATCCGGTGTCAGTAGGTCGATCAGGAGCGTAGCCACCCTTCCGTGCTGGAGATAGCGGGCGACGAAATTATTGCGTGGGCTGAACCGCCCGCTGCCGCTTCCGTGGGCGAAGACCACCATTCCCAGCGCCTGTGCCGGAAGTCCGAGGATTCCTTCAAGGGTGAGATCCCCCCATGTGAGTCTTACTGCTTTTTCATTCATTGCCGGCCATCCGGTTGCATCCTTCCTTATTTTCATCTTCCGATCACGGACGAAGGGCCGGGCGGGTGTCGCCACCGTCCGACTGGTCGAACCTCAATGCGCTTCGCCTCTCACCAACGCTATCGCAGAGGTCACGGTAGAAACGTCATTTTCGTCGCTGTTTTGGTCATTCAGAGATCATTGACACTCCACGGGGCAGAAAAACAGAAAGTAGATTCCCACCGCGAGCCCGAGCAGAACAGCACCTACGAGCAGCCACTGCGTTCTTGTCATAGATTCGTTTCCAGTTTCGCACTACACAGAAACTCAGCAAGTCCAATGCCGTTGCCCTAACAGCTACGTGAGGTGTGAGGGGTGACTCGTAAGGTGAAGAGCGAAAGGCGGTCGGCTTCATTTTTATTACGCCTTACGCTTCACGGTTTCACGTCCGCTGTCGCCTTCTGCTACAGCAGAGAAAATCGAGCTGTAGCAGGACACCCCTGCTCACAATGCAAAGAGCCGATGGCAGATGGCGTATGGTCTGACAAGAAAGACAAAGTCTTTGTTTCCACTGTGCTCTTAGCCATCGCTCTCGACTCCTGACTCAGTGGCACCGGCCTTGCTGATAACGGGAATGAGTCAATCCGTAGCCCGGACTATTCATGAATGCCGTCGCGAGGCGTTCGAGACCAAAGCCCGCCGGGCGAGAGGATCGGACGACGTAGCAGGCATTTATGAATAGTCCGGGTAAAGGAGGTCGCATGGCGGAACCGTTCTGTACCAGGATGCTTGTGCCGGTGGATTTTTCTGTCTGCTCAGAAGAAGCCTTCCGCGTCGCCCTAACCCTTGCCCGGACCTTTCAGGCCGAACTGCTGTTATTGCATGTGATCGACACAAGTGCCCTTGCGGCCTTCAACCGCCTTGGGTTGTTGGCTGTGCCGTCCGATGCACAAGCCCAGAAGCGGCGCCTGCGGCACCACGCCCGTTTGAATACGCGGCGGTTGCTCGATTCGGAGACGGTCAAGGGCGTGAAGATCACACGGGTGCTGGCGGAAGGAGTGCCCTTTGTGGAGATCGCAAAGATAGTCCGGATTGAAAAAGTCAACCTGGTGGTGTTGGGTAGTTATGGGGGGCGATCGGAAAGTGTCGACAAAATATTTTTCGGCAGTACGGCAGAACGGGTGGTGCGGACCGCGGGTTGTCCGGTGTTGACCGTTCCGCTGCCACCGACGCCGAAACGATAACTCGAGGATGTGTTGAAAAGGGAGAAATCTATGAAAAGTCAGAAAGCGCAGCAGTGGGGATGGGTTCTTGTGCTTGCCGTCACGTTCGGGTTCTGGTGGGAGGCGGCAGAGCCGGTGTTCTCGCAGTCGGAGCAAGTCATCGAGGTCACGATCAAGGATTTCAAGTTCGTGACCAAGCAGGGGGTACTCCGCCTTGGATTCCCTTCAGTGATTAAGGTCAGGAACGAGGATGCTGAACGGCACGACTTTGGCTCGACCATGTTTGAGGGCCTTCCGACTCAGGTCGAGAAGGACGGGGTGATCGTCTATGGCCGAGGCCTGGGTGGAGTGTTTCTCGATCCCAAACGGGATGCGGTTATTCGGTTCAACATGTCGCGGCCTGGCCGGCATGAGTTCCGGTGCTCGATCCATCCGAACATGACCGGCGAGTTGCTGTTGCTAAGCGCGGAGGCGGTGTAAGAAATAGGAGGCTGCTGAAAGTCAGAGCGTGACGAGCGTGAGACGTAGCAAGTACGAAGGCTTTATCCTTCGACCTTGCACGTTTCGCTGCGGACTATCGGGCGGCCATTTTCAGCAGCCTGCGAGGTAGAATATGAGGAGACGACATCCTTGATCAAGCGAATTTTGTTTGCCACGGACTTTTCACGATGGGCCCGGCGGGCGGAAGACTATGCCTGTGCCCTCGCCTGCTCTTGGAAGGCGGCATTGACGGTGCTTAGTGTTGCAGAGTTTCCACCGGGACTCAATCCCGATTACCCCGTCAATCAGCAATACTTGGCTGATTTGCTCAAGACCGCATCGTCGCAGTTAGTCGACCTCAAAGGCCGTGCGGAGCGGCGAGGCATTGTGGTCACGACCAGGGTGGCTACAGGCATTCCGAGTGAAGAGGTGATTGCCGCGGCGAAGGCGGAGGATTCGGACTTGATCGTCGTAGGGACCAGGGGCAAGACCGGCCTTGCGCACGTTTTGTTAGGCAGTACTGCCGAACGGGTCATTCGCGGAGCCCCCTGCCCGGTGCTGACGGTGCGAATGGAGCAAGCAGACGCCGAACAGGGAGAGGGTGCCCCCTCGATGCCTGTCACGCTGGAGCGCATCCTCGTGCCGGTCGATTTTTCCGATTGTTCCCTCGATGCCTTGGAGTATGCAGCCGTGATGGCGCAGCAGGCGAAGGCGTCTGTGATGCTACTGCATGTGCTGGAGCCGGTGTCGTATGGTTTGGACTTTGACCTCGGCCATTTCAGGAGCCGCGAAGATGTGCGCGAGAGCTGGACGAAACGACTGGAGGAGCTGGCTGCTACCCACCAGCATCCCAATATGCCGATAGAATATCGGTTGCGGGGAGGCTTTCCGGCCGATTCAATCTTAGATGCTGCCCAGACCCTGCCCTGCGATCTCATCGTGATGGGCACGCACGGGCGCCGTGGGATTTCGCACACCATCTCCGGCAGCGTGGCGGAGGCCATCTTGCGAAAAGCCCGCTGTCCTGTCGTCACGGTGCGTAGCCAAAAGTTTGGACCAGGCCATCGTCGGGTGATTCCGACAGAAATGTCTCCCGTGACGCACATTTAACCAAGGAGTGGGTGATCATGAGTGCAACAAAACTCACAGTGAAGAAGAAACCCTCGATGCGTTCGCCCTTGGCGGCATCGCCGCAATCTATCGAGCTGCCGAATGGCATGCGGGAACGGATTTCGAAGAAGGCGTTCGAATTATGGCAAGATCGAGGATATCGAGACGGACACGATTTCGAGGACTGGCTCGATGCCGAAGCCATCGTGATGGAAGAAATTCATGAAGCTCGCGAGTGAAACGACAGCCGGCCTCTGGGTGCCTCTTGTCCCTTCGCTCGACGCGTTGCTCGCTCGATTGGAATCCCTTTCGTTGGAGCCGGGGGTGGCTGTCCAGCGGCAGATCGCACGGCAGCTTGCCCTCCAGCCCTATTTTGAGGGCGGGGGAGGGGCGCTGTTGTTCCCGCTGCCGCAGGAAACGGAATTAGCCAACCTTTTACTTTACGCCGACTTCTACCCGCAGGACGGGCAACTGACGTTGATCGAGCAGTTGCGCGATGTCATCACGGAACATATTCCACAAGAAGAGCGAGAGTGGTTGGATCCGCTGAAACATTCCTATCTCGATCTGGCCGAATTCCTGTCGATCGACGAACAGGACCAGCGCCTGGTCTTCCGCTCGGTAGGAAATGCGCGGGTCTATCGTGTGCCGGACGGAGCGTTCCGCAAGGGACTGCAACCGGGACAGGTGCTTCTCACGAGGCTGATCCGCGAGCCGGGCGATGTGGAGTGGGAGCGGGCGGTGATCGCCGGCGCCGCGATTTTGTTATCCAATGAGGACGGGAAGGGCCTGCTGAACGCCACACTCGACTATCGGCGGCAGGTGGAAATTTCCGCTGGGTCCTTCGAACTCGGAGATTGGCCGGAATTCGCCAAGCGCTATGGACATGTGTTGCTGTGGACCTTCGCCCGCATGCGGTTTGCCGCGCTCCTCGATGCCGTGGGGAGTATTCGCTATGTGGCAGAAAGCGGGCAGCCCTATCTGTATGCCTTGGCCCTATACGATCATTGCGAGTACGGTTACATGAATGAAATGATCGCAGGCCTTGAAGGATTCGAGCGTGAAACGGTGGTCCCTCCACCCGGTGGAGCCTCAACCTCGAAGGATGCGCAGCACTTCGTGCAGCGAGGGGCATCCGGCCCTCTTGAATCAGCGGTGGTTGCAAGACTGATCCTCACGGCGACCCAGTTGTGGGTAGAGTGTGACTCGCAAGAACGGCTCGATGCCGTCAAACACAAGCTGGCGTCGACGTTCGGATTCTCTCTTCATTTCCGCGGCGAGACCTGTGCGCCACCGCCTCGGCAACTCAAGGAGTCGGAGTTGGCGGTCGAAGAGCCTCTGACGTTGGTGCTTTCGGCAGAGGAAGATCGAACCCTCTTGAAAGGATTCTTAGAGACCCTGTATTTAGAGTGGGCGGAACGGGCCTGCCCGTCGCTGGAGAATCACATGCCGCGTCACGTCGCAACCTCAGCAGCCGGTCGCGAGCAGGTCGCTGCCTTGATTGCCGATATGGAGCGCCACGACCCTGGAATCAGGCGCGTGGGCCAGGCTTCATTCGACTATAACAAGCTGAGGGCCCATGTGGGACTCGACTAGCAGGATGCTGAAAAAGTCCGCCAGCGGCGTTCTCGCTTCGCGCAGTGCCTCAACGTACGCCAGAGAGTACGCCTCGGCCTCTTCACTCGCTGCGGCCTTGCTGGACGGACTTTTTGAGCATCCTGTCTGTGCGGGTTCCCACGCAGACAGGCAGGCCCTCGAGATTCTGCTATGCCGAAATAGTTTTGTTACAGCCTACGAGGTGATTCGATGACGACTCGGCACAAGCCCAAGCTCGCTGAGACGCTTGAAAGCTGTCGCCCTGTGCCGCCGGACAAACCGAACATTCTCAAGACGCTTCTGGCTGTCCAGTCTGCTCTGGGCCATGTGCCGACGAGTGGCATTCCTCAGATTGCGCAGATGTTAGGCGTGACGGATGCCCAGGTTGCCGGGGTCCTGTCCTATTATTCGGACCTCCGGACTCAGTCGCCCGGTCGGCACCTTATTCGAGTCTGCATGGGCGAGTCCTGTACGGCCAACCACGGCGTCCGCGTCCTCCGTGCAATCCAAGATCACGTGCGCGTAGCTGTCGGCGACCGTGCACAGGCAGAGCGTTTCACTGTGGAACAGATGTCCTGCGCGGGAAACTGCGCGGTGTCGCCGACTGTGATGATCGATGAGGATCTCCGTGGGCGAGTGACGCCTTCCGACGTTCCGTCTCTGCTGGAACCCTATAGATAGAGGATCATTTCTCAGGTGTTCAGGCTGAAGGCTGAAGTGTGAAATCTATAAATGATCTCGCAAAGCATGAGTCACGCCATTCAACACATTCTCGGTTTCTATGACCTTGGGTTCAAGCAGAGATGAATTCTCGTTGCGCAAGAAACCCAACCCCTAAAAGCCTTCAGCCTATTTACCTGAGTAGTTACGATAGATGAAGACGATGCGCTGCTATCTCGCCAACGATACCTCCTCCTGTGCGGCTGGCGCAGGAGGGCTTGCCGATGCCTGGAGCGAGCGTACTGAGATCCAACTGATTCGCACGTCCTCGCGCGGAGCCTTCTTTCTGGAGCCGATAGTGGAGCGAGATACGCACAACGGGCGTGAGGCTTGGTTCAACGTAGCGCCGAATGACTTGCCGCGCATCGTGGCCGGCGTGGGTGGAACGCCGGTTGCCGGGATACCGTTTCTGCAACAACAGACCCGCTTCACTTTCGCCAACTTCGGCATCACCGAGCCGCTTGCGCTCGATGAATATCAAACGCGTGGCGGACTGAAGGGATTGGCAGCGGCCCAGAGTCTGTCGCCGGAGGCGATCGTCGAAGAGGTGCGCATCTCGCGATTACGAGGTCGTGGGGGTGCGGCGTTTCCTGTGTGGAAAAAGTGGCAGGTCGCGCAGCAGACCGGGTCGGAGCATAAGTATGTCGTGGCGAATGCCGACGAAGGGGACGCCGGCACCTATTGCGATCGGATGATCATGGAGGGCGATCCCTTCCGATTGATCGAAGGGATGATGATCTGTGCGCGGGCGATCGGGGCGACGCGCGGATATATCTATTGCCGGTACGAATATCCAGCGGCGGTGCGGGCCATGCGGTTCGCGATTCAGAAGGCGCGCGAGGCGGACCTGTTGGACTGCGACGACTATCCGTTCGATCTTGAGGTGGTGGTCGGCGCCGGCTCCTACGTCTGCGGTGAAGAAACAGCCTTGCTGGAATCGCTGGAGGGTCGCCGTGGTGTCGTGCTGGCGAAGCCGCCCTACCCGGCAGAATCAGGATTGTATGGCAAACCGACAATCGTCAGCAACGTCCTGACGTTCGCGACGATTCCCAACATTCTGGCAAACGGCGGCGCCTGGCATGCCTCACTCGGCACTGAAGGATCGCGCGGTACGATGGCGCTGCAGCTCGGTGGTCGGGTGAAGCAGCCTGGTCTGGTGGAAATCGCTTTTGGTTTTACGTTGCGCCGGGTGCTGGATCAATTCGGCGGTGGCATGGCGCCTGGTTCGCGGTTCAAAGCCGTCCAGGTTGGGGGGCCATTGGGGAGCCTGTTTCCTGAATCGAAACTCGATATCCCTATCTGCTATGACGCATTTGCCGAGGCCGGAGCCATTCTCGGGCATGGGGGCATCGTCGTCTACGATGATGAGACGAACATGGTCGAGTTGGCGCGGCACTTCATGGCCTTCACCGCGGATGAGTCTTGTGGAAAATGTACACCCTGCCGGATTGGATCAGTGCGCGGGCGCGAAATTCTTGAACGGATTCAGAGCGGTCAGGGATCAGCGGAGGATCTCCTTCTCTTGTCTGATCTTGGAGAGACCATGAAAGCGACCAGCCTCTGCGCGTTAGGGGGGCGTGCTCCATATCCGGTGCTGACGGCGATTGAACATTTCCCGAATGAATTCAAGGGGCGTCAGAAAGTCTAAAAGTCTGAATGTCATCAGGTCTCAAAAGCGGTAAGGTCTTACGACTTGAAGACGTGAGCAGACTTGACGACTTTCAGCCTGAAAGACCGTAGAGAGAAAACGATGCAACTCAATATCAATGGCAAGACTGTGGCAGCGGAACCAGGCGATACGATTTACCAGGCGGCGAAGAAGGCCAGGATTTCGATACCCAGCCTCTGCATCTCGCATCAACTTGCCCCCTTTGGCTCGTGCCGTCTCTGTGTCTGTGAAATTGAAGGGCAGTCTGGGACTCCTGCCTCCTGTACGACTCCGGTCAGACCCGATATGGTCGTCCGCACCGAGAGCGATCGGCTCAGGCGGCATCGCCACAATATCGTCGAACTGTATATGTCTGAACAACCTGAAGGCAGGGAGAGCTCGGGGCCATTGCGCGAACTGGCGCTCGCATGCGGCGTCAATAGAGTTCGGTATTCCGATGGGGCGCACATGAAACGCGCCGCTGTGCGCGACGACTCGAATCCATTCTTCACCTTCGATAACGCCGCCTGCATTTCCTGCGCGCGCTGTGTGCGGGCCTGCGATGAAATCCAGGGCACGCATGCCTTGACGATGTTTGGACGGGGATTTGAAGCCAGGCCGGCAGCAGGAGGCGGGACCTTCTTAATGGGTGATGCTGCGGCGTTTGCCTCATCCAACTGTGTCTCGTGCGGCGCTTGCGTGAAGGAATGTCCGACCGGCGCGCTCACGGAGAAAACAGTGCTGGTACAGGGCGCACCGACCAGAACTGTGCGCACGACCTGCGCCTATTGTGGCGTGGGCTGTGCGTTCGATGCGGGTGTGCGGGATGGACGAGTGGTTCAGATGCTTCCGGCAGATGATGGGCCTTCGAATCAGGGCCATGCCTGCATGAAGGGACGGTTCGGCTGGACTTATAACGATGCACCTGATCGGCTGCGTGCCCCGCTGCTTCGACGCGGCAACGACTGGGAAGAGATTTCCTGGGAATCGGCCTTGGACAGGGTCGCGCAGGAGTTCATGCGCATCAAGAACGCGCATGGTCCGGATGCCCTCGCGACTATTTCATCCAGCCGGGGCACGAACGAAGAAAATTATCTATTCGGCAAATTCATGCGTTGCGTGATCGGGACGAACCACATCGACAACTGCGCCCGTGTCTGCCACAGCGCGACCGTCACCGGCATGATGGAAACATTGGGAGCATCTGCTGCGACTAATTCCATTCAGGATCTCAATCTGGCCCATCTGATTATGGTGGTGGGAGCGAACCCGACGGAGTCCCATCCCGTGGTCGGGGCTAGGATCAAGCAGGCACATCGGCGAGGGGTGCCCTTGATCGTCATCGATCCCAGGCGCACGGAACTGGCGCGGCTGGCTGATCTGCATCTGCAACTGCGGCCCGGCACCAATGTCGCGTTGCTGAATGCGATGGGCTACGTCCTTGCCAAGGAAAGGCTCTTCGATCAGGCTTTCATCGAGGCCAGAACCGAGGGCGTCGAGGACTGGCTCAAGACCGTCTCGGACTGTACGCCGGAAGCTGCTGAAGCCATCACCGGCGTGCCGGCCCATCTCATCTATCAAGCGGCTCGGCGCTATGGGAGCAGCAGAGCGTCGCTCTGCGTACATGGTCTCGGCGTGACGGAACATCGCTGGGGCAGCCATGGGGTCATCGCGCTCTGTAACCTCGCCCTGGCCACCGGCAACATCGGAAAGCCTGGTACCGGCATCAATCCCTTGCGTGGACAAAACAATGTGCAGGGGGCTTCTGATATGGGTTGCCTCCCGACCTACTTCGCCGGCTACCAGAGTTTGGACGATCCGAAACTGGCATTGCTGCATCAGACCGTCACCGGCCGTCCGTTGCCCACGAAGCGCGGCATGAAAACCCCCGATATGTGGGACGCGGCGATTGCGGGCCGACTCAAGGGCCTCTGGATCATCGGGTATGACGTGGCGCAGACCGACCCGAATTTGAAGAAAGTGCACGAGGCGTTGAGGCGGGTGGAATTTCTGGTGGTGCAAGACCTGTTTCTCAGCGAGACCGCCAAGTTCGCACATTTGATATTGCCCGGCGCATCGTTTCTAGAAAAGGACGGCACCTTTACCAATCTTGAGCGTCGTATTCAGCGGATCAGGAAGGCGGTGGAGCCGCCTCACGGGATTCTTCCGGATTGGCGTGTGGTCTGCGAAGTCTCAAATCGGATGGGCTATCCCATGCCCTATCAGCATCCCTCGGAGATCATGGACGAGATTGCGAGGCTCACGCCGATGTTTGCCGGTGTGTCCTACGACCGGCTCGACCAACATGCCGGGTTACAGTGGCCAGTGCCGACTGCGGTGCATGAAGGCACGTCGCTGATGCATCAGGAGACATTTCCAAAGGGGAAGGCGCACTTTGTCGGCGTCGAGTACTTGCCGCCGGGAGAAGCTGCGAGCAAGGAGTATCCGTTCGTGCTGACTACTGGACGCATTCTCCAACATTACAACTGCGGGGCCCAAACACGCCGGACAGACATTCTCGAGTTGGTCGATACAGATGTGCTGGAAATGCATCCGGCCGATATGGAGGGGCTGTATCTCCGTGACGGTGAGATCGTTCGCGTGGTGAGTGCTCGCGGCGACGCCTTGCTTCCTGTCGTGGGGAGTGAACGAGTCCTGCCAGGGCATCTTTTCACCAGCTTTCATTTCCCTGCTTCAACGGTGAACGCATTGCTCTCGTCGAGCGCGGATGAAAGTTCAAAGTGCCCGGAGTACAAGGTATCTGCTGTGCGCGTGGAACCGATTGAACGGGATGAACTTGATCCGGAAGATGAAGCGGAACTGCGGCACATGCGACGCCAGCTGATTCTATAGGAGCCTGTCCGACATTGACCATTCTACTGCGGCGAACGATCCGCACCCATCTGCGTCGTTCTCGGCCCGAAAAAATCCTCAACGTATTCCAGCGAATACGCTTCCGGTTTTTCCGGGCCTGCGGCCTAGCATCTGGCCGCGCTTCCTTCGCCTCGTCACGAAGGCAATGTCAGACAGGCTCCTAGCGAGATATGGAACAGAGTGCGGCCAACAGTCTGCTCGATGCCTACGCTCCTGCGCAGATCGCCATGCGGGTGCGTGAAGTCGGCGTCACAAAAGCTGCGATGCCGGTCCTGACCATGTTCGCCCTGGCCGTCTTGGCTGGGGCCTTTATTGCGCTGGGCGCGTTGTTTTACACGGTCACCGTGACCACTGGGAATGAGGCCGCGGTCCCCTTCGGGCTCCTCCGCCTCGCGGGGGGCGTCACATTTAGTTTGGGGCTCATTCTGGTGGTGGTGGGAGGAGCGGAACTCTTTACCGGCAATAACCTGATTGCCATGGCTTGGGCCTCCGGTCGGGTGACGACACAACAAATCATGAGGAACTGGGGGTGGGTCTATCTCGGCAACTTGGTTGGAGCGGTTGGAACAGCGGCTTTAGTCTGGCTGGCCGGCATACAGAGCATGGGCCATGGCGCAGTCGGGGAGACGATGGTCCAGATCGCGCGCAGCAAGATCGCGCTCGATCCGGTCTCGGCGGTGGCCCGTGGCATCCTCTGCAACGTGCTGGTCTGTTTGGCAGTCTGGTTGTGCATGGGAGCGCGGAGCGTGACCGATAAGATTCTCGCCATCGTATTTCCGATCACCGCGTTCATCGCCTGCGGGTTTGAACATTCCGTCGCCAACATGTATTTTCTTCCGGTCGGCATTGCGCTGGCAGCCGGTGGACCAGCCCCGCTTTCAATACTCGGCGCCTTGAGCAATCTTGCGCTGGTGACGATGGGTAACGTTCTTGGCGGGACAATCCTAGTGGCCCTGGTCTATTGGTCAGTGTATTTGAGAAACTCGGATTAGCATCAAAAGGAGTTCTCGTATCATGAATTCTTCTCGTGCGACCGTTGGGATCTTAGTCGGGGGCGGGCCAGCGCCGGGGATCAATAGTGTCATCAGCGCGGTCACGATCCGCAGTATCCTCGGCGGCTACGACGTAACTGGTATCATCGACGGATTTAAATGGCTGATGGAAGGGAGTACGAGTCATGTCCGTCCTCTTTCCATTGAAGAAGTCAGTCGCATTCACTACCGAGGCGGATCGTGTCTTGGTACCTCGCGGGCGAATCCGACGAAGAAGCCTGAGTCTCTTTCCATCGTCCTCTCCTCCTTGATGAGTCTGGGCATCACGCGTCTGGTAACCATCGGCGGAGACGATACGGCCTTCTCATCGCTCAAACTGGAAGAACAGGCGGCCGGGCGCATTCAAGTCGTGCATGTGCCGAAGACGATCGATAACGATCTGGATCTTCCGCACGGTATTCCGACGTTCGGTTTTCAAACGGCCCGGCATGTCGCCGTCGAGATTGTCAAGAATCTCATGGTGGACGCCCACACCACGGCGCGCTGGTACTTCGTCGTCACCATGGGACGCAAAGCCGGCCATTTGGCGCTCGGAGTCGGCAAAGCCGCCGGCGCCACCCTCACCGTCATTCCTGAGGAATTTCGGGAGCGACCCGTGAGACTTCAGCGCCTGGTAGATCTCGTGATTGGGACGATGATCAAGCGGCTCAGCGGAGAACGTTCCGACGGGGTGGTGGTGTTGGCGGAAGGACTGATCGAGATTCTTGACCCGCGAGATCTGGGTGGATTGGACCACGTCGAGCGGGATGAGCATGGCCATCTGCGTTTAGCAGACGTCGATATCGGCGATGTGCTCCGGCGTGAAGTCACGAAAGGCATGAAAGCTTTGGGACTTGCTGCGTCAATCGTCAGTAAGAATGTGGGTTATGAATTACGCTGTGCGGACCCGATTCCGTTCGATATGGAATACACTCGCGATCTTGGCTATTGTGCGGCGCAGTTTCTTCTCGATGGAGGCACGGCGGCCATGGTATCGATCCAAAATGGACGGTTTACACCGATTTCTTTCAAGCAGATGGTGGACCCCGTCAGCGGCCGGGCGAAGGTGCGGATGGTGGATATCACGGCGCAGTCGTACCAGATTGCGCGCCAGTACATGATTCGGCTGTCCGACGAGGATCTCAAGGATCCGGTTGCACTCGGCCGCTACGCGACAATAGCGGGGCTGTCGCCTGAGGCATTTCAGGCTCGGTTTCAGCCTGTCGGCTCGGGCCTGCTGGATACTCAATCGAAAAGAGGCGCATCATGAATGTGCTTGTGGCGACGGATGGATCGAAGTATGGACGATGGGCACTAAACTGGGTGGCCAAGCTGCCGCTCGTCGAGCTGCCGAATGTGACGGCGCTGCACGTGCTCGATAACGCCAAGCTACGTTTGCCGTTTCGGACGAAGTTAGAGACTCAGCGCGTGAAAGCGAGCGCGGCAAGAACTCTTAAGAAAGTCACCAAGCAGTTGAGGTCGCTGAAACTCACGGGCACGGCCCGCAAGGAGCAAGGGGCGATTGCGCCGACGATCTTGAAACGCGCGCCGAAACGGAGCGGGCTTCTGGTGGTGGGCAGTCAGGGCCTCGACGCCCTAGACCGCTTTACGCTCGGCAGCGTATCGACGAAACTCATCCAGCACGCAACCTGTCCTGTGCTCGTCGTCAAGGGCGAGGCGGTCCCATTGCGGCGAATTGCCTTGGCGACCGATGGGTCGCCCGCCTCGACCAAAGCCCTGGCGTTTGTGCTGACCAAGCTTCAGCCGGATCGCTCGACCGGCAAGGGCAGGCACGTGCCGATTCATGTGAGCGTGATCCATGTCATAGCACCTCACCCTTTGGCCCCCATCGATATCGGAACGACAATACCCTGGACCAAGTACCGGGGACTGAAGGTAAAGGAGGTAGGCCATAGGTTGGTTGAACAGAGCGCGCAGAAACTGATCGAGGCAGGATTTACGGCTGAACCTCTATGTCGGCTTGGTAATCCCGCTGAAAAGATTATGAAAGTGGCCTCTCAACAGCATGCCGATCTGATTGTGATGGGAGCCAAGGGGCTGGCCGCCATTGACCGGTTTCTCCTCGGGAGCGTGTCAACGCGGGTGGTGCAGCACGCTGACTGCGCCGTGCTCGTCGTTCGATGACAGAGGGAGAACGACAGGGACGTCTCAAGTATCCAGTGGCACTGGCTGTTGAGTAGCCCTGGAGGGGTTGTCGCCGGAAGCAGTTCACAGCCGGTTTCAGTCTGTCGATTTGAACGCGGTGGACACTCAATCGAAAGGATGGGCATCATGAATGTGCTTGTGGCGACGGATGGATCGAAGTACGGAGGATGGGCACTGAACTGGGCGGCCGAGCTGCCGCTCATTGAGCCGCCCAAGGTAACCGCGCTGCATGTACTGGATGTCGCTTCGCTCCGTGCGCCATTTCTGGCGCAGCCGGTGATGGCCGGCACTGAGCGGTACATTCAAGAGGAAATCAAGCGCATGGAAGCGCGCTCGGTCAAAACCCTTCAGGAGGCTAGACGGCAGTTGGCCTCGCTGAAAATTAAGGGCATGGCCCGCAAGGAGCAAGGGGCGATTGCGCCGACGATCTTGAAACATGCGCCGAAACGGGACGGACTTTTGGTAGTGGGCAGTCAGGGTCTTGATGCCCTCGACCGTTTCATGCTCGGCAGCGTATCGACGAATCTGATCCATCATGCGACCTGCCCCGTGCTGGTCGTCAAGGGCGAGGCATCGCCGTTGCGGCGGATTACCTTGGCGACCGATGGATCGGACGCATCGGCCAAAGCCCTGAGGTTTGTGCTGAGCAAGTTTCAGCCGGATCGTTCGACCGGCAAGGGCGGGCGCGTACCGATTCACGTGAGCGTGCTCCATGTGCTGCCGTTGGTCATGTATCCCGGGTTGAAGGAGGGAAGCAAGAAATTACTCGAACAGAGCGTGCAGAAGCTGACGAAAGCGGGATTCACGGCCGAGCCTCTGTGTTACCTTGGGAATCCTGCTGAAGAGATCATGAAGGCAGCCTCCCAACAGCAGGCCGATCTGATCGTGGTGGGGGCCAAAGGGCTCGGCGCCATCGCCAGATTTCTCATCGGCAGCGTGTCGACGCGGGTGGTGCAGCACGCTGACTGTGCGGTGCTCGTCGTTCGATGACAGAGCGAGAACCGCCGGGGAGTCCCGGAATGTTGTTCTTGTAATCGAGGCTGAGAGAGGCGTGCAAAGGCGTTGAATGTCGCAACTGCGCCACAATTGCTTCGAGGAACGCTGCTTTGGCAAAGTATGCATGGCGATGGTCATGCTGCTCTGCCTCTGTATCATCATGCAAATGCTCGGCGTGCCAGTCACACTCCTGAATCCTCTTGAGGCCGCTGATACTTTGGCTGCATCGGTCCTTGAAGGGTTCTCAGTTGCTCCTTCCCTCCCCCAACTAACGTCTTCATCCGAAGCGGTTCCAGTGACTGACGCGCACCCATCTGTCGATGTGCTGGTTCTCGCCTCTGCGCTGTGTCGTGCTCCTATTCTCTAGTTCCGTTTCCTTGCTCCACAGCACAGCGGCACGTCTTCTGCGAGAAAGAGCGTGCATTCCCGTCTCCATTGGTATTCGAAGGAACGCTGGCGCTGAGGCAACTCTGTTTCGTTTGTGACTGGGCGCTCCGATGCAACGCGTGGTTCGGTTCCGAGAATCTCAAAGAAGCGATCAGCCCGACGGCGGCTGTTCGAGTGAAGAAGGGGCGCTAACGTCCCGTGCGTGTGGCATGATGATTCAGAGCACGTCGCTCCAGGGAGGACTGACGGAAAAGGCTGCGTTGATGAGACCGACATGGGAATAGGCTTGAGGGAAATTGCCGCACTGAATATTCGTGTCGGGGATGAAATGCTCGGAAAACAATCCGACGTGATTAGCCGCAACTAATACTCGATCAAGAATAGTCCGGGCCTCGGGGATCCGTCCCAACCGGGCGAGCGCTTGGGCAATCCAAAAAGAGCAGATGACAAAGGCTCCTTCAGGTTTTCCGAAGTCGTCGTTTCGCACGTAGCGGTAAAAGAAGCCGGTGTCCTCGCTTCCGCGCCGAAGCGACAGTTCGTGGGTGATGTGAAGCACCGTAGACTCACAGAGCTCCCGGTTTGGGTAGCCCAGGATCGGGAGTTGGGCGAGGGCGGCATCATTACTGGAGTCGGTTGGGCCGTTTCGAAGCGCTCCGCCATGTACGCCTCGGAGGAGGGCATCTGCCGCGTGGACCCGTGCGCCGGTCAAGTCCAAGGAGATCGAACCGAGGTGCCCGGCTTGTTTGATGCGCTCCAATCGTTCGATGCCGGCCCAGGACATCAAGTTTGTAAAGGAATGTTCCTGCCAGCCGTTGCGGATTTCCCAGAGACCGGCGTCCGGTTGGCCGATGCTGCGCACACACAACTTCGCCAAATGGGCCAGGAGCGTGTCGAGGGCTTTGGTTCTCAGATCGATAAATCGTTCGTCAAAGAAGATCGGGGTGAAGGTCAGAATCATTTCTCCATAAGCATCGTTCTGCACGTGCTCCGCTGCTTGGTTGTGGCTGCGAACCGGGACGCTGCCTCGATAACCAGCCCAATTCGCGTGCTCGGTTTCCGGGAGCGGCAGACCTTGACTCAGCGTATAGACCGGTCGTAGGCGGTCACGGGAATGTTCATGTGTGTGGGCAATGTTCAGCAGGAACTTGAGAAAGGCCTCCATTTCCTCGAAGTGGCCCAGGTTATGAAACGCCGTGAGCGCAAAATAGGCGTCGCGCAGCCAGCAGTATCGATAGTCCCAGTTACGACCTCCGCCTGGCTGCTCGGGGAGGCTCGTCGTCAGGGCCGCCAGAATGGCGCCCGTGTCTTCGAAGCAATGGAGCTTCAAGGCCAGAGCGGAGCGGATGACCTCCTGTTGATGCAGCAGCGGCACCGAACAGTTTTTCACCCAGGTGTGCCAATAGCGCGTGGTCTGCTCCAGAAAGTCGTGCGTGACTTTGACGAGGTCATCCTCGATGCCGAGGCCCCACGTTAGACCGAAATTGAATTTCTGCGTCAGGGCAACCGGAGTCTCTTCGCAGAGGTAGGTCAACGGCATGTTGGTCAGAAGGCGGAGCGATTCGCCTCGGATGTCGTAACGCAGATGATTGCTGCCTCGCACAGGATGGACAGGAGTCTTCTCCCAGCCCGACACTGGACGGCAACTGACACGGATGGCCGGAGTGCCCTGCAACGGTTCGATCAACCTGAACAGCGCCGCCGGCCTGTAGATGCGTCCGTACTGCTCGAACCGCGGGCAGAAGTCGGTGATCTGGAAGGCATCGCCGTTCGGCAATGTGACGGTGGTGAGCAGGATATTCGTATTCGGAAGATAGCGTTGCTCGGTCATGAGTTCGGTGGAAGGGATCAGGCTCGAAATAGAGAAATGCCCTCCGTCAGGATCGAGCATCCGGCCAAAGACGGGCGGACTGTCAGGCCGCGGGGCGCACATCCACTCGACAGCGCCGGTCAATCCGATGAGAGCCGAAGTTTGACAATTGCCGATCAGGGCGTAAGGATACATGCCGTTACCATAGGAGATTTTTCGCCCGAAGTAAACGAGAGGTGACCTATGCGCTTATCGCTTCGATTCTTACTGCCGTTGGCCCTGGTGCTCGCCGGCCTGGCCTATGCCGTTATTCCCCTCGTTGATACGCTGACGCTGAAATGGTTCATGCGGGACTTGGAGCTTCGCTCGCAGCTCATCGCCGGGATGATGGAAGCTCCGCTCACCGAGCTGCTCGCTTCCGAGTCCAAGGCGAAATTATCGGGTTACTTCCAGCGGATCACCACAGACGAACGGCTCTTTGCCATCGGGTTCTGCGATCCGGACAATCAGCTCACGTATAAAACACATGCCTATCCTGAGTCGATTCCCTGTGCAGGCCCCACGGCCGTCAACGCGGGCCAGACTACCCTCGTTCGGCTCAAGCAAGGGCCCGTTCATGTCTCTGCGGTCGACATAGAAGCCAACGGCCGTCCTCTGGGACGCCTCATGCTCATCCACGACATGAGTTGGGTGGAGCGTCGAAGCAGCGATACAAAGTGGTACCTCTACTATCTGTTTGCAATCATCGGCGTGGTAATTTCCCTCGTGACGGTGCTGGTCGCGCACCTGAGTTGGCAAGGATGGGTTGCAGGCGTACGAGGAATGCTCCGCGGCGAGGGGCTTGCCGCATTGCGCGGCGATACGCTGCAGGATTCAGAGCTGCAGCCGGTCGCGCAGGATCTGCGTGCGATGATTCGGGAACTTGAATCGGACAAGCGCATGCGCGATGAGAGCCAGATGAGCTGGACGCCGGCCACCCTCAAGAAGATCCTGCACGATCACCTCGCTGGAGATGAAGTGCTGATCGCCTCCAACCGTGAGCCGTATCTCCACAATCGGAACGGGCAGCAGATCGAAGTCCAAGTGCCGGCCAGCGGGGTCGTCACCGCCCTCGAACCGATTATGCGTGCCTGTTCGGGTGTCTGGATTGCGCATGGCAGTGGCACGGCTGACCGCGAGGTTGTCGATGCGCACGACCATATCCGCGTCCCGCCGGACAATCCTGCCTACGAGATCAGGAGGATTTGGATGTCGCCTGAGGAAGAAGACGGCTACTACTACGGATTTGCCAACGAAGGGCTCTGGCCGCTCTGTCATCTGGCCCACGTCCGTCCCATCTTTCGTTCCTCGGACTGGGAACAGTACAAAAAGATTAATGAGCGGTTTGCGATGGCCATCATCGAGGAAGCCAAAACCGACAACCCCGTCGTACTCGTGCAGGATTTCCATCTGTCCCTGGTGCCCAAGATCGTGCGCGACCATCTGCCGCACGCGACAATCGTGACGTTTTGGCACATCCCGTGGAGTGATCCGGAACGCTATGCCATCTGTCCCTGGTATCGAGAGATCCTCGAAGGGCTCTTGGGGAGCAGTATTCTCGGATTTCACACCCGATTCCATTGCAGCAACTTCATCAATACCGTGGACCGCTCTCTCGAAACGAGAATCAACTGGGACAGCTCCATGATTTCCTATCAAGGCAAACTCACCGCGGTGAATCATTACCCGATTTCGATCGCGTGGCCCAAGCAAGAGCAGTCACCAGTGCCGTCCGAATCCGAGTGCAGGGCCCACATCCGGGTAATTAACGGCATCCCCCTCACCCATCGCGTCGGTGTCGGCGTCGAACGGCTGGATTATACGAAGGGCATTCTCGAGCGGTTCCTCGCTGTTGAACGACTTCTGGAGTTGCAGCCGGAATGGGTCGGCGCGTTCTCCTTCATCCAAATTGCCGCTCCCAGCCGCTCTAAAATCGATCAGTATAAGCAGCTCACGCAGCAAGTGACGGCCTTGGCCGAACGCATCAATCAACGATTCGGCCGAGAGGGATACCAGCCCATCTATCTACGGATCGAACATCACAAACCGCAGGACGTTACCACCTATTACCGAGGGGCCGACTTCTGCATTGTCAGCAGCCTGCATGACGGCATGAACCTCGTGGCCAAAGAATTTGTTGCAGCGCGGGGCGACGAGCAAGGCGTGCTGATCCTCAGCCAATTTACCGGTGCGGCCACTGAGTTACCCGAGGCGCTGATCATCAATCCATACAACATCGATCAGTGTGCGGCGGCCATGCACCTGGCTCTGACGATGCCGCCGACCGAGCAGCGGGCCAGGATGCGCAGCATGCGCGGCATCGTGCAAGAATTTAACGTGTACCGCTGGGCCGGGCGCATGCTCATGGATGCGGCCAGCATGCGGCAACGAGCCCGCCTCGCCCGGCAAGTGGGTGCGCGAGACGTACGAACCACCACGGGAGATCACGCATGATGTATTTATTATCTGAGGAGGGGCGTCGGGCCCTGTGCGCCCTCACGACACGCTCCATTCTGTATGCCTTCGATTTTGACGGCACGCTTGCGCCGATCTCGCCCGATCGTGACACCGTCCAGATCCCAGCTTCCATCAACGAGTGGATCAAGGAACTGGCGAAACGTGCCCCCTGCGCCATTGTCTCAGGCCGGGCACTCGCTGATCTCGCGTCACGCATCAATGGAACCGTCCCGTACCTGATCGGGAATCACGGGATCGAGAGTTCCCTGACCCCCGTCTCCACACTCCTCTGGGCTGAAGAGATCTGCCAGGGTTGGAAGCGGGACCTTTCCATTCGCTTCGCCCAGTCATTAACGGATCTTGGCGTCGAAGTCGAAGACAAGCGCTATTCACTCACCCTGCACTACCGAGGCGTGACAGAACCGGATCGGGTGCACTTGGCCGTGCTGCTTCTGCTCCAGCAATTGTCGCCAGAGCCTCGACTCATTTTTGGTAAATTGTCTGTCAATGTACTCCCTCCTGGGGAGAGCGGGAAAGGGCCGGCGGTGTTGGCTCTGATGGTTCACCTCAGGCAAACCAGCATATTCTTTATCGGTGACGATGAAACGGACGAGGATGTCTTTGAACTGACCAAAGGGCTGGCCATGGGGGTGCGTGTCGGGCGGCATGCACGATCTCGGGCGCAGTATTATCTCAACCATCAAGGAGAAATAGAAGAGGTCATACGGCTTCTCGTCCATCGAATCGACCGGACACCGGAATCCGCCGATCAGGGTGATCGACAGACAATCGTCACGAGTGAAGCCGCGAATGATCAATAGTAGCAGCGCGATCGACGGGCCGAAGAGAGTGTGACAGGCAGGGGCAGGGCACTGCGCGACAGTCTCGCGACGAACCGTCATGAATTATGCGGGTTAACAGTTCTTCTTGTAACCGAGGCTGAGAGCAAGGTACTATAGCGCCGAGTGTCTTAGCTGGCCATAACTGCCAGGGAAGCCGCTTTAACATTTCAACGAACTTATTGACAACCTCGTCATCCTCGTATTTATAAGGTGTTGTGGTAACGATCCGTTCATTTGCCTCCTTTTTCGTGTTCACGCTGCTGTTATGCACCGTATTCCCGGCCGCGCAGATCGGGTGGTCTTTCAATAGTTTGTGCGGTTTGACCGGCGATACTGGAAGTGGGCAAACCTGCGACTTCAGTAACACCGTGGGGGCGACCGATTTCGAGGACGATTCGCCGCAAGAGACGCCGGAAGATTGCGTCACTTCTCGATTGAGTGTATCCGATTGTGAGTCAAGCCGTTTCCTTGTCTCGTTGAAAGAGATTCCTCCCTCCACCCTTCTGATCTTCCGACTGTTTCATCCCCCGACCTCACAGAGTTAGCACAACGTCGACAGTCTGTTTCGTTTTCGATCTCGACCAGACAAGCTAATCGGGACTCTCGAAGGAGGCAGCACATGCCGGCTCAGTTATGGAATTGTGCGGTATTGATAACCGTGATGGTGGCAGTGGCGACGAGTGGGACACTGATGCCGCCCTTCGCCCAGGCGAAGGAGCCGATGCCCACGTTCGACCTCGGACGCATCATCGACTTGGCGATGGAGCGGAACCCGGCGATCGCAGGTGCCCGAAGCGTAATCGAGCAGAATGAGGGCAGGCGGATCGAAGCCGGCGCCTATCCTAACCCCACAATCACCGCCCAGACGGCGGATGCCTCGATCCGAGACCCCAGCAACGGGGATCGCATAACCGAGCGCGGCGTGACGGTGCATCAGACGGTGGAATGGCCTGGCATGCGGGAGGCTCGCAAGGACGCGGCAGCCGCCGGTCTGGTTGGGGCGACGGTCGGCCTCGAAGAAGCCAAGCTCAATCTCATTGCGGAGGTGAAGGGGCTATTCTACGAACTGCTGCTGGCGGAACGGACGGTAGACCTGCTTCAGCAGAACTTAGAGATCGTTCAGGAGGTGGCGCGCATTGTCAGAGCCCGTGTCCGATCCGGCGAAGGCCCTCAATTCGAAGCGGTGAAGGCGGATGTGGAGGTGCTCAAAGCCAAGCAAGAGATGACGAAAGCCAAGAATGTCGTGCGAGTGAAACTTGTCGGACTGGACACCTTGACGGCGGGAGCCTTGGGACCTCGGTACAAGGTGGAAGGAGATTTCCGGTCCTTCCGGGAGCATCTGGACCCGGAGCAGATGGCGGCGAGGGACATGTCGCAGCATCCCATTCTCAAACGCCAGGGAAAAGTGGTGGAACAGGCTGAATTGACCGTCACCAAGGAGCGTCAAGCCCGTGTGCCGAACGTGACCCTGTTTGGCGGGTATGCCAGAGAGATAGGCCGCGAGGCGGTGATGGCGGGCGTGAGTCTGCCGACGCCCTTATGGTATCGGCAGCAAGGGCACATTGCGACGGCGCTCGGTACTCAACGAAAAGAAGAGGCAGAGCTGATTCGCGCCAGGAACGACCTCGCCCGTGCCATCAACCAACATGCTCGCGAGGCGGAAACGGCGCAGGATCAGATTCTCGTCTACGAGGAAGGGCTCTTAAAACAAGCGCAAGAAGCGCTTCGCATCGCCCAATTGAGCTTCCGCCAGGGCGCCTCCAGCCTCCTGGATGTTCTCGATGCCCAACGGGTCCAGCGCCAGATCACCGTGGATTACAATCAGGCACGCTTCGAACTCTCAATAGCGCTCACGCGGTTTGAGCGGGCACTGGGCGGTCCACTCTAATTGCAAAAAGGACAGATGCGAGGCATGGTCATTTCTTCCGGCCGATGTGTAAATCGATGCGAGCGTCATGAGCGCCCGCGAAGCCGTTTGAGTGCGGCATGCAAGGTCTTCTTCGGCATGCTGCTGCTAGCCTCCTTCACGGGTTGTGACCGTGCGCCGGCCCCGGCTGAGGAGAGAGGACCGAAACAGTCGTCGAACGAGGCGCGTCTTGTTCGGCTCCCACTGGATGAAGTGACCCGGTCCGGTGTGACGATGGGGCCGGTCAGTCGAACGGCATTTCGTACCTATCGTACCTTTCCCGGCGTCGTACGGCCGAACGAGAACGCGTTGGCGAATATTACGACCCTCGTGCGTGGGCGGGTGGCCGAGGTGCATGCCGACTTGGGGCAGATGGTCAAAGCCAATCAGCTGTTGGCGGTGCTCCATAGCGGCGATCTCGGGCTCGCCCAGTCTGCCTATCTCAAGGCTCGCGCGCGACGACATGTGGCGGAGCAGGCCTATCAGCGGGCGCAGTTTCTTTTTCAAGAGAAAGTCATCGGCCAGGCAGAGGCGCAGCGCCGCGAAGGAGAAATGATCAGTATTCGGGCCGAGGCTCAGGAAGCACTCGAGGGGCTCCGGTTGTTAGGCATGGACAACAAACAGATCAGCTCGCTGGAACGGACCCAAACGATCCGCTCGCAGATTTCCATTGTTGCGCCCTTTGCCGGACGGGTGATCGCGCGGGATCTCACGAAAGGCGAGCTGGTCGAAACCACTCAAAAACTGTTTGTGGTGGCCGATCTCTCGACGGTCTGGGTGGTGGCTAATGTATCGGAAAAAGATGTTTCCTATGTGCAGCGTGCGACCACCGTTCCGAATCAGCCGGTCGAAGTCTTTGTGACTGCCTATCCCGACGAAGTGTTCCAGGGGACCGTTGCGTATGTTGGTGACGTTCTCGATACCGCGACGCGGACCATGCAGGTGCGCCTCGTCTTGGAAAATTCCAATGGTCACCTGAAGCCTGAAATGTTCGCCACGATCCGCGTCTCGTCCGAACCGGCATCGGATGTCCTGGTCGTTCCCGAAGCAGCTGTTCAGCACGATCGGGATCGCAGCTTCGTGTTTGTGCAAAAGGAACCCGGCGTCTTTGAAGCGCGAACGATCAAGGTGGGCGGGAAAAACGGAACCTTCGCCGAAATCCTCGAAGGGTTGCAGGAAGGGGAATCGGTCGTCAAGGAAGGCGCCTTTACCTTGAAATCCGAGCTGTTGAAGCCCAAAGACTAGCATGGTCGACAAACTTCTTGAGTTTTCGCTACGCCGCCCCCTACTGATCCTCACATTCGCCGGGCTTCTTACCCTTCTGGGGGGCTATGCCTTCCGTACAATTTCGATCGACGCGTTTCCCGATGTGACGAGCGTGCTCGTGCAAATCGTCACGAAAGCGCCCGGCTTGTCCCCCGAAGAGGTCGAACGGCTGGTGACCTTTCCCATCGAACAACAGGTCACCGGGGTTCCGCATCTGACAGAACTACGCTCGCTCACCAAAGTTGGGCTGTCGTTGATTACGGTGGTGTTCGACGATCATATGGACATCAACCTGGCCCGCCAACTCGTGCTCGAACGGCTGATCGAAGTGCAGGAGTTCTTGCCTCCTGGGTCTGAACCGAGCATGGCGCCGAATACCACCGGATTGGGAGAGGTGTATCAGTATTATCTGGAAGGTCCTCCGCATGCAGGCCTGGACGCTGCTGCGGTGGAACGTGAATTGATCGAACAGCGAACGGTGGTGGACTGGGTCATCCGGCCATTGCTCAAGGGCGTCCCCGGAGTCATCGACGTCAACTCGCAGGGCGGGTATGTCAAACAGTACCAGGTGCTTGTCGAGCCGGAGCTCTTGCGCAAATACTCTCTCTCACTGGCGGAGGTATTTTCCGCTGTCGCGAACAACAATGCGAATGCCTCAGGAAACATACTGGAGACACATGCGGAAAAGTATATTGTCCGCGGCGAAGGACTGATCCGGAAACTGAGCGACATCGAGGATATCGTCGTCAAGGAAGTGGGCGGCACACCCGTGCACATCCACGACGTCGCCCAAGTACAGATCGGTCATGCCATTCGCCATGGCGCTGTCGTCTTGAACGGTGAACGCGAGGTGGCGGCAGGGATCGTGCTAATGTTGCGAGGAGCAAACGCCCGCGACCTCGTAGAAGGGGTCAAGGTCAAGCTCGCCGAAATACATGACAAGGGGCTGCTGCCGGCAGGATGGCGGATCGTTCCATTTTACGATCGTATGGAATTGATCTCCGCAGCCTTAGCGACCGTCTATAAGGCGCTGGGCGAGGGTATTCTTCTGGTAGTGATTGTGCTGTTTCTGTTCCTGGGGGATACCAGGAGCGCCTTGATCGTGGCGGCGACGCTCGTCCTGACGCCGCTTGTGACGTTCTTCGTGATGGATCGGTTCGACCTCACTGCCAATCTGATGTCTTTAGGCGGCCTGGCCATCGCCATCGGCATGATGGTCGACGCGTCTGTGGTGCTGGTGGAAAACATCCACCGGCATCTGTCGGATCCCCGTCACCAAGGCTTGCCTAAACAGGCTCTCATCCTCAATGCCGCTCGGGAAGTTGCCCGCCCCGTGGTCTTCGGCATTATCATCATCATCATCGTCTTTATGCCCATCCTCTCTTTCCAAGGCATGGAAGGCAAAATGTTCAAGCCGATGGCCTATACCATCATGATTGCCCTGATAGTATCGCTCATTCTGTCGATCACCCTGTCGCCGGTGTTGTGTTTACTGACTTTGAAGG
The DNA here is from genome assembly GCA_963782735.1 of Nitrospirota bacterium. Taxonomy (GTDB): domain Bacteria; phylum Nitrospirota; class Nitrospiria; order Nitrospirales; family Nitrospiraceae; genus Palsa-1315. The sequence continues at coordinate 144,427 of CAWAKW010000017.1, forward strand.
CAGGGCACGCCGACGCCGAGCCCTGGGTACTCCGATGGGCTAAACGTCTCTATCTTCCTATGCTGCGCTGGGCGTTAGGACATCGGACGGTGGTGCTGACAGCCACCGGACTCATGCTGGCAGGAAGTATCGCGCTCTTTCCATTTTTGGGGTCGGAGTTTGTCCCCATTTTGAATGAAGGTACGATGGCCCCTCTCACGATCCGCTTGCCGAGCATTTCGTTGGAACAATCGATCAAGATCGAGCGTGAGGTGCAGAAAGCGGTGCTGGAGTTTCCCGAAGTAGAGATGATGGTGTCCAAAATCGGGCGTACGGAATTGGCGAACGATCCGCAAGAACCGAATGAAAGCGATTCCGTCGCGAGGTTGCACCCGATCGAGACCTGGACGACGGCCGCCACGATGGAGGGGTTGAAAGAGCGTGTCCGCGAGCGGCTGGCACTGGTGCCAGGCGCCAACTTTCTGCTCAGCCAGCCGATCCAGCAACGGGTGGACGAATTGATTTCGGGGGTGCGAGCAGAGGTGACCGTCAAACTGTTCGGGCCAGACTTGGAAGAGCTGCGTCAGACGGGGGATAAGATTGCCGGCGTCCTCGGCACGATTCGAGGCGTCAAAGACCTAAAAGTAGAGCAACTCTTTGGCCAGCCGTACATCACGATCGATATCGATCGGGGCAAGATCGCCCGGCACGGCATCAACGTCTCGGATGTCCGCGAGGTCATCGCAACTGCGATCGGAGGAGAAGCCGCGACCAGAGTGTACGAAGAGAATCGACGGTTCAATTTGGTCGTGCGGTTTCCGGAACAGTATCGGAACAGCATCGAGACGATCGGGAACATTCGATTGACGGCTGGCAGTGGGGCCTTCATTCCCCTCAGCGATCTCGGCACCATCCGGATGCACGAGGGACCGGGTCGCATCAACCGCGATCAACTCCAGCGGTATCTGCCGGTCAGCTTCAATACCCACGGACGAGACATCGGAAGCATTGTGGCTGAGGCGCAGCAGCGGATGGCCCGGGAGGTCCGGCTCCCGGAAGGGTACCATGTCGTCTGGGGCGGATCGTTCGAAAATATGGAGCGGGCGATGGCCCGCATCAAGATCATTGTTCCGATCACCATTGGCGTAATCTTCTTGCTCCTGTTCTCGTCGTTCTCCTCTCTCAAGCAGGCGGCACTGATCATTCTCAATCTCCCGTTTGCCCTCATCGGCGGAATTGTTGCCTTATGGGTGACGGGGGAATACTTGAGCGTGCCGGCCTCGGTCGGGTTCATCAATCTCTTCGGCGTGGCCGTGCTGAACGGCATCGTGTTGGTGTCCTATATGAATTCGCTGCGTCGGCAGGAGGGAATGGGCATTGAGCAGGCGGTGTTGTCTGGCTGCGTGTTGCGTCTGCGGCCTGTCTTGATGACAGCGCTGGTCGCGTTGCTGGGATTGGTGCCGCTTGCCTTTGCCCATGGAATCGGATCGGAAGTTCAGCGGCCACTGGCCATCGTGGTGATCGGTGGACTCATCAGTTCGACGTTCCTGACGCTCATTGTGCTGCCGGTGCTCTACAAGTGGATCGAAGAGCGATCCGCCGTCCCAGGCCCTTCAGCAAGCGTCACCCCACGCGGTCATTGATCAACGGGACGGAACGGCGCGAAGGGTCCGGTCGCCGAGAGATGAAGCCGATGACGCTGCTAGCAAACTTCTGAACAACTATGTAGGCTTAGTGGAACTTCGATGGCCTGCAAATTTGGCACAACAGGAGAACACTCCCGCAGGATGCTCAAACAGGCCACCTTTCTCACCCGCCCAACCCCGGCGCGCCAAGACGCGCCGTTCCGCGGGCAAGGCCGCAGCGAGTGAAGATCCGAGGAGGTACAAACCGCACTTTGTGTGGGCCGTTCGCCCCTAGAATAGATCTTGGCGAACGGGAAAGCCCCCTACAGTGCTTCCGATCTCCGAGGAACTTCTCATCAACGTTGAGGGTCTGAACGATGCGAGAACGCCGCACGGGAAAAGGCGCGCCTCGGCGCGCCGGGGTCGGGTGGGTGAGAAGAGCGACTTTTTCAGCATCCTGCGAAGAGACGGTTAACCGTTCACACGGAGTATCCCGCCGATGTCGGAACATCAGGTTGAGCCTCACGTTTTTGTGATCATTGGTGCGACCGGCGATCTGACGCGTCGGAAGCTCCTGCCCGCGCTGTATCATTTGCGGGACCAGGGAGTCCTGGAAACTCGCAACACGCTGATCGTCGGCGCTGCCTTGTCAGAAATGGGTGAAGAGGCGTTTCGGCTCTGGGCCTTCGAAGGTCTGCAGCAAGCCGGCGGGCGCAATGAAACGGAGTTGCGCGCCTGGTGCGAGGAGTGTCTTCACTACCAGTCTCTGCGTGAAGGAGGGCTGCACGATTATGAGGCCCTGGCCCTGCACATCCGGCGGTTGGAACGCACGCACAAGATGCCGGAGAACCGGGTGTTCTACCTGGCCGTGCCACCGGACACCGTGCCCATTGCAATGGAGAGACTGGACCAGACGGGACTGCTCAAGAGCCATGGGTGGGTCCGCGTCGTGTTCGAAAAACCCTTTGGCCGCGATTTTCACTCAGCCCGGCACTTGAACACGACCCTGCATCGCTATATCGAGGAACCCCAGATCTACCGCATCGATCATTTCCTCGGCAAAGAGACGGTGCAGAATCTCCTGGCCTTCCGCTTCGCGAACCCGATTTTCGAATCGCTCTGGAATCGCGACTCCATCGAGAATATTCAGATTACCGTTGCCGAAGATCTCGGCGTCGAGCATCGCGGGGCCTACTATCAACACGCCGGGGCGTTCCGCGACATGGTTCAGAACCATCTGACCCAACTCATGACTGTCATCGCGATGGAAGTGCCGGTGTCCTTCGATGCCTCTGCGATCCAGGACGAAAAGCTTAAAGTGCTCCATTCCATTGCGCCGATCACGCCTCAAGATATTGTCTTTGGCCAGTACGCGTCCTGGCAGTTCGCCGGCCAGACGATTCCAGGTTATCGCGAGGAACAGGGTATCCCGAAGGATTCGACCACGGAGACGTATGTCGCGCTGAAAGCGGAGATTCACAATTGGAGATGGAAGGGCGTACCCTTCTATCTCCGGACGGGCAAACGCCTGCCGCGTAAACTGACCCAGATCGCGGTGGTCTTTCGTGAGGCTCCCACCCAAGTGTTTCGGTCCCTTGCTCCCGGTAGTATTCCCCCCAACATGTTGCTGATCATGCTCCAGCCCAGTGAAGGGTTCTCGCTCTGTTTTTCCGTGAAGAGTCCGGGGAGGCCGTTCCAAATGAGCGACCATGCGCTGGAGTTCGACTATGAACGAGCCTTTGGCGCGCTCCCTGAAGCCTACGAGACTCTGCTCCGCGACGTCATGATCGGCGATCAGACCCTCTTCGTCAGCGCGGATTTCACCGAAACGGCTTGGCGCCTCTATGACCCGCTGTTGACCGGCGAGAAATCCGGTCACTTTTACACGGCTGGGAGCTGGGGACCAAGCGAAGCGGATGCGCTGCTGGAGAAGAATGGGCACCGATGGGTGTTGGGCTGGTAGGGGGACGGGATGGAGGCTGATGATCTTCTGTGCTCGCGCAACGCGCGGCCTCGGAAGACCCTCGTTGGACGCGCGCAGTGGAAGATCAATCAGCCCGCATCCCTAAAGAGAGAACGAGCAAGCTTGGAAGGATCGATGAAGGATGGGTGCTCGATGCGCGCAGTGGAAGGGCAGTCTGGCCACCATCCTCTAAGAGATGAATCGGAGCAGGGGAGCTCGGCTCAACGGTCACAGTCGAAGGATGGGACTGCTTGCTCGATTGGGTAGCGAAATAACAGATGCATAATTACTGTGGCGAGTTTTCTGAGGTGCTGCTGCTGAGATGCACGATGATGAGTCTCGCATCGGCGACAGGGTCTGCTGTAAAGGGAGCTGTGTGCTGACGGGTTATCGGGGTACTCAATCGCTCGGCCGCCTGGCGGATAGGAAGAGGGAAGGACGCGTCCCGCTGAATGTGCCGGAGATGTGCTATCGAATCCCCGCGCCATCGTGGAATTGTGAGCTGCGCCAACCACACGTCAGTGGCGAGGGCCACGGCGCGGCGAGCGCAGACCCGTGCCTTTCCGTCGTTGTTGTCAAGCCGTGCGGCCTCGGCTGCCGCGAGTTCCTGTTCGATCAGCGCCGTTGGCATCATCAGGAGAAGTCTTTCCGATGTGCAGGGTAAGCCGCTGGTCATTGTGATCAATTGCAGATAAGATCCGCAAGCCATCGCCTGCATATTCGGGAGTGATTGCGGCGGCAGGACATTGGATGGGGCGGGAGTTCAACGTATTAAGAGAAGCGTGGAAAAGAATGGCAGCTAAGGTAATCAAAGGGAAGAGACTGAAGACCACGGTGAAGAAGGAAGCAGCGAAGAAGAAGGCAACGTCGGTACGCCGGGCGAAGAAGCCCAAGGCGACATCTGTTGCGGTCCTGGTTCTGTCAGGCTCCACGGCGCTCCGCCGAAGGAAGTCCGCCGAGACGTTGGCCGAATCCCTACAAACAGATTTGTTCAGAGTGGATTTGTCGGCGGTGGTGAGTCAATACATCGGCGAGACGGAGAAGAATCTGAACGACGTATTTGATAAAGCAGAAACCAGTGGCGCGATCCTCTTCTTCGATGAAGCAGACGCGCTGTTTAGGGCACGCGGTACAGTCACCGATGCCCATGACCGATTCGCAAGTGCGGAGACGGCCCATTTTCTTCAGCGCATTGAGAGTCACAGCGGAATTGTTATCCTCACGACCAATGGAAAGCAACGCGTCGAGCAAGCTTTTTCTCCCCAGACAAAGGTGGTCGTCATGGTGGGGACAACGGGAACTGGGCGGATGAGGAACAAGTAAGTGTGGGGGGCCGGCACGATAACGGGGTGAGCGAAACTGACGGGACAGGTTGCTCTGGTTCATCTGTTAGTTTTCGTTCAACAAAATAACCAGACAGACCAGAAACCAAACAACCGTCTTCTTATGCTGGCGGACGTTTCCAGCATCTTGCTGGATGCTGTTGGGCGGGCTAACTACGCCTGCGTTCTTTTCTCTGATTCTGATTTGCCAGCCACGCACCGGCTATTGCGCCAAAAATAATGCTCAACGTGTCCAGAATGTGTTTGTACCAGCCATCCGGACCGATGCTGAGATCCTCATTCGCAACTTGAATCGATACGAAAACCAAGAAACCTGCGGCGGCGGCGGATACAAGAGAGGCGGCAATGATTGCGACCTGCTTGTGATAGCGCGGTACGATGTAGATAATCGCACTCACAAGAGAAGCAGCGGCAATAGTCCTTGTGATAAATATAATGTATGTGCCGATAATCGGCACCCCATCCATATCCGGCGCTTCCCAAAAAGCCTCGACACGTTCAACTCCATGGATAATGCCGAATGCCATTCCAATAGAATGGTTCGCTGCGAACCACAGCATGACACCCGCCGGAACCGCGATGGCCCATCGAAGTATATTAATTGCTAGATTGTTGGGCATAGGTTGAAGCGGACATCGGAATTCTTCATTGATTCTCTTTACAGAGATAACTTCTATCATATAGCTGGTACAAACTGAGAACGCAATCAGAACTGTGCGCGTCGTAGGGTCAGCCACTCTGCGGGGCTGGAAATCCCACGAACTAAACAAAGGCAACTGGAATGGGTTCAGACCTTGCCATTACACAATTCCGCGCTCCCTGTAAGCCCGGGGATAAACTCTCTATAAGAAAACCGAGCAAGCTTGGAGGCGGCGGAGATCGGCCAGGTGCCCTTCTCTCTCTTCCAAGAACCAACCGGAGTTCACCTCAGATTGAAAGGAACAAATGAAAAGTCATCGTGCAGATCTTAAGAATATCGCTCGTCGCGCCATGGTCGAACGAGGCCTCTTGCCGGATTTTTCTGCCGCGGCGATGGCTGAGCTTGCCCGTGTGCAGACGGCTGCTACTGATGGGCGCTCGGACATGCGTGACCTAACCGGTCTGCTCTGGGCGTCGATCGACAATGACGATTCCCGAGACCTCGACCAACTCACCGTGGCTGAACCACATCCTGATCGGTCTGTCACAATCCTGGTCGCGATTGCCGATGTGGACGCGCTGGTCTCGAAAGAGTCTGCTCTGGATGCTCATGCCAAGCACAATACGACGTCGGTCTATACGGCCGGCGGCATGTTCCCTATGCTGCCGGAAAAGCTGTCGACCGATCTGACGTCTCTCGGCGAAGGGCAAGACCGCTTCGCGGTCATCGTGGAGATGGTGATTGCGGAGGATGGGGCGGTCCTCAGTTCGACTCTCTTTCGGGCTCTTGTCCATAACCACGCGAAGCTTGCCTACAACAGCGTCGCTGCCTGGCTCGCAGGGGAGGCGCCTGCGCCTGATCGGGTCAAGGCCGTCTCCGGTCTCGATGCGCAACTCCGTCTCCAAGACCAGGTCGCGCAGCGGCTCAAGGCGCGACGACACGAGCAGGGAGCGCTGAGTCTTGAAACGATTGAGCCACGAGCCGTGTTTGAGGGTGAGGTGCTGACCGATCTCAGGGTCGAGCAGAAGAATCGCGCCAAGGAACTGATCGAAGATTTTATGATCGCGGCCAATCAGGCGACGGCGTCCTATCTGAATGGAAAGGGCATGCCTTCCTTCCGCCGCATCCTGCGCTCTCCCGAACGCTGGCAGCGGATTGTTGAGGTGGCCGCACGCTGGGGCGAGTCACTTACCCCCGGAGCCGGACGCGAGGTGCGCTCGAATCGTTCCTCGTCGCACGTCGGAAGGCTGATCCCCTCAGATTTCCGGATCTGTCCCTGGCCATCGTGAAGCTCATCGGCAGAGGCGAATATGTGCTGGACCAGTCGAAGGATGGCGCTCCTGAACATTTCGGGCTTGCCGTGAAGGGGTACACCCATTCCACGGCTCCCAACCGGCGTTTTCCCGATCTCATTACCCAGCGGTTGATCAAAGCGGCGCTGGCCGGCGCACCAACTCCCTACCGTCCGGAAGAACTGAAGTATCTGGCCGGTCACTGCACCGAGAAAGAAGACGATGCGGAGAAAGTCGAGCGGCGGCTCCGCAAATCCGCCGCCGCCTTATTGCTCGAATCGCGGATTGGGCAGCGCTTCGACGCCATCGTGACGGGCGCATCGGACAGAGGCACGTGGGTCCGGCTCCTTGAGCCGCCGGTCGAAGGGAGACTGGTGACGGGCGAACGTGGCCTCGACGTCGGAGACAAGGTGCAAGTAGAGCTTATAAGTACGGATGTCGAACGAGGGTATATCGACTTCGTCAGAGTCGGATTATAGGGGACGCCGTTCTCTGGTCTGTCTGGTTGATCTGGTTAGTCTGGTTCAACCAAACAAACGAGACAAACTAAACAAACCAGATCAACCAGCCGGTGTCTCCAAGCTGGTGCGGCCCAGTGTGCCGTCGCGGTAGTCTGATAAGAGTATTCTCGCCGCTTTGTCTCGATCTATTCCGCCGCCGCTTCTGGTCAATAGGCAGCCACGTTTTTTGCCGATGGCATCGATCACGCCTGCACTAGTCAGCCCGTCCGCAGCAAAGCCGTAGCGGGTCGTGAGCCGGGCTGGATAGCGCGCAAGCAGGATGGTGGCGAGAAACTCGGCGACCGCTTCGTCATCGACGACCTTGTGGCCTATGGCGTTGACCGCGGCGAGCAGAAGGCCCACATGAGGGTCTTTGATGGTCCCCCACAATAGTCCGGGTGAATCGGTGATGGTCATGTGGTCGTTCAGTTTGTGACGCTGCTGGACTTTGGTCACGGCTGGTTCGTCGCCCACACGAGCGATGCGGCGTTTGAGGAGCATGTTCATCAGGGTCGATTTGCCGACGTTGGGGACCCCCATGATCAGCATGCGCAGCGGCTTCGCACTGCTGTTGCGATGGGGGGCGAGCGGCTGACAGAGCTGGGGCAGCTTGGCGGCATCGCCCACACGACTACAAGATAGGGCTACGGCCTTGACGCCAGGTTGCTGGTTATATAGGTCGAGCCAAGCCTGAGTGATGGAGGGATCGGCGAGATCGGCCTTGTTGAGCACTTTCAGGCTAGGGCGCTGGCGGGCCAGGCGCAGTTCCTCGATCAGCGGATTGCAGCTGGCGTTTGGTATGCGGGCATCCAGCACTTCAACGATGACATCGATCACCTCCATCGTCTTGGCCGCTTCTTTGCGCGCCACATTCATGTGACCGGGAAACCACTGGATGGACATGAGGGGACAGACTTTCTGAAAAAAAGAATTAAAGCTACGTCGCGGGGCCTTCATCGGTTCGGTTATCGTACTCTACCACCTTAATAGTAGTCCGCCCTCGTCGAAAGAAGGCAATAGAGCAGGTCTTGGGCTGTAAGGTGGACATCCAATCCATCCACGTTTCACCTTTCAAGCCTCGGCGGGCTCAGGTACGTTCCGTTCCTGAGGCTGCGAACCAAGTTGGCACGCTAGAATTTCATGGCCTGTAGTTAGCGGTGGCATATCCTGCAGGATGCCCAAAAGGCTGTCCAGCAAGGCCGCAGCGAGTCAAGGGCCGAGGCGTACCCTCTGGGGCCGTCGAGGGTCTGAACGCGTGGAACGATACTAGTGATTTTTCGCATCCTGCCAGGTCTCGGGAGGAGTCCCATCGCACCATCGCTGGTCTTGGATTGGCCCGATTGGCTCAGCCGACTTGGGCCGGTTCGGCGGTGAGTTCGAGCGGTTCCAGCAGGGCTCCGATTTCTTCGGACACCGTCTCAATCTCAAACCGCTCTCTCCGGATCTCGTTGCCGGTTTTATTTCGGTACACCAGCTCGTCCGTGTCGAGATCGTACTCCGGAATCTCGGCGCTCTCCCATCGCTGCACGAAGTAGTGGGCATAGAGGGTATAGAGGCCGTGGTCCTTGCGATTGTGCCGCAGGACATACTCCGGCATGGTCTGGACATCCAGATCGGCATGGTAATGCTGGAGCCAGAGATAATCTCCGAGGATCACCAATTTCATCAACGGGGAATCTGAGTAGAGCTTGAGTTTGACGGCCTTCCCCATGGCCTTCAGCCGCTTGAGGAGCTGGATACTTTGTCGAACTTCTTCCCGGAATGTTTCCAGCGTGAACTCGGGATGGTTGATCGCCTGTATGCGCGCGCTCGCTTCCTGGCTGTAGGGATTCACCAGCATGATCCTGGCTCCCAGGCACTTGTCGAGGACCGACGACAGACCTCCCACTTGATCTACAAAGGTACTGTGGCCGCTTGACCCGATGACCGAGATAGTTCGGCCTGTGCCCTGCTCTTCCTTGAGTTGCTTGATGTGCCGTTGTGCTCCCCGCGTGCGGCGCGGGAAGAACGAGACGAGGCCGGCGCCGGTCGCCACGGCGGCAAGGGCCCGGTCCCGTATGCTGCGATGGAAGTAGTTGAGGCAGACGATCAGGAGGATCGCCACCGTCATTTCCACGGCGATGAGCGAGATCAGGTCATGCTCGACCCGAGACCAGAACGATAAAAACTGTTTGGCGCCTGCCGGGAGCGAGAGCGCAATGCCAGCACTTAGGGCGACGACGACAATGTGATAGAGACTCCCTGCGGTATTGCGGAGGAAGGCTCGGACTGTTGACCATAATTCTTGAAACAACGATTCACCTCTTTAAATTGTAACGGACGACCCCACGGCGATGTCGGGCTAGCATGCGAGCGATGGATGGGTACGCCTTAGGCGGAATGCTCGGTAGATGCAGGACGGCTGCGTGCGGATAAAAAAAGATCGCGTCAGACTTCGTGTCTGCTGGAGGACTGCAGCCTCCGAGCACGGAAGGTCTTACGCGATCACGTTGCACCTTACCATGAACATATCAGCCACGCAAGGGTTGCCGCGAAAGTGGTTGTCTGCTGGTCTCTCTCGTTTCGTCTGGTTTATCTGGTTCATCTGGTTCAACCAGAATACACCAGATAAACCAAACAAACCAGAACGACCAGCCTTCTCGTTATCGCAGGTGTTCGCGGCCGTGGGGTGTGGTGAGATCTTGATCGGGACCGAGGGGGACGATGCGGGTTGGATTGATGTCGTCGTGGGTGATGTAGTAATGCCGCTTGATGTGGTCGAAGTTCACGGTGTCGGCGATGCCGTTGGTCTGATAGAGGTCTTTGAGGTAGCCGAACAGGTTGGGGTAGTCGATGATCCGCCGGAGGTTGCACTTGAAGTGGCCGTGGTAGACGGCGTCGAAGCGCACGAGGGTGACGAACAAGCGCCAATCGGTTTCGACGAATTGTGAGCCGAAGAGGTAGCGTTGGCGCGCTAGCCGGGCCTCAAGTTGATCGAGGGCGTCGAAGAGGCGCAACACGGCTCGTTCATAGGCCTGCTGCGATGTGGCGAATCCCGCGCGATAGACCCCGTCGTTCACGTTCTCGTAGATGAAGGTATTGAGGTTGTCGATCTCATTCCTGATTCCTTCTTGATAGAGGTCGATCATGCTCTCGGTGAAGCGATCGAATTCGCCGTTGAACATGCGCATGAGATCATCGTCGGAATTGGTGACGATGCGTTTCGTCACCGTATCCCATAACACAGGAACGGTGAACCGTCCTCGATAGTTCGGATCGGTGGCCTTGTAGGCCTGACTGAGGAACTGGAATCCGTTGATGGGATCGAGTGAATGCCCTGGCCCTTCTCGGAAGGCCCAGCCCCGCTCGTCGCGGATCGGGTCCACAACCGTCATGCCGATCACATGTTCGAGCTTCTTGAGTTTCCGCACAATGATCGTCCGATGCGCCCAGGGGCAGGCCCAGGAGACATAGAGATGGTAGCGGCCGCTCGCCGCCTGGAAGCCGGAGTTGCCATTCGCGGTCACCCAGCCCTGAAAGGCATCCGGCTGCCTGATAAAGGCGCCTTCGACGTTCTGCTCGTCTGGAAACTGTGCCTGAATGGTCATCGTCGGGCTCCTCGTTGCTCTACCGTATCATATTGTGGAGTGAGGAGGGAGGGGAGGGGAATGGCCAGGTGCCCTTCTTGCTCGCAGAGCGCGCAATAAAAATGTGCTCGCTCGATGCGCGCAGTAAAGGGCAGCCTTGGCCACTCCCCTAGAGAAAGGTATAGAGAATCGGAAGGCCTTCGCCTGGGCTAGTGGCACGTCCCGGGAAATCGATTGCGAAGCAATCGGAGGGTAGGGTGGGTGAGAAATATCTGCCAGTGGGTGGGCGGGTGAGAAAGCTGCGCGCAGGAGAAGATCAATCAGTCCCCATCCCTGAAGAGATAACGAGCAAGCTTGGAGGGATTATTTGTGTTCGCGGTTGCTCGATGCGCGTAGGTGCGGATTGACTGAGGCAATCTTGAAAAGTAGAATGTTCACATAATCTCTGCCAGGGAACGACTGGTAGTCAGAGAAGAGGATATCCGGGAGGGGATGGTAGGTTGCAGTGTTCATTCAGTTGGTTCAAACAAGGAGGTCACGATGCAGATGATGGGACGTATCGGGTTCATGGGACTAGGGATCGCGTTGGCAGGCTGTCTTAGTGGGGCGCCAGTCTTCGCAGGGGATAAACCAGCAGCTGCACCAGTAGCGGACGGATCGAAGGTGGTGATTACCTCTCCCAAGGACGGGGACAAGGTCAGTGACACCTTTGAAGTGAAGTACGAGTTGACCAAGGGTTCCGTAGGTACGCATGTTCATGCATATGTGGACGATCAGTATCAGAAGGGTTTTAAGGGGGAGCTTAAGGGCCTGAGCAAGGGGACGCACAAGATCACTGTGACCGGTGCCACAAAGGACCACGATCCTGTCACGGCCAGCCATAGCATCACTGTCGACGTGCAATAGGGCTACAACCAGCCATCTTCAAGGCCACCAGGGCCTCTAGTGAAAGAGGCCCTGGTGCGCCGGGTTTCCCAAACCGTTTCCAGCCCTTTTCCTAGACTGCCTCACGTAATGTCCGGGCAGCCCGTTTTTATTTGTTGACCGTCCATTCTGCAGAGAATTACGGCATCGGTTTTGGGGGCGCCGGCGGATTGTGCTGTGGGCCGGATCGAATTTCACTCGATGGTGGGCCTCCGATCTTCAACAATCGCGTAAGCCATGGAATCGCCGTTCCCTGTATGACGACGGACGTGAGCGCAATAAAGAACACCAAATGGAAGATCATGTCGGCCTTCTCGATCCCGGCCACTAAGGGAAACGTGGCCAAGATGATCGGCACGGCCCCACGGAGCCCCGCCCAGGCCACAAGAGTCTGCTCTCGAAGGGACACCGGCGAAAAAGCCAGCGCCACGTGGACGCTCGCAGGGCGGGCGATGAAGATCAGGAAAAGAGAAACCAGGAGGCCCACCCCAGCGATTGGTACGAGCCTTGCCGGAAATACTTGCAGCCCCAGCGCCAAAAACATGGTGACCTGCATCAGCCAGGCCAGCCCATCGTGAAAACGCAAGACACTCTGCTGGTGAGTAAACGGCTTTCGCTGCATGACGAGCCCCGCCAGGTATACGGCAAGAAAGCCACTCCCGTCCAGGTAGTCGGTCATGCCGTAGGTCAGCAGCGCCAGTGCCACCGACAGCACCGGATAAATGCCTTCCAATTCCAAGTCGAGCGCATTGAACGATCGTCGCATGATCTCGCCCATCGCAATGCCAATCACCGTTCCCACGCCCATTTGCATCACAAAGAATAGGACAAGCTCTCCAAAAGAGGTCGAGGGTTCCGTCAACAGTCGAATCAGCGCGATCGTCAGCACGACGGCCATCGGATCGTTGCTGCCGGATTCAAATTCGAGCAATTGGATCAATCGCCGGGGGATTTTGGTCCTCCGCGCTCGTAGCACCATGAAGACAGCCGCAGCATCGGTGGACGACACGATTGCGCCGAGCAAGAGGCCCTCCAGGAATGAGAACCCCTGGACCCAGGCGACAAACATCCCGATGAGCAGCGCAGTGATCAGAACCCCGATCGTCGAGAGCGATACTCCCTGCCACACGATGGGGCGTATCGCCGTCCACTCTGTGTCCAGTCCACCAGAAAATAGAATCAAGACGAGCGCAGTGATACCCAGCGATCGCACCAGAGCCGGATTGTCGAACGTGATGCCGCCAAGACCGTCGGACCCCGCCAACATGCCGATGGCGAGGAACAAGACTAGTGAGGGGATGCCGAACCGATTCGAGAGCTTGATCGAAAAAATGCTCAGAATGATGAGGGTGGAGAACACGATGAAGATTACAGCAATGGAAGTCGGCATCGTGCTTATGTCTTTCGAGGTTGTTCGGTGCGACCCGAATGCGCGGTCTATAGCACAGACGACCGGATCACGCTAGCCACAAGATGAGGAAAAGGGCTGTCACCTATGCAAATAGAGAGGGTGGGAGTGCAAAGGGGGTATTTTATTTCAGTGACTGTGTGGATCTCCCTTTGAGGCGAGGGTTTGTCTCTAGCGCCTCGTCCCCTTTGCCACCCGTCTTTTCCATCCGTCCATTGTGTTAACGTGAGTGAAAAAGGGGGCGCTCCCACACATGTGTTTGCCGATGGCCTTGGCCGAGTGCCTCGCCCGACAGAGAGGGTAGGGAGTATAGGATGCGTATAGCCCTGCTGTTGATCATTGTCGGTATCGTCATATTCGGTCCGCAACTATGGACCAGGCGGGTGTTTGCCCAGCATAGTGTACCCCGTCCCGACTATCCGGGAACTGGGGCGGAGTTAGCGCGGCACCTGCTCGATCAGTTAGACATGACGCACATCAAGGTGGAAACGACCGAGCTGGGTGACCATTACGACCCTGAGACTAAAGCCGTCCGCCTGACGCCCGATAAATTCAATGGGAAATCCCTCACCGCTATCACCGTTGCCGCCCACGAGGTCGGGCATGCCATTCAAGACCATGCGGGCTATCAGCCGTTCACGGAGCGCACGCGACTTGTGCGGGTCGCGCACGGAGCTGAAAAGCTCGGAGGGGTAGTGATGATGGGCATTCCAATTGCGGTGGCGTTAGCTCAGACCCCTGTGGCGGGTGTACTTGTCCTGGTTGCCGGGATGGCCACGATGGGGATCTCCACGCTTGTGCACCTTGTCACGCTTCCGGTTGAGTGGGACGCCAGTTTCAGGCGTGCATTGCCGATACTCCAGCAAAGAAACTACCTGTCGCCTGAAGACGAGCAGGGGGCCCGCCGCATCCTCACCGCGGCCGCGCTGACCTACGTGGCGGCCTCCCTGGCGAGTCTGTTGAACCTGTGGCGGTGGATCGGCTTCCTGCGGAGATAGGAAGCCACTGTCACGGGATGTTCTCAGAAGGGTTCTGTGCATGGCCAGGAGCCTGTCCGACATTTGCAGACACTCTCAGAGATGCTTCGCCCCTAGCTGATGTTTTCGCTCAGTGAACCCCGATTTCTGATCCTGAAGACGTGGGGATGATGGATTGGTCGGGGTCAGATGACTTGAAAGGGATCACGGGTGTTGGCGGCAACCAATTCACCGCAGGCAGTACAGTGATAGTTGTCCGTCAAATAATCGTCGTTGTTGTGTTCCAATTCCAGGTGCAGATGCTTACAAGGAGGATTTTCTCCCTCTTCCCACTTCTCGCGTAACGCAGCAGCTTGCGCCTTGGTCATGATTTCCACCCCCATTGTCCGATACCGTTGTCCAACTCATAATCATCTAACAAATTGCTCAACGATATCAACTGGAGACTGTACCTCCCCCTTTTTTTAATTTCTGGGCAGTTTGTTCAATAAGGGTGAGATGGGTAAGCGAGCTTGGAAGGGGCATGCGAGGGCAGGCTAGAGGGTCTCCCACTGCGCGTGTTCAACGAGGGTCTTCCGAGACCGCGCGTTGCACGAGCACAGGAGGCCCTCTAGCCTGCCCTCAAGGGAGAAGATAGAAAAGCGCTTCGATTCGCGTATGTGCGGATTGACTGGGGCAATCCTGAGAAGTAAATTGCCAGATATTTTCCACCGGAGAGCGATGGGAAATCAGACAAGCAGATAGCCCACAGGTGATGGTATGTTGCAGTGTCCATTCAGTTGGTTCAACTAAGGAGGTCGCGATGCAGATGATGGGACGTATCGGGCTCATGGGATTAGGGATCGTGCTAGCGAGCTGTTTCAGCGGGGCACCAGTCTTTGCGGCGGATAAACCAGTTAAGCCACCAGTCGAAGACGGGTCGAAGGTTGTAATTACGTCTCCCAAGGACGGGGATGAGGTCGACGACAGCTTTGAGTTGAAGTACGAGTTGACCAAGGGCTCCCAAGCTACGCATGTCCATGTGTACCTGGACGGTCAGTATCAGAAAGGCTTTTCCGGGACCTTCAAGGGCCTGAGCAAGGGAGATCACAAGATCACCGTGACTGGCGCCACGAAGGACCACGATCTTGTCACGGCCACCCATACCATTATCGTCGAAGTGGAATAGCGCTGCGATCAGCCATCTTCACGGCCACCAGGGCCTCTAGTGAAAGAGGCCCTGGTGCGCTGGGTTTCACACACCGTTTCCGAGTCTGCCAAAAAATAGAGGGAAGGGAATAGCCAGACCCATTCTTCTTGCTCGCCGAAGCCGCACGATCAGAAAGATGGGAAGGACACCCATATTGGTCCTGTGCACCCGGAGCAGAGGAGGGGATGGAGCCTGATGGTCTTCTGTGCTCGCGCATCGCGCGGCATCCTCCCTCTTGATGTGCCGCCACTTCCTGCTTCTTCTGGTTGACACTTGCCACGCTAGAACGTAGCCTCTCTCCGTTTCAGCTTCAACGCGAGATTCTTAACTGGTAGATACCGTTGGTCATGGATTGGTTGTTGTTGCTTGGGTTGGTCGTTTTTCTCATTGTCGGGGCGATCGCTTCGTTCTACCTGTATGCGTTTGTGACCCGAACAAAGGAGGAGTTCCGCGCGGAGCAACCTGATCTTCGCATTACAAACCTGTCTGCGATGAGTTCAGGGAACGTCCTCACCGTTTACCCGGAAATCGAGAATGTGGGTGGGGGTGTGGCGTATGATTGTCTTCTACACATGGGTGGGTGGGAAGGTAATTTTGCCGTGAAGAAAGTCTATCCTCGCGGTCCACGGTATCAGAAGCACGTGGCCTCTATCGTCTTGGGCCCGGAGGCACCGGTTCGCGCAAAACCTATTAACAATGGCTATATCCGGCTACGGTATCTGGATCGCTGGGGGCAAAAGTACGATTGCTGGTATCAGGTTACCCAAGTGGGAACCGTGGAAACTCCTCTCTACAATGTTCAAATCGACTTGAAGGATCCTCAATTGAACGAGCCTCATCCATCGTTCTGGGAGATGCGGAAGCTTCTTCGCGCGGCTCCTCTGTACGACTGACCACGACGTGGCGGCAGGCTAGTATTACAC
This sequence comes from Nitrospirota bacterium, assembly GCA_963782735.1. GTDB lineage: Bacteria > Nitrospirota > Nitrospiria > Nitrospirales > Nitrospiraceae > Palsa-1315. The sequence continues at coordinate 160,756 of CAWAKW010000017.1, forward strand.
GGTGCCTCGCTCATCATCTATACAACTGTCACGCGGATTCCCGTGAGTAATGGGGTCAGCTCAAGAGTCTCCTCTCGTTGCAGCGGCGAAGAAATACGTCCGGCCCCGTTTTGCGGCGCGCGGCGTTGGTCCTTCTGAAAGTTGACACCTGCCTCTCCGAAACGTAGCCTGTCCCTGGTTCTCTTTCATGTCTCGCAAACAGGTCGTCATCATCGGAGGTGGTTTCGGAGGCCTGACGGCCGCGCAATCGTTGCGTGATGCCGACGTGTGGCTTATCGACCGCACCAATCATCACCTCTTTCAACCGTTGCTCTACCAAGTGGCCACTGCCGCGCTGTCTCCGGGCGATATCGCCTGGCCATTACGTACGATCTTTCGGCGGCATCCGCATGTTCGCGTGGTTATGGATGAAGTCCTGTCCATCGATCGAGCAGCGCGTCTCGTACGATTGCGGGAAAGTACGCCGATTGCGTTCGATGCCCTCATTGTCGCGCCCGGATCACGGCACTCATATTTCGGGCACGACGCGTGGGAACAGTACGCGCCAGGGATCAAGACCCTAGCCGACGCGGTCTACCTTCGCGAGAAGATGCTGCTGGCATTTGAGGAGGCCGAACGACGACGAGTCGTCACCGGAACGGGGGATCGGCTCAACTTCGTGATCGTGGGGGGAGGTCCCACCGGCGTGGAGTTGGCCGGTGCATTGGCGGAACTCGGGCGGAAGGCCATGGGGCCGGATTTTCCGAACTTGCGTCTCGATGATCTCGCTATTCTGCTCGTGGAAGGCGGCTCTCGCATTCTGCCAGGGTTCAACCCCGACTTGTCAGCGAAAGCGACGGCTGCGCTCGAACACAAGGGCGTCACGATCAAGCTCAACAGTCCGGTGAGTGAGATTCGCGCCGATGGCGTTGTGATTGGAAGCAAACTCGTTCGATCCACGAATGTCGTCTGGGCGGCCGGCAATATGGCGTCGCCGCTTTTGAACTCGCTCGCAGTTCCTCAAGACGGGTCCGGTCGGATCAAAGTTCAACCGGATCTGACGATTCCAGGCGATTCCTGGATCTTTGTCATCGGCGATGCCGCGCATTGTGACGATGCGGGCGGGAACCCCCTGCCGGGACTGGCTCCCGTCGCTGTGCAGCAAGGCCGCTATGTCGCGATGCTCATTCGTGAGGAGACCGCTCCGGGCCAGCGTCGGCCGTTTGTCTACGCGGATCGAGGCATGCTGGCTACGATTGGGCGCGCACAAGCCGTGGCTCAGATAGGCCAATTGCACTTATCTGGGTTGGTTGCCTGGCTACTCTGGTGCCTGGTGCATATCTACTCACTGATCTGGTTCCGCAATCGCGTGCGGGTGATGTCGGAATGGATCTGGTACTACCTCACATTCAAGCCGGGCGCGAGAATCATCTTTACGCGACAGCGTCAATCCGGCAAAGCAGAGAGAACGTCGCTGTCACGCTCTGCGGGATCTGATTCGAAGGAATGAGTCGGTCCGGAAAGACTGAGAGACAGACCCTGCAACCCGACATCATGCGGTGAAGAAATACATCCGACCTCGTTTCGCAGCGCGCCACCCCTCACAAATCGGTTTGATTTTAGCCAACCGCCTTCTTACAATCTTGCATCAATGTCACCGTCTCACAAAGAGAATCATTCCCATGTCTGAGACAGATCCACGAAGAACTCGACCCACGTCTGTTCATTACCTCATCATCGGCACGCTGCTGGGTTTAACCTTCATGAGCCTCGTCCCTGCGTCGCTTGGGGCACCAGCAGGTAAAATGGAAGTGTTCCCTGTACAAAAAACTGCACCGGCGACAGTTTTTATCAAGACGACTCGAGGTGAAGTGGAGTTGCGGCGTCAATTACGTGCTAAAAACAGGGTATCTGAACTCAGTTCCTCCACCTCGGTGATCCGTTTCTCGGTTGCGCCGACCGGGGAGCTTTGGGTTTATTGTTCCGAAGGTCCTGGGAATGGCCTTGATTACACGGAGTCCGGATCTCTCGTTGGAACAGATGCCGCCCGTCTCCAATGCCTTTGAGATCCATAAGCTTGCCGACGGTAGTGGGATGCTGGTGGGATTCGTGGAGGCAACCCTCAAGTCTCAGTTGACGGCGAGTGAGCGCCAAAAGAATGTCCGGATCAGGCTCTATTCCAACCCCTCGATCAAGGCCCCGCACATCGTTGCGGTGCCCTTGGCCAAACTGGCTGTCGATCGGATGCCGACCCGACTCGATTCCAAGGAGCCCGGCAGTGTGGTTCTGCTCGAAATAGATTTACAGAGCGCCGATCATGTCTCATGGGTCGCTGGACAGACTTTCTAGCATCCTGCGAGACAGATCGGCCATTGATCTCCTGCGAGAATTCTCTTACCCTATAGTCGATTCTACCTGTGCGATGGTCATTGTCTGTTAGCAAGCGACTGAACTCACGCCTATCACGTCTGTTTAATGGAGGCCGATTATGACAATTCACGGTTTGGCGAGCAGAGGTCTGTCTCGTCTTATTCTCGCTCTCGTGGCGACCACCCTGGTTGGGGCAGGGGTAGGAATCGGAGGCATGGCTCCGGCTTCAGCCTATGAAGTGTGGCTGACGGATCAATCTGATACGGCAAAAGAAAGTGGCGGCTTTCTCTATATCTATGATGGTGCAGCGCTCGCGGCGAATCCTGCCGCTGCAAAACCGGCCGTTACGATCGATCTTTCCGGTGAGATCAACACATTTTGCGAAGCGGCGACCAAGAAACCAGTCCGGCGTCCGCACATGCTGTTCTTCAACAAGGACCAGAGTCATGCGATCCTCTCCTTCCTGAGCGGCCACGTGCTGTTCATGGATGCCAAGACGCGTAAGCCGGAGGCCTGCTTGTCGATGGGGAAGAATGCCCATGCGGCCTGGCCGACGCCTAACCAGAAGATGGCGATTGCGGCGAATATCATCGAGAAGAAATTTGTCCGTATTTGGACCGACTATGCCGCTCATACATTCAAGCTTCGATCCCGAAAAGGACGTGGTGGATCTTGCCTTGTTGGAGGGTGGAGAACGTCCGGATACCTCCCCGATATGCCCCATCACGGAGTCATCCAGTCGCTATGCTTTTGTTACGCTGCGGGGAGGTGGGCTATTCGTATTCGATGTCACCACCACGCCGATGAACCTTGTGGCCACACTCAATAATAATGAGATCCATCCTGCCGGCTGTGGCGGCATTCAGGTCGGCGAGACGATGTATGTCAATTCCGGTGGCGGCTGGCCGGTGGCGCCTCTTTCTTATGATGTGTATGCCCTCGACCTGTCCACCCTTCCAAAATCTGTTTCAGCCAAGTTGGTGTCTCAACGGGATGATCAATTTGCCGATTCCCATGGGATGGCCGGGGTCGGACGTTATGTCTGGAGTGCTGACCGAGCAGGAAACAATATCGAAATCATCGATACAGTCTCAAACTTGAGCGTGGGCTCGATCGATCTGGTGACGGATGGGAACAAGGATCCAGCTCCTGATCTCTTGGACAACGCACCGGACAATCAGTATGTGTTCGTCAGCCTGCGCGGTCCTACCCCGCTTACGGGGAATGACAAGATGGCGCACAATGCCAAAGGGACGATTCCTGGCGTCGGCGTCATTCACGTGGATGGTGGAGGGAAGGTCGGGCACTATAAGGGGCAGGCGGTCGTCACGAATATGAAAGACGGAAAAGACGCGGCGGATCCTCACGGGATTGCCGTCCGGAAGTAACGTCGCTCTTGGGAAACAGCGCGAGGCCGGATGAGATGCTGTTTTTGATGAGGACGTCACCGATACGACGCGGAGCTAACCGTTCAAGTTCTGTGAGCGCCGGTTTTGCGCTGGCGTTCTTGTGCCTCACGTTGGGGGCCTGTGCAGGTGTGGATTCGAGAGGTGATCTGCCGACGGTCGCGTCGGTGGATCTCTCCCGCTATGCCGGTACCTGGTATGAAATTGCACGGCTCCCGATGTGGTTTCAGCGTCACTGTGTGGACTCCAAGGCGATATATTTCAGCCGTCCTGGCGGGGCGGTCGGTGTGCACAATGAGTGTGTGACTAAATCCGGCGGGGTTGAGCAGGCAGAAGGAGTGGCGACGGTGGTCGATGCCAAGACGAACGCGCGACTCATGGTGGTCTTCGACAACTGGTTCGCGAGGCTGTTTGGCTCATCTCGCGACGGGAATTATTGGATTCTCGATCTCGATCCAGATTATCGGATCGCGATGGTGGGGACTCCGGATCGTCGGTTCCTCTGGATCCTGTCCCGGACCCCTCAGCTGGACGAGCCTACGTATGGGCGTCTGGTCGAGCGGGCTCAGCAGTTGGGTTATCCGGTGTCGGACCTCATTCGAGCCCAGCGTTCCACCTCTTCGTAAAGGATCACAGCGTACTCCCCCCCCCTCAAGTATCAGCAGTCTGTTCGCCTTGGAGAATACATCATGGCCTTGACCGCCTATAACAATGTGCCGGTTCCTTCGTTCATGTATGGCACAGCTTGGAAAAAGGAAGCCACGACGCAACTGGTGCAGCTAGCCGTGGCGGCGGGTTTCACAGCTATCGATACGGCCAACCAACTGATCCATTACCAAGAAGCGTTGGTGGGGGAGGCCCTACTGACTCTCGTGCAGCAAGGGGTCACGCGAGATCGTCTGTTTCTCCAGACCAAGTTTACGCCGACGAATGGCCAGGACCATCGCACCCCCTACGATGTTTCGGCCAATCTCACCACCCAAGTGACTCAGTCCTTTGACAGCTCGTTGGCCCACCTGCACACCGACTATCTTGACTCCTATGTCTTGCACGGGCCCTATCAGCGGCAGGGATTGGGCACTGCGGACTGGGAAGTGTGGGCCGCCATCGAAGGGCTCTATCGGTCAGGGAAAACGAAGATGATCGGCATCAGCAATGTTACGGCTGAGCAACTCACCCAACTCTGTACCCGGGCGGCGGTGAAACCCATGATGGTGCAAAACCGCTGTTATGCCGCGTTCGGATGGGACAAAGAGGTGCGGGAAATTTGCCGAACCCATGGCATTATCTATCAAGGCTTTTCGCTGTTGACTGCCAATCGAGAGATCTTTGCCGATCCAGGCATGCGGGCAATTGCTCAGCGTTTAGGGACAGGTCTCGCGCAAGTCGTGTTTCGGTTTGCGATGCAGGTCGGGATGCTTCCCTTGACCGGCACCACGAACCCACAGCATATGAAGGACGATCTTCAGGCTGAACAGCTCACTCTCACCGCTGAAGACATGCAGGCAATCGAAACGATCGGGATCTAGGCACCCTCATAGCCGACCCTCTTTAAGAGCGTTGGGTTATGGCAGATGGCAAGCAAGACGCGTCTCTTCTCATGCGTACCAGACATTTAACGATAGAGGCTCAATCTATCTTTGGCAACAGGGCAATGCCGATGCGGAATACTGCAGGAAGTCCGTTCAGCCAAGACCATCAGCGAGTGAACGGCCGACACGAAGTGCGGCACGTACCTCCTCGGGTACGTTGAGGCTCTGAACGATGCGGACCAAGCCGAACGGCCTTTTTCAGCATTCTGCTAGAGGTTAGAGGGGAGTTCGATGAGCCGAAGGGTGTAGAGGTACTGGTAGAGCCCTTTATGATCCATCAGTTCAGCATGTGTGCCGGTTTCGACGAGGCGCCCTTTGTTGAGGACGATGATGCGGTCAGCTCGCTGGATGGTCGTCAAACGATGGGCGATGACAAAGGTCGTTCGGCCTTTCATGAGTTGTTCCAGTGCCTCTTGGACGAGTCGTTCCGACTCACTGTCGAGGGCAGAGGTGGCTTCATCCAACAATAAGATCCGTGGATTTTTCACGATGGCTCTGGCGATGGCGATGCGCTGTCGCTGTCCACCGGACACGTTGATTCCCTTTTCCCCCACAATGGTCTGATACTGGTCCGGAAAGCTCATGATGAAGTCGTGGGCATGGGCTGCACGGCTCGCTGCCACCACCTCTTCCTGAGTGGCCTTCTCGTCTCCGTAGCGGATATTGTCGAGAATCGTTCCGCCGAACAAGATTGTCTCTTGCGGAACCAGCGCGATCTGCCGATACCAACTGTCCATGGTGACCTGGCGGAGATCGTGCCCGTCGATGGTGATGTGCCCCTCAGTTGGATCGTAGAAACGGTGGAGCAAGTTCATCACGGTCGTTTTTCCAGCCCCCGTGGGACCGACGATGGCGACCAGTTCGCCAGGCCTCGCTTCGAACGATATATCCATCAAAACCGGCTGGCGTGGATCATAGGCAAAGCCGACACGTTCCGCTCGGATATGTCCTGAGACGGGGGACAATGTCGTGGCCGTGGGGGAGTCGCTCACTTCGGAGCCAGTGTCGAGAATTTCGAACACACGTTGGGTAGCGCCCTGCGCCTCCCTGATCTGCGCGAACACGCGGGCAGCGGAACTGAAGGGACCGATCAGAATTCCGGCAAAAAGGACAAAGGCAAAGAGATCGCCCGGCGACACACTTCCGTCGATAACCTGGCGTCCCCCATACCACAACACCGCTGCCGCTGCAGAGAAGGTGAGGAGGCTGATGACGGGAATAAACACCGCCATGACACCGGCCTTTCGCATCGTCAACGCCAAGGTCTGTTCGACTTGCGCGGAAAATCTGGCCTCTTCCCGCTGCGTTTGAACGAAGGACTTCACGATCCGGATGCCGGAGATCACTTCCTCGATCAGCGTACTCATTGCAGCAGTGTGATCTTGAATCGAGGTCGAAAGGGATTTCAGCCTTCGCCCGAAGATTTTGGCCACGAGGACGAGCAACGGAAGCAGAACCAGGATCAAGAGGCAGAGCCGCCAATTCATCATCAGCAAGAACGTGATTCCTCCGACGAAGGTCACGAGTTGTTTCGCACCGTCGATCGGCGTTTCGGTGACGACCGATTGGATGACTGTCACATCGTTCATGAGCCGTGAGAGGAGTTCGCCGGTACGCCTGCGGGCAAAGAAGCTCACCGATAGCGTATGCAGATGCGCAAAAAGATGCCGGCGAAAGTCAGCGATGATGCGCTGCGAAATCCACGCGGTCAGATAGCTATGGCCCATCGAACAGAGCCCCTGCAGGATGACGAGTCCAAGAAAGACGGTAATCATGTCCGTCATTCTGGACTGGTCGTGCTGCACGGTAATGATGTCCCACAGGGTACCGGCCAACCGCAGTAGGGCCAGATTGATGGCGGCGACACCCATGACCAACAGGCCTGCCAGCAACATGCGGGACAGATAGGGCTTCAGGAATGGGAGAAATCGTGAGAAGGTGGACATGATGAAGAGGTGATCTTAGAGGAGGTGGCTACGGAAAACCAAGGGAGAACAGCGAAGGGGTGAGGCACACCGGAGGTGTTGTCGACAGTTATAGCTGTGCGATCGACTCGATCAGGTTCTTGTTGATGGCCACGAAATCCGAGCGATCCTTCTCACCGATCACCACGTCGGTAAGGCTAATAAAGAGACGTTGCTCTTCGTTGATCGCATCGGACACACGATTTCTCATGGGAGGAATGAGAAAGTCGCCAACGTAGACACAGTTCACAGTCCGAACGCGGATGCGAACCTTCTTGCCTTCGGGCACGTCCCCCTCCTCCCCCTTCTTGGGCGAAGCCTAGCTTTTACGACGTTCGAACTTTTGACGCCGGCGCAGCTTTTTGTACTTGTGCTTGCGCATCTTTTTCCGGCGTTTTTTTAGCACACTGGACATGCGTTATCTCTCCTGCAAGTGCGAGAGTGTAGAAGTTTTCGCTGTAAATTGCAAGCTCATCGGTGTATTAAGTTGATCATGATTTGGGCGCGACTGAATGCCTTATGGGCCTGCGAGTGGTGAGGACCAGCTCACGCGCTGCTTGACCTGCCTGATACTTACTCCTATATACTGCCGTCATCATGCTTCCATACAAATTTTCACTTATTCCCGTCTTACTCCTGCTCGGCTCGATATCTTTGATCGGTGTCGGCTGTGGGGGCAAGAAGATTCAATATCCAGAAGATCACGAACGGTATCTTCGTATCGATCGGGCGGTGGAATCACTTCGCCAAGCGTATGTGAGGAAAGATTTATCGGATCTGGCCTCGCTTATGATGCCGTCTGAACAGCTTGACAGATTGCGGGAAGAGGCTCAGGGCGATTTTCAGACTTTTAGTGCCATCACGTTGGACTTCACGGTTGAGCGCATTATGATCGAAGGAGACGACGTCGATGTGTTCGTACATTGGCAGGGGCTATGGAGAAAAAATACGGACGATCCGGGTCTCCGTCAGCGAGGCCATACGCGATTGCAGTGGGTCGGAACACAGTCGATTCTGTTACGCGGGGTTCAGGGCGATGCCCCCTTCGGTATGAAAGCTCGGCAGGCCACCATTGACCCTATACGTTCCCCTATAAAGAAGTAGTCCATGACATCTCGGCAATCTCGTACTCAGGCACAGGCCGATTTCCTGGTCATCGGAAGCGGTGTAGCCGGTCTTCGCGCGGCGTTGGAGTTGAGCCGTGCTGGCCGTGTCATCGTGCTGACAAAAGGGCACCCACTTCAGAGTAGTTCGATCCATGCACAGGGCGGGGTGGCGGTGGCAATGAGTGAAGAAGACGATGTGGCCATCCATTTGACCGATACACTCAAAGCGGGGCATGGACTCTGTCGAAAGGAAGCCGTGCGTGTTCTCGTGGAAGAAGGGCCTGATCGGATTCAAGAATTGATCAAATGGGGGGCCAAGTTCGACAAAGTCGGCGGCAAGTTCGCGTTCGCTCGGGAGGCTGCCCACAGCCGAAGCCGCATCCTGCGCGCGCGGGGAGATGCGACGGGGAACGAAATGGTGCGAGTGTTGATTGCCGAGGTGAATCGGCAGGAGCGCATTCAGCGAATGGATCATCACTTTACCGTGGATCTCGTCGTTGACGATGGACGTTGCTGCGGGGCCGTTGTGTTGGATGAAGGATCCGGTCGCCAGTTCGTGCTGCCGACTCGCGCGGTTGTGCTGACTACAGGCGGGGCTGGGCAGATCTATGCACGGACGACCAATCCCCCGAATGCCACCGGTGATGGAATGGCCATGGCGCTGCGCGCTGGCGCGGTGCTTCAAGATATGGAGTTCGTTCAATTCCATCCCACAGCACTGTATTTGCCGTCGAGCCCGCCGTTCTTGTTGTCGGAAGCGATGCGAGGCGAGGGTGCGCAGCTACGCAATAATAAAGGGGTGCCGTTCATGCAGCAATACCACCCCATGGGCGCGTTAGCGCCGAGAGATATCGTGTCGCGGGCGATTTTGGCGGAGATGGCGGCGACGAAAGCGCGTCATGTCTATCTTGATGTCACCCACTTGGGGGCAGAGTTTGTTAAGCAGCGTTTCCCAACCATTTATGCGACGTGCCTTCGCTATGACATCGATATCACGGAAGAATGGATCCCTGTGTCTCCCAGCGCGCATTATATGATGGGCGGGGTCTGGACTGATCTGAACGGTGCGACAACGGTTCCAGGGCTTTTTGCCGCCGGGGAGGTGGCCTGTAGTGGTGTGCACGGAGCGAATCGTTTGGCGAGCAATTCATTGCTCGAAGGATTGGTGTTTGGTGCGCGCGCGGCATCGGCAGCCGTGGCGTTTGCCGACAGACAGGAGGCTCCGACACCCTCGTCTCAGGAGGCCACGCTCCGAGCGGGCCAATTCGGCACACTGGAAGATGCGGAAAAGTTGCGAAGCTCAATCAGACGAACGATGTGGGGACAGGTCGGTGTCATACGTTCGGGGGAGTCGCTTATCCGGGCCTGTGCTCAACTGTCACGGTGGGCCCAACTCGTGACCCAGCCGTTTGCAAGCCGAGCAGCGCTGGAAGTGAAAAACATGGTGCAGGTAGCCCAATGCGTGGCGGAAGCGGCGCTGTGGCGAGAGAACAGCGTCGGGGCCCATTACCGGTCTGATTTTCCTGAGGCCAAGCGGGCTGGGTGGCAACAACACAGTCGCCTAACGAGCGGGGAAGTTGTTAGCGGGAAGACATCTCAGAAATCACGGGGGTTGCTGTTGACTCTGCCGGGCCGTATTGGCTGACCGGACGTTCTATGATGACGCCGTCTCGGACCAGGAATGTGCGGTAGTATCGGAGAACCTTCCGGACATATTGCCTGGTTTCATCGTAAGGGGGAAGGGCCTGATAGCGGTCGACCGCATTCTCTCCGGCATTATAGGCCGCCAGGGCTAGTGGTAAGTTCCCATGGAAGCGGTCGAGCAGTTGGCGTAAGTATTTGGTCCCTCCTCCCACATTATCATCCGGGTCATACATATCCCGCACATCCAGGCGCACGGCGGTCTGCGGCATCAGTTGCATCAGGCCAATAGCACCGGCGCGAGAAACTGCCCGTGGGTCGAAGTCCGATTCAGCCTTGATGACGGCTCGGATCAACGCAGGATGGAGCCGGTGTTGCGAAGAGTGCCGACGAATGACTGGTTCGAGTTCCCGCTCGGACAAGGTGGTGTGGAATCGGCTGGATTCAACCTCGATTTTTCGATAACGTGAATCTGACGGGACGTTGGTGAGGGAAATTGAGCCGTCGCGCCCGACAAACTGATAAATTTCTGCCGTGGTTGTTGGCACGGAGAAGGCCAGTGAGCCGATTCCCGCTATTACCGTTGAGGTGAGCCCAATGGCCGCGTGCCGCCGGAGGGATGTCATTATTAGAGAAAATGTGTTGTGCATGGTTGCAACGATACCAGTCTGCCACTGGGTGTCAACAAAATGCAGGTCTTGTGCCTGGATGTCAGCTGAAATTAGTGCAGAAAAACAACGGAGTCTGTGGGGGTGTGAGCCAGCTAGGGTTCGAGAAAACGCGTTCGGTTGGCAATAAATAGTCTGTGGAGTTTCTGGGTGAGAAGCCCCGGTGTCCCATTCCCCACCGGATGTCCGTCTATCATGGTGACCGGCATCACTTCCATACTTGTGTTGGTGAGAAAACACTCGTCTGCCTTATGAATCGCCTCGATTCCGAAATGTCCTTCATCAACCGGGATCTGTGCTTCTTGCGCGAGGCTAATCACGATGTCGCGTGTGATTCCGTCCAGCAGGCCGCATGCAAGTGCCGGGGTGCAGAGCCGGCCAGCTCGGAAGAAAAAGAGATTACTGACGGTGCATTCCGTCAGATGCGATTCCCAATTGAGCAGGATGCTGTCGAAGGCACCGGCCACGATCGCTTCACGTTTGGCCAGGATATTGTTCAAAAAATTTGTGGCCTTGATTTGGGGTGAGAGGGCACTGGGTAGGTTCCTTCTCGTTTGGGCGACGATCAGGTTCACGCCGATGCGATATTGTTCAGGTGAGGGAGGGTGAAGCGGTTTAGTCATGATCACCACGGTGGGGGTTGGGCACAGGGCTGGATCAAGACCGATGTCACCAGCCCCTCGGGAGATGGTGATGCGAAGGTACGCATCGGTGCGTTCGTGTCCGACGTCATTTTGTACCATTGCTTCGTGGAGGAGTGCCGGCCATCTGTGTTCGGGGATGGGGATAGTCAGGCCGATCGCGTCCGCAGACCGGCGAAGCCGGGCAAGATGTTGGTCTCGCATGAAGATTCGGCTCCCGTAGGAGCGAATGGTTTCATAGACGCCATCGCCATAGAGAAACCCATGATCGAAGACGGAGACGACGGCCTCCTCTTCTTTCACAAACCTATCATTGAGGTAAATCCACATGGTTACGTCTGTTGCAATGCGCTAAAAAATGCCTGGGCCTTCTGGATCGTTTCCTCGTATTCCTTGGCCGGATCGGAGTCGGCGACAATCCCGGCACCGACTTGTAAGTAGCCATTCCCCCCACACCATACCAAAGTTCGAATCACGATATTGAGATCGAGGTCGCCATTCCAGCCGATGTACCCAAATGATCCGGTGTAGGGGCCACGACGTACCGGCTCCAGCTCTTCGATAATCTCCATACAGCGGATCTTTGGCACGCCCGTGATGGTACCCCCTGGGAACAGTGCTCGAATTAGATCAAAGGGCGTGGCGTCAGGTTTCAAGGTGCCGCGTATATTGGATACGATGTGGCTGACGTGGGAGTATTGCTCAATTGCCATGAATTCATCGACCTGTACGCTGCCGAATCGGCAGACGCGGCCTAGGTCGTTTCGTTCGAGATCAACGAGCATGAGGTGTTCCGCCTGCTCCTTTTCATTCGAGAGTAATTCCCCGATGAGGCGTTGGTCGTCACGAGCGTCGAGCCCACGCGGTCTGGTTCCGGCAATAGGGCGTGTGTCCACCTGCCTGTTGTGCAAACGGACAAGCCGTTCGGGTGATGAGCTGATCAATGTGACGTCGTCGAAGTGGATGAGCCCTGAGAAAGGCGAGGGGTTCACGGCTTGGAGACGTCGATAGAGTTCTTGCTCATAGAGCTGTCGATCTAGGCCGTCGCTGTATGCGCTGGGAGGTTGCAGGGTGAATCGATGCGACAGGTTGGCTTGGTAGATGTCTCCTGCCGCAATATACTCCTGGCAACGCCGGACTCGTTTGAGGTAAGCATCCCGTGTTTGGTTGGGGTGAAAGGCCATCTGATCGAGAGGGGGGAGATTCTTGAGGGGAGTGGGCCTTCCGTTTAATCTGGCTTCGCACTCAGCCAGTCGATCTAAGCCTTCACGATAGAGCTTCTCCCGGGGCTCTCCTAAAAACCGTTCCATCGTTGGACAAAAGATTATCTGCAGACGATCAGTTTGATGATCGACGGCGGTGACGATGTCGTACAGACCGAATTGCAGATCAGGCAGCTGCAGATCATCTTGGGCCATGGATGGGAGCGTTTCGAACTCGCGTGCGAGGTCATAGCTGAGGTAGCCGATGGCTCCGCCCCAAAAAGGGGGTAGGCCTGGAGAAGGCTCGATCTGGGGGCAGGCGAATAGGCGGCAGAGGCTTTCAAAGGGATCTTGCGAGGAGTATTCGCGTCCATCATGGGCGCGCAGGGAGGCCTGTCCTTGTCGCCCCGTCAGCACCGAGAAGGGGTTACTCCCCAGAAAAGAATACCGGCTTCCGCTGTCTGTCCGTTTCCCGCTATCAAGAAGGAACGATGGCTGAGAGGGGGAGGCAATCAGGCGATACAGCTCAAAGGGTGTCCTCCCTTGGCCCTCCACTCGTGAGGATCAGGGGCTGTGGTGGCCCACCGAGGAACGATGGTTGGGAGAAACGAGTCATAACAGGTGAACGTGTATCACTCCATACATACGAGCCACTCACTATACCCTACTGTATCGGCTGCGTCACAGCGTATCGTCGGCTTGACAAATTTAGGATGATTCTGCTTGAATTGCGCGCCCGCCATCGGCAGAGTCTTTGCGTTATGGGCTGCATTGCACTCTCCTCCGTGGGTACGACATGCCCCCTTCACAAGATCCATTGTACGCCGGGCTTGGCCAAGCGGTCCGGATCGCAACTGATCTGCTCGCTGCGCTGATTGTCGGAGGAGGGTTGGGTTGGGCATGTGACACATACCTCTTCGGCTCCACTCCCTGGGGGATGGTCGTGGGGCTTGATGTTGGGCGTCGTGACCGGAATCAGGAATGCATACCGGTCGGCGCAGCGGTGGCCGAAGACATAACGCGATTCAACAGGAAGTAAAACAACGTCATGGAAGAAAGTCCGCTTCATCCGTTCGAGCTTCATAACTGGATACCAATTTCGCTAGGCGGATTGGATATTTCGATCAATAAAGCCGTTGTCATCATGTGGGTTGTCGTTTCCCTGGTGGCGGTGCTCATGGTAATGGCTGGATCGGCACGCAAGCTCGTGCCAGGCAAGTTGCAGAGCATGGCGGAGATCATGGTGGATTTCATTCGCAGCATCATCATGGATACGATGGGTAAAGATGGGATGCGATTTTTCCCCCTCATCGCCACCCTGTTTCTCTTTATTCTCTTCTGTAATCTTATCGGGCTGATCCCCGGCAGCTACACCGTGACGAGTCAGATTGTCGTGACGGCTGTGTTCGCCTGTCTGGTGTATGGGCTCAGCCTGGTCATGGGATTTTTTCTGCATGGAATCAAGTTTCTGGGTATTCTCATTCCGCCCGGTACGCCCGGGTGGCTGCTGCCCTTGATGGTGCCGATCGAATTGATCAGCCAATTGGCAAGGCCTATTTCGCTGGCTGTTCGGTTGTTTGCGAATATGACGGCCGGCCACGTGATTCTCGGGGTTCTGTTCGGCTTATCCATTAGCGGTGGATTGTTGATCGGGTGGTTGCCCTTTGCGTTCACGATCGCGATGAACGGATTGGAAGTCGGTATCGCATTTATTCAAGCCTATATTTTTACCGTGTTGACCTGCGTCTATTTGGGAGACGCATTCCATTTACACGGCCATGATGAGCACGCGCACTAGCGTGTGCAAGTTCAGACAAGGGAGGAGTAGGACATAATGGATTCAGCAGCAGCAGCATTGTTAGGCATGGGGTTAGCAGCAGCAGGGTTTGCCGGAGCCGGTGTAGGGATCGGCTACATTTTCGGGAAGATGATTGAAGCTGTGGCGCGTCAGCCGGAAGCGGAAGCTCGCGTCGGAAAGTATATGTGGATCGGGTTTGCGTTGGTGGAAGCCATCGCGCTGTATGGCCTGGTCATTGCCTTCATCATTATGGGTCTCCGCAAATAGGAGCAGACTTAGGTCTGGGTTATGGCCGAGGGAGGCATAGCATCCTCGGTGTCAATCTCGGCCTTTCTGGTGTGAATTATGCCGCAGTTTGAATCTGATTTTTTTTCTTCCCTGATTTTTTGGGAAGTCCTGTCGTTCGCGATTCTCTTCTTCGTGCTCTACAAGTATGCCTTTCCCGGCATCTTGAGTGCATTGGAAGAACGGGAAAAGAAAATTAAGGATAGTCTCGATCAAGCCGAGCGTCACCGGTCAGAGGCCGAACGGAAACTCAAGGAGTACGAGGCCAAGCTGAACATGGCTGCGAAAGAGGCGGAAGGAATTCTGGCTGCCACAAAGGAACGGGCACAGCGGCTTATGGAGGAAAATGAGCAGCGGATGACGGCCGAAGCCGAGCGGATCAGAGGTGATGCGACGCGTGAAATCGATCATGAGCGTCGCAAGGCGATTCAGGATATTCGCGCTCAAACCACCGAGTTGGCCCTGATGGTCGCGGAGAAAGTCGTACAGCGAAGTCTGAATGAAGCGGACCACCGAAAATTTGCAGACGAGGCGCTCGAGGCATTGTCAAAATCCTACCAACGATAATTCTTGGACCGGGCGGAATCAGCCCAGGCTGATTCCGCCCGGTCTGTATCCTTCCAAATCTACACAGACGAAGCGAAATCCGGCCTTGCGGAGGCGGGCGCTAATGTGCGCACGCAGATCCGGCTGATTCAGCCGAGAGAACTCCTCCGCCCCGACCTCGATTCGCGCCACCTCTCCATGCTCTCGTACCCGCACATGGCGAAATCCCTCAGCCTGCAGAATGTCTTCAGCCTGCTCCACGCGACGGAGACTTTCAATCGTGATTGGAGTGCCGCGAGGAATTCTTGAAGAGAGGCAGGCGGCTGCAGGCTTATCCCAATTTGAGAGTCCTAAAGCCTGGGCGAGTGCCCGCACATCGGACTTCGAGAGGGAGGCTTCGACCAGCGGGCTTCGAATGCCCCACTCGCGTGCAGCTTTGATTCCTGGCCGATCGTCTCCGAGATCGTCGAGGTTCGTCCCGTCCGCAATCCACCGGATCGCGCGTGGTTCACGCAACCCGTCCAGCAATTGATAGAGGTCGGTCTTGCAATGAAAGCAGCGGGCAGCATCGTTCTGTACGAAGGCCGGAATATCGAGTTGATCGGTGTGGACCAGTTCATGCCGCGCGCTGATTTCTGATGCCACCTGTTTTGCGCCATCGAGTTCGATCGTGGGAAACGTTGGTGAGACAGCGGTGACGGCAAGGGCCCGTTCACCGAGTTGTTCATGGGCGATTTTCAGAACGACGGAGCTGTCGATTCCACCGGAGAAGGCGACCAAGACCGATTGCATGTCCGAGATTACTCGGCGGAGTATATTGAGCTTGCTGTGAAGGGATTCAGTCATCATGGATTCCTGCCTTTAGAGTAGCTACACAGCTGCTAGTGCTTGACTTTCGCTTTGGCGAGGTTGCCTACCACCACTAAGGCGTATCGTTTAGGGTCCAGGTGTTGTTTGGCCACGCGCTGGACGTCTTCCTTTGTGACCCGGTCTATCCATTTGGGGTAGTCGGAAAAGTATTCGAATCCCAGGCCATAGAATTCCACTTGGGCAAGTACATGCGCGAGTTTGGCGGTGGAATCGAATCGTAGCGGGAAGCTGCCTATCAAGAATGATTTGGCCTCAGCCAGTTCCTGGTCGGACACCGGGGTATCACGAATGGATTTGATTTCTGACAGGACGCCGGTGATGGCTTGATTCGTGGTCTCTGTCTTGGTTTGGAGGTTGACCCAGAACGAACCGGGCATCAGTCGGGCGTCGAAGTGGCTCATGATCCCATAGGCCAACCCCTGCTTGTCGCGGATCGAATCCATCAAGCGGGAGGAAAACCCACCGGCCCCTAGGATGTAATTCATCACTGTAACGGAATAATAATCCGGGTGAGTGCGCGGAAGGCCTCCATGCCCAAGCACAATGGTGGATTGGGTGAGATCTTTCTCGATGAGTTGGACCGTCTTCCGTTCCACAGGCGAGGGCTTTTTTGTATTCCGCGCTGTCGCGGCCCCCTTTTTCCAGGCTCCAAAATGGGTCTGTATGAGTGCAGTGGCTTGCTCAAGGGTGATATCGCCGACGATGGTCAGGATGGTTTGGGAGGGGGAATATTCACGTCCGTAGAAGGCCTGTACGTCAGCCAGGGTGATCTTGTTGAGTGTCTCCTCCGTTCCATTGACCGGCCAACGGTAGGGGTGTCCGTGAAAGACGAGCTGATTGAATGCCTTCATGGCGATATGGCCTGGGTCGTCGTTGTCGCTCGCCATTTCGCCCAGGAGTTGGGTGCGAATCCGTTCGAATTCCTGCTTGTGAAACGCGGGATGTTGCAGCATGTCCGCGAGCAGAGTAAAGCCGAGGTCGACGTCTTTTTTGAGTACACGGGCGGAGGCTGTGGTGAAATCTTCTGAGGCTTTAGCTTCCAAGGCTCCGCCGACGAAATCGATTTGCTCTGCCTGCTGCTTTGATGTGCGTGTGGTCGTTCCTTCGTCGAGGAGACTGGCGACAAGGTTCGTGAGTCCTGCTTTATCGGGAGGGTCTTGCGCCGAGCCTGTTTTGATCAGCGCGTGGATTTCAACGATGGGAAGGAAATGTTGTTCAAGGACGAGTACTGTGATGCCGTTTGTGGTCACGAATTTCGTCGGCGAGATCTCTGCCGCCGTACCCGAACCGCTTGCCAAGAGCAAGGCGCAGAGTACCATCACGAGGGTCAGAGTTGTCTGTCGTCGAGGTGCGACAGGTTGTCTCGTCGTTGGCATGATTAAGGCTTTCCCTGTTGTGTGGCTGTGGAGGGTGCCTCTGGCTGTTTGGGGGGTATGGGAATCAGTGTGCCGACGGTCCGATTGTCTTCCGTTAAATATAGACGGGCGACACGCTGAATATCTTTGGTTGTCACCGCCCGGATCCGTTCGACAAACTGGTCGATTTTCCGCCATCCGGCCCCGACGGATTCAGCCTGCCCGAACAACATGGCATGCCTGAAGTTGGAGTCCTGTTCGAAGATATGGGTGGCTTCGACCTGATTCTTTGCCCGTTGGAGTTCTTGCTCAGTCGGCGGATCGGCCTGGAGGCGTTTGATCTCTTGATGGAGGGCGTCCTCAACCGATTCCGGTTTTTGGCCTGGGCTCACGAGGGCATAGAAGTAGAAAAGGCCTGGATCAGCCTGCAGCAAGCTATATTCTGCTCCGACTGCCAGTGCCGATTTTTGTTCGTATACGAGACTCTGGTACAAGCGCGAACTTTTCCCATGCGACAGAATCGAATCCAGAATGTCAAGCGCGTACGAATCTTCGCTCGTAAAATTCGGCACGCGATAACCCATCATGACGAACGGGACTTGCGCATCCCGCTTGAGGAGGAAGCGGCGTTCACCTTTTTGTTCCGGTTCCATGGTGACGATCGACTTGGGCTCCGGTCCTCGCGGGATCGGTTCGAAGAGTTGTGTGATCGTGGGGAGTAGGCTGTCGGCTTTGATGTCGCCCACCACGACGAGAGTGGCGTTGTTGGGCGAGTAATAGGTATCGTAATGCCGCTGCAAGTCATCGAGAGTCATGGCATCCAAGTCGCCGAACCAGCCGATCACCGGCCAATGGTACGGGTGGCTCAGATAGGCCTGCGCGAAGAGCGCCTCCACGAGCGCGCCTTGTGGGTCGTCTTCCGTGCGCAGGCGGCGTTCTTCTTTCACGACTTCTCGCTCCGTCGTCAATTCCTGCCGATCGAGCAGGAGCCCCTGCATGCGATCGGCTTCGAGCTCCAGCGCCAGCTCGACGCGGTCGGCTGCAAGATTTTCGAAGTAGGCGGTAAAGTCTTGGCTCGTGAAGGCGTTGTCCATCCCGCCGTTCTTGCGAATGAGACGGGAAAAAGTGCCCTTAGGGTATTTGGCTGTGCCCTTGAACATCATATGTTCCAGCATATGGGAGAGGCCCGCGCGGCCCATGACTTCGTTGCGTGAGCCGACTTTGTACCAGACTTGGACGGTCGCAACCGGAGCTTTGGGAACTTCGACTAACAGGACTTTCATCCCATTGGAGAGGATGAACTCACGAAGTTCCGTTGCGAAGGCGGGCGATGCGAAAGTGAAGACGAGGCTGCTCGCCACAACCAACCATGATATTCGCATGATGTATTGAGAGTACAGCCAGGTCATGTTTGGGCGGTGCGCACAATGCATGCTAGCAACGGGATTCGATTTGTGTCAAGGCACGTTCTGCGTATTCAGGTGAGAGGTTGCCCAATTGGCCGCAGGCGCCGAGGACATCGCGCCCACGGCTCTTACGGACGAACACATCGAGACCCGCCTGTCGCACGATGGCTTGAAAGGCGGAAACGTTGCGTTCCGTAGGACGGCGGAAGGGGTTCCCGGGAAATTCATTGAACGGAATCAAATTGATTTTGCATGCGATTCCGCGGACGAGCTTGGCGAGGCGGCGTGCATCGTCGGCGTGATCGTTTACCCCGGCTAGCAGCACGTACTCGAATGTGAGACGTCGAGTCGGTGGCAAGGGGTAACGGCGGCAGGCGGCAAGCAACGTTTTGAGCGAGGCGATTCCATTGACAGCCGGCATCAGGTTGGCGCGCTGGTCGTCCGTTGTGGCATTCAGCGAGATGGCCAGGTTGACGCCGAGTGGCGCAATATCTTTCAATCGTGTTGCCAGGCCGGCAGTCGAGACTGTAATGCGTCTCGGCGACCATCCGAGCCCCCATGGCTTGTTGGTGAGTCGACGGATGGCCTCTGACAAGGTCTCCATGTTGGCCAAGGGTTCGCCCATCCCCATAAAGACGAGGTTGGTAATTCGCTCACTAGGGTCGAGGTGATCCTGGGCGGTCAGCACCTGCTCTATGATTTCATGTGGCTTCAAGTTGCGTTTCAATCCCATCGTGCCGGTCAGGCAGAATCTGCAATCCAAGGTACAGCCGACCTGTGTTGACACACAGAGGGTTAAGCGGTCTTCATCGGGAATCAGTACTGTTTCAACGGTGAGTCCATCGCTGAGCGTGAGTACGAGTTTTCTCGTGTGATCGACCGAACGGAAGACCGTGCAGCCCGCGGTGCGTTGAATCGTGGCTTGTGAAGCCAGCGCTATTCGCTCCGATTGGCCTAGGTCCGTCATCTGGTTGATGTCTTTGACTCGACGTTGATAGAGCCAGCGCAAAATCTGACCGGTCCGGTATCGGGGCCATCCGAATTGCTGCACGAGTTGGCCCAGTCCTTCTTCATCAAGGGCCAAGAGGTTCGTGGGAGTTGTGCGTGATGGGAGGGTGTCTATTTCGTGCCGCATGCGGATAGCCTAGCACAGCCTCAAAAAGTGGAACAAGGTACAGGAGTCACGCGGCTCTGCTGGCAACAGAGGAGGCACACTGCTATATATGTTACAGATCGAGAAGGAGACGACGGGTGCACAACTCTCTAGATCAATGGGCCATACGAAATCTGCTCCTTGCCACGGCTATTGGCCTCTGTTGGTTTGCTCTGCCATCCGGCCTGACGTCCGCAGATTCTTCCTCTCCGTCGATGTTGAGCGGAAGCGATGCATGTGAGAGGGAGGAAGATTGCTTTCAGGCCGCAGCACTGCCGAAGGAACGGCTCGGCAAGGCTCTCAATAAAGAGCAAGTCTTGTTGCTCAAGCTCGATCGGCTGCAACGTGTGATAGAGCGATTCCCCGCCACAGTCTGGGCCAAACGTGCAGGATTGCTGTCCGGAGTGTTGTCTCTCGATCGGAATCCTGCCGCGGCGATTCAATTTCTTCGCGCAGCACAGCGAGACTTTCCGGTCTTGGATGACTATATCCGGCTATGGACGGGGGAAGCGCTGTTGAACCTTGGAGATGCCAAGCAGGCGGCAGACATGTTCGAGAGCATTCGGCAGGCGGTGCCTGACTCCTTTCTATTGACCAAGGTTGCCTATCGAGCAGGGGAAGCGTGGTATCAAGCGTCGAGTTGTCCGGAAGCAACTGCATGGTTTGCAAAAGCGTTGGAACTGAATGATAAGGAGCCCGAGACTCCCTTGGCGTTTCTTCGAAAAAGTGCCTGCCAGCTGCGAGACAACAGTATACGGGAAGGCCGCGAGACATTGATGCAGCTCTGGGTTCGGTTTGCATACAGTGCAGAAGCGAAAGAAGCGGAAGTGCTACTGGCCTCGAATCTTGGTGGCGAGCCTTGGGTGGTTCAGCCGAGTGAGCGGCTTGCCAGGGCTCAGGCGTTTCTTGGACAATCTTTCCATGCCGAAGCGATCGAGGAACTTCGAAAGTTCCTTGCGGCTGACCCGAAGTCGCCACGGCGTGCTGAGGCAAAGTTGAAGCTCGGGATTGCGCAGGTACGACTGAAACAGTATGACGAAGCCCGAGAGACGTTCCGTGCATTGGCAAAAGATGGGGGGACGGAATCCCACGAAGCATCGGTCTGGCTGGCTCGCGTCTATCTTCGACAAGGACAGGGGGACAAGTTGCTAGATCTCGCCCGCACGTTGCCGACATCTCCGCTCTCTGCGGAGCAGAAGGGCCAGATTACCTTGTTTGCTGGGATGTGGTTGGAAGATCAGGGACGCTTTGACGACGCGATTGTGCGGTATCGGCAGGTGGCAAAGGTTGGAGAGCCGGTGTCCCAGCGCGCTGAGGCACGCTGGCGTGTGGGTTGGGTGTACTACCGTATGGCGCGCTATCATGAGGTGGTAGACGAGCTTCGTCTGCTCGCCGATCAGCACGACTACGATTTTGAACCACAGGCTCTCTATTGGATGGGGCGCGCGGCCGAATTGAGCCAGCAGCCGCATGCTCGTGATGTGTATGTGCAACTCTGCCAACGATACGTCTATACCTATTATTGCCAGCTGGCTCGCGAACGAATCGATATCACGTTGTCGGAGCCCCCTGCATCAGAATCGATTTCGGCGACCGCCCCGGTGAACGGTGGCACGCCTGCGAATGGTGAGGCTAACCGCTTGTCGATTGCCAGGGATGAAATCGGGCAGCAGTCGGCATACCGTCGAGCCATTGAGCTCAAAACGCTGGGGTTGGACTCGGATGCTGCGCGAGAGTTGGCGGGGTTGACCGATCGCTATAGCCGAGACCCCGACGTCCTCATGGCCCTTGCGACGATGTTGAACGAGGTGGGCGCCTACCATCATGCACTCCGACTCGCGAGGGCCAGGTTCCGCGATAAGTTGGAGCGAACCGGCGGCATCGTCGACCCTTCGCTGTGGAAGGTGGCCTATCCGACAGGCCTTCTTCCCACGATCAAGGGCCAAGGTGTAACCGGTGTCGATCCTTATTTGGTGGCGGCGATCATTCGAGAGGAGAGTCAGTACGATCGGCAGGCTGTGTCTCGGGTCGGTGCGATTGGCTTGATGCAGGTGATGCCGGGAACCGCAAAGAATGTGGCTCAGCGACTCGGGCTTCCTGCGGTCGGACGGGATGACCTTTTCGATCAAGAGACCAATATTCAAATCGGCGTCCACTACGTCGAGCAGTTACTCGAACAATTTTCCGGAAATGTTGCGCTTACCATTGCTTCATACAATGCAGGGCCAGTGGTTGTTGGAAGCTGGGTTACGCTGCACCCTGGACGAAGCCAAGATGAGTTCATCGAATTAATCCCATATTCGGAGACGCGGCAGTATGTGAAGCGCGTACTGCGAAGCTACCGGGAATACATACGGCTAGACAAGGCTTCCTGATGGCTATTTCTTGACAAGATCTAGACAAGTTTCTATAGTGCGCCACAACCTGTAGGGGCTTCTTAAGGAAGAGAGTGAGAGAATGGCACTCGACCGTTTGGATGCACTCGAAAGTCGTATTAGGGATTTGGTGAAGCTCGTTCAAGAGCTAAAAAAAAAGAATGCATCGACTGAAGAGGAGTTAAAGGTCGTTCGGCAACGACTTGCGGAGAAAGATGATGCGAATCGACGGTGGGAGCAAGAGCGTGTCGATATCAAGTCTCGCATAGAAAGAGTCCTCGGTGACATTGAGTTATTGGAGTGTCTTGAAGAACGCAAGGAGGTGGCACTTGACTAAGACCATTGACGTGGAAATCTATGGCCAACGATACTCGATTCGTGGCGAGGCGGACGAGGGCGATGTTCGGCGCCTTGCGAGCTTTGTAGATAGTCAAATGCGCCATCTCGCGGAAGGGATGAATACGACGACCCCGTCCAAGCTCGCCGTGCTGACTGCCCTCAATTTGGCCCATCAGTTGTTTGAACTCGAACGGAAGCGTGCGCAAGGTGAGGCGGATGTCGAGCGGCGGATGAACTCACTCATGGAATCGATCGAGGAGCAGGTTCCGACCTCGCTCTTTCGCTAGATACAACTTGCAAAGGGTGGCCCCCTTTGTTATCGTAGTCCGTGTGTGCCGGGACGTAGTGGATAATACTACAGGGATATGAATAGGTCATGCTTGAACCGGTTTAGTGATCCGGAGATACGATGCAGTCACAGCGGAATGGATGTAGGTTCTTGATGCTGGTGAAATTGAGACAGTTAGAATGTGCACAAGGGTTCGTCCACCTCATATATAACCTCTTAGGGACGTTGGACAAGGTCATGGAGTTTATCCTGCCGTCGGGGAGTGCGGTCTGCGGAAATAGCCAGGAGCTGCTTCCGGTTCGCACACTGAATCCTCTCATTCAAATGAGGCCGTACCGACGTCGATGGACTTCGTGGGATCTATCCCACACAGGACAGACCCGTCATCTCAATCCAGCAAGGCATCCATTCCTGTCGAGTTCGTACTCGGAGTAGCTCCGTAGACCGCATTTCAGGCTGTTCTCTTCTAGTCTCTCATCTTTCCACTGCGCCCCCTTCGTGCTCAAGACCGTCGGATAATCTTGTATCAAATGAGACTGGGAAGCAGAATTCTTCTCGTCTCTCGACTGTAAGGGGGGAGTCTACATGTCAGCCTCAATTATTGCCTATCTGTTGACAGGACTCATAGGAGGCCTGCTCGGAATCGGCCTCTTTGAGCTGATCCGCCGCTCATCGAGCGCCACGAAGAAGGCACAGGAAGAAGAGCAAGCCCGACAGGCTATTCAGAACGCTCAGCGGGAGGCGGAAAACATCGTCAAGGAAGCGAAGCTGGAAGCAAAAGATCTTCTGCTTCGATCGAAAGAGGAGCTGGAGAAGGACCAAAAGGTCAAGATGGCTGAGTTTGCAACTGTCGAAAAACGTTTGATTCAGCGAGATGAGACCATCGAGAAACGAATCAGTGTGATAGATAAGCGGGACAGCGAGGCGCAGAAGCGAGATCAAGACATCATGAAGCGAGAAGAGAAGCTGTTGGCTAAAGAAGCAGCGTGTGCTCGAGTGGAAAAGGAGCATCGTGAGGCATTAGAGCGTATCGCGGGGATCACGGCTGAGGAGGCAAAGAAGCAGCTTATTCAAGAGATGGAAAGCCAGGCACGGCTTGAGGCTGTTGGACATGCTAAGCGGACGTTAGAGGAGGCGCGGGAGAATGCAGAGAGGGAAGCACGCGAGATCATTACCAACTCAATTCAACGGGTGGTGCGTGATTATGTTTCTGAATCCACGATTTCTGTCGTGCCGATTCCGAACGATGCGATGAAGGGACGGATCATCGGGCGGGAAGGGCGCAATATTCGCGCGATCGAAGCCGCAACCGGGATCGACCTGATTATCGATGAGACGCCTGAAGCTGTCATTGTGTCGGGTTTCGATCCGCTGCGTCGCGAGATCGCCAAGGTCTCGCTTGAGCGGTTGATGCATGACGGCCGTATCCATCCGACGCGGATCGAGGAGATCGTCGAGAAAGTCAAAGTTGATATCGATAAGCTTATGTATGACGAGGCCGAAAAAATCATCTTCGAGTTGGGGCTTTCGGATTTTCACCCGGAGTTGATCAAGGTGCTCGGTCGGCTCAAGTACCGGACCAGCTATGGACAAAACAATCTTTATCATTCGCGTGAAGCCGCGTACATCTGCGGCATCATGGCTTCGGAGCTTGGTCTCGACGTGAAGTTAGCAAGGCGGGGCGCACTCCTGCACGATATCGGAAAAGCCGTCAGCCATGAAGAAGAAGGCCCGCATGCCATGCTGGGCGCTGAGATTGCTAAGAAGTACGGCGAGAGCGAGAAAATTGTAAATGCCATTGCAGGGCATCACGAACAAGTGGAACCGATCTGTCCAGAGTCAGTGTTGGTTGCTGCGGCTGAAGCGTTATCTGCAGCCAGGCCTGGGGCTAGACGGGAGGCCTTGGAGACTTATGTAAAGCGGCTGGAGAAACTGGAGTCGCTTGCTACGACTATCAAGGGGGTGCAGAAGGCCTATGCCATTCAAGCAGGCCGAGAAATCCGCGTCATCGTCCGACAGGAAGACATTACCGATGCCGAGTCGTTCCAACTGTCTCGGGATTTGGCGAAGAAAATCGAGCAAGAACTGACCTATCCCGGCACGATTAGAGTGACCGTGATTCGCGAGAGTCGGTATGTGGAGTACGCCAAGTGAAGGTTCTCTTCATCGGCGATATCTTTGGAGAGCCTGGGCGCCGTGCGTTGGCCAGGGCTGTTCCCAAATTGGTGGCCCAGCGACAGATCGATATCGTTATTGGGAATGGAGAGAACGCGGCTGGCGGGTTTGGCATCACGCCGGAGTTGGCAGAGGAGTTATTCGATCTTGGCCTCGCGGTGATTACGACCGGGAATCATGCCTGGGATAAGAAGGAGATTCTCGACTACTTTCCCCGGGAGCCACGACTCCTTCGCCCGGCCAATTATCCGAGTGGTGTGCCAGGTTACGGAAGTGTGGTGGTTGAGTCGGCCGGGGGGGAGCAGCTTGGTGTTCTCCAGCTGATGGGGCGGGCGTACATGCCGACGTTGGACTGTCCGTTCCAGGTGGCCAAAAAAGAATTAGCCGCCCTGAAAAAGCGAACGGTTGCCGTGATTGTCGACATGCATGCGGAGGCTACATCGGAGAAAATGGCGATGGGGCACTATTTGGACGGAGAGGTTGTCGCCGTAGTCGGAACCCATACACATGTGCAAACGGCCGATGATCAAATTCTTCCGAAAGGGACCGCGTATCTGACGGATATTGGGATGACCGGTCCGCTCCATTCCGTCATTGGAGTGAAGAAAGAGTTGGCGATCGAAAAGTTTCTGACCGGGATGCCGCGGCGTTTTGAAGTGGCCTCGGGGCCCGCTGTCTTCTGTGCGGTCCTGCTCGAACTTGATGCGCGCCTTGGGAAGGCGCTGTCGATCGAACGAATTCGCCTCATCGATTAAAGGAGACTCACCACGAGCCCTCCCGATTGTCCTGATTTCTTCTCTCCCGTGGTTCCCCCGAAACGGATGTTAACGGTTTCGGAGTTGACGGGGCTGCTTCGCACCTCAATCGAAGAACAATTCTCCGACGTTTACTTGGAGGGTGAACTCTCCAATCTCCGTGCCCCGGGATCGGGACACGTCTATTGTACCCTCAAGGACAAGACGAGCCAAATCCGTGCGGTGCTGTTCCGGTCCAGCGCCATACGGCTTCGCTTTGCCTTACAAGAAGGGATGCAGGTGATCGTGCGGGGGCGGCTCACGGTCTACGAACCGCGCGGAGAATATCAGATTGTGCTTGATACGGTGGAGCCGAAAGGAATCGGTGCATTACAGATCGCATTTGAGCAGTTAAAGGAACGATTGAAGGAGGAGGGACTGTTCGATCAGGACAGAAAGAAATCGATCCCGGAATATCCTCGAACTGTGGGTGTGGTCACATCACTGACTGGTGCAGCCATTCGAGATATCCTTGTCGTTCTTCGACGACGCTGGCCGACACTCCGTATTGTTATCGCACCGGTTCAAGTCCAGGGAGAGAGTGCCGGGAGACAAATTGCCGAGGCACTGAATGCCTTGAATGAGCTGAGCTTCGTGGATGTCATCATTGTCGGGCGAGGTGGAGGATCATTAGAAGATCTCTGGAGTTTCAACGAGGAGATCGTGGTGCGCGCTATTGCCGCATCCCATGTACCAGTGGTGTCGGCGGTTGGGCATGAAGTCGATGTGACGCTCGCCGATTTCGCTGCCGATCTCCGAGCGCCGACGCCATCTGTGGCTGCCGAGGCTGTGGTTCCAGTGTTGGCCGAGATCGTGGAACGATTGCGGGAGCTAACGGTCCGTACGGGACAGGTGATGCTCCGGCATTGTGCCTTTGAGCGGCAGCGGCTTGATGCCAGCATTAGAGGGTTGACGGACGTACGCTTCCGTCTCCAGGAAGCGGCTCAACGGACCGATGATATGGTTGATCGATTGCGCACAATGGTCCAACAACTGCTTATGTCCAGGCGTGAACAGGTTCATGAGGCGCAGCGTGATCTATCAGGTCTCAACCCTATTCTTGCGATCAAACAAGGTCTGGCGACAGTCCCGCAGTTCTCGAAGCGCCTTGAGGGGCAGATGGGAGTCATACTGACGCAACATCGTCACCGGATTCACGCCATGTTGGCGCAGCTCAATACCCTGAGTCCTTTGGCGATTCTTGAACGTGGTTACAGTATTCTACAAACGATTCCGGCTGGTCAAATTCTCCATCGAGCAAGCGATGTGGAGGTTGGACAGGAGTTGGAGGCTCAATTGGCAAGCGGACGGTTGAGTTGTACAGTCACGCACGTGTTTGACGATTCCTCAGTTTGAAATCGCGGTGTGGCCGAGTATAATGGGCTGCTACTGATTAATTATTTATAGCGAGGCGTACTGTGGCAGCGGTGAAATTTGAACAAGCAATGGCGCGGTTGGAAGCCATTGTTGGTGAGTTGGAAAAAAGCGACCTCCCTCTCGACGAGTCTCTCAAGATCTTTGAAGAGGGCATTCGCCTCTCGAAAAACTGTCTCAAGATTTTAGAAGAGGCTGAACATAAAGTAGAAGTGCTCGTGCAAGATAAGAATGGGAAGAAACGCATCCACGCTTACTCTCTAGACGACGCAGCTGATGAACCGTCCTCCTAGCGTTCCTAGTTCAGGCTTCTATTTCCATCCATGCCTCGATGAGTGGTTTCCTTAGTCGACATGGCTTCCCTTCCACGTGTTCACAAAGAACGGTTGGATCGTGTGCTTGCAGCTCAGGGTTTGGTGCCTAGTCGTGAGGCTGCGGCCAGAATTGTCCTGGCAGGTGGAGTATCGGTGGATGGAATTATGGTGGATAAGCCCGCGAAGCTGGTGCCTCTGGATGCGCGGATCGAGATCTTGCAGCCTGCGTTGTTCGTCAGCCGATCGGGTGACAAGCTGGCTGCAGCTCTTGATGCCTTTCATATTGACCCGAGAGGGACAATCGGTTTGGATGTCGGGTGTTCGACCGGTGGGTTCACCGACTGTTTGTTGCAGCGAGGAGCTACCCGCATCTATGCCATCGATGTAGGGTATGGACAGTTTGATTGGAGGCTCCGCAAAGATCCGCGTGTTGTCTTGCTCGAACGGACCAATATTCGGTATGTTGACCGTGCAACGGTTCCTGAGCCGATCGACATGGCGGTGATCGACGTGTCTTTTATTTCTCTGACGCTGGTGTTGCCTTCGGTCGTCCATCTGCTCAACAGCTCCGCAGTGGTCGTGGTGTTGGTGAAGCCACAGTTTGAAGTTGGTAAGGGGCAGGTGGGGCGAGGGGGGATTGTGCGAGATGATACGCAGCGTGAGGCGGTGACTGAGAAGGTCATTGCCTGTGCCGCTCATTTGGGGCTTCAGCTGAAAGGCGTGCTCGATTCTCCCGTGATAGGACGGAAAGGGAATCGGGAAATTCTTGTAGGTTTTGAACGTGAGCCCACAGCCTGATCGGATGGGCGGTGGACAGATGATGGCACGGATTCATTGGGGATGGGGGCACGCATGAAAGTACTCGTAACCGGAGGTGCCGGTTTTATTGGGTCGCATTTGGTCGATCGTCTTGTCCAAGAAGGGCATGAGGTTGTTGTGGTGGACAATTTGTCCACGGGGAAACGGCGAAACCTCAATCGCGCCGCTCGTTTCTGCAAACTGGATATTCAGAGTTGGCGACTTGAACGGGTGTTTCGCAACGAACGGCCCAATATTGTCATGCATCTTGCTGCACAAATGGACGTCCGCAAATCCGTGGAAGACCCAGTTTTCGATGCCCAGGTGAATGTCCTTGGGACGCTGAACGTGCTGCAGCAAGCGATCAAGCATGGTGTGCGAAAAGTGGTATTTTCTTCTTCCGGTGGCGCCATCTATGGCGAGCAGGAGATCTATCCTGCCCCCGAGTCCCATATCACGCGGCCTTTGTCGCCTTACGGTATTAGCAAGCTGTGCGGGGAGCAGTATCTCTCCTACTATCAACGAGTGAGCGGACTTCAAATAGTGAGCCTCCGCTATGCCAATGTGTATGGTCCACGTCAAGATCCTGATGGAGAGGCCGGCGTTGTTGCGATTTTTATTCAGAAGCTCCTGAATAACGAGCAAGCGATAGTCTATGGGAATGGACGGCAAACACGAGACTTCGTCTATGTCGAAGATGTCGTTGAGGCAAACCTTGCGGTGATGGGGCAGGAAACACAAGGAACCTATAATGTTGGAACGGGGGAAGAAACCTCAATCAACGATTTGCTTAGGATTTTAGTCAACCGTACGAATTCGACATGCAAAGAAGTTCATGGACCAGCCAAAACTGGCGAACAGGTACGGAGCGTGATTGATTCTGGCAAGCTCCGTCAAGAATTGTCCTGGGAGCCACGAACCGAACTCAGTGAGGGGCTCAAGCGTACTGTCGACTATTTCCGCGAGCACATGAGCTAGAGTCGATTGTGTTGCTCGGGCAGGGGGAGAGCATGTGTATCTCGGGCCTTGAGGGGGCGGTTAATATCGAGGGACGGCCCCATCCACCTGGATAGACCAGGCGTCGATTCCTCCCACTAAATTCTTCACATTCGGGAATCCTTGTTGAAGCAGGAAGTTTGTCGCATCGGCGCTTCTCATGCCATGGTGGCAGATGGCAATAATTTCCGAGTCGCGGGTCAACCGAGCAAGTGATTGAGGGAGCGTTCCGAGGGGAATAAGAATTGAGCCGTCCAGTTTCGCAAGGGAATATTCCCATTCCTCTCTCACATCAACCAGTACTAATTGGTCACCTTTATCAAGACGTGATTTCAGTTCTTTTGGGGAAATGACAAAGCCCATCAAGCATCCTCCTTGATTGAGATTGTCATAATATGTGAGGGGCGAAAAGCTTGTCAATGAGCCCGATGGGGTCCTCTGTCGCACCTTTTCTGAGATGGAGAGTAACAAATGGTAAGATCACATACTACTCATTCCTTGAGAGAAGAGGGGGCAAAAAATGTACATTTATGTCAACTCCTGTCTTTGTGAAGCCTTTTTGCAACTTATTTTAGCTACGGAAGAGAGCTAGCACAGGGTTGGTAAGTATAAAATCATAAGATATTGATAAGTTGTGATAATCACGCATTTGTCTACGTAGTAGGCCCAGAAATTGCTCTACCATTCTATTAAGAGAGAATGGCAGGGATCATTGCAGGCAGAAAGGATGTCATACAGTGGTCGCGCCTCTTATGAAGAAATCAGCAGAACAGGTCTTTGTTATCTTGGTCACGGCGGAAAATCAAGAAGAAGCGGTAAGGATTGGTATAGAAATGGTGAATACGAAGCTGGCTGCCTGTGCGAACATTATCCCGAGAGTCCAATCGATTTATCGTTGGAAGGGGAAAGTTGTCAAGGCACAAGAAACTCTCCTCATATTGAAGTCCACGCAGCCTCGGTATCGTGCACTCGAAAAAGCAATCAAGGCGATGCACACGTATGAGACTCCTGAGATTATCGCATTGCCGGTGAAGAAAGGCCTTGATCGATATATGGGGTGGGTGCGTAGTGAGACCCACTGCTAATTGGCTAGTAAAGGAGTTCTTCATCACCAAAGTGAGGGGTTGACTGAAGTGCTTTAGATCGATACACTCGCCAAGGTTAATTATTTTATTGTAGGAAGCGGAACAGCCCATCCAGCAAGGGGTAAGGATCATGGGACAAATGAACGGTGCAGAAGATAGCGATGCCTATACCGTCGTGATTTTTCGTGGCTCAACAGCCAAGCCACTGCGATTTAGTTTTCCTCGCAAGCTTGTCAGTAAGTTATTGATTGTCGGAGCTATTTTTGCCTTAGTCGACGTTTTCGTCATCTCGCACTATGTGATTAGAACTGGCGAAGTCTGGGAACTCTCAGCGTTCCGTACAGAAGTCATGAGTGCACGGGAGCAGACGGAGGCCTTTTCTACTGCTGTCGACGATTTGAAAAAACGCCTAACGAGCATGAAGGAGGTCAATCAGCGACTCCGGGTCATGTTGGGAATCGAGAACCCGAAGCCAGGGGATGTGGCTAACGGCCGAGGTGGTGAGGATTCTCCCCTTCCCGATGGTAATACTCTTCCTGCTTCTGAGAAGAGCCTCAAGAATGATATTGTGGCTCAGCACTCAGGTTCAGTGGAACCCAGTCAAAGTGGTCTGACTGGCCAACCGAGTTCATCTGCCGGTTCAAGCGGTTTCACCGAGGAGGAGAGGATCGCCTCAATCAAGGATGGTATAGATTGGCTGACGAAAGAAGCCGCGGTCCAGGAACAATCGCTTCAAGAATTGTCCTTGGCTGCCGAAAAGAAATCCTCTCGATGGGCAGCAACCCCATCCATTTGGCCGGTGAAGGGGTGGGTGACCTCCGGGTTTGGACCAAGAGTTTCCCCATTTACAGAAAAGCCCGCTTGGCATGACGGGTTGGATATTGGAGCTGCTGCTAATGCGCCAGTTCAGGCTCCGGCTCAAGGACGGGTCACAGCAGTCGGCTTCGATCCTAAACTGGGAACTCTCGTGAAGGTCGACCATGGATTCGGTATCGAAACTCTCTATGGCCACCTAGCCAAGTCCCTAGTCAAAGAAGGGCAACGTGTAAAGCGTGGGGATGTCATTGCTTTAGTCGGCAGCAGTGGACTAGCCACGGGGCCCCATTTGCACTACATGGTTAAGGTTAATGGCCAAGCGCTAGACCCAGTAAAGTACATCCTCGAATAGCTGGTTAACCTTCCTGTTTCACCGACAGGCTCGTCCTCAACCGACTTGGGTTATGGCGAGGGCGCACTGTACTCAATCTTCCCATCCAACGATCCCCACCGAATCGGCTTAACTCCCATGCTATACTGCCGTGCCATTACGGTTATAGAGATCATGCCGTCTCTCAACTTATGACCGATATCGAGATCAACCGATCAGTGAAGGCGCATCCAATTCAGGATGTTGCTGATCAACTTGGCATCCAGGCCAGTGAACTACTTCCGTACGGAAAGCTGAAGGCGAAGGTTTCGCTTGACGTACTTGAGCGGCTTCAGGCTGCACCACTCGGTAAGTATATACTCGTGACCGCCATCAATCCGACCCCACTCGGAGAAGGCAAGACGACAACATCCATCGGGCTTGCCATGGGTCTTTCCCGCATCGGCCATCGAACGGCAGTCACGCTTCGGCAACCTTCGTTGGGGCCGGTGTTTGGGATCAAAGGGGGAGGAACAGGAGGAGGAAGGGCGCAAGTCCTTCCGATGGAAGAAATCAACCTCCACTTGACCGGCGACGCTCATGCTGTATCCGCGAGTCACAATCTCTTATCGGCATTTGTTGATAATCACCTGTTTCATGGGAATGCGCTTCAAGTAGATCCGAGTCGGATCACCTGGCCACGGACATTGGGAGTCAGCGATCGGGCATTACGGCAGATCTCGCTGGGAGAAGGGGCTGCGGGTCGCAGGGGTCAGTTTGTAATTACCGAAGCTTCCGAAGTCATGGCGATGCTTGCATTGGCATCGAGTCAAGCCGACCTGCGACAAAGGATCGGGCAGATCATCGTTGGGTTTACAACGGATGGTAAGCCTGTACGGGCAGAAGAGCTTGAGTGTGCCGGGTCCATGGCAGTCTTGCTGAGAGAAGCACTATTGCCGAACTTGGTTCAGACGCTGGAAGGCACTGCGGCGTTTGTGCATACGGGTCCGTTTGGCAATATTGCCCATGGGAATTGTTCGATCCTCTCTGATGCCATTGCATTGCGTTGTGCAGACTATGTCGTCACGGAGGCTGGATTTGGGAGTGATCTCGGAGCGGAGAAGTTTTTCAATATCAAGTGCCGTCTCTCAGGATTCAAGCCGGCGGCGGCCGTGGTTGTCGCGACGCTTCGCGCACTCAAGCTTCATGGTGGCGGAGGAGCGGTCAAAGTTGGAACTCCGCTTCCGGCAGGGCTTACCGGGCCTAACCAGGAGGCATTGGTAAAAGGCTTTGCGAACTTGGAGCAGCATATTGCGAACGTGAAAGCTCATGGAGTACCCGTGGTGGTGGCGGTCAATGCGTTCATTGATGATCCAGTAGCTGAACTGGAATGGGTGAGAGAACGGTCCCGAGAGGTTGGTGCGGTGGATGCCGCGGTCTCAACCCATTGGGCCAATGGCGGCGCAGGGGCTGAAGAGTTGGCGAAGGCCGTGGTGAGAGCCACAGAGAAGACGTCCGTGTTCAATCATTTATATGACGTTGTCTGGCCGATCAAAAAGAAAATCCAGACTATTGCCACGCAAATGTATGGAGCTTCGGCCGTATCGTTCGACGCACAAGCTGAACAAGACATCGAGGTAGCGCAGCAGCTCGGACTTGATCGGCTGCCTATCTGCATGGCTAAGACGCCGTTATCGCTATCACACGATCCGGCGTTGAAAGGGCGCCCATCCGGGTTTACGCTGCCGATCAAGGAGGTGCGAGTGCTCGCAGGGGCTGGATTTCTCACGGCGGTCTGTTCAGGCATTCAACTCATGCCGGGGTTGCCCAAGAAGCCGGCAGGGGAGCGCATTGGAATCGATCCAGGCACGGGCGAGATTGTAGGACTGTCTTGAAGGCTAGCGCTGCTTAAGGTAATGCAAGAACTCTGAGTCTGGACTCATCACTAGGGTGGACTTGTCTTTGAAGGTTTTCTTGTAGGCTTCCATCGAGCGGGTAAATTCAAAAAAATGAGTATCCTGCCGGTAGGCGTCAGCATAGACCTTAAAGGCCTTCGCGTCCCCCGCGCCTCGAAGTTCCTCCGATTCCTTGTACGCCTGAGCCAGAATGATCTCGCGATCCTTTTCCGCCTCTGAACGGATTTTCTGTGCTTCCTCAGCACCTTCCGCGCGGTATTGCTTCGCCTGCCGCTCCCGCTCAGCTTGCATCCGGGAGAATACGGCCTTCTCGTTCTGCTCAGGGAGGTCGGCGCGCTTAATTCTCACGTCCTGAATCTCAATCCCATACGCAGACGCTTTCTCATGCGACCGCTGGGTCACGATTTTCATGAGTTCGGCGCGGTGATCCGCGACGATTTCAAGAAGGTCATGGCGCCCGAGTTCGACTCGGAGCTCAGAATAGATAATGTCGTTGAGCCGTTGCAGCGCTCCCCGTTGGGTTTGAAAGTTCTGATAAACCTTGAGTGGGTCGATAATCCGCCATTTGGCGTAGTTGTCGAGAAGGAGGGTTTTCTTGTCCTGTGTAATCACATCTTGCGCCTGTGTGTCGTAGTCCAGCAGGCGCTTATCGAAGTAGGTGACCTCTTGAATGAACGGCACTTTCACATAGAGCCCCGGCTCCGTGAGATTGCGGACAGGCTTTCCGAGCTGGACCACGATCGCATTTTGGGTGATGTCCACGACAAAGAGCGGTGATGCCCCCAGGAAAAACAACCCGATGACGACCACCAGCAGTGCAATGATAAAGCCCTGCTTGGTCATGGCTTACGGTCCTCAGTGGCGGTGCTGGTCATGGGTTTATGACGATCGAGCGGAAGGTACGGAAGCACACGATCGGCTGCCTTGCCATCGATGATGATTTTCTCGACGTTCGGCAGGATTTCTTCCATGGTTTCGATATAGATCCGCTTGCTGATGATATCTTTAGCCTGATTGTATTCTTTCAGGGTCGCCACAAAACGGTTGGCCTCACCTTGGGCGCGATTCAGCCGCGCCTGGGCGTAGCCCTTGGACTGGTTCACCACCTGAGCGGCTTCTCCTTGGGCTTTGGGGAGAATGTCGTTGCGATAGCTCTGAGACTGGTTGATCAGTTTTTCTCGATCTTCCTTCGCATTCGTCACATCCTTGAACGCAGCCGCCACGGCCTCGGGAGGACTGACGTCCTGGAGTTGGACGGCTGCAACCTGGACGCCGCCCTGATACTGGTCGAGAAGGGATTGCAGGAGTACCTGGGTGTCCTGCTGGATCTGGGCTTTGCCGGTCGTCAATGCCTCGTCGATCTTGCCCTTGCCGACCACTTCCCGCATGGAGGCTTCGGCAGCCTTGCCGATCGTCTCATGAATTTCTGCGACGTTAAAGAGATAGTTCGCAGACTCTTTAATCTTGTATTGCACGATGAATTGGATGGCCAGGATGTTCATGTCGCCGGTGAGCATCAAGGCTTCTTGCGCCAGCATTTGCTGGCGACCCTGCCGGTCTGTGCGGAAGCCTACCTCAATACGATGGAGCTTTTGGACTTTCGGCTGCAGGACAGTTTCGACGAAGGGGATTTTCGCATGGGGGCCAGGTCCCACAGTTCGCACAGGGACGCCGAATCGCTTGACGACGCCCTCCTCATCCGGGGAGACGATAAAGGCACTATTCCAAGCTAGAAAGACGAGGAGCCCTGCCAAGGCGATGTTTCTGAAGCCACTTGAAGGCATCAGATTATTGAATGAGGGCAGCAGATTCTTGAATTGCGATTGGGCCTGCCTGAGGGCATCCTCAAGCGGGTCGCTCTTCTTACTCCAAGGATCTTTGGGGTCCCAGACCATAAGAAATATCCGATCGAAGAAAATTACGAAGGGTCTCTATCCGCACCACCTTAGCAGACTGCGTAGAAGCGACGCAATCACGATAATCTCCAGATGGTTCATCAGACATTCTTGATGTACAAGAAGGAATGCTGACGCTGTCGGAGAAAAATCGGGCCAAAGCAGCTGAAATGTGCCACGCGCTTGCAGGTGAGACGCACCCTGCCTCCAAGTAAGACCGCAGCTCTATAGCTGACCCACGTTCACGGTTCCTCAAAGCGAAGCAAGAACGCCGCCCAGGGAAAAGCGTGTCTCGGCGTGCAGGAGTGGGTGAGGGGGCAACTTTCCCGGTTTTCTGTTAGAGAATTCTGGTGAGAATGAGGTAAGCGACACCAGCAAGGAGAGCCGACGCCGGCAGTGTCACCACCCAAGCCAGGACCATGTTACGCACGGTCGTCCAGCGCACGCTGTTCCGGCCCTTGAGCAGTCCAATTCCGATAATGGCTGAGCTGCTGATATGAGTTGTCGAGACCGGCAATCCGAGAAAACCGGAGACGAGGACCAAGGACGATGTCGTCAGGTTTGCAGACAGCCCCTCCGCATGACTCATCTCCGTCACTTTCTCAGCGAGGACTTCCGTCACGCGGAGGCCGCCAAAGTAGCTACCGAGTCCCATCGCAATGGCGATTCCACCAAAAACGACGAGCTGCGATGAGGAGGTGGGCCATGTGGTGGCCGAGCTGCTGATTAAAAGGATGGCGACGATCTTTGGCGCATCGTTCGTGCCTCGGGCAAACGACGCAAGGCCGCTGGAGATCCAGTGAATCGTATCGAGTCCCATGACCAGCCCCCGCAAACCGGCGCGGTCGCATTGCGACGGTACTGCTATGATCGGTTGACTGAAGCTAGCGGTTTGAAACAGGGTCCTGGTGCCGCCATGCGTATCGATGGCCACTAATGCACGGGAGGCTGGCATCACGCACAGGCAGGCTCCGTCCCACTTTTTCGCGAGCGCGCGAATAGCTGGATGGATGAGTAGTGAGAGAGTCAAGGCGAGGAACGGACTGAGTAACAAAGGAAGGGCAATCTTTTTTCCAATCGCCCCCCAGATCAACCCCTCTCCGGCAAAGGCGACCAGGCCTGTGCCGACAATCGCACCGGTGAGGGCATGAGTCGTTGAGACAGGGAGACCGGTGATCGATGCGAAGAGGATCCATACCATTGCCCCGGTCAAGACAGCTAAGGTAACAGTCGGTCCGATGATCGTGCCGGTCTGAACAAGGCCATGGCTGAAGGTCTTGATCATCGCGCTTGCCACGAAGGCCGCTACTCCTGCGCCGATCACGGTCCAGACAGTTCCCCAGGCGATAGCCGATCGATAATCAGTGACCCCGCTGCCGACCAAAGTCGCGATTGCTTTTGAGACATCGTTGGATCCATTGGCAAAGGCGAGAGCGAATGCAAGTGAGAAGGCGAGCAGAGAGATTTCCATCGTAGTTCTTAGGAGGTGACGGATCCGCTGCAAGACGAACCGGCTCCTGCCGTACAGCCGTAACAATGATTGCGCGTCGTGATCTGGCGCTGATTGAGCTGAACCGGATCGTAGTTGCGAATGTGGGCTGGCGCGCCATGGTCCACCGGCAAATCGAGCATCTGGTTGAAGTCGCAGTCGTAGAGAACCCCATCCCAACCTACAGAGATTGTGTATCGGCACATGACACCGGCTGCGGCAGCAGGATTGAAGGCGTTGGCCAATCGCTCCATGTACTGTTCGTAGTTGCCGCTCTCCAGGAGAAACTCAAGAAACCGGCTGATCGGCATGTTGGTGATTGTATAAAGGCGATTGAACTCGACACCATGTCGAGCCCGGAGTTCTTTTCGAAACTGCGTTTCGATCGCCTCTTGCTTGGGAGGGAGAAACGCTCCGACCGGATTGCAGACGAGATTTAACAATAACCCACTGCCAGGCTGACCGTAGCCGAGTCGATTAAGGAGGCGAAGCGCCTGGATCGATTTATCGAAAATACCCTCGCCCCGCTGCGCATCGGTCTGGCTGGAACGGTAATAGGGCAGCGATGCGACGATTTCCACACGATGTCCGGCAAGGAACTCTGCCAGGTCTGCTTGGGACGGGAGGAGCAAGACAGACAAGTTACAGCGATCCATCACGTGGCGACCCAGTGCCTTGCTCTGTTCGACTAGCCAGTGAAAATTGGGGTTGAGTTCCGGTGCGCCCCCTGTGATATCGACCGTCGGAATATCGGTCTGAGCAAGAGCGCGGATGCATTGCTCCGCCGTTTCACGGGACATGTGTTCGGTCCGGTCAGGCCCCGCATCGACATGGCAGTGCCGACAGGTCTGATTGCAGAGCTTGCCGACATTGATCTGAAAGACCGTGATTCCGGTGGCGCGAAGCGGGAACAGGCCGATTCGATCGAGTTGTGTCTCGAAGGGCGGGCAGCTCGTGGTCCTCCCGAGTATCTTTAATTGCTCCGTCGAGGAGGCAAGGGGATTCTGTTGTCCAAGCAGAGTCAACGCCATATCTGCGCCAGTCAGAAAGGGAAAAATCTTCTCAGGAACCGATCACCCTCAACGCACATGACCGATCGTCATCAATGTCGTATCCGGAAACCGCAACTCACAGCAGCCGAAGTCCAGGGCTTGTCCTTGCCTGTTTGCCAGGGCTCGTTGGATCGCAGGAGTGATTCTGTAGCACACCTGCTTGCCGTCCCGATGCCCTTCGACCAGACCTGAGTCTCGCAGTATACGGAGATGATGCGAGGCATGGGGTTGAGAGCACTTCAATTCCTGCACAAGGTCCGTTACGCATTTTTCACCGATGAGCAAAGACTCCAGAATACGCAGCCGCGTTTCGTCACCCAAGGCCTTGAGAACCGTGGCACATTGGCGTGGAGTCAGCATCTTGGTGTTCAAGGGGACCTTCATCAGCAGCAGCTCCCATTGGGGGCGCAGGTAATGGGCTCACCACTGACACGCTGGTCTGCGCGGTTGATGATTGCAAAATTGGGAGCGTAGCTGTCGGTTTCCAATACGTGTAGCGTCTTGGAGCAGATCTCCACTGGTTCACCTCGGCGATACATATGGTGGTCGTCATCGGCGACTTCGATGAAGGGCCCGGCAAACAGGGCGAAATGCCCTTGCCAAAGGCAGGGAGCATCTACCGGATAAACCGCGGTCCATCGGTCATCGGCTCGATTCAGCCACAGCGGGGTAGAGGACAGGATAAAGTGAGACGCCAACGGAGCCTGGCTCAACAGACGCACACCCTCCGGCGTGATTGGCTGGGGAATGCCTCGGAGGTACGTCGTGCCCAGTTCATCAACCACTCGGCTGAACGGCCCGCGGAGCGTGGCATAGCGAACGTCAGACTGAGGCGTGCCGGCGGGAAGTTTATATCCCGTCAAGGTGACGGAGAAGAACTGAATGCCGTCAATCTTCTGCCAGGGCGAGGCCTTGATCAGATGAATACCCAGGAAACCGGCTCCTACCATCCCTGCAATATAGTCGGTAAGCGTCAGTGCCCCGGAGAGGCAGTCGCCCCACTTTTCAGCGTCATGCACCAAATACTGCGGAACGGGCTGATCGGCCACGATGTCGGAGATCGTAAATCGTCCACCCGGTTTGGCGACCCGAAACATCTCCCTGAAAACTTTTCGTTTATCCGGCGCCAGGTTGATCACACAATTGGAGATGATCAAATCGATGGTGCCGTCGATCACTGGTATCGCATCCGCCATCCCTTTACGAAACTCGACATTGGAGGAGGCGTACCCAAGATTGGCTGCGACGACGGGGGTATTCTTTCGGGCGATGGCCAGCATCGTGTCAGTCATGTCGATCCCGATGACGTGGCCAGTGGGGCCGACGAGCCGCGAGGCTTCAAAGCAATCGATGCCGCCACCTGAACCGATATCCAGCACGGTTTCCCCGTGAGAGACAGTTTTGAGCCCGGCCGGTGTCCCGCAGCCATACGAAACCTTGAGGACTTCTTCCGGGATAAAGGATTTAAGATCGGCCATGTCGTAGCTAGTCGGGCAACACATCTGCTCGCCTGTCGATGCGGCCTTGGCGTAGCGATCGCTGACCTTTTGGGTAATCTCATCTATTGGCATAGCGTCCTCACAAGCAAATGAACATATCCAGACCCGTCCATGTATCAACTTATGACGCAGCCCGTCAACTCTGGTTTTCCCCAGGTTCCCCGCCACGCATAATCGGGGGAGCAGGACCACTTACATGGGCCGAACGACAAGGCCCAGTTGTGAGTCGCTGAAACCCAGTTTATCTTACAGCCTTGATAGGCACATAAGGGATCGCTCTCGATCGATCCCTCCCTCTATGGATCTCGTTCACCGGAATACACTGCGCATGAACTAGAGCTGTGCGTAGGTAGAAGACGTTCAGGCTTGCCCGCGCGCACGCAATCGCCAGAGCCGCCAATAAACGGCGGCATTGAAAGCGACTACCACTGTGCCCAACAGCAACTGAAGGTTGCGCGTCAGGTTCCCAGGGTAGAGCACCGGCAGCAGATACTGTGAGATGAAGTCGGAACGATAGACAGTCTCGCCACCCTGCGCGCGCAACCAATTCTCCAGCGGCGTGAGCGGGCAGATCCAGCCGGTGAATTCGACGACCGCGCCCCAGGCAACAGCCGGCAGGTGGAGCCATGCGATCCACCGCCACCTCAGCACCAGTAGTCCCCCGCATAGGACGAAAACCACGAAAGCTAGATGAACAATGAGAACCAAATCGGCCAGGAGTAGGTACATCAGCACACGCAGTTAGAACAACGATGGAGAGTCAGTCGGTTTTGGATAGGTCAGCGTGCCGTTCTCGGAATGGGCAAATGATGTGAGGATGTGGTGGGTAGCTTTCCCGGGAGAGATAATATGCCTGACCTCCCAGCCTCGGACGACCAACGCATCGGCGATCAGCGAGCGATGGCACCGCCACGGCACAGCCTCGGCGCACATGATCGCCGTCTTCATGTCCGTGCCATACGCCATAAGTTCTTCAATGGCGCTTTGAAATTCCTCCGTCTGCATATAGTCGGCGTAGCCGCGAAAACTGGTGTTTCTCCATCCCTTGTTGATCGAATCCGTTCGAGCCTTTCGAAGACCCCCAAGTGCCGGCATGTGGAGAGAGACGAGACCGGCTTCTTTCAGACTCTTGGCCAACCTGTCCGTATTGAATTGCGGATTGTGTCGTGAGCGTGGAATCGTTCGGACGTCCACGAGGAGGCGGATATCATGCGCGCGTAAGAAATCGGTGAACTCATCGATCGGTCTGGTCGAATGGCCGACGGTCCAGATTGCCGGTTGTCGAGGCATGGAGCAGTGTGGCACAGCGAGCGGGGAATCGCTACGGGAGGATAGCCCACATTATTCATGACGGTTCGTCGCGAAATCGCTGAGCCGCGTCGCGAGACCGGTGTGCGGAGCCCGGAGAACCTGAGGCATACTCGTGCAGTACGTTGAGGGTCCGAGGGGCGAGCCCGCCGGCCGAAGGCTCGTCGTAGTAGCGGATCGGCGATTGGAGCAGAAGCGCTCATGAGTATTGTGGGTAAGGGAGAGGATCAATCTGGCGGTAATTTTTCGGGATCGATTTCGAGCAGCCGCATCCGGCCGTTGGCGATGTGCTCGGTCTTGTAGAGGTGAACGCCCAGTTGCATGGTCCCCACAAGGAGATTACCGCTGGCGACAAAGGTAAAGTCCCCCTGCGAAGGTGGCTTAAAGGCACCACGGATGATGGCGCTATCGTTGCTGCGGGAGACCGTCGACATGATATCCAACTCGGGGCTGGCGCCATCAAAGAGCTCAATGGCGATCCTGGGATGGGGTCTGGCCCCGGCATCCTTCAACACTTGAAGCAATGGGAGATCGAGGGCGATTTCCCGATCGCGGAGCACCCACGGTCTTCGCGGCGTCGGCGGCTGATCGGCGGCAGGAGGAGTCAGGATTGTCTGCCACAGGCTCTTTGGTACCGGGTGCTCATCGGCCCACACAGGGAAAGAACACACACAACCGAGTAGTCCGACAAGAAGCAGGCGGCGAAAAGGCACGCGGTCTGGCCTGTGCCACGCGAAAACCATCAGAGGTTGCTGGCCTCCTGAGCCCATATCGTCAGGTCTTCCGCATCCTCCAGGACGTCCACCGGGACTTCGTAATAGGTCTTGAGGGTTTGTTTGGCATTGGGTCTGAATGGTTTCATCTTACGCTTGCGATATCGTGGCGCCGTGGTCGCATTCGTCTTAAAATAGAGCCGGCCTTTCTGGACGATGCCGAAGAACACCCTACCACAATACAGCCCGTATCCGCCGAACATCGCGTGACAGGTGACACCGCTTAGATTGGCAAGTTGGTCCAGCACAAAATCTTTGAAACCGTCGTGCTTGTTTGTCATCGATGCATCAGAGCGGCTTGTGCGCGGCGACCATCCGGACGGCGATCGGGAGTGCGATACAATTCGTTCTGCGGTGCTGGTCGACGGAGGCGACGATGCGGCCACGCGCGTCTGCTTTCTGTTGGTCGGATAATTTGCCGAACAGATTCTGGATCGGTGCGGCGATATCCATGAGGCTGGCGTAATACTCCTCTCCTGATGGAAATCGCACATCGGCGATGAATTCTTCTTCGGACAGGTTCGTGAATCCTGCCTGCTGCAGCATTCCCGCCAGATCGCCTGGCTTCGCAAGTCGGAAAATTCCCGGCGTGGTTGGATCTGGCGGCGGGAGATCGAGGAATTGCTTGATGACGGTGATCGGAATCATAAGATAGGGATTGTTCTCCGGCGCAGACCAGACAGCCGCCGCGACCCAGCCACCGGGCTTCAGCACGCGCGCGATTTCGGCGGCGGCTTTCGGAATCTCCGGCAGAAACATCAGACAGAAGCGGCTGGTCACCGCATCGAACGAGTCCGCCTCAAACGGGAGTGCGGTCACATCGCCCGTGCGGAACGTCACGTTCGTGAGGCCCAGCGTCGTGGCCTTGCGTCGCGCGACGGTGAGCATCTGCTCGGCGAGGTCCAGCCCGATCATGCTTCCACTCGGTCCAACGGTTTGTGCGCCGAGCAGGGCGGGATAACCAGTGCCTGATCCAAGATCGAGCACGCACATCCTGGTTCGCAGCCGCGCATCGGCCACGAGCCGGTGATTCAGAAACGCCATCTGCTCGTCGAAGAATCCATCCCACTTCTCCCAGCCCCCGGCGACGCGGTTCCAGTCCTGCCGTTGGCCTTCGATGACCTGTTGGGAAGATTGCTGTGTCATGCCTGTTCCTTCCGTGCCATGTCGGCAGAACCGTGATCGGAGCGTTATCCTCCGCTCAAGGCGCAGATGATGTGGATCCGATCGTCTGGTTGCAGTGCAACAGACAGATCCCACACCTGTTGTTCATTGATGAAGATTCTGATGTGCGGTCGAATTCTGTCCTGTTCGGTGATGATGCGGAAGCGTAGGCCGTGGTAGCGACGATCCAATGCTGACAACACGTCGGCCAAGGTCTTGCCTTCGGCCGCTATTTCGCTTTTCTGTTCGGTGTAAGAACGAAGCGCACTGGGAATGTGGACTGTCACGGTCAGAGCTCCGTTGCTTCCATCGAGTAAATTTCAGGAAGATGTCGGGCCAGGCAAGTCCAACTCGTACCACCTGTCCGGCTCGCCCAAACCTCGCCGCTCGTCGTGCCGAGGTAGAGTCCCACCGCCTCATGTGCATCCGCCGTCATCGCCTGGCGCTTGACCGTCCACCAAGCATCTGCTCGTGGAAAGCCTTTATCCTGTCTTGCCCAGGTCTTACCGCCGTCGCGTGTGACGTAGGCTGCAGGTTTACCTCCAGGACTCACGCGTGGCCACACCGTCGAGCCGTCCATTGGGAATACCCAGGCCGTATTGGCATTGCGCGGGTGGACGACCATTGGGAAACCGATATCGCCGACTTTCTTCGGCATATGTTTGCCAATGCGCACCCATTCGTTCGATGGCCTGTCCATCCGGTAAATCCCGCAATGGTTCTGTTGGTACAAACGGTCCGGATTGGTCGGACAGAGCCGGACACAATGGGGATCGTGGAAAGCGACGTTAGCGGCGTTGAATCCTTCGACCACCTCCAGCCCTCGCACGATGGGCGTCCAGATTTGGCCGCCGTCGACTGATTCGTGCACACCGCCGCCCGACATGGCGAAGTACAGATGCTTGGCATCCCGCGGATCGACGAGGATCGAATGCAGCTTCGGTCCGTCCGGTGTGCCGTCCTGCACGCTGCCCATCCACTCACGGTACTGCGGATCGTCGTTGATATACGAAAATGGCTCCCATGTGACGCCGCCGTCATTGGAGCGGAAGAGTCCCTGTGGCGAGGTGCCGGCATACCACAGCCTTGGTTCACTGGGATGTCCAGGCGTGAGCCAGAACACGTGATCCACCACCCGCCCGTTCTGGCCTTCCGGCGCTTTGGGAAAGGCCGGCGGAGACTTCGCCTCCTTCCACGACTTGCCGAAGTCCGTGGACCGGAACACCGTCGGCCCCAGATGCCCCGTGCGTGCGGCTATGAGCATCGTGCGTCGGTCGCGTGGGTCCAGCACCACATGATGCACGATGTGCCCCAGGAACATTGGCGAGGACAGCTTCCACGTATGGCGCGTGCGATCGCCGCGCAAAATGAACGCT
This sequence comes from Nitrospirota bacterium, assembly GCA_963782735.1. Classification (GTDB taxonomy): domain Bacteria; phylum Nitrospirota; class Nitrospiria; order Nitrospirales; family Nitrospiraceae; genus Palsa-1315. The sequence continues at coordinate 204,875 of CAWAKW010000017.1, forward strand.
CCCTTGCGTGTGCCGATCAGTAGCGCCACGGAGCCGGTGGTACGTTGTGGTGAAGTCGCCTTCCTCGATCTCGGCATCGGAGCCCTCACTTGTAAGAGGTTACTTGATCGTCTGCAATGTCTCGCGCAGTTCCTTCAATTCGGCGCTCAAAAGATCAAGATGCAGGTCGCGATGAGGCTGGTCACCCTTAAATTTCCAGAGCCGCTTGAAGATGGCCGTCAATTCCTTCTTGTGCGTCACGGCCAAGTCGTAAGCCGGCGTCTTGGCCTGCGCGTCCGTCACACCGCAGAACGCATCATTGAGCGCATGAAACTGATTGTGTAGGTCGTCGAAGGCTGTGTCGACGCCTTTTCCGCCTTTGGCCTTGCTCGCCGACGCTTCCATCATATTCGTGAGATTGATCATCGTCTCCACGCCGCTGGCGCCTTTGGCCTGTGTCGCGTAGTCGCCTGCGCGGGGGTAGAACAAATAGCTGCAGCCAGAGAGCCCGACCAGCAGCATTGAAAGAGCGAACAACCCAATTGCACGTGTCATGAAGGTCTCCTCGTCGGCGTAAACGCCGACTTTACAGTGAGCCGGCCAGGGGTTTCAGTCAAATGTAGGCCCCCTTGGCTCGCTCGTTCTTGATCAGGCAAGTAAGAAACGCTTTCCCCATGCTGATGAGCACAGGGGAAGCGTCGTCTTTGTGCCAGGATTTTTCTTAGACCGTGACGGTGACTGTCTTGATCGCCGCCTTCACCTGGGCCACCATTTCCTGCGGGATTGAATCCAGTTTATGGCACTGCTTGGCGTGGGTGGCTACCAACTGCATCAGTTCCGCCTCCGTCTCAGCCCGCACCTGGAATCCGCAGCCGCCTGCCGGTTGGACATCCAGACATCCGAGTTGCTTGTATGGTTTCATCGCCATGGTCCGCTCCTCCTGTGTGATGAGGTGAAGTAATAAGGTGTATAGTTCAGCACGTCAGCCAGGCCGGGTCAATACCACCTGACGGCTTCAGGCTGGCTACATGGAATAGAAGAACTCCTCCTTGACGATTTTTCCATTTTGAATTGTATAGAGGCCTGTTTCGTCCATGGTCATGCGTTTCCCCGTGTGTTTCGGCGTGACGTCATACCTGAAATGAAGGATGAAGCGGTCGCCGTGGGGATAGGGCCCGTCAACCGTGCCTCCGTGGATCTGATGATTGTCGACCCACCATTGATTTTTCCCTTTGATCTTTGTGATCCCTCTCTGGGTCTGTTCCATGCCTGGCATGGCACAGGGCTCGACGCTCTCGACATTTGGCGAGTAAAAGCGATCGATCGCCTCCTGATTTTTGCCCTGTCTGCATAGTACCGCCAATTCTTTTCCGATATCTATGGCCGTCATAATGGCTCCTCCTATTCCGGTAGTCGCGATGGCCTATCTGTTCTGATCTTGATGCCGAGACGTTGAAACATTCTTTTGGCGCGTCTCCTGCGCGCTCATACCGCCATGACTCCCCCGTCGACAGGTAGAATGCTGCCGGTCGTCCAGCGTGACTCATCGGACGCAAAATAGATCGCAGCTTCGGCTATTTCTTCCGGCTCCCCCAGGCGACCCATCGGATGGATGTCCTCGAATAACGCTTTAGCTTTCGGGTCCTTCAGCATCTCCTGGACCGGCGGGGTCAGTACGCCCGCGGGACAGATGCAGTTGCAACGGATGCCCTGCTTTGCATACTCGACCGCTACTGATTTGGTCAGCATAATCACGCCCGCTTTCGCCGCTTGGTACGCATGGGCCTGAAAGAAGGGGATGGCTTTCATCCCCGCGACCGTTGACACGTTGAGAATCGAACCCCCGCCCTGCTTCAACATCAGCGGGATCGTGGCACGCATGAATCGGAATGTCCCTTTCAAGAACAAGTCGAGCGTCTCGTCCCAAATCTGGTCGCTGGTTTCATGCAGCGGCCCTGCGTAGAACAGGTTCCCCGCGTTGTTCACAAGGATGTCGAGTCTCCCAAATGTTCGGACCGTGGATTCCACCGCTTCGCGTACATCCTGTTCATTCGTCACGCTTCCCTGAAGGGCCAATGCATGGCCTCCCTGTTGCTCGATGGCGTTGACGACCCGCGCCAATTCCTCCTTCCGCCGACCCGTGATTGCGACCTTCGCGCCTTCCCGCGCGAAGACTCTCGCGATCGCTTCTCCGATACCGGTCCCTCCGCCCGTGACAATAGCCACTTTATTTGCGAGTCTCATGGGTGCCCCCTCCTTGAAAGATTTGTGTTGAGCGTGTCTTGCGGCATCTTTTCACGCTGCAGTGAATGGCAATGAGTCTCTTATGTCGCCATCACCAGTTTCTTTAGCCGTTGTCGGCACAACTGATCCGGCTCGGTCTCGTGGGCGGTTTGATGATGAGCCGCGATCACAGAATCGACGATCGCGCCGCAGTTGAGACAGCGCCACGCGGAGACCTCATATCCCGCAGTGCCCAATTCAATATCGTCATACTGCTCCAGAACCATCAGCCCCTTACAACGTTGGCATGTCATATGGCGCCTCCTTTCCTGGATGACCGATGTCACTTCGAGTGTGGAACGAGCGTTCCATAATAGGTGAAAAAAATGGTTGATTCAGTCTATGATTGAGAGTGCGATCTCCGCTGTCTGTTTCACGACATCAGCCGGCGCTCCGGCTTTAATCATCACAATGGCGCCTTGCATCATTGTGACGAGGAACTGCGCCAGCATTCGCGGGTCTTGCCCTTTTTGAAGCTCGCCTTGCTGTTTTGCGCGGGTCAAGACTTTGAAGAAGGTGTCTTCAGCCATCTTCAGGGCCAGACGGAGCCTGCCCGCGATCTCTTTCTCGTGCGGTGATAGTTCCATGACCGTGTTGGAGATAAGGCAACCACGGCGTTTCGGGTCGGCCAGGCCACCCTCGATCATGCCGCTGATGAACCGACGCAAGGTCGGGAGGGCCGGGCCAGATTGGTCTAGGAGGGAAACCTTCGAACTGGCGAAGGTCGTGCAATACCGGTCAATCACTTTCAAGAACAACTGACGCTTGTCGCCGAAGGTGTCGTAGAGCGAGCCACGATTCAGATCCATCGCACTCAGCAAATCCTCCATCGACGTGGCTTCATACCCCTTATGCCAGAAGACCTGCATGGCCTTCTCGATCGCATCGTCTGGGTTGAATTCCTTCGGGCGGGACATCCGGGCTCTCCTGAATTCCTAACTCGGTGGGCAAAGTAACATATATTGGAACGATCAGTCAATAATCGGGGCGCAACCATCTATCTCACCGATGACGCCGCCATGCTGGGCATGTAAGGAAGTGAGGAGTGTAGCCTACTGAGTTCGAGGGTCCGTTTTGGGCTTCTATACAATAACGATGGCGATATATAATAACTGCTCAACTACCGAGGGGACGACAAAGATCCTCGTGACGGTGGAGAGGATTCAAAGAAGCAGATGGTGGAAGACATACGGTCATACATCAAGGCACTGCTGCGAAAAATGGGCTTGCGGATTGCGGAGCAGCCTCGTCATGAATCCGTACGGCAGGCTGGAAGGCCACTTCGGTCTGAACGTCGGCGGGAAACACGAAGGCCGAGGATTAGTCCCTGCACCTATGGCTTGACGCGCTCGGTGGATCGCGATGGTGCGATCCTTGAAGAGGGGCAAGGCACCGCGGTGAACGATAGTCCAACCGGAATGCGGCTCCTGCTCGGCGTCGCTCCGTCCAAAGGTCAGCTTTTGGAAATTCAAACCAACGATCAGACGCTCGAACGTGCCATCTGTCTCGTAGAAGTCTGTTGGACGAAACCGCTGCGACAAGACGCGCAAGGAGCGCTGTACCTCGTCGGCTGTCGCCAGAACTTCGGCACCACACACGATAAGGCCATTTAGCGCGACGCGTATTCCCCCTAGCATCCTTCTGTGAACAACCATCTTTCCTGCCTGGCCAGTCTGGTTTGTTTTGTTTATCTGGTTGATTTGGTTCATCTGGTTAGTTTCGTGCCACCAAAAAACAAGACAGACCAGACAAACCAAATAACGGTCTTCTTCTGCTGGCGGATCGTTTCAGCATCCTGTTAAAATCTCCCGCCATGCCGGTCCAAACGTTTACCGCACAAGTTGAGTCGATTGAGAATCTCACCCACGACGTGCGCCAGCTCGACTTGCGCTTGATCGAGCCGAAGGCCATCACATTTAAGCCCGGCCAATTTGTGTCTTTTGAAATGCCGGATCCGCAGACCGGTCGCCTCCTCACGCGGGCCTACTCCATCGCCTCGCAACCCAGCAGATCGGGCGTCATCACGCTATTGTTCAATCTGGTATCCGGTGGTCCAGGCTCCGGCTTTCTGTTCCATCTCACAGCAGGAGAGAAGACACAGTTCAAAGGGCCGGCGGGGCATTTCTATCTGCGAGAAGATCCTGAACGCGAACTACTGTTTGTGGCCAGCGGCACCGGCATCGCGCCGATCCGGTCCATGCTATTGGCGAACGCGGAACGTTCCGATCCGAGGCCGGCGACATTGTTCTGGGGTCTGCGCAGCCAGCGGGATTTATACGATCAGGAGGAGCTGGCCGAGCTGACCAGGCGAATGCCGGCTTTTACGGCCATCACCACACTCTCCCGTTCCGAGCCCGGCTGGTCTGGCCAATCAGGCCGGGTCTTGCAGCTGATCGAGGAGCGGATCTCCTCAGTCAAGAATCTGGCCGTGTATCTCTGCGGGAACAGCGCCATGATTGCCGATGCTACAGCGTTGCTCCAGAAGAAAGGCCTCTGTCCCATCTACCGCGAAAAATATTACGACGGAGAAGGGGATGGAGGCTGATGATCTTCTGTGCTTGCGCAACGCGAGGTCTTCCCACAGAAGAAGATCAAGGTTGAGGCTTAGGTTGAGCAGTGACCAATCATGCTTCGGTGTCTTTTTTCCCCTCAACCTCGACCTAATCCTTGGCCTGCCAATGAGATGCGCGCAGTAAAGGGCAGCCTTGGCCACTCCCTTAAAGAGAGGTATAGGGAAAAGGTGAACATATGCTTCGCTTGAAAGACAAAGTCGCGATTGTGACTGGCAGCAGCAGCGGCATCGGCAAGGCGATCGCGCTGCGGTTTGGAGCCGAAGGCGCCAAAGTCGTTGTTACGGCCAGACGGATGGCCCTCTGTGAGCAGACCGTCGCACAGATCGCGAAGGCCGGCGGCGAGGCTTGGGCCATTCAAACCGATGTGGCCGATGAACGTCAGGTGGACCGACTGATTGAGGAGACAGTCTCGCGCTATGGGCGGCTGGACATTCTCGTGAACAATGCGGGAATTGTTGCAGGCGGGCGGTTAGCCGAGACGACGACGAAATCGTTCGACGAGGTCATGAATGTGAACCTGCGCGGCACCTTCTTCTGTTGCCGGGCCGGGTTCAAGCAGATGAAGAAGCAAGGCGGGGGAATCATCATCAATATGTCGAGCGTCGCCGGTGTGCAGGCCTGGGCAGGCACGGGCACCTACAGTGCGTCGAAACACGGCATCCTGGCGTTGACGAAGTCGCTCGCCGATGAAGGCCGTCCGCATCACATTAAAGTGAGCGCCATTTGTCCAGGTGGGGTGGCTGACGATCTGGTGGATGCGTCGCAGGAAGAAATTCTCCGTAGCGAGAAGATCGACCCATTCGACGTGGCTGAAACGGCGGTTTACCTTGCGACGCTCGGCAAGTATTCCGTGGTACATCAGGTCGTCATCGATCGGCTGGGGGCGGATTGGTAGAGGAGGGTAACCTGTTGGTCTCTCGTGCTCGCGCAACGCGCGGTCTAGGAAGACCCTCGTTGAACGCGCGCAGTAAGAGACCAATCAGGCCACCCTTGATGAGGGAAGTCATGAAGAAGGGTGTGACGGTGAATCTGTGCTCGTTCGATGCGCGCAGTAAAGGGCAGCCTTGGCCGCTCCGCTAAAGAGAGGTATGAAGAATCGGAAGGTCTCAATGCGCGCATTGAAGATTGTGATTATCAGAATACGAGAGAGGGCGGATGATTGGTTGTTGTCGCCCAAGAAGCGTGAAGTGGTCTAGGAGAGACGAGCTACGCTTCACGAACGACCTGTCTAGTAAGCGTCTTTGTTATCGGCTTTTGTTCCCAGCCTCTTGTCCCGTGCCTTCTCCAAACGCCATCTGATTTACTCATTCACTATCCATCATTCCACATTCGTCTGGCCTCTAGATCGCGCGGCATTCCTGGAGATAGTGGGGATCTCCATCGGGTTCTAAGAATGAACAGATGACTGTCTCATCCTTGTCTGAATGCTTATTCATACATAGGTTGACTCATACATCTTGTGCAGCACTGCTTGCCCCGGCCTGCCTATGCCATCGAGGAATGGTTGGAATTTCAATGTCTAAGAGAGCCTCGAAGATTAGCGCGACGGGCACACCTTATGCTCATTAGTAATGCCATGATCGGTCCTAAATTAATGGTGCACAGAAATTCAGCTATAGGGAGGCTAACATGACTCCTCGCGCATCCATCATGAAGTTCGGAGGCATCGTATTGTCGGTGGCCGTATTTGGGGTGATCGGAGCGTCTTTTTCGGACGATGTCTGGTCGCAGATGGCAAGACTTACGGCGCGCGACCCCGGCGTACGTCCAGGCCCCGTCCCCGCGGACCTCAAATTGCCGGGCCTCACATCGTCGGAACAACGGGCCTTTGATGTAGGGCTGGAAGCCTTTCAGGAAGTGGCATCCGTCCAAGGCGTGATCCCAGGCACAGAAGTGGGGCTTGGCCCGCGCTTCAACCTGGACAGTTGCGGCGGGTGTCATACGCAGCCGGCTGTCGGAGGGAGCAGCCCAGCCATCAATCCGCAGGTCGAAGTTGCGAAAAAAGAACGGGCGCACAACGAGATCCCATCGTTTATTAAGAGAGACGGTCCGATTCGCGAAGCCAGATTCAAGTCTAACCCGGACGGTACGCCTGACGGCGGAGTGCATGCGCTCTTTACCATCTCCGGGCGAGACGATGCGCCGGGCTGTTCTCTTCAGCAGCCGGATTTCCGCACCGCGGTCGCTCGCCAGAATGTGGTGTTTCGCATTCCGACGCCGGTCTTCGGGGCAGGGTTGATCGAAGCCATTGACGACGATGCCATACTCGCCAACATGCAAGCCAACATTGCTACGAAGCAGTCGCTCGGTATTGGCGGCCGTGCGAATAAATTGACGGGCCGGCCCAACACCAGCGGGAACGACGGCACCGTGACCCGTTTTGGGTGGAAAGGCCAGAACAAGTCGCTCGAAATATTCTCAGGCGAAGCCTACAACGTCGAGCAGGGAGTCACGAACGAGCTCTTCCCGCAGGAGCGAGATGAGGCACCGACTTGTTATTTTAACGCGACGCCGGAAAGTCGGACTAACTTTGAGGCCACGGATCATCTTGAAGGACTCAGCGATGTGGTGAAGTTCGCGATGTTCATGCGCTTCCTGGCCCCTCCGACGCCCGCGCCCGACACGGACACCATCGTCCGGGGCCGGAAGGTGTTCGCAGACGTCGGCTGCGCGATGTGCCATACCCCGACGTTGCATACCGGCAAATCGTCTGTGGCGGCGTTGCGGGACAAGGACGTCAACCTGTACTCCGATCTGGCACTCCATAACATGGGGCCGGGCCTGGCCGACGATGTGAGCCAGGGCAACGCCGGTGGAGACGAATTCCGCACGGCGCCCTTGTGGGGCCTTGGGAAGCGAATCTTTTTCCTGCACGATGGCCGTACAAAAGATTTGGTCGAAGCGATTCAGGACCATGCAAGCAGCGGCAACGGCCGCTATGTGCCGTCGGAAGCGAATCAAGTGGTCGGGCAGTACAATCGGCTCAATGAGATCGACAAGCAGCATCTGTTGAACTTCCTTCGTGCCTTGTGATCCAGGATAGGTGAGCATGTGGCCGCGTCGTGTCTTCATATGAAGGCACGACGCAGGTGTGAAAGGGGAGGAATATGGTGATGTCTCAAACCGGCAAGGTCCTGGTTCTTTTCGCGGTGCTGTTCGCGCTGGCGTCCCCACAGGGGCTCTCTGCGGAGGGATTGCGCGGCGGATTCGATGACGCGTTCGGCCCGCGGTTCAGTCCGGATGCCAGACTGGCCCAACCGGATTTGAAGCATCGCCCTCGGCACGGGTTCGATCGGGCCAGCGTCGTCCGCCATTGGAATCAGATCGCCGTTGATGCCAGCGGCCTCGACCATACTCCGGTCGCTCCTGGAGAGACCCGCCTGTTCGGCGAACAACTTGGGCCAGGTCGCGCCGCCCGGGCGATGGCCATTGTCCATCTTGCCGTCTTCGAAGTTGTGAATGCCGTCGAAGGAGACTTTAAAAGCTACGCCGGTCTGCCTCATGCGAAGCTGGGCACGTCGATGCAGGTGGGCGTCGCGCAAGCCGCCCACGATACGCTTGCTGCGCTCTTTCCTTCGCAAGCGGCGGCCTTCGACACCGTTTTGGTAGAGGAGCTGGCCGGGATTCCGGAAGGACGGCTAAAAACCAACGGGATCGCGTTAGGGAAACGCGCGGCCTCGGCCATCCTCGCTGCGCGCGCCAACGACGGTTCGCAGCGCCCTGAGCCGCACGTCGGCATCGAGTTTCTCACGAGCAACGATCCGGGCAAGTGGCGGCAGGACCCCATCAGCTTGATTCCGCTTGCCTTGGGCGCCTACTGGGGCGAGGTCAAACCTTTCGTACTCGAACGAGGCGATCAATTTCGGGCACCGGTGCCGCCCAGGATTGACAGTGCCGACTATGCTGCTGCCTATCACGAGGTGAAGACGCTGGGAGGCGACGGCGTTGTCACTCCCACGACCCGCACGGCGGAGCAAACGCAGATCGGAATCTATTGGGCTTACGATGGAACGCCGAGTTTGTGTGCGCCGCCGAGGCTCTACAACCAAATCACTATGCAGATCGCGCACAAGATGGGCACGGATACCGATGCCCTGGAACTCGCGCGGCTTCTGGCCCTCGTGAACGTCGCCATGGCGGATGCCGGCATCGCCGTGTGGGAATCCAAATATTATTATCAGTACTGGCGGCCGGTCACCGGCATTCGAGAGTCCGATGAGCATACGGGGCCGAGCGGCTTGGGCGACGGCAATCCGGCCACGGCCGGAGATTCGACTTTCTCACCCCTCGGTGCGCCGGCCAGCAACCTCACGGGGCCGAACTTTACCCCGCCGTTTCCGGCCTATCCCTCCGGTCATGCCGGGTTTGGTGGGGCGCTCTTCCAAACGTTGCGGAATTTCTACCGGACCGATCGTATTGCGTTTACCTTTGTCTCGGACGAATTCAACGGGACGACGCGTGATCACGCCGGCAATGTTCGGCCGTTCGTGGAACGCAGTTTCTCTTCCCTCTCGCAGGCGGAGGAGGAAAACGGGCAGAGTCGCATCTATCTCGGCATCCACTGGACCTTCGACAAAACCGAGGGGATCAAGCAAGGAAACCGCGTGGCCGACTACGTGTTCAAGAACATGTTGCGCCCGCAACACCCAGGACGGTAACGACTCAGGCATCCGTGAAAGGTGAAACGTAAAACGTGAAAGGTCTGCATGAATCCGGAAACGAACGACTCTTCACGTTCTTTCTTTGTGCAATCAGGGATCAACGATCGCCGGGCAGGATGCTCAAAAAGTCCGTTCAGCAAGGCCGCAGGGAGATCGGCGACTGAAGCGTACCCTTGGGGTACGTTGCAGGGAGACGAGCGACTGAGAACGACGCTGGCGGACTTTTTCAGCATCCTGCTAGCGATACTTGGCGAAGCAGATAAGATCCAGATGATCGTAGTGGTCGGGGAGAATCGTTTCCGCCTTGTAGCCGAGACTGAAGAACAAATGAATGTTCCTGGCCGTACGCAGCATGGTGCAGGCATAGAACTTATGGGCGTCGGTCGTGACCTGTTCGATTTCTCGTATCAACGCCTTCCCCACCCCATGGCCCTGGTGGGTGGGACTCACGGACAACAGTCGGATGATGCAGACTCCAGCCACGGTCCAAAAGCGAACCGATCCCACGATCACTCCCTCCGCCTCCGCCACAAAGATATGTTTCTCCTTGGCATCTTCCTTGAGGCTGTCGAGCGTTTCCGTCGTCCATCCGCTCACTTTATAGACATTGGTGTATTCGCCGAACGCGGTCTGCTGTACGTGAAGGATAGCAGCGAAATCAGCTTCGGTTGCGGGTCTGATGTGAATCATGAACGGCGCTCCAGGCTGACGTTCCCATGGGAGGATATCAAAGCCCGGCACGATCTTCTATCTGACGCGATCAGTGCGAGAGCAATCGGACTACCTGTGAGGAACGGCTCCTGGCAGGCTGCTCAAAAAGCCGACGGTTCTCACCCGCCCCGCCCTGGCACGCCAAGACGCGCCGTTCCCCAGGCAAGGCCGCAGCCGATGAAAGCACCGGAGGCGTAGCTTTTCTCACCCGCCCACCCCAAGCTGCCAAGACAGCTTGTTCTCCAAGTGGGCTACCTTGAGGAGGCTTTCGAGGGGAGAACGCCGCTGGCGGACTTTTTCAGCAGCCGCTAGCCAACGGCTGCCAGTCTGGCAAACTGGTACTTCATCGCGTTGACTCGTGCGAGATAGCCCCGCACGTCGTGGTCGCCGCACCGTTGGTGGTGGGTCAGCCGGAAGCCGCGTGTCACATAGGCATGGCCGGCTCCGGCTCCGCAGAGGTGGATCACGGCGGCCAGATCCTGCTTCTGCTGGAGCGTAACCCTGCCGATCCGTCGCGGTCCTACGGCACTCGCAACGCGTCGATCCAACAGCGCCGAGGTCAATTGGATGGCATGGCTCGGCACGACGCGGCTGTAGAGGCTGTTGAACCAGCAGGAATTCGGGTCGTGCCAGGGGCCGTCCTCGACCACCCGATGATTATGGACGCAATAACGCGTCGCTTCTTGGAAGGTCCCGTCGGTGATCTGGTACATGCCGACTGCGCTCGACGCCGGTTGGTACCACTCCAAGGGATTCCTCGTCAGATGCCACCGCCAATAGGTCCGCGCCACCGGATTTCCTCCGCCCTCAACCTGAGCCAGCGCAGCCAGCAACTCGGGTGTCATGACGGATGTCGCATGTTTGCGGAAGAGCGAGCCGTATTGCTTCCACGTCTCGGCGGGATTTTTGTTGAGTGAGCGGTCCAAGGGAAAGAGGACTTCCGTCGGCTTGTTGAATGCGTGATAGGCCCAGTTGACGCCGAGGCAGAGGAGCAGGATACCCGATAGGATCACAACGGTACGCAGGGTCGGCGGTGAGGCGAGCAGGGCCTTTCCGACCGCACGGAACGTACGCCAACGCGCGCGCGCAAAACGCTGGAGCGTGGCGATCTTTATCCGACGCCCGCGCCGTCTCTTTCGGCGAGGACGCTTGGGGGTGCGGTGATTGGGGCGGGAAGGCATATGTCACTATAATAACCGAAAAAAAGGAGGGTAGCCCGCTTGGGTACTGGCTACATAGACCATACAAGTATTTCCTCACGTGATGCACGCAATCTCCCTTGCGCGTTCTCTTCGCACCTCTTACAATTGGCTTCCCTGAGAGGCTCTCCATGCTGTCCGACCACCCGTGTCACTCAAGGATGAACATGCGCAAAAGAATCTTTCGCGGCTCTAACCTCCTCACCATCACATGGGTTGTGTGCCTGCTCTTCGTGCTCGGCGGATGCTCTATTTTGCCGGGTCACTGGCGGCCAGGATGGAATCAGCCGTGGCCCGCCGACAAACCGGTGCCCGACACAGCCGGCTCATGGAAGTTGACCGAACTCGAATCGAATGACGGCCGCTTTGTCGCGCTGGCCATCTCGGGTGGCGGGAGTCGAGCCGCCAACTTCGGCGCCGCCGTCATGTTGGAGCTCCGACAGAGGGGTTTGCTGGAACAAGTCGATGTGATTTCAGGCGTGTCCGGTGGAACGCTCCCGGCCGTGTACTACGGACTCGGAGACAAGGCAGGCGCATTTACCGAGCCGGCGGTCCGCGAGGCCTTGGGCTACGATTTTCAGAGCAGTTGGATTCGCCGGTGGTTTCTACCGCAGAACATCTTTCGCTATTGGCTGTCCGACTTCACCCGCTCAGATATTATGGTGCAAGTCTTCAACAACAACCTGTACCACGATGCCACCTTTGCAGACCTTCAGCCGCATCCCAAGATCTTGATCAATTCGACCGTCCATAACGATCACACCCGGTTCACGTTTACGGATGACCGCTTCGCCGCACTCCATTCTGTGCTCGCCCCCTATCACGTCGCCAATGCCGTGAATGCGTCATCCGCATTTCCCGGCGCATTCCAGGACGTGACCCTGCAGTGGTATATGGAGCCGATGCAGTTCTTGCACCTCTATGACGGCGGTCCCATCGATAATCTAGGCGTGCAGGCGATCACCCAATACATGAATCGGAACATTTTAGGCACGTCGCTCGATCGGCTGTTTCCCAAGGGGTGTGTCATTTTTGTCATCGACGCCACGCCATCGAGCGATCATGCTGACCTCAACACGCGTGAGTCCGATCGTACATTCGTCGACTATTTCGTCGACACCAATGCGCTCGATGCCACGGATGCCATGTTGATCGAATCTCGCCGCTCCCTGCTCGAGAGAATGGGCATTCCAGTCGAGAAGCAAGATCGGGAGGCGAGGGGCCGGCTCCCGGTGAACGATCTCCGGCAATGCGGCTGCGAAGTCCGCCATATCTCGCTTCGGCATCTGCTCTATGCCGAAGTATCCGCTGCGAATGAGGAATTGGCCGAACGTGTGACGCGAATTAAGACGAAGTTTTGGCTTGCCGACGGAGAACAGAACGACCTCTTCCAAGCCGCCAAGGTCATCATGCAGCTGCTCGAAGACAAACAGCTCTTGACGGAACCGTCATTTAAGGTCCCTTGTGGTAGTGGACCAGCACAGAAACCACCAGCGTAATGCGCGTCGATTGTCCTAATCAGAACGTGGTGGAATGACTCCTTCCGAATGTGAAGGGACAAGCGTTGAGAGTTCTTGAGTCGAGACGCTCCCTCCCATTGCCTCCGTCTGAGTGCCTGCGCGCGCGGGGTTCTGTTGGCGCGCAGAAAATCATCGTGAGCCTCCTGCTTGGAGCACTCCTGATCGTCCTGCATGCGGTCCCCGCTCTGGCGGGCATGGAATTCGCGCCGTCGTCGGTCGGGAAAGGTGTGCTCTTAGTGGCCAGCCCATCGCTGGAAGATCCAAACTTCCGCCAAGCTGTCGTGCTCGTCGTGGAGCACGGACCTGAGGGAACCGTCGGGCTTATTCTGAATCGCTCCACGAACGTTCTTCTGTCCAAGGCATTACCAGACATGCCCGTGCTCAAGGGGACCAGCTACCGGCTGTTTGCGGGTGGGCCGGTCGAGCCAACCCGATTTCTCCTGCTGTTTCGACTCAAGGAGCCCCCAGCAGACGCACGATCAGTCTTCGACGGGGTCTACCTGGGGCGCACGCCAGGAGTTCTGGAACGCATCATTACACAGGCCAAGCCGACTGAAACCTTCCGGGCCTTTGCCGGATTTGCCGCATGGGCTCCGAGGCAGCTGGAAGCTGAGATGCTTCTGGGGGCATGGGGGGTCTTGCCGCCAGATTCGGTCGGCATTTTTGACAAGGACCCGGCCACTTTCTGGTCAGATTGTATCAGTCGCCTCCAGGCGCCCAGGGTGATCTCGAATTAAAGGGGAGGGGATGGAGGCTGTTGATCTCCTGTGCTCGCGCAACGCGCGGCTTAAGAAAGCCCTCGTTGGACGCGCGCAGTAGGAGACCAATCAGCCCCCATCCCTGAGAGAGAACAAGCGAGCTTGGATGGAGCATTTATATCGTCCGATGCGCGCAATCGAGGATCAACCAGGCCACCCTTTGAAGAGTGGACGAGCAAGCTCGGAAGGACCATTTGTATTTTTGGACGCGCGCAGTGGAAGATCAATCAGCCCCCATCCCTGAGAAATGACGAGCGAGCTTGGAGGAGGGGCGAGACAGCTGGAATGGTCTCTGTGCTCGCAGAGCCCCCACGGTGAAGCGGTGGTCGCTCGATGCGCGCAATGGAGACCACACCAGCCGCCTCGCTGGGTACGAGTAAAGAGCAGGGGAATCGCTCGTCCGATGCGCGCAGTAAAGGGCAGCCTCGGCCACTCTCTTGATAGAGAAAGGCTCTCCCCATATCTTGTCTTGAGGCGCCGAATGTTTTATTCGGCCATGCTGACGCCCGAGCCACCCATTTCCTTCGGGATGTCTCTCATCTTTGGCAACCCGTCCTTCATTCGCAGCTTCGTCTCTTCATAGTTGACATGGATGCCGGCGTGGTACGGAAAGTCCGGAATGACTGCCGCATAGACGTCGGTGAGTCCCCAGCTGGGATGCTCGGTGAAGATGTGGCCACCACAGGTCTTACACCATTTGCGATAACTGAGAGGCGTCTTGTTGTACGTGCCGATGTTGTCTGCTCCCTGCGTGAGCTGTACCGATTCGGGTTTCCATAACGTGAAGGCGTTGACAGGTGCCGCCGACCAGCTTCGACAGGACTCACAGTGGCAATACCCCATTGCGGCTGGCTCACCGCTGACCGTGAACTGAACTGCGCCGCAAAAGCAGCTGCCTCTGTAAACTTTTCCGTTACTCATGATGCACCTCCTTGGTGGCGTGCACTCATATTAGCGTATCTTGGGATGCTTTCTCTCCTTTTTTAAGCTGACATCGAGAGCTACTTCTGCTGGCTGGTCACAATCGTGTTCGCGTCATGAAGGTAGGGCTTGTATCTTTCCGGGAAATCGGCACCGGACCATTCGAACCCATCGAGACTCAATGGATTTTTCCGATTCACGAGCCCGATGGGGCGCACACCAAGGGAGGAGGGGACGGAGCCTGATGATCTCCTGTGCTCGCGCAACGCGCGGGTAACACTGCGAAGGGACTACCCCTACGTTGGCCTGATGCGCGCGCAGTGGAAGATCAATCAGGCCCCATCCCTGAGAGAGAACGAGCGAGCTTGGAGGGGGAGTGGCGAGACAGCTAGATATGGTCTCTGTGCTCGCAGAGCCCCCACGAAAAAGCTGTGGTCGCTCGATGTGCGCAGTGGAGACCATACCAGTCGCCTCGCTGGATGCAGGTGAAGAGTTAGCCCTCGTGCAACGCGCGGTCTCGGAAGACCCTCGCCCGGGTTAATGAGCACGTCTTGGCGTGCCAGTGGGTGGGTGGGTGAGAAGGTTGCGCGCAGTGGGAGACCAATCTAGTCCGCCCTCAAGGGAGAATGTCTGACGCACCACGTTCTGAACTTCGCCTATCGCAGGCGCCTAGAATGGTTCCTGACACCATTTTCTGTCTCAAACTAAAAAGTTGAGTAGGGGACTGGGCGAACATCCCGCCGGGAGACGGTGATCCGTCTGAACTCGCTCGCACATTCTTTTCGACGCGGAGCCGGGACCATTTTTTCTCGACAGGCTGAGGTGTCGGCCTGGTAGGATGCGTCGGCCATGAACGACCGACCTACTGTCTCCACCCCTCGCTCTGCCGCGGTGCTGTTTATCCTCATCACAGTCATGCTCGACATGCTGTCCTTCGGCATCATCATTCCCGTGCTGCCGAAACTCGTCGAGGAGTTTTTCTCCGGCGATACGGCCCAGGCGGCCATGATCTACGGACTGATGGGTACGACCTGGGCGGTCATGCAGTTCTTTTGCTCGCCGATTCAGGGAGCCCTGTCCGACCGGTTCGGCCGCCGGCCGATCGTGCTGCTGTCCAATCTGGGATTGGGACTCGACTATATCGTCATGGCGCTGGCGCCGACCGTCGCCTGGCTATTCCTGGGTCGTGCCATCTCCGGCCTCGCCTCATCCAGCTTCAGCACCGCCGGTGCGTACATTGCCGACGTGACGCCTCCGGAACACCGGGCGGCGGCGTTCGGCAAGATCGGCATGGCGTTCGGCATCGGCTTCATACTCGGTCCTGCCCTGGGCGGCTGGCTCGGCGAGATCGATCCGCGGCTCCCGTTTTGGGGCGCGGCGGCGCTCAGCCTGGCGAACGCCTGCTATGGGTTCTTTGTGTTGCCCGAATCCCTGACGCATGACAAGCGGATGGCCTTCTCGTGGAAGCGGGCGAATCCGGTCGGCTCGCTGGTGCTGTTGCGCTCGCACCATGAACTCTTCGGGCTCGCGGCCGTCGCCTTCTTCGGCTATCTGGCCCATACGGTGTTGCCGAACGTGTCGGTGCTGTATATGGGTTACCGGTACGGATGGGGGACCGCCACAGTCGGTCTGACGCTCGCCGGCGTCGGCGTGGCCGTGATGATCGTCCAGGGGGGGCTGATCCGTCCGGTCACGGCCCGATTAGGCTTGCGCACGACATTGCTGGTGGGGTTGCTCTGCGGAGCGATCGGGTTTTCGGTCTACGGCGTGGCGCCCGAGGGATGGATCTTTTGGCTGGGCATTCCCGTCATGGCCTTTTGGGGCCTCGCGGGTCCGGCGGCGCAGGCACTGATGAGTCGCCGCGTGAGCAGTTCCGAGCAGGGCCAACTCCAGGGAGCCATTGCAAGTATCAACGGCTTAACCGGCCTGATCGGGCCGATCCTCTTCACGCAAAGCTTTGCGTATTTCATCGGACCGAGGGCCGCCTGGCATCTGCCCGGCGCGCCTTTCTTATTAGCCTCGCTCATGATGCTCAGCGCTGCAGCCATTGCCTGGTGGGCGACGCATCCCGGTCGATCAGCCATCCCGAACCTTGAATCAGAAATGGAATGACACCCGTGCCGATCCCTTGCTCCCGGAATGCGCACGATCAGAAGGGTGAGAAGGCGAAGACCGAAACGGTGGCAGGAACAGTTTCCCGGCCCGTGTATTCCGGGGACGGCCTTCATTAGAACGAGGAAACTGTTCCTGACACCGTTCATTCTCTCAGGGCAATCGATCCCGCTGAGACGGATGCGCTCAGGGCGCTGGTTGTGCAAGACTTCTAGTGTGTCGGCGTCGAGGACGGAGACGACGGAGCCGGTGAAGCTCGCGCCGACAAGCGATTGGATGAGCAGCATCAGATACCCAAGGCAAGAGTGCGGATGGAAAACGACACGTTCACAGCGTTGTTCCCGGGGGTACGTGAGGCCAACTGACGCATATAGTCCCCAGACAATACTGGGCCTTTCAAAGCCCTTTCAATTTTGACCACAATTCAGCCGTACAGCTTTCTACTGCTTCGTTCACCATGGTCTTTAAGAGTTCTCCGTCCTTCGCTCTTAGGTCCACTAGTTTTGGGTCTGTTTCCATATCAATCTTTTCAGAAGCACAGGTGTCGTACCATATCTCTTTGGCATCCTGAACAGATACCAGCCGTGCACCCGATTTCAGCAAAACGTGAAATTGCGACCAAGACGAAGGCTGAAGTCCCCATTGAACACTGCGAACCTCAAGGAGCAGCCCCTCAGAAAAACGACGCTTCACATCATCCAGCTCGCCCCAGGATTCGCTGGATTCACTAGGACGCACAACTTGCAAATCGTATTCTTTCACCATACGCTGGGTAAGTTTTTGTTCAATGATTCGACTGGGGTTCTCTAAGTTATAGAGTCCGGCCAGGTCGTCATGGGAAGATTCCATCGCCATCGCAACAGGCAAGAACAGGAGACTAAAAAGAAGCCCTCCAACAAATGCGGTCGTCTTTTCTCCTCGTGAAGCATAACGGAATTTTGGAGCCTGATCGTACGTAGAATTGAATGGGGTACTCTTCAGCAGCGAACGAGTGTCAGCCGTTAGTAGTATCGGATCCTTCGCACAACCCACAAATGCTCCGCTCACACATGCAAGGACCAATAGAATCCTTGGCCACATCCTCGCCTCCTTTCTTAGATTGAGCACTGCATTAGCCGGGACTTCCAAGTTCCGCACAGAAACGCTGATTCATTCAACTGAACAGAAGTGCGACGGTACGGACGAATCGTGAATGGCATAGGGAGCCTCGCAGGGAGGCTCATTTTATGAGGCAAGCGAAGAACACCGCAATAGGGCTTATTGGGGGTATGGATGGAATGGTAGACGGTAATGCTTGGGAGTGAGATTTCTCCCTACCGAAGTTCGTTGCCAGGTCTGAACTCGAATTTCCGTGGATCGAGATTCAAGCAGACATTGTTCGCATCTCTGAGGAAATGAACTGCTGAAGGCGGTGGTATACGCGACTCATTTGACCCGTCTGACCAATTCACAAAATGAAAAATAAAAGGTGTCAGGAACAGTTTTCGCCTCGCTTGCGCGCGCGGGGACTGGCTTCATCGAGCGAGAATCGGTTGGAGCTGGATGGAAGGACACGGGACCATCTTTAAGATAGACCGTCGGAAGCTGCAACTCTGTACCTGAAAGTAGATTTTACCGATTGCATTTCGTCCGGTTAGTCGCCTAGGCTATATCACGTCAACTTCCATCCCATCATTGCGAGACGCCTGCGGAGGTCAGTCCTTGTGATGATGATTCCAGTACACATTAATTTTCGCGCGAAGCATTTCCTGTCGGATGATACCCGCTATTCGGGCGGGGAGAGGAGGGTATGATGGCTGATCTGATTCGAATCGCTCAATATTTCAAGGTGCAGATTGCGGATAAACCAGGGACATTAGCCGGCATCCTTGCTCCACTGCGTGAGGCCGGAGGGAATTTGCTGGCCGTGCATGCGTTTCCTCGGAGTCGCCGCACACAGGTGGATGTGGTGCCGGAAGATCCCACCTCGTTCAAGAGCATCGCGAAGATGCATAAGTTGAAAGTGCAGGGACCGAAAATGTGTTTGCTGGTGGACGGCGATGATCGCCCGGGAGCGCTGGCCGATCTGACCGATCGACTCCGCTTAGCCAAGATCAACATGACTGCGGTGACCGGCCTCGCTGCCGGCCAGGGACGCTTCGGCGCCATTCTATGGGTCAATCCACGGGATGTGAAAAAAGCAGCCAAAGTCTTCGGCGTCGGACTGAGTTAGCGACGCACGTCCGCTACTCCGGCAAGTGGAGGTAGGTAGGAAGTCGGGAAGAGAAAAAGGTGCCATTTTGCCTCGTCCGCGTTGGCCTTTAGCGATTTCTCCTCCGAGTGCACCATGTGTTGGGATGAGTGAGCCACTGGCAATGTCTTCCGCCGGTTCTCCGCAGCGATGAAATTGCATTCTCTTGTCGGCTGGAATAGAATCTCTCCCACCCACAGGATTCGTTATGGTGGCTATGAAGCAACCCCTCATTACCTCCACCCCTGATATTCTCGGTGGTACGCCCGTTTTTCGTGGGACGCGAGTGCCTGCGCAGACGTTCATCGAGTATTTGGAAGGGGGGCAGACGATCGACGAGTTCCTTGACGGATTCCCCACTGTCTCGCGTGAGCAAGTGATCGCCTTCCTCGAAGAAGCAAAGGCCCGGATGCTTCCAGTCGCTTCGTGAAACTTCTTCTCGACGAATGTATCGACCGTCGATTGGCCAAGGAGATCCAAGGTCATGACGTGGTTACGGTGCCGCAAGCTGGCTGGGCCGGTATCCAGAACGGTGAGCTACTCAGACTCGCTCAAGCACAATTCGATGTTTTCGTGACGGTCGACCGAAACCTTTCCTTTCAGCAACACCTTCCCCAATTCAGCATCGCTGTCATCGTTTTGCAGGCGCCCACCAATCGCTTGACGGATCTTCGACCCTTGGTGCCCCAACTCCAACGAATGGTGCCGGTGGCTCCAAAAGGTCAGGTGACTTGGGTGAGTCTGACGACATAATCGGAGGCAATGGATGAAACCGGGAGAGAATGAAAAAGCCGGGCCTATCACGGATTTCCTTGTGAAAGACCACGGTCGACTGGAAGCGCTGCTGCAAGCGGCTGTGGCTCAGGTCGACTCTGTCGATCAGGGAACGTATTCTCAATTTCGAGCCGGGCTTCTCCGCCACATCGGCATGGAAGAAAAGATTCTCATACCCGCCGCCCAGCGACTGCGAGGCGGGGAGCCACTTCTCATCGCCTCGAAGCTCCGGCTGGATCATGGAGCACTCGGCACGTTGCTCATACCGACTCCCACGGCCGCCGTCATCGCAGGTATCCGCGGCATTCTCAAGGAGCACAATCTTTTGGAGGAAGGACCAGGGGGCTTGTATGAAACCTGCGACGAACTAGCCGGAGCAGAAGCCGCGCAGCTTCTGGCCAGACTCCAGGCTGCACCGGAGGTGGTTGTGCTGCCGCATTCCGATACTCCTACAGTGATGAGTACCGTACGCCGGGCAATGGAGCGAGCTGGTTATACCTTCCGCGACGATGAAGCGTGAGAGACTGCAAGTTCGGTTCTCAAGTCTCATAATCCAACAACACGAATCTCATTCGCACGCGGCGATCCTTCTTGTCAGTCTTGTGTTCGTCTCCGACTCGTTTAGGCTGTCGCAGGATGGCGTTCAGGGGTACCGACTGATTCAACGGTCATGTGGACCGGGACATTCGGCTTCAACGTCATCAGAGGATCGGGAAGAATAGTTTGTCCGTCTGCCAATCGGAGGCGGACTTTCGAGGCCATTGTTGCTAGAACCAGCAGACCTTCCATTTCCGCAAATGATTCGCCCAGACACCGCCGCCCACCTCCGCCAAATGGAAAGTAGCTGAAGGCCGGCCGCGTATGCGTTGCTTCCGGCGAGAAACGATCTGGGTCAAACCGGTTGGGGTCGGGAAACCACCGAGCATTTCGATGCATGCTCCAGGGACTCTGGAACACTCTAGTGCCGGCTGGAAGGAAGACACCGGACGGCAGTCTGTCTTCAGCGCGGCTCTTGCGCGCGTGTAACAACCATGCGGGAGGGTAAAGCCGAAGCGTCTCATCCCAGATCATTTTGGTATAGACCAACCGAGGCACATCTGCCGCCGTCGGGAGTCTGCTGCCCAGCACGGTCTCTAATTCATGGGCCAGGCGTGCTCGCACGGTTTGGAACTGAGAGAGGAGAAACCAGGTCCATGTCAGTGCAGTGGCTGTTGTGTCATGGCCGGCTACCAGGAAGGTGACGAGCTCATCACGAATTTCTTTGTCGCTCAGTGGCTGGCCTGCCTCGTCGGTGGCTGCGAGTAAGAGCGAGAGCACGTCCTGACTCTCGTGATGTGTCGCGCGACGGTCCTGAATAAGACTTCCGATTCGCTCATCCAGAAACTGCTGGCCACAAGAAAATTCTCGATGCTGTGTTGTCGGGACCCACAAGGGTGTGATCCAGGCGAGCAGAGAATTATACTGCGTTGAAACTAGGTGGTGCCCGGCCGTCATGGCCTCCACTACTTGCGTGGCGGCGGAGCCCACGTCCCGTCCAAAGAGGAGGCGCCAAATGACTGAGAGAGTGAGCTGCGTCATTTCACGTCCGATGTCGACAGTGGCACCGTCGTGCCATCGCGTGGCGAGGGCGGCTGCTTTTTCGGTAATCAGACTGGCATATGAGGCCACATGGGTACTATGGAAGAAGGGGAGAAACAGCCGCCGTTGGTGGTGATGGGTTGCGCCCTCCGTATGCAAGACGCCTTTCCCAAACACACGGGACTCACCTGGAGGAACTCGGGTCTTTGTGTAGTTGTGTTGGTTGGTCACCAGGACATGTTTGACGTCGTCCGGATGATTGAGGAAGTACATGGCCAGATCCGGATGTCGAAATAGGCACTCGGCCACCCGTCCCATCGGAAGCTTCACGACATCGCCATAGGAGTGACAGCGCAACAGAAAGCCGAGGCTATCGTCGCGAAATTCTGGAAAGAATCCCAACCAACGAGACACCGGAGGGCCGGAGAGCGATGTGGGGGGAATGGCTTGGTTCGTCATGTGAGAGACATCTCTGGCGACCAGCATACTGCAGTGACGGCATGGGCTGTCAACGATCTTAGATCAGAGAAGCGCGGACCTAACCCATTATCCTTCCTCCTCCCTTCTTCACTATTCTGATCTTCCAGACCCCTTCCCCTGGGCACGTAGGAATTGTCTTACCCCAAGACTGCTGAATTTCTGACATTAGGGCTAGACGCCATCTGATCGTGCGCCATGCTGATGTCGTGTGGAATGCCGCTATATATCAGAAGAAACAGGCAATCCTGCCTACGTGAGCATAGGTCTACATGAAAGGGAGGGAGCATCATGAAGTTGCAGAAAGCACAAGAAACAGGAGAGAGGAAGCCACGCACGGTGATGTCCAATCAGGCCGGTGTAACTACGCCGATCAGCAAGACTGCGAAGCACGCGCAATCGTCGTTCGACGATCTGCATGCGCACATTGCCACACGGGCCTATGAGTTGTATATCCAGCGGGGCTGCCGAGAAGGCTGTGCCGTGGATGATTGGCTGGATGCCGAACGGGAAATCGTGAGTCGTGAATTTCCGGTCTCGCCCGGTTCAGTGATAGGAGATTCCCTGTGATCTCTACGTAGGTTGCGGGTTCGCGGTGATCGCCTATCCGGCACACTAAGGCGTCTCAGGCACTATGGGTTTCTGGTCAATCCAGACGGAATGGGCTACGAACAGAATGTGGGCTTGGGCACTATGGCGGTCGTCTTCAAGATAACCATCTTCAATTCCGACGAGAGCTGGATACAGGCACCTCTTCTCACCAACGCTCGTTCACAGTAACCTCAAGGCTCTTTGTGGATTGATCGAGCAACATTGCTTTTCTAAAGTGCGAGCGACGACGGAGCGTGGCTGGCGGGTCCAACGTCTCCGACTCCCTCCGTGATTGTCATGGAATATACGACGAGCCATAGAGAGGGATATATGACAGGTTGCCACGTTCATAGAGGGTATCTTTTCCCCTGGTTAGTTGTCTGTCTGGTGCTGGCCGTTTGGGTGGGAAGTCCCCGGCTTCTCGCGGCCGCTTTGGTCACGCCGGAAGAAATGAATAGCGTGCGGGTCTACAAGCAGATGGCAAAATCCACCGTTCTGATCGCCTCAGCCTATGTCAGCGCCCATCACGTCGCCCAGGCATCGGGGAAAGGGTTGGCATCGGGTGTCTTGATCGACGAGCAGGGCTCGATCGTAACCAATGCACACGTTGTGGCAGGGGCGGCCAACATCACGGTGACGTTGCACGATGGAACTCGTCTTCCGGCAGAGCTGATCGGAAGCGATCCGCAATCGGATGTTGCGCTGCTCCATGTGACACTTCCGAAGGGGCCGCATACCCCTGCTCATCTGGGTGATTCAGACAAGTTGGAAATCGGCCAGAAAGTCCTGGCGATTGGGCATCCGTTTGGATTGGGTTATGCATTTTCGACCGGCATTGTGAGCGGATTCGGCAAACTATTTGAGACCAAACAAGAAGTATTCCAAGAGCGTGTCATACAGACCACGACGCCGATCAATCCCGGCAATAGCGGCGGGCCGCTGGTCGATTCCGAGGATCGTGTGATCGGAATCAACGCGTCCATTTTGGCTGGCGCCCAGAATATCGGATTCGCCATCCCGATCAATACGGTCAAATCCATCGTCGCGGAACTACGCAAGAATGGCCGTGTGATTCGTCCCTGGCTCGGCATCAAAGGTAAACTTGTGACCGATGAATTACAAAACTTAATTGCGCTTCCGCTACCCAGCGGCTTACTCATCATCGATGTGGACGATGGGAGTCCGGCCGAGGCGCTCGGGCTCCATGCCGGCAAACTGGATGTCACCATCGAGGGAGAGCCGTGGGTCTTGGGCGGCGATATTATCGTCGCAGTCAATGGGCAAGATGTGAAGACCAGCGAGGACTATGGCAAGATGTTCCAGCAGCTGAAAGCCCAACAGCTCATTGAGATCACGGTGTCCCGAGAGGGCGTAAGGCGCACGATGAGCGTCACGCTGGGGGAACGCCCGACGCCGTCCGGTTCGCCACAACATCCCAAGTTCGAGGTGCCTCCTGTTGTCCCACAGGGGCTGAACTTTGTGCCGTTTTGATGTAGTCCGAGGGACACAAGAGCGGTGCGCGATCGCGATCAAGATACCGAAGACCAGGAGCCTTTCACGGGAGATCGGTCACAGTGCGTAACACGTGATTGGAGTAGGGGCAACTCCTAGTTTACCCACAGAAGAAATCATGAGCCCAGTGGGAATCGGTTCGATCGTGTTTGTGTGTATCTTCGGCAGCGCGATGCTAGGCCGTTATCTTCGCACCGTGCTGCCCGACCATCACCTGACCGATGATTCATGCGTGTCGTCACGCTGAGCACCGGCCTGATCGCGACTTTGGTTGCGATGGTGGTGGGCTTGCTGATCTCTTCTGCAAAAACCTCCTTCGAAAGTATCAACGAGGAGGTCACGCAGAGCGCCTCCAGGGTCGTCCTCCTCGACCGCGCCCTAGTTAATTACAGGCTGGAGGCGAAGGAAACCCGCGAACGGCTCCATCATATTCGTTGGGCTCGGTGTGCACAGGCCCAACAACTCAATCGTCTTGACGACTTTGTTCGCCTCCGCGCTGTCGGTCTCCGGCGCGGTCTTTCTGATCGAAGAGTTGGATCATCCGCTCGATGGGTTGATGCAGGTCTCCAGTGCTCCGTTGCGCAACGCGCTCGTCCAGCTTAGGCAGTAGATGCTGACTCGCCGAGCAGTTCCATCTTCTGGAGATAGAGGTCATGAGCTTCGATCTGCTGGATAGCTCCTCCAGACCCTATCGATACATCAGGCATCTGGGTCGGCATGTCAACAAACAGTGCCACAAGACTGTGTCTCGTCAACCAGTGATCGGCGGAAAAAAAGAGGCTGGCTTTAGGCTCTACGTGCAACGGCTGAATGGCGACGCAATTGCGCGTAGATCTCGAGGGGAGTGACCCAATTGGGATAATTTCTCGGTCGGGTATTGAGGCGACGGGCGGGTGTTGGCTGCTGCATGACCAGGTTGAGCAGGGGCCAGGATTATCTGGACCGCGCTAGTGTGTGTGGATCACAATATGTCCAGGGCTGGTGAGAATGCGGCGTATTTCCAGGGCGGTTGTCGCCACTCCTCCCACATTCTACTAAGGAAACGCATCGATGCTTAAACGGGTGATCATCGGTTCGCATACGCAGCGGCTCTTGGTCTGCTTCGCGTGGCTCGTGCTGATGTGCAGCGAGTTCTACACGTTTCGCTACAATATATGCCGGTCAACCTGGCAACTGGGTTCAGCATGAACATGTCGTTAGAGAAAAAGATTGCGGTGGGTCCTTGGGGTCGTAGTCGTCCTGCTGCTTGGAGTCGGGGTCACCTCCTATTGGAGCACGACCGACCTCATAGATCGTGAAGTCCGGTTAGCGCAAACCCATCAGGTGCGGGAAACGATCGAGCACCTGCTTTCCCTGATAGAGGACCTAGAATCCACGCAGCGGGTCGATCTTCTGACCGGTGAGCATCAGTACCTGCAATCTTCTCGCGAGGCGAGCCATAACATCGAAGTAGCGCTGGACAACCTTACTAACCTGACTTTGAATGACCAGACCCAGCAACAGCACCTTCTTTCGTTGCGTAGTCTGGTCGATCAGAGATTGGCACTATTAAAAGAAATGATCGGCTTAAGGGATGCCGGAAAGCTTGAAGCGAATGAGCTGAAAACCCGACTGCACCTCGGCAAAGAGACCATGGATAAGGTCAAAATAGTGCTCGGTGAGATGCGGGACGAGGAGCAGGTTCTGCTGACCGACTGGTCGAAGCAGGCAGACAGAGCGATCTCGTTCACGCTGGCGATCGT
Source organism: Nitrospirota bacterium (assembly GCA_963782735.1). Classification (GTDB taxonomy): domain Bacteria; phylum Nitrospirota; class Nitrospiria; order Nitrospirales; family Nitrospiraceae; genus Palsa-1315. The sequence continues at coordinate 230,496 of CAWAKW010000017.1, forward strand.
CATTGGCGGAACCCTCTTGACTATTTTGCTTGCTGTCGGGGGAGGAGGGCGGATCTTTTACGACCTGTCGAAGCGCAGGCAGGCCGAGAAAGCCGTGCTTGCCGGCCGTGCCCGAGAAGCATTGATTTTGCGTACCGTGCCCGCCGTGATGTATTCTGCAAAGCCATCTGGGGACTACGGTGCATTGTGGGTGAGTGACAATATCGAGGCGTTGACCGGTTATTCTCCACGTTCCTTTTTGGGTGACTCATCCCTCTGGGCCTCGAGACTGCACCCCCGCGACCACGAGAGAGTCTTGATGGAATTTGAGAAGCTATCTGTTGGTGGCGCACTAGCGACGGAATATCGCTGGCAGATACATAGCGGCGAGTACCGCTGGTTTCGGGATGAGGCGGTGTTGATTCGGCGATCGGACGGAACCCCACAGGAAATCGTTGGCCTCTGGACCGACGTCACCACACGAAGACAAGCGAGTGAGGTGATACAAAGACAGGCAGACATTATCAATCAGATCCAGGAAACTGTCATCTCCATTGATCTGGACGGCCATGTCATGAGCTGGAATAGAGGGGCGGAAAAGATGCTGGGATATCCGGTGGAAGAGGCGCTTGGCAAGCATATCTCATTCATCTACCCGGAGGAAGACCGTGAGTTCCTAGAGCGTGAGGTCATCGGCCCTGTGAAGGTTAAGGGAACCCACCAGATCGAGGTTCGCAGGAGAACCAAGTCCGGGGCACTGCGTTTTGCCCAGCTTTCACTCACGTTGCTGAGGGATGACACAAATTCTCCAACCGGCATCATCGGGTATTCGATGGACATCACCGATCGGAAGCGCGGGCAAGAGGCGCTGCTCAATTCTCGCAACCAACTCGCTGCGCTCGCCGTTCGCCTCGAATCGGTGCGAGAAGAAGAGCGAACAAGAATCGCGCTGGAGGTGCATGATGTGTTGGGGCAGGCGTTGACGGGATTGAAGCTGGATGTGGCATGGGTCCACAAGCGGATCACAGAATCGATCGAACCAGCCCGGCCTGCCGCTGTGCTTGCAAGACTGGCTTCGGCGCTTGAACTCCTTGACTCGACCATTCAATCGGTGCGTGATGTCGCGACGACCTTGAGGCCTGGCGTCTTGGACGAACTCGGCTTGGAGGCTGCGGTCGAATGGCAGGTGCGAGAGTTTCAGCATCGAACCGGGATTGCATGTGAAACAACCATCTGGCCTCATAACATGGTATTGGGGCCTGAGCAATCAACCGCGCTGTTCCGTATCCTCCAAGAGGTCTTGACCAACGTGGTGCGGCATGCGCAAGCCACCAAGGTCCACATCAAGTTGGAGCAGTCTGGTGAGCAGGTGTCCTTGCAAGTTCAAGATGACGGCAGGGGTATTAGTGGCGTGGAGCAGTCCGGGCCGAAAGCGTTCGGTCTGCTGGGGATGCGCCTGCGCGCCCAACAGCAGGGCGGTTCGTTCGACATTCAGGGCACGCCGGGAATGGGAACGACGGTCACCGTCAGTATCCCGCTGTATCGGGTAACAGATGATTAACATTCTCCTTGCAGACGATCATCCGTACCTGCGCCGAGGTCTCGTCCAGATTCTCATCGATGAATTCCCCGGAGCCGTGGTCGGTGAAGCATCGAATGTCCCAGAGCTGCTGGAGCTAGCGCAGAAACAGCGGTGGGACGTGGTCGTGCTGGATCTGACGATGCCGGGACGCGGCGGGCTGGAGGGGTTACACGAACTGAAACGGCTCTGCCCGAGCCTTCCCGTGCTGGTGCTGAGTATGCATCCTGAGGATCAGTTTGCCGTGCGGGTGTTACGCGCAGGGGGCGCTGGATACCTGACGAAGGAAAGCGCTCCGCAGGAATTAGTTCATGCCATTAAGACAATCTGGAAGGGGGGGAAATACATCACGCCCAACACGGCTGACCTCCTTGCGGCACACCTTCAGCAACACGGTGACAGCGAGCAGCCGCTTCACAATTCCCTATCCGATCGTGAGCACCAGGTGTTCAGTTTGATCGCCGCCGGACACACGATTACGGACATTTCCGATCAACTCTCCCTCAGCGTCAAAACCATCAGTACCTACCGTTCCCGCATCCTGGTGAAGTTGAATGTCAAAACGAATGCGGATTTGGCGCGCTATGCAGTTCAGCATCGCATCGTAGAGTGATTACAACAATATATCCATCCTGGGTTTTCTAAGGTAGTTCACTGCCAGCGGACATCTACGCTACGTTCTGCTTCCCTTTCTTGCTCTATCGCTTCTTTGTCAGACAATTCCTACAGACGGCACCGGCCAATTACCACAGGCATGAGCGACTTACTCTTATCCCTCCCAATGAGGGGATGGTGTGTAATTCAGTTCACAGGCCATTGGTGAGATTGATTTCTGACTCACTGTAACGGGCCAGGCAATATATGCGTCTGTAGCTCATGGGGCAGGGAGCTGACTGGAGAGAAAAGGGGACTGGAGATGAGTTGTCAGCGCTGCGGAGGTGTGGTGGCTGCCGAACTTGCGGCTGCGATGTACAAATTGGTTTGTGACAGGGGGGTGATCGAGAACCGATACTGCCATTGCGACGAGGTCGACCGTCCGGTACAAGCGGATTTGCATCGAGATGGGGGAGGTGCTCTCGCCGAGAAACCGACTGAAATTACTATGTCGGAAGGGGGGACCCCATGATTGGCTATGGAAAACGTGTGCTGGTGGTCGACGATACGGACATGATGCGGCTGCTCCTCGCTGAGGTGCTAGGGCAAGAGGGGTTTGCTGTGGTGCAGGTGTGTGATGGTGTTCAGGCGTTATGTGAAATGCAACGGCGTCATTTTGATGTGGTGGTTACCGACTATCACATGCCTCGCCTCGATGGACTCGATCTCCTCCGGCAATCTCAAATGGCCTGGCCCGAGATACCGGTCATTTTTTTCTCGGAGATAGAGTGGGATAAGAGCGACCTGGCGGAGGCCGGAGGAGCCTTTGCTTGGGTTCGTAAGTCATCTGATGCCGGTGTTCTTGTGAGTATGCTGGGCCTGGCTGTGGCGCAGAGCGTGGAGCAGGGTATGGAGTGGGGATCGCAGCACGTAATGGAGCGAGTTGGCGCATAGGAAAGTCTGTGTATAGGAAGAAGGAGGAACCGATCATGGGCACAGGAAATGCGGATGCAGACGAGGCCGTTCTGAATATGCTTCAACGCTATGAGGTGCTTATGGTGGAAGACCTCATCATTGGGCGGCCAGATTTCAGTTATGCACAATTGTTTCTCGCCATTGACCGACTGAGCCGAAAGAACCTGATCGCGCTCCATCGAACGGGCATGAGCTACCAGATCCGTCCGATGAACCAAGAGCGGACCCTCGGCCAGGACCAACAGCATGAAGATCTGGTTGCTCATCACTGATGACGAGCCAGACATCTGCGAAGTGGTCGTTGGATTCCTGCGAGGCTATAACCCGTGCTAACTACCCTTCTCTTGTGCTTCGTGGTGGCCTCTGGGCTTCTATCATTAGGGGCGGTGGCGTGGTTCGTGGTGAGGGCATGGAGGTGAAGTGTTGGCTGGGAAATATTCCGAGATAAGTGTGGATGGCCGGTTCTATCAGACAGCAACCAGACGAACAGGGTGAATAATGTTGGCACGATCGGGTCGATGAACCGCCGGATTCAACTGCTTCTCTGCTGGCGATTCTAGTTGATGAGGGCAATCGCACAGGATATCGCAGGGTAAATGGGGTGGAGCAAGGAGAGAGCCGATGAACCTCCCTGCAGCAAGCTGCGGGACGGTTTATGAGAGCCAGTCCCTACCGCGCACGCATTGGAAGAAATCCCTCTCATATCGTCCGCTGATCTAACCGATTATGCGGAGATTTCAACGCAGCGGAACAATGAAGCGCTGTCTGCGTTAGAAAAATAGCGGAGCATCTCAGTTCACACATAACAGGGAAACCTGAAATTTAGGAGGAACGGCATGTCATCGCATGGTGCGGCAACTCTCGAAATAGATATCCCAGCAATTGAGAAACCTCAAAACGGGGTCGCTGGGTTGAAGCATTGGCGTTACGACATGATGGCGGGGCTGCAAGTTGCCATGATGGGAATCCCGCTCTCGCTCGGTATCGCGGTGGCTTCCGGTGCGCCCCCTGTCTGCGGGCTGATCTCGGCGATCATCGCCGGATTTGTTTTCCCGTTTCTCGGAGGCGCCTATATCACGATCAGCGGCCCGGCTGCAGGCCTGGCGCCGGCGCTCTTGGCTGGTTCGCTCGCGTTGGGGCATGGCGATTTGGCGGCGGGCTATCCGCTCTTGCTGGTGGCCATTTGTCTCGTCGGTATCATCCAGGTGATATTGAGCATTTTCAATGCCGGGCGATTCGCGCTATTTTTCCCCATCTCGGTGGTCGAAGGCATGTTGATGGCGATCGGCATGCTGATCATCATCAAGCAAATCCCGGCATTTCTCGGGTACATCGGGCCGCCCATCAAATCCATTCCCAAAGCCGTCATGCTTATCCCCGAACAGATCATGGGCATGAATCCTGTGATCTGCGCCATTGGAGCCGTGACCCTTTTTCTCCTCTTTTTTATTAGCGGCATCCTGTCCCGCATACAAGCCACGTGGGCGAAGCTCATTCCGGTGCCCCTCGTCGTGATCGTCTTAGGCGGCCTGGCTGCTTGGCTCCTGGAACTCCCGGAACAATACCTCATTAAGGTACCCCTCAATGTGTTCGAGCATGGCATCGTCCTCCCTCATTTTGTCGAAGCGTTGGAGAGAACAGACTTATGGGGGCCTCTCTTACTCATCATTGTCACGCTGACCCTCATCGACGGCACCGAGTCGCTCGCCACGATCGCTGCCATCGATAAAATCGATCCGTTTAAACGAAAGTCGAACCCCAATGTCACCTTGCGGGCTATGGGGATTTCCAACAGCCTTTCCAGTCTGGTGGGTGGATTGACGATCATCCCCGGCGGGCTCAAAAGCACGACCAACATGCTCGCAGGAGGCCGCACTCTCTGGGCCAACTTCTACTATGCCTGCATGATGACGTTGATCTTGTTGTTCGCCGCAGCGCTCATCAATCATATTCCGCTCGCGGCCTTGGCAGGGTTGCTCATGTGGATCGGATGGAAACTGTGCTCGCACAAAGTCTTCGAGAGAATCTTCTCGGTCGGCAAGGAACAAATGTTTATCGCCATGGTCAATGTCGTGGTCACGTTGGCCACCTCAGACATACTGGATGGCATGATCGTCGGTACGCTGACGAAGATCGTCTTGCTCGTGAAGGATGTCGTCCGGGCTTCCCCTGGTAGTGGAGTAGGGGCCGCGTTCAAAGAATTGTTCCGCAATCCTGTCATCCGCATCGGAGACAGCGGCGGCGGCTCTCGTAGCGTGATGACCGTCGCGGCGAACGCGGTGCTACGGGGCACCGTCGGGGAGATGAAGAATCCCTACAAAATCTACCTGTCGTCGGCCACCTGTATGAACCTGGTGAAACTCGATGCGGCCCTCAAAGCAATCGTGGTTCCTGAGGGCATGAAAGCCAACTATATGCTCATTTTGGCCGGAAAGATTGTGGACCACACCACCATGGAATACTTACACGGTTTCCAGGATCGCTGTATTGAAGCAGGGCATACCTGTGTCCTCGTCGGGATGGAGCACTTCCGTGGGCTCTCGGACCACGCGCTGGCCTATCGCGTGAGCCAAGTCCCTGGGAACCTCCCCGCTTTTGCATGAGGACGCATGGTTTGCGCGGAAGCGTCGACGGAGGCGTTTAATGGTCGCACGTATCTGAACGTCACCTGAATACACCGTACTACATTGAAAGGAGTGCCGAAATGCAAGCTCGCATCTATGTCGCAGACGATGAACCGTTGATTCTCAACGCACTTGTGAAGAGATTGTCTCAGGGGGAGCACCAAGTCCAGGCCTTCAAGTCCGGAGATGAACTCCTGTCCGCAGTTGAGAAACATGTTCCCGACCTGATTTTCCTCGATGTGAAGATGCCTGGGAGAACTGGGATCGAGACCCTGGAGGCCATTCGCAAGAAAGCCCAAGATGCGGTGGTGGTCATGCTGACCGCCTATGGAACAGTCGAAGAAGCCGTCGAGGCTATGAAACTAGGCGCCTATGATTTCCTCATCAAGACGGTGGATCTCTCGGCAGTAGAGCCGGTTGTCGTCCGAGCGTTAGAACATGCCAGTAGCGGGAGACAGAGGTGATTGATTCCTGCGCAGCCTAATTGCATGATGGGTTCAAGTTCCAAGTGCACCGAGCGAAGATGCTGTTACGGCTGCGCTTGAATATGTTAAGAAAAATCATGGCGGCAGAAGGTGCAGTCACACCTCTGCCGCCGATGGCATTGCGTGCAGCTCCAGCAGGGGATACCAGTCAGCCGTCTTAAATTGTTTCCAGATCCACCCCATTATCTTTCTTCTCTTCTTCCCATTCTGACCTTCTAGGCTCCCTCTCCAAGGAACGTAGGAATTGTCTTACTCCAAGACTGTTTAATATCTGACATTGTGTCTGGGCACTGTCTGATCGAGCGTCATGCCGATGTCGTGTGTAATGCCGCTGTACGATGAGATGAAAAATGAGGGCGCTCTATGGCATCTCAATTCCCTCATAAAGCACAGCAGGTAGAACACAGGTGGCTGTCGCCCCTGCTTCCGTCTATTTTTGCCGCCGTGAGCCTCATCGCGACCGTTGATCCCGCAAGTCTGGCCGCGGCGGCAGAATGCCCGGTCACCGAAGATGGTGGCACGATCCAAGGCATGACGGCATGGAAGGGCACCACATTAAATACTCTGCCACTCACCCTCACCGTTGAGCGGGATATCTATGGGGGACTTGTACCGTCTCCGGTGCTAGAGGTTGCACCGTACATGAAGAGCAACCGAATGGTCTTGGGCAATACGGTGAATCAGGAGATCGCCGCTATCGGTGTTTGTTTGAGCCAGGATATTCGCAAGAATGCACGCTTCACTCAAGCCATGATCACATCCATCGGTAGGACTCAGGCCAAAGCTCACACGAAGGCCATGAAAGTTTCCGCTCTCCCGTACAACGGGAAGAGGCAAGTCCACACGATACGAACGACTCTGCCGGAGATCGGAATTGCTGCCCGCGATAAGGCCCCTACAATCATCGGGCCGGTTCAGGAAATTAAAAAATCTATTCTGTCCGATGAGCGCAGCGTGGGTCAGCCTTTCGTTGCTTTGAACCCATTCCAGAATGCTCTGCAACTGCCGGACAACGAGTCCGGCCGTATGAACCTGACGACGACGCTGGCGTTGGATAACAGAAACTGTGTAAGCGGATGTCCATAAGGACGCGGTAGTACATCACCCCTCACCCGATGAAACTGGAGGCCTAGTCATGGCGACACAAACCCCTGAAGAAATACTCTCCCATTCCGCAGCTGTCACACGGCGGAAGCGGAACATAGGCAATCAAGACGTTGGCCAAGCGTCTGCCGTGATGCCTGCTATGGCTATCCCTTCGGAACGCCGATGCAAGGTGCGTAAGGATTATCGGTGCCTGTGTTCGTATGAGGCGATAGAGACAGTTGATGAAAAGTTCAGCGTCATCACGCAAGGACAGGCCTTCGCACTCAACAGGAGCACAGAAGGGATGCTCCTCTTCATGGCCCTGGCCCCTCATGCGAAGCAGTTGATCGTAGTGTATACCCCCCGCTCCGGATGGGGCAGGACCGCGCATGTTTTTGAAGTCCGATGGACCAGGTCTGTACCGGTTGAGTCATTCGGAAATCTATGCCTCGTTGGATGTCGACAGATATTCGGTCCCTCGTACCATCTGTCGTTTTAGTCGAATCGGTCGGGCCACCAGTGGGTGCACAAGGATAGGAGCGACAAACGCAAGGAGGAAACGATATGTCGTGTGAACGGTGTGGGGGATTGATGGTCATCGAACCTATTTCTGATCTCATGGAGGAAGTATTCCGCACGAGGGTCGATACGAGACGGTGCCTGAACTGCGGAAACTTTGAGGACGGGATCATTCGCACCAATAGAGCTAGTTCTCGTGTATCGAAACATATTGAACCACACACAATGGGAGCCTGAAGACTGAGCGCTATTCAGCCAAGCACGTTGGAGCGAGCCATACTAATCGACGGTGTCATCGCGAAGTGCCCTCGTGGTCGTGCCCCGCGTCTTCCTGTAGGGATCCCTTCCGCCAAAACACGGAGGCTCGAACCTGCAACGACTGAACAATCCAGCCAGATCGTACAGACCCAAAGGAGGTACGCATGAATATCGCACAGTCGTTTCTGTGGGGAATCGTGTCGCCAGGTGGAGAGGGAGTGCGACTGAAGGAGTTTGTCCCCAAATGCGTCGGCACTGATGTCCCGAAACAATTTTGCGCGTCATCAGGATCAGCACCGCCGCCGCCGCGGCAGAGAATTTTCTTAACCGAAGCTTGATGTGAGCCATGCTGGCCGTCCGATTGGTGCAGCTTATCGAGAGTCGCATCGAACAGCTTTCCCGCGAGCTCCGCGAGAAGGGCTGGAACTCTCCCCAGTGCAGCGATTTGCACAAAGTCCCGGCGAACGAACTCGAAGCCCGCACCCGCGAGATCTACCGCAACCTGTGTGACTGGCTGCTGGACAAGGCCGAGGCCCAGGTGGAGCGGCGTTACACCGAGCTGGGCGAGAAGCGTGCCCAGCAGGGCGTGGCCTACAGCCACTTCGTCTGGGCCGTCATCTCCACCAAGGAGCACGTGCGCGCCTTCGTCCAGCGCGAAGGTCTGTCCGATAGCGCCATGGAATTGCGTGGGGAGCTGGAGCTGCTGCACCTGCTCAGCCAGTTCTTCGATCGCGCGCTGTATTACGCCGCCGCGGGCTACGAGCAGGAGCGCAACCGCATCGGAGGGAGTCACAGGAGGCGCAAAGGAGATGAGCAGAGAAAATCCACGTAGCATCTCAACGGATAGGAACTCGTGCCTTCCGCAATACCCCAGGGATTCTCACCTCTCGCGCCTCGACTTCTAGCCTCTCTAGCGTCGTACTCCCTGGCGCATACTTCCGATACCACCAGCACCAACCGTCTTTGACCAGCATGTGATTGACGTTGGTGCCATCGGGTAGAAGCACATCGGCGAGGGTGCGCCCATACTTATCCTTGCCGTGAGTCTGGAGCATGACTTGTTTCCCGTAGACTAACTCTGAGGCGGCTTGCTTCGCTTTCTGGCCGTAGGCTTGACCTTTCTCTGGGCAGTCGATGCCGCTGAGCAGATGTGTTCAGCGTGTTGGATGTGCAGAACTTCGATGGTGACGCCGTCTTGGAAGGAGACGCTCTCGATGATCTGGCCTCGCGACTGACCAGCTGTGCTCGCGTATCTTACACGTCGCATCATGTGGCTGGATCGGAGGTCAGGGTGTTTTCGGTGTGCTGTACGGACGCAGTTGTCACGGTAACCATTGGGCATGGTTTTGTGCGTCGGTAGCGGGTGTCTGTGGCCGTATCACTTGGCAATCGTGATACTGGGAACCCCGACGCGAGGCACCTCGCTGACGGTCATTTGGAATAAGAGATACAGCATTTGGAAGGCCTCGCGGTTCCAGCGAGCCAGCGGCCCCGTGGTGTTGACCGAGTAATATTTCCCATGGGACTGAATCGACAGATCTGCTTCCGAGGGAGCGCTATCCGACAGCAGGAGGTCCATGGTGCGGACGGGATTTTCGAGGACCTCTGGGGTTCGAGGATCTTTGTCGACGTAGTATTCGGGGTCTTCTCCAAGCGATCGGCCAAGAAAGTTGAGAATGGTATAGAAGCTCCGTAGCCGGAAATCTCCCTTGAGGGGGTATTCCCCTCCGACGTGCCCCGGCCGGATGTCGAAGGACACATCGTTGAGGTACCCTTCCTCCGTTTCATCGATCAACCGGGCCCGTTCCTCTGGTGAGAGCGTGTAGGGGTCATAGTTGGTGATGAAAATTGGTCCCGTGATTTGTTTTTGAAGGGTGTAGCTGTTGTCTTTCTGGTTGTAGGTGACGAGATACTCTTTCTGCAACGCCTGAAAACCTTCGGCTGTGACCGAGTTGGCAGGAATAGTCCAGGTCCGATGGTAGATGAGCGGTTCGGCATGGAGGTGGTTCTGGTCTTGAATGGCCGAAAGATGCGTCACCACGCGGCGGAACATCTCGTAGCCCGTCCGATCTGACGGGGTATTGCGATAGGCGACCTCCTGGCCATTCTCCGTGATCCGCAGTTCCTGGGCCATCAGCCGGAGCAACAGATCGATGTCGTACCGCTGCCGGAGGAGGAGGAGGAACTTGGTTTCCTGAAAGGGGGTCAAGAGCCGCTTGGTGAACTCTTCTCCGTCGATCGGTGCAATACTGATGGTGGGGTTCTCCGCCACACTGCCGCCGAAGATCGGCATGAGCGCCCTGCTGGCCTCTCCCGTGAGTGCCGGCGTGGCGCCGGCGCTGACACGAAAATCGAACGTCGCGGCGATATTCGAGACGCCGGTGAAGTGAATCGGTTGATACTGATGGGCGCGGGCGATGTTGATGAGCAGTTGTTTGGAGATGGCATCCGTGATCGCCTGATCATAGGCCGTCACGGCGCGATTCAGCGTGATGGGTGAGAGGCAGCCGGTTACGGCCAGGCTGCAGACGATTCCCGCCAGGATCAATCGCGCGGGGGATGTTGAACGCTGCCCCATCGTCATGTGAACAACCTTCGAGCGAGCCCGACCATCCTTCGGCAGGTTTGTAGCATATCTGGCATGGGATGCCTAGCGGATCGCTACCAGATTGTCTGATGTTGGGAGTTCTCTGTCAAGGACGTGGATTAGTCCTGTGATTGACTGATTGAAGAGGGATTGCAAGACGATCATCCACCAACAAGAACATCGTTGCTGCATGGTCATCCCATTCCCCCCTCATCGCTAGGACTCGCATCACGCCGATGGACGATCTCGTACAGCACCGGCAAGACGACCAAAATCAATACCGCGGCCGTCAGCATGCCGCCGACCACCACTCGTGCCAGCGGCAGCTGCGACTGCGAACCAATTCCTGTGGCCACAGCGGCCGGCAAAAGACCGATAGCTGCCCCCAAAGTTGTCATCAGTACTGGCCGCATGCGCTCCCCGGCACTTTTCAAGATGGCGGCCCTCAGATCATATCCTGCCTTCCTGCGGTCTTGGATCCGAACGATCAGGATTAAACCACCCTGGATTGCCACTCCGAACAGCGAGATGAATCCCACCGCCGCTGAAATGCTGAAATCCGTTCCGGTGAGCAGGAGCGACAATACGCCTCCGACCAAGGCAAAGGGAACCGCACACAATACCAGTAGCGAATCGCGCAAGGAGTCTAAGGCGAGGAAAGCCAGGAGAAAGATGACCACAAGGCTTACTGGCACGATGGTCATCAGGCGCTTTTTTTCATCCTGCAACTGATCATACTCTCCATGCCATTCCATCCGGTACCGTTCAGGCAAGGTGACCTGTTGGTGAATCAGAGCTTCCGCCTCCGTGACGGTGCCCTCTAAATCACGCCCTCGCACGCTGAACTTGATCGGGATGTACCGCTCGTTGTTTTCGCGATAGATGGTAAACGCCCCGGTCTGCATCGTGACCGTTGCGAGCTGCTTCAGCGGAATACGCGCGCCGGCCGGCGTGCTGACCAGGATGTTGCTGATCGATTCAGTATCCTGTCGATACTCCGGCAAAAACCGTACGACCAGATCAAACAACTTCTCACCTTCATATACCTGCGTCACCGCTTGACCCCCGATCGCGGCCTGGACCACCACATTCACATCCGACACTTGCAACCCATAGCGCGCACTCGCCTCACGATCGACCCGGATGAGCAGATTCGGCTGCCCCACCAGGTGAAAGATACCGAGATCTTTCACGCCCCGAACCCCGTGCATAACATGCTCAATCTCGCTAGCCTTTGCCTCCATAATCTTCAGATCGGGACCGAAGAGTTTGATGGAGTTCTCCGCCTTCACCCCCGACATGGCCTCTTCCACATTGTCCTGAATCACCTGCGAGAAATTGAAAATGACCCCCGGAATTTCTTTCAGCCGCCCATCAATCTCTTCGATCAGCGCTTCTTTACTCAATCCGGGACGCCATTCCTTTTTCGGCTTGAGATTGGCCAAAAACTCGGCATTGGAGAAGCTCGTCGGATCGGTGCCGTCGTCGGGACGACCCAGTTGCGACATAACAGTCGTGATTTCTGGCGAGTCGCGGAACAACCGACGAACCTCGCTCGTCAACCGTGCCGCCTGGTCGAAGGATATATCCACGGGCATCGTGGCACGAACCCAGAGGTTCCCCTCTTCCAAGGCCGGCATGAATTCCCCTCCAATCGACTTCAACGCCACGAACGTAATAGCCAGAAGTCCGACGCAGACGCCGACGACAGCAGTCCGATGGCCTAACGCCCACCCCAAGATGCTGTTGTAGAGGCGACGGACTCGGCGCACGACCATCGTATCATCCTCACTGATCGTGCCCTTGAGTAAGAAAGAACAGAGCACGGGGGCCAGCGTAAAGGCCATCAAGAGTGCGCCCACCAAGGCAAACCCATAGGTGATGGACATAGGGGCGAAAATCTTCCCCGGCACACCCGTCATCGTGAAGAGCGGAATGAACGCGACCACGATAATGGTCGTCGAAAAGAAAATCGGTCTTCCGACCTGCCGCGCCGCGCGGACAATCTGTTGGGGCATCGTTAAATTGTGGAGCTTCCTGTGCGCCAAGACGGAGAAGATGTTTTCCACCATGATCAAGGTGGCGTCAACCACAATACCGAAGTCGATGGCTCCGAGTGAAATGAGATTCGCCGACTCTCCGATCAGGACCATCATCGAAAAGGTAAAAAGCAATGAGACCGGAATGGTCAATGCTACAATCACCGCCGCACGCAAATGGCCCAAAAACACAAAAAGAATGATGAAGACCAAGACCATGCCGCTGATGAGAATGTCCATGACGGTCTCCACCGTCGTCTGGATCAAGGCCGAGCGATCGTAGAAGGTTTTGACCTTGACCCCGGCCGGCAACTTCCAGGTGTTGAGTTCCTCCACCTTGTGCAGCACCTTTTCGAGGACGGGCCGCGACTTGTAGCCCCGTTGGAGAAGGATGACACCTTCGACGACATCGTCGCGCTCATCGATACCAACCTTCCCCAATCGAACCCGGGACCCGACCGTGACATTCCCCAGAGTCTTGATGAAGATCGGTGTCCCGTCTTTTTCCGCCACCATCACGTTCTCGATATCTGGGATCCCGTTGATGAGGCCCAGTCCACGAATGTTATAGTTCTGCGGGCCAATGGTCAGATAGTTGCCTCCGACGTTGGCATTACTATTGGTCAAGGCGGACATAACTTGCGACAGGTTGACGCCGTAGCTGATCAATCGTCCCGGATCGATATCGACGTGATATTCTTTGGTCGTCCCACCGAACGCCGTAACATCGATGACGCCGGGAATGCGCCGGAACTCCCGTCGAACCTGCCAGTCCTGAATCGTCTTCAAGTCTGTGAGCGTGGTCTCGTCGGTCCCCGTAAGTTCATATCGATAGATTTCGGCAATCGTCCACCAAGGGGATAGCGACGGCACCGCTCCGGGAGGCAGTTTCACCGAGCCCAGCCGATTCAAGACTTCCTGGCGGTCGCGAAAGATCTCCGTATCAAAATTGAAATAGATCTTGATGTCGCTCAACCCGAAGATCGAGATCGAGCGAACGTCCGAGACGCCCGGCATACCGTTGAGTGCGACCTCGATAGGAATTGTGATTTGGCGTTCGATCTCTTCAGCCGACCAACTGGGATACTGGGTGATCAATTCGACCATCGGCGGCGAGGGATCGGGATAGGCGACGATATCGAGGGTATGAAAGGCGTAGAGCCCGCCGAACAGGAGGAGAAAGCCCAGGATGCAGACCATGACCCGCTGGATGAGAGAAAGTTCGACGATTCTGGCTATCATGGGGTGCGATTAGATTCCAATTCGAAGGAGGAGAGCCGTGCGTGGGAGCGCTATCCTTTGACTTCCTGTCCCTTGATCAAGACCGCGCCCTTCGTCACGATACGTTGTCCCGATGTCAAGCCTTCCAGGACCCGCACCTGATCCGGTGAAATCGTGCTCACTTTGACTTCCCGTTTGACATAGTGATCGGCGCCTTCGACGACGTATACAAACTGTTTCCCATCCACTTCCAGCACCGCTTCACGAGGAATCATCAGGAGCGGCGTGGATTCTCCGATCTCAATATGGAGGCGCGCGAACATTTCCGGCTTTAGCCGATGATCCTTATTATTGACCCAGGCACGGAGCTTGATGGTTCTGGAGGTCGGGTCAACCACGTCACCGATGGTGGCCACGGTCGCGGGGAAATTCACGTCCGAATACGCCTCTACGCTGACTTTGGCAGACTGCCCCTCCTTCACCAAAGAGAGATCCCGTTCATAGACATCCGCTACTATCTGCAGCATATCGAGATCGGCTACCGTAAACACGACTTGGCCGGAATCTCCTCCGATCGACTGGCCTGGCGTCACATTCCGTTCCACGACGGTCCCGGCCAAGGGACTCTTCATTTCGAATCGCGACGTGATTTTTTGCCGGTCGAGTGGCTTATCGAGTTCCTCCGCGGGAACCCGCAAGGACAACAACCGTTCTTTCGCACGGCGGAATTCCGCGCGCGCCTTGATCAATTCATTCTCCGCTTGCTTGAGGTCCTTCAATGCCAGCGCCTTACTCTCATACAAATCCTTGGCCAACTCGTGGGCGCGTGTCGCATATTGTAGATCCGAGTCTTCCTTGACGTATTCTGAATAGGCTTGGGCAATTTCCTGACTATCCAACACCAACAACACATTTCCTGCCTGCACACGATCACCCAAATGCGCCCGCACCTCAAGGACCCGCCCTTGGAGCGGAGAGGAAATTCTTGAATAGCGATCTTCGCCGTAAGCAACCTTTCCGGATAAACTGAGGTCATGAACTCCCGACCTGAGCTCGACGAGAGCTGTTTCCACCCGTGGATGCGGTTCCGCAACTGATCCGGCTACCTGAGATGGAGGCAGGGCAGCGGTGGAAACCGTGGGTTGCTCCTCTCGCCCGCAGGCAGAGAGCACCAGGCAGCCTAAAACGAAGGTTGAGACCGTTAGCGTGATAAATAGGCTGCGAGAGTCAATCGTACGCTCACCCTTTGTCGCACCCTTAACCTGGCTCGTCACGACCCGATCTCCTGTCCCACGGCGCTTTCCAGCTGAAAGAGATTATGCTGGTAGTTGAACAAGGCTTCGATATAGTTTTGCTGAATCGTCCGCGAGGTGCGCGCGGCATCGAGCAAATCGATAATCGTCGCGCCGCCCCTTTCATAGGCCCGTTCGACGATCGTAAAAGTCGAGCGGGCATCTTCCAATACCTCACCGAAATAGGCTTCGACCAATCGCCGGCTCTGCAGCAGGTTGCGATAGGCGACTTCCACTTCATTCTCAACTAGATTGGTGGTCTTATCCAAGTCGGCTTCCGCCGACTGGAGGGAGACTTCCGCCTGGAGAATCCCACCTTGGTTTCGGTTGAACAGGGGCAAGGGAATGCCTGCACTGAGCGCGACTTGGCCTGGATTATCAGGCCCGCGCGCTCCCTGAATCGCGTATCCGGCCCCGATCGTCACATCGGGAATCCGGTAGGCCTTCGCCAGCTTCAGATCGGACTCTCTCTGGGAAAAGGTATAACGTTTTGCGCGGATATCCGGACGCGCATCGAGAGCGGTCACGCGCAATTTTTCGATGTCGGGATCGATCCGGCGGAAACCCAATTCCGTGGTCAATTCCAGCACCGTCTTTGGGGATAACCGCAGCAGCTGACGAAGATCGCCTTTCGCCGATTCTGCCTCCTGCAATGATCGGATCACCTGCGAGTGAAAGTCCACCATCTGCAAGCGAATCCGAATAAGATCGACTTCCGCGATGTACCCTTTATTGAATCGGATGGTATTGATCGCGAGGATACGGGAGAAACGTTCGCGATTCTCTTCTGCCAACACTAACCTGCGCTGAGCCAACTGAATCCGGTAATAGGTGTCCTTGACGGTAAACCCGAGTTGCCGCACCGCATCTTCGAAGGCTGCTTCTGCCGATTGCGTGCCGTACCCAGCACTTTCGATTCGATAGCCCCGTTTCCCTGCTAACTCGAACAACTGAGAGACTTGCGTAAACAACTGTCCGCTATTGGACAGAGTCCTCCCTTGTGAATAAGAGCTTTGTGTCCCGACTGAAACCAACGGATTAGGGAAGAGCCGCGCGGTGACTTCCTGCCCTTTTGTATACTCGATCCCGTACTTGGCAATGAGCACATCAAGGTTTTGACTGAGGAACAGTCCCAGCGCCTCGTTCACGCTGAGACGAAGCGCCTTCGATGCCACGGTGGCCTGTTCAGGAGCCGGAGATGGCGAGGCCGCACCGGAGGGATATGCAGAAAGGCTCAAAATGCTGAGAACGATGATGTGGCAGATGGGACGCAATTGTCGATCCGCAAACACAAACAGTCCTCCGTGTAAACCACTGTATGGTGTGGGAGGTGAGCACAGTTGACCGCATCAACCTCTCAAGCGAATCTTGATTATACAGCGTGCGGGGGGCGAAGCAAGGAACCTCTTGATAAATATGTTCTTAGTCCGCATTATTCAAATTTCATACTCATCGGTAGACCGACTCCTGCACGTCACTACTTCCAGAACCGCTTGGGAACGTCAAACGAGTATCTGAGTTGAACGGCCGTATATTTTTGAACGAGTCCTGCCTTATCTAACGGTTGGTCCTGCTCCTGATACAAGCTCAGTTCCATATCCTCGCGAAACCGCAAGGCCAGACCTATAATCCAATCCAACTCGGTGGGGTTGAGTTTGTTTCCAGCCTCCCGGTCTGTAAAGAAATTCACATCTCCATACAACACAACCCTATTTTTGTAGAGGTCGAGATCCGCATGGGCCACATACCGAAAAAGGGCTCTCCCGGTATTATCTGGCCGCGCGAAGTAGTTACTGTTATGAAACAGCCAGCCTGCGCCGGCATAGGCTGTCAGGTTTTGATTGGGAAAGGTGCGCTGCCACCAACTCAAGTCTTGTATGGCTTGAAATCGAGAAGTTAGCAACGTATCGGCATACGCTTGGACAAGACCGCTCTTGTCAAGCGGCGCATCGCGCTCGTACTGGATACGCCAGCCCCACCGGTCGATCAGCCCAGTGAAGGCATAGGTGCCATCCCATTCGCTCAGTGTGATCCATCCTTTTGTTCGATCTGAGAAGAAGTTTTGATCAGTGTAGAAGGTCAGATACTGCTTGTAGAGGTCAGTTTCCAGGTGAAGCATGTGTCGAAGACCGACCAATCCTGTGTTATCGGGACGAGCAGCGAAGCTCGGGTTGGATACGAAGGCGGCCGTAAGGAAGTATCCGCCGAACAAGGTCTCTTCGGCTTCCCGCGCCGCCACGTCGCTCGGCTGCTCCATCGACGGCAACGGACGACCGTACTTTTCCAACGCAAGGGACAAGGAGGGTAAAGCCAGAAGCCCAATGCTACTCAGGACCAGGAAGCCAACCACACAGGCGAGGGTGGTGATCTGGCGCCGCGCCAGATGGCTCTCTGTTCCTGTCCGAATAACAAGGAAAATTGAATACACGACGAGGTAGAACTGTGTACGACGGAGGATGAGAAACGTCATGATGTACTCCTTTCCCCCAGCCCCCGAGGACCGGGCCGGAGCCATCATCACGCTCGTTGGATTAGGCCACGAGAGGAAAGGCTACGCAGAGGGATCGGTAGGGATTCGAGGGTATGGGATTCAAGCCAGCTATATCAGATTGGCTACTACTAGCACTTGCATCCATGTCTCTCCTCCCCTGATGAGATGATTGTCCCGTATCTGATGGTATTGCGTAGCAGCGTTCTAACGGCAAAACGCTTGGGTTTCTACCTCAGCGAACAAGATGTGTCAACCACAAATTTCGACTATATGCCTCATCATCGACAAGGTAGTCTTTATTGAACACAGATGTGAAAAATCTCCTCGCAGTGATCCGTAGCATCAACCGACCGGGGCACCGACCTATACTCTACCCCCACCACGCGATCCTCTCCCATAAGGAGATGCGCCCAACATCCATGATGCGCTCCTGGCCTACTGGCCTTGGAGGAGGCAAATGACTCCTCAAACATGGGCGCTTCTTTGTAGTATGACAGTACGGTTCCTTCAGCGGTCTTTGATTCCTTAAGCGGGCTACCCGCACAAGCGAGGAGTTCTTGTTTGCTTTTCCCAAGCAAGGCTCTCCCGATAGGGTTCGGTTCAACAGGCTGAGACGCAACACAGCCGATGAGCCCAACAAAGCTGATTATGAGGAGGAGTTCTACGATAGGGTACGGTGTGCCGGAACCCAGCAAAGGTATTCTCATAAATGTGTTGTATATCAAAGGATAGGTTTTAGCTACCCTTCGACGTCACCGCGGTTCCAAGTTCTTTGGGGTCCGGTGAAATCATGGTCAATGATTGCTTGACCCTGGACGTCACGCCCCACGCACTGTGGCCGTTGGCGGACTTCTTCAGCATCCTGTTAACGCGCTTGGCTAGAGAGGGAAAGAGAAGATGTTCTCTTTCGCGGGTCTGGCATGCGCTGCATCGAAAATGACGACTCTCATTGCATTGCAGCAGCGGGCTCTGGATAATGCGCGAAAGACTCTGAGCCCAGTGTCATTTCTTAGGCGATAGGCGGTATTGAATGTCTTCCATGTCTTTGGCCCTGCTCATCTTCGGTGTCTGCTATCTGGTCATCATCACTGAGCGGATCCACAAAACGATTGTGGCGCTGTGTGGGGCTGCGGTGATGATCGGGCTCGGCGTAGTGTCACAAGAGGAGGCGTTCTATTCCCATGAGTTTGGTGTCGACTACAACGTCGTGTTTCTGCTGATCGGGATGATGGTGATCGTGAACATCGTTCGAGAGACCGGTCTCTTCGAGGTCTTGGCCATCTGGGCGGCGCAGCGGGCCGATGCAAAGCCGTTTCGTCTACTGGTGTTGCTGGCCCTGTTGACGGCCGGGCTCTCGGCCATGCTCGACAATGTCACCACCGTGTTGCTTATGGCGCCCGTCACGTTGGCGATTACCAAGCGACTGGAGCTCAATCCCATTACATTCCTTGTGACCGAGGCACTTGCATCCAATATCGGTGGGACTGCGACGCTGGTCGGTGATCCGCCCAATATCATGATCGCCAGCAAGGCTGAATTGAGCTATCTCGACTTTCTGGTGGTCTTGGGTCCGATCGCTGTGGCGATCATGGTCGTGTTCGTGGCTGCACTGTGGGTCATCGTTGGGCGAACAATGACCGTGGCCCCGCATCTGCGAACGGCGGTTCTGGCATTGAGTTCACGGGAGGCCGTTTCAGATCGACCGTTCTTGCATCGCTGTCTCTGGTTGTTGGGGATTGTCAACGTGGGGTTCTGTATGCATTCACTCATTCATCTTGAGCCTGCCACGATTGCTCTCCTAGGCGCGAGCCTGTTCATGCTGATCGGTCATGCGCGACGGAAGCCGGAGGATGCAGAAGAGTTGTCGTATTTGACCGATGTCGAATGGAAAACCATCTTCTTTTTTATTGGGCTGTTTATACTGGTCGGTGGATTGGTGAAGGTTGGCGTGATTCGCTACCTGGCAGATCAGTTGGTTTCGGTGACGCAGGGAAATCTTGCGGGCTCTACGATGGCGGTGCTTTGGGGGTCGGCGATGCTCTCAGCCGCGGTGGATAACATTCCCTACGTCGCGGCGATGAATCCGTTGATTGTGGACCTTGCCCGGTCGCTTCACCCTGAGATTTCGGATTATGTGACCTTGGTACATCAACCAGACATTATGCCGCTGTGGTGGGCGTTGGCGCTCGGAGCGTGTCTGGGGGGGAACGGCACGATCATCGGTGCGAGCGCGAACGTCGTCATTGTGGATATCGCACGCAAAGCCGGCTATCCCATCTCATTCTGGCAATTCTTCAAGTTTGGGTTTCCCGTCATGGTGGGGTCGGTATTCATCAGCGCGTTGTATCTCTGGTTCCTCTTTCTCCGCTGACATAGCAGGATGCTGAAAAAGTCCGCCAGCGGAAGAAGGCGGTACGGTGTTTGCTCTACTCCCTTCATCAAATCGCAAGACATCACCTTACCCGATGAAATTGGAGGCCTAGTCATGGCGACGCACACCTTTAAAGAAATGCTTTTCCACTCCACAGCAGTCGCCCGGTGGGATTGGAAAGTGGGAAATAATGATGTTGACCAAGCGTCTGCCGTGATGCCGGCTATGACCATTCCTCCGGGACGCCGGTGTGAGGCGCGCATGGACTATCGGTGCATGTGTTCCGTATGAAGTGCTTGAAGCCATTGAGGGAGAGTCGATCATCATCGAGCAAGGAGAGGCCTTCGCGCTCAACCGGAGCACGGAAGGAATACTTCTCCTCTTAGCCCTGGCTCCTCACGCGAAACAGTTGATCGAAGTACACACCCCCCGTTTCGGATGGGGCCAGACCGTGAATGTATTTGAAACCCGATGGGCCAAACCCCTACAGGTGGAGGCACTCGGAAATCTGTACCTGGTTGGATGCCAACGGATATTTAGCCCCCTTCATTATCTGTTGTTCTAGTATCCCCTACGACTGACGGTTGATGCTTCCCTTCAGAGCGCAGCTCCTCCTGTCTGCCACTTGCCCCCGCTGATCCAGAGGGGTAAAATTGACCGTCACCGCTCACCCACATCGATAGGAGGTGCTATGGCCGTTCGCACCACACCCTCAAAACCACGGGTTTCTCTCGACCGAAACATCGAGCGGATGCGGAAGCAGCTCGCCGAATTCGCCCCGTTCTTGGGCAAGGGCAAGCAGACACGCAGCCTGGAGGAGTTCGATCTGGAAACCGAACGGCTGATCGAAGATCTCCTCGGACAGACGTCTGACTTGCTGCATGCCTATGAGTATGCTGAGCTGGGTGAGGCGGCAGGATTGGTCAATATGACAGATGAGGCGCCGGAAGGCACTGGCATGGATAGTGAGCGCCAAAGCCTGTTGCAGCGAGGCCGCGTGTTGGAAAGCTGTGTGTCGGAATTGGAAGCACGCCGATCTGCCGGAACGAAGAAAAGCAAGGTCGGGCGCACGCTCATTGGTCCGCAGATCGCCGAGCACATGTCCACTGAGGTTCGGGACGTGTCGCAGGATGCCAGCCTGCGACAGGCAGCGCAGCTGATGCAGCAATGGAAGCTGGGGTCGTTGCTCGTCACCAACAGCCAATCATACGTCGGTATCATCACTGATTCAGCCCTGACTCGCGAGGTAGTGGCCAAGGGGTTGGATCCCAATACGACCGTGGTCAAAACATGCATGCGATCACCGGTGGCGACTATTGAGGGTGATCGGCCGATTATCGATGCCGTGCGCATGATGAAGGAACGGGCTACCAGGCATCTGGCCGTGACACAAGACGGACAGATCATCGGGGTGATATCCGTCTCCAATATTCTGCGGTACTACTCGGGTATCGCCTAACAGCATGTCGCGTGTCGTTCGTACAGCGTGGTCTGACCGGAGCGCATAGCTGATGGCTCGAAGGAGCCTGGATTCCACTTTCGCTGCCATCGGTTATAAGCCATTCGTTCCCATAAGAACGGGAGGTGAGAGATGGGTCCAACTAAGGCGATCGTGAAAGAGAATAGGCTCTATGAAGTGGTAGGAGGAAAGCTGATTAAGGACGGGTTCGCCGACCGACAGGAACTTGAAGACTACGTGAACCACCATTATGTGACATTGCCGGTGCTCGACAACGCGGGAAATCCCTGGCTGCTTGATGAAAAGCCGGTGTATTGTCTCCGTGGCACGCAATACGAAACCGTAGATGATCAGAGAGTACACCTCGCGCGCTGTCCGGATTGCGGTGGCATGGGAATCAGATCAGACGAATTTACGGTCGAATCGGATTGCATTCGTTGTACGGCCTGCGGGCATGAATTCGATGCGCGATTGGAAATGATGGAAACATAAAGAGGGGGCGGCCTGGTTGGTTTCCCGTGCTCACGGAACCCCCACGATGAAGCTGTGGTCGTTCGATGCGCGCAGTTGGAAACCAAACCAAGCCGCCCCCTTAGAAGAAAACGAGCAAGCTTGGAAGGATCATTCATATTTCGTTGGATGCGCGCAGGTACATGTGTGTTGCTCTCGATGGCATTGTCTTTCCGAGAGCTTCATTCTTCGCCCGAGCCTGCATGGGGGATTTGGGATATGCCTATGTATATCCGGGGGAATTTGGATGTACATCGTGATGCATACTGTATTGACACATAGGGTAAAGAGAGTTAGAATTTCAACGCAGCATACAGATGAATCAATATAGATTATCTGGGTCGGGCCGGGTATGGTGAATAACGGCGGTTCTTAATTAAGACAGAGGGGTGGATCACAGTTTTCTTAACAAGGAGGTCAGTGTATGGCTAGTACAACATGGGGAGGGGGGGCGGATCGGGGCTACGACATGTCGCTCTGGTACGATTCCCGGCCCCTCAAGATCGGCTGGTTTACGATGTTGGCGGCGGTAGGGGCCGAGGTCGTCTTTCAGCGTGTCTTCGGGTATTCCCACGGCCTGGATTCCATGACGCCGGAGTTCGAAAATGTCTGGATGGGGCTGTGGCGCTTTAACGTGATTTCCAACATCATCTTCTCGGCCTCCACCCTCGGGTGGATTTGGAGTACCCGGGATCGCAACATCGCCAACGTGGATCCCAAGACCGAGCTCAAGCGGTACTTCTATTGGATGATGTGGCTCGCGGTGTACGTGTTCGGGGTCTATTGGGCGGGCAGTTATACGCTCGAGCAGGACGCCTCGTGGCATCAAGTGATCATCCGCGATACGAGCTTCACGGCCAGCCATATCATTGCCTTCTACTTCACCTTCCCGTTGTACATCACCTGTGGCGTGGCGAGCTATCTGTATGCCATGACCCGGCTGCCGCAGTTCAGCAAGGCGGTGTCGTTCCCGTTGGTGGGGGCGATCGTGGGGCCGATGATGATTCTCCCGAACGTGGGCCTCAATGAGTGGGGGCATGCGTTCTGGTTCGTCGATGAACTCTTTGCGGCGCCGTTGCACTGGGGCTTTGTGACCCTGGGCTGGTGCGGGTTGTTCGGTGGCACGGGCGGCGTGGCGGCGCAAATCGTAGCGCGCATGTCCAACCTGTGCGATGTGGTCTGGAACGACGAGAGCAAGGACTGCTTGCACGTGATCCCGTACTAAGACGTGCTGTCGGTTTCGGCGTCCTAAGCGCCAACCACGGGCGACCTCCTATCTAGGGGGTCGCCCGTGTCGTTTCAAAGTCGGATCTGTCGCAAGAGCGAGGAAAGAGTACTCATGAACTATGGTGAGCAGGTTTACTTCGCCATGGGCTTGTAGTGCAGTGTTAGCGAGACATAAGAGATGAGACCCTTCCTGCCTGACCTGTCCGAGCTCCAGGAAATGCTCTCTCATTGACATAAAGATGAAGGCAGGAGTATGAGGAATGTGACTGTGCTCTCACCATCAGAGAGGAGGTCGCTGATGGAAGACCTTGGTTCACTGGATCAGAATG
The DNA here is from genome assembly GCA_963782735.1 of Nitrospirota bacterium. GTDB lineage: Bacteria > Nitrospirota > Nitrospiria > Nitrospirales > Nitrospiraceae > Palsa-1315. Next base: position 254,121 of record CAWAKW010000017.1, read on the forward strand.
GCTCGGCGAATTGAAGGCGGGTTGCTCGGCTGGATTGATACTTTCATCTTCGACGGTCACATCGTTCTCGTATGCGGGATCCACATAACAAGACTCGATCGAGAGAAGGAAGCTGACACAGAGGCTCCACCGTATGAGGTGAGTCACACTGTCAGCGTCGAGTTGGCTCAAGATTCTCAATTGCACACGGGTCTTCCCGTATCACAAGCACACAAGGGTCGTCGGTATCATCCCAAGCGCCCATCACGTGCAGCGCATGGGTCTTTCTTTCCTCTTTCCCTTGATGGCTGCCCGTGGTGTTTCTCGTGCTGATATCACCCGGGGGTGGGCTAGAAGGAGAAGTAATTCCGATTTGATTCACCAGAGGAGGCCACCATGCTAGTCCAAGACGTCATGTCAACCGGGATTGTAACGGTTCAGAAGACAGATACGATCCGATCAGCCGTGATGAAAATGATGCACCGTCACTGTGGGTCCCTTCCTGTGGTCGAGGCAGACAATCGGCTCGTTGGAGTGGTGACGTTGCGCGATGTCTTGATACAACTGTATCCTAACTATGGTGACTATATTCACGATAACGTACACAGCCGGAGTTTTGTCGAGATGGAAGATGGGTATCCCGAGGTGCTTGGTGGGAAAGTCGAAGACATCATGAGCAAGAATCCAATGACGGTCGCGCCCCACGATCCTATTCTGGAAGCCGCCTCATACATGGGTCTCAAGAACTTCCGTCGCATGCCCGTTGTCGACAAGGGCACGCTCGTTGGGATAGTCAGTATCAGCGACATCAACCGCGGGTTATTCATCGAGAAAGGGATGCAGCGCTGAATGAGCCCGCATTATTCATGACGGTTCGTCGCGAAATCACGCAGCCGCGCGCGACAAGCGCGAAGTGTGAGACTCGCGTGACGAGTGAGCCCTGTCCATGCAGTCTCGCTTTTCTCACCTTTCTCGCTTAAGTCATGGATCTGCGATTGCAGCAGAAGCGCTCATGAATAATGCGGGTTAGACCTGGCTGGCCGAGAGAATTGAGCAACTAGTCGCCCGTCTTACGGATCACCCATCGACGACTTTCTGCGGCAGTCGCCCATGATGTTTTTCTCCTAGGGGTACCCATCTTATCTTTGCCTCATTCTGCGCCAGAGCCTGTGTGAAGCTGGCACGGGGTATGCGTGTACGTGCCGATAAAATGTGGAGACAGTCTCGTTGACTTTCGTTCAAGAGGGGTTATACGCTGAGATTGTACGTACAACGATTCATGTGAAAGGGTACAGCCCCGCGTACGCACTGTCAGTGCAATCCCCGAGGTCACTCCGAACCAAGGAGGAGGTGGATATGATGGCAGACTTTAGTCCACCAGACCACAACGGCCCGCCGAGTCATGGGCGGGCTTCTCGTCAGTAGGCTAGCCAGTTCTCCAGCGGCTCTTGTCTTGGCGTGCAGGCAACATCCATAACATACCGAAACATACCGATGAGCCGTTGTAGGGCATCTGGGCAGGCAGGTTGAACACCAGCGGCTTCACAGAGCCGCGTCTCCTCTGACGAGTCGCCTTTTAACCCTATTCCTCGTGCGGGTTTTCGTTACCAACTCACAGGTGTGTTTCTTGCGTACGTGACGTACGTGAGAAGGAGGTTAGGAACATGGCTAGTACAACAACATGGGGTGGAAGCGACCGAGCGTATGACATGTCGCTCTGGTACGATTCCAGGCCTCTCAAAATCGGCTGGTTTGCAATTTTGTTTGCGGTGGGCGCCGAGGTCGTGTTTCAGCGTCTGTTCGGCTACTCTCACGGCCTGGACTCCATGACGCCGGAATTCGAAAACGTTTGGATGGGGCTGTGGAAGTTCAACGTGATGTCCAACATTATCAACGCGTCCGCGATCTTTGGGTGGCTTTGGAGTACGCGGGATCGCAACTTGGCCAACTTGGATCCCAAGACCGAGCTGAAGCGGTATTTTTACTGGATGATGTGGCTTGCATGTTACGTGTTCGGTGTGTACTGGGCGGGGAGCTACACTCTCGAGCAGGACGCGTCGTGGCATCAGGTGATCATCCGCGATACGAGCTTCACGGCCAGCCATATCATCGCCTTCTACTTCACCTTCCCGCTCTACATCACCATGGGAGTCGCGAGTTATCTCTATGCCATGACCCGGTTGCCGCAGTTCAGCAAGGCGGTCTCGTTCCCCTTGGTGGGGGCGATCGTGGGGCCGATGATGATTCTCCCGAACGTGGGCCTCAATGAGTGGGGGCATGCGTTCTGGTTCGTCGATGAACTCTTTGCGGCGCCGTTGCACTGGGGCTTTGTGACCCTGGGCTGGTGCGGGTTGTTCGGCGGGACGGGGGGCGTGGCGGCGCAGATCGTAGCGCGCATGTCCAACCTGTGCGATGTGGTCTGGAACGACGAGAGTAAGGACTGCTTGCACGTGATCCCGTACTAAATCGTGCAGACAACTTTGGTGAGCTGGAAATAGAGAGACCGTCTGTGTCCTCGTCGTTATCCACGGGCGACCTCCTACCTAGGGGGTCGCCCGTGTTGTTTCTTTTGTAAATGAGCCGAACCCGGCGGGGCGTTGCTCCCTGGTCATTCCACGACCTACAACTTATAGACTGACGCGTTGCGCAGCAGGGTGCTGGCATAGCGAAGGGCTCGGGCGGAGTGTTCAGAGTCATCGACGGCGATCAAGATTCGTGAGAGAAGATTATTCCCGCGAGGAATTGTCGTCGGGAGAGGATGCGACATCATAACGTTACCAGACTTCTGCGGGTGAACGATGGAATTCCGCGACCACCGGAAACACGAGTGCGGCAAAATCCCAGTAGCGCATGCGGATCGCGTCCGAATGGGTCCCGGCTTGGAAGACGATTTCCTCGTCTTCCGTGAGCGATCGATCGACATACACAGGGAGCCCATAGAGGTTGCCGAAGGGCGGCATGGCGCCCAACTCGCAGTCGGGAAACAGGCCTGTGATCTCGTTCTCGGTCGCGAGCCGCACCTGGTTAGTAGTGAAGACAGTCCTCAAGCGATGGAGGTCCACATACCAGCTGGCCGGGAGCACTGCCATGACGAACCGCTTATCCGCCTTCACGATCACGACCTTGGCCATCTCCTTCTCCGAGGTATGGAGCGTCTGCGCAATGGCAAGGGCGCGAAACGCTTCCGAGTGGGGCAACACATCATAATGAACATGTTCATGGTCGAGATACACATTGAGTATTCGTGATATGGACATGGTGGCAACCTCCTGTGGTGGCTGACCTCCCGGCAGAGGTCGCTGCTGGAATGGTTGAGAGGGAGGAGGACTGCTCGATAACGACGTGACTGTGGCGGGGCATGTTTCATGATCAAGGCTCCGCTGTGATCATGATGGCTCACTCGATGTGAGCCAATATACGCCGTTTGAATGTCCAAGTCTTGGGGAAAAAGTCACATACAAATAACGAGTAGAACAACTCCGCGTGGTAGCGCGCAAGACACCGGGGGCCATGGAACACGCCCAAGGTCCCATCCGGATATTCATGGACCCGCACCGTGACCTTCACATAATGGAACCGGTGCGGATCCCGCGGAATCTGCAGGCTCAGGCCCTGATACCGCACCGTATTGTCCTTGGCCACGACCCGCTCGTCTTGCACACATAGGATCTCGGCGAGGTGCGTACCGACCCACGGGATGAAGGCGGTGCCGGGTTCGGTCGCCCGCACTATAAACCGCTCGTTATATTGGGGGAGGAATTGCTCGGTCAGGTACCGATTGGCCGCCGCCATCTCCGTGATGCCGGCCAGCGCCAGCTCCTTGGGCAATCGGTCCTGCAGAGTGCGGAAGGCGCGCTCCGACCGGCCCCGCGCCTCCGGTGAATAGGCGGGAATGAGCGTCACCCCCAACTGCTGCAAGGCACGATGCCCCTGCGTCAGCCGAAGCCTGTCGACTTTCCCACCGGCCTCCTCTGTCAACCAGTAGTGCGAACCCCGGTCGGCATAGAGCGAACTGAAGAGCCCTTTCGTCCCGATGACCTCCCGCAGGCCGCGGAAGCTACTCAGGGTCCCTTCTTCCTCGACAAAGAAGGCGGAATAGATTTCAGTGGTTGCGTCATCCAACGTCACGATCAAATCCCACTGACAGTCGGGCACCCACTCATGGGTCGAGCCGTCCTGATGCAGCATCATCCCCGGCAAGGGTTTACGCGGTCGCTTCTTGCGATGCGCGCCGCGGCGAGTGGCCTGAGTGACATGCCCCGCGGCCTGGAGGGGCTTCTTGGTCCAGCTATAGGACCGCGTCCCGCCATGCTCCGTGTGCCAGCGCTCGTAGAAATGCTTGACGGTCCAGCCCGTGTACCGGGTCTCATATAGCGTTACCATGCGGAGCGCCTCATCGACCGGCACCGCCCGGGCCGAGAGCCGACCGATCCGCCGATCCTGCAACCCCTCGGCCCCCTCCGCATGATAACGCCGCTTCCTCAGTTGCGACCTTTCTCTGAGGATCGTATGATAGGGCCATGACTTTGGAACCTGTCACGCGCATCAAATCGAAGACGCCCGTGCCCTACGAACTCACGGCTATTCATCACGATACCCACGACACGAAGACCTTTTGCTTTGCCTTGCCTGACGACGCCACGTTGGACATGCTGCCCGGCGATTATCTTTACGTCCACGCGACGATCGATGGAAAAACAGTGAAACGGCCCTACACGCCCTCGTCGATGCCCGGCGCCACTGGGTACTTCGACTTGACGGTCAAGCGGTACGAAACCGGCACGATTTCGAAGTATCTCCATGAGCGGGAGCCCGGAGATATCGTGCTGATGAGCGGGCCGAATCCTGGCGGCCATTGGGTAGACGGCATGGCGAAGAAGGTTGGGTTTGTGGCGGGTGGCACAGGCATCACCCCAATGATTTCCATCATTCGCTGGATTCTCGCCGAGAGCCTCCCTGTTGAGTTGTTTTTGGTCTTTGCCAACAAGGCCGAGGCCGACATCATCTTTCGAGACGAATGGGACGAGGATGCGCGCGAACATGCGAGCTTCAATTGTTATTACGTTCTGGAGCAGCCGCCTAAAGGCTGGTCGCAGGGCACAGGCCGTATCACTGAGGACATTCTGCGAGGGCATCTTCCGCCGCCCGCTTCTGACACCGTGATCTTTCTCTGTGGCCCCCCGGCGATGGTCGATGCGCTGGAACCCACTCTCAAATCGATCGGACATTCAGAGCAAGCCATCATTCTTCCATAACTACTCCAACGTGCAGATTTTCCCTCTCTGCCTCTGGTAATTGGGCTTAAACTCGCCCTGGTACCCCCCCTGGTATCGGATGATTCAAAGAGGGATAATGTAAATATTGTTGCACTGGTCGCTCCCACCTCCCGGGAGGCCGCTATGCGAATTCTTCTAGCCGTCGACGAGTCCGAGAACTCCCATCGCGTTGTCCAGTATGTTGGATCTCTCCTGGGCCGAACACCAGATGTCGTCGTCACCCTCTTTCATGTGCTCAAGCCCATGCCTCGAGAGTTGTTGGAGCATGGCGGATCGGAGAATCCTGCCGCTGAGGAAGAATTGAGCGTGCAGTTGCGCAATGATCAGGATGCCTGGATTCGCAAGGAACGGGAATCCGAGTGCCATGTTCTGAAGAAGGCGTGCGAGATGCTGATAGAGTCAGGATTCGACACGAGCCACTTGGTGGTGAAGTATGGCCATGAGGATGATATTGCCAGAAATATTCTCGAAGAGGCGCGAAGCGGATGTTACGAAACCATCGTTGTGGGGCGGCAGGGGACATCCCGGATCAAGCAGATCTTCGGCGGCGGCGTGACCGATCAATTACTGCGTGACGGAAAGGGCTTTGCGATTTGGGTGGTGGAATGAAACGGTCAATGCCTCTCATATTGAGCAAGAGCTTGCCGCGAGAAGAAACGGGGTCGGGAATCTCTGTTGGAGCGCCTCGTTCCGTGTGCGGCATTGCGTGGTTGCTCCTGCCTCGGTAAAATCTCCCCACGTTGATCTTTTCTCCGAGACTGGCTGATCCCACGTGGTATTTCGCCTACGCATCGAATATGAATCGTCGCAAATTGAAGGAGAATCGTCATAAGTTGCCATTGGCGTACTTTTCGGCTTTGCCTGGTCACACTCCTCTTTCTGAGTTGTGTCCCAGCGTCTGCGGAGTGGGTGGCTGTGGAGAAAGACTATTTGTTGCCAGGGCTACAGACTGTATATATCGATCCAGACACCATTCACAGAGAGGGGAGTCGGGTGATGAGGCAATTAATTAACTTTAAGTGGATGCAAGGGAGTGCGAGAGGACCCACCAGATTTTTGTCTACAGAGACGCACAAACAATTCGATTGCATGGAAAAGCGCCTTCAATTGCTTGCCTTTGAGAAAAGGTGGCCTACCCTTCCCTTTCCCAGTCCCCTGTGGATTCTGCCATTTCTATGTCTTCAACTTCCCGAAGACGCCTAGTGGCGAATAAAGGGTATACCGCCAACTACTTGGGCCAAAGGAATAAAACGTATATCCCCAGATGGCCACATCGGTCAGGTTGCCCCATCCGGCCTTTCCCTGCCACGCATGATACACCACTAACAAAATGCCTATAATAGAAATGAAGCGAAGGAGGTGGCAGCCCACCGATAGTCGAAGAAGAGAGAGCGCCGTGGCTCCCATGAGACCGCCAGCGAACAAATCCGACGCGAAGAGGGCACCATCGGTAAGATCTCTAGAAAAAAAATGCCAGGCTCCCATCCACATGAGGAGAACATGAAAGCCCCACCACGTGATCGTTCCAAGAAGCACATCTCTCTGCGAGGTCTCCATCGAATAGCCCTCATCTAGTCTGGTTACTGACGACAGTTTTTCTCTCCAATGCGATTCTTCGCACCTGTGTCTGCGACCAACCGGCACATACATTATGTGGCTCAGTGCGTCGGTGCGACCGCACGCGAGCGGGATACTATAGCAGAAACCGATAACGAAAAGCGGCATTGCGTGGTTGCCTAAGTCTCGTTAGAATCCACCCACGTTGATCTTCTCTCAGAGACTGGTTGATCTCATGTGGTATTTTGCGGATGCATCGAATATGAATCGTCGGCCAATTGGGATGAGGCACTATGTAGTGCTGTCCGCGCTATTTGTCTTTGCCGTTCTGGCAAATCCATGTGGCGCGCAGGCGCCGCCACCCGTGCCAACCACGCCTCCGGTTCAGACTCAAGCCGGACAGACCCCACAAGCCACTATGCCATCAGCTACGTCGAGTGCTGGGGCCTCCACAGCCGGGTCCGCATCTGTGTCGAGTCCCGGGGTTGGCTCCTCAAGGAGTTCAGATGTCGGGAAGAGGTTTGGTTCAGCCGGACAAGGTCTCCCCGGAATGCCTGGCGGTTCGCCGATTAAGGAATCAATGGGGTCCCAGGATCCCTCAAGCCGGTACATGCGCCCCCCGGTGATTCCAGCTTTGCTGTGCGACCCGGCCATCAATATCCCTTGCTAGCTGATTGTTCTGGTTCTTCTGGCCTATCTGGTTCAACCAAACAAGACAAACCAAACAAACTGAGCAATTGCGTGAGAAGTATCTGGCCACAGGAGTCGTTGGACAGTCCGATCTTGAGCAGTATTGCCGATTTGCTGACGATTCGAACACCTGGGCCATCTACTACGCCACAATCGCCGTGAGCGGTCGGAAAGCCGGAGGCTGAGATGTCCGTAGATACACCGGTGTTAGTTTTGCCCGGTCTTGGCAACTCTGGCCCGCAACATTGGCAAACGCTCTGGGAGTTGCGCCATCCCCAGTGGCAGCGCGTGGATCTTGGGAATTGGAACAGGCCGATATGTGACGATTGGGTTCATGCGTTGGATGTTGCCGTGCAGGCTTGTCCTTCTCCGCCCATGCTGGTGGCTCACAGCCTCGCCTGCCTCCTGGTGGCTCATTGGGCACATCGTTCAGCGCTGGTTCCGAAGGGAGCGTTTCTCGTGGCGGTGCCCGATCCCCAACGCGCCAGTTTCCCTGCCACGGTGCTTGGATTTGTGCCGGTGCCGATGGCGCCGTTCGCGTTTCGGAGTCTCGTGGTCGCCAGCGCGAATGACTCGTTCGGATCGCTGGCCCATGCCAACCATTGTGCGATTGCTTGGGGGAGCACGTTCATCGATATCGGCCAAGCGGGACACATCAATGCCGACAGTGGGCATGGTGAATGGACGGAGGGGCATGCGCTCCTGCAACAATTCATGGCCTAGGAGCCTGCCCCGCATAACTGAAAATGACAGATTTGATGGACAAATCACGTTAGCTGAGCCGAGATCGACGATTCAGAGCCAAACGCATGTGCCGAAATTTTTGTGCTTCCTCATGTGGGACAGGCATCTAGCTCCCTGCAAAGATTTTTAGTAAAATCCATACGCGTCGCCCCGGAGGCCAGTCATCCTGACCGTGATTCTTCGCTGAGACACCATGGTGTTAAAGAAATTACCTGTTACCGTCATTTCCGGATTTCTCGGTGCGGGCAAGACGACTCTCGTCAATCATATACTCACGCAAAACACCGGCGCCAACATCGGGGTGATCGTCAATGAATTTGGAGAGGTCGGGATCGACGGCGAACTCATTGTTGCCGACGAAGACGCACTGATAGAGATACGCAACGGCTGCATCTGCTGCACCGTGCGCACCGACCTGGTGGCAGGCGTGAAGGTCCTTCTAGAGCGCAATGACATCAAGTTGGATCGCCTGATCATCGAAACCTCTGGACTGGCCGATCCGGCGCCGGTGTTGCAAACTTTTCTTGCTGACACTGATCTGTTGAACCGAGTCGAACTGGAGTCCGTCGTGACACTGGTCGACGCAGTCAATTTCCAACGTCAGATCGACGACGGCATTGCACGTGAACAGATTGCCTTCGCCGATCTGATTGTGTTGAACAAAGTCGGTCTGCTGAAAACTGATGACATCGCATCCCTGGAACATGAGTTGCGCGCGATCAATCCGGTCGCGGCTCTCATCTGCACCAATAACTCCGAAGTGGCCAGCAATACGCTGCTTGGCGTGCACCGGTTCTCGTTGCCCAATGTGCTGACGATAGAACCCGGCATCCTGGGAGACGCGCACGATCATGAACACGACAATTCAATTACCTCCTGTGCAGTTGAGACCATCCATGCGCTTAACCCGGACCGCTTCAATCGCTGGGTCAATCAGCTGGTTCAGCAGCAGGGCCAGCACATCATGCGCATGAAAGGTGTGTTGAATTTCCAGGGCGAAGCGCGGCAGTTCTATTTTCACAGCGTGCACATGCTGCTGGAAGCGAAGCCCGGAAAGCGCTGGCCATCCGGTGAGATGCGCCAGAGCCGGTTCGTGTTCATCGGCCGTCATCTTGATCACGCGGAGCTCCAACACGGTTTTCTCGATTGCGTGTACGACATTGCTCATCGCCCCGTCGCCCAACCGGTCCTGTAATCGGAGCGCGTCGTGAAACTACAACACTACATCGGCGGCCTGGAAAATCTTGGGCCGGTCAATTTTTTTGAAAAGAAAGTATTCATGGCGGAGTGGGAAAAGCGCATCTTTGGCATTCACACGGTGATGATGGCCGAAAGCACCCATTTGGCTCACGCGCTGCCCAAATATCCGATTGCGCAAGTGCCGACGACGTTCAAGGAAACCTGGACCTGGGCATCGCTCCGCACCGGCGCCGAAGGCATGCAACCGTTCGAATACTTCAAATATCGTTATTACGAAAAATGGCTGATGGGTATCAGTCAATTCTTCATCGATCGCGGCTATGTGGCCGCCAAAGAATTGGCCACATTGACCGAGCATTACCGTGCGAATCCCAATGCGCCACTACCGGAGCACCCCAATCCGGCACTCAAGGAACAGGTGGTCCGGTACCTCCATCACGGCGACTCCGGTCTGCGCACACCCGCAATTCCGGCTCGCTTTACCGTCGGCGACACCGTCTACGTTGCCGATCCAGAGGCCGCCGATCACACCCGACTGCCGGGCTTTTTGCGCAACAAGCAGGGCACCGTTACCGAAGTGTACCCAGGCGCTTATCGAATACTTTGTGTCGACCGGACCTGACGGTCTGGCCGGGCCGCAGCATGTGTATTGTGTATCGTTCAAGGCTTCGGACATTTGGGGGGCAGGTAAGAGCGAACCCAACACCGTCATTTATGCCGACCTTTTTGACGCGTACCTGAAGCCTGCGCACTAAATTCACGTGAAGAAAATCTCATGGCCGAACTCTTTGATTACGATGAAAACCGAGAAGCCGTCAGCGCGGCCAAAGTACGCGCGTTGGAAGCGTTGCTGATCAAAAAAGGCGTGCTTGGAAGTGACTCTGTCGACGCAGTGCTCAGCCATTTCGAAACCGTTGCCGGCCCTTTCAACGGCGCCCGTATCGTGGCGCGGGCGTGGCTCGACTCAGCATACAAACGTCGGTTGCTTGAAGATACTCCGAAGGCCATCGCCGAACTGAACTTCCCGGGCATGAATGGCGCCGAAGGCGAGCACATGAAAGCCGTCGCCAACAGTGAGTCTGTGCACAACCTGGTGATCTGCACCCTGTGCTCCTGCTATCCGTGGCCGATGCTGGGCCTGCCACCCTACTGGTACAAAGATCCGGTGTTTCGCTCGCGCGGCGTGCGTGAACCGCGTGCCGTGCTGCGTGAGTTTGGTGTGGCGATTTCCGCAGACAAGGAAGTGAGGGTGTGGGACAGCAGTGCGCAGATCCGCTGGTTCGTCATTCCTGAACGACCAGCCAACTCCGAGCATCTGAACGAAGCACAACTCGCGGCATTGGTCACACCGGAAGCTATGATGGGGGTCGCGCTGGTTCCCTCTCCGCCAGCCGTATAAGGCGTCTGATGTTTACTCGATTCGAAGAATATGCCGCAACCCAGATGCTTGGGCAACCGGACTCGCCACCACGCAGTGAGGGAAAGCTGTTCTTTAGCGAAGCATGGCAACGCACGGTGTTCGGTATGGCGCTGGCCTTGTCCAAGGAGGGTCATTTCGAGTGGGAGGATTTCAGACAAAATCTGATTGACACCATCGCGGCCTGGGAAAAAGATGCTTGCGCCGGCGATACCAGGTGGGACTACTACGAGCGCTATACCCTGGCCCTGATTGCAATACTCGAACAACGCGGAATTCTCGAGACTGGCGAACTGGCGCGGCAGATGGTCGCAGACGAAGCAAGCAAGTGAACTACATAACACCCATTCAATTCGGCATGTCGCACATCTGTCTGCACGAGAAGTCTCATAGGTAGTTTCAGGACGCTAGCTTGGCTCGATGGAGTACCTAGGAGCCGTGGCTCATACAGTCCTCACCCCGTGACGAACGGCCTCGTGGTTCACGTGATCGAGCCGGTCCTGGACGATGCCATGCCCTGAAGCGAACCGTGGGACAAGCGCACTCCCGGTCAAGAAAGGAGGACGTATGTCAGAGCAGCCAGTGAGTCAATTCGATACGTTGTTGCTTGATCGTCTCACTCTTGCCCTGGTCGTCAACGGTATGGGTGTCTGTACCGACGAGGCGGTTGCGGATCTTCGCCGCTATGTTGAATCCAAAGCGATCACTCGCACCGCGATGGAATTCGATGCGTCCCTGGAGCGTGCGAAACAGTACTTTGCCGAAGGAGACGCCCACTTCTTTCTCTGCGACGGGGAGCCCTGTCAGCGACAAAGACGTTTTGAGGCCACCGCCAACGCTCTGCAGCATGAGGCTGAGCGCATCGGCTGTCGGATTTCACCCACTGCCTGTCAAGGGCCCTGCAAGCAAGCGCCGCTGGCGTTGCTGCGTGTGGGCCACGGATGTGAATTATTTGCTCAGTTCGCGCACCGTCGGGAGTGGGAGGCTGTGTTGGGTTTTGGCCAACGAGCGGCTCAGGCGAAGACCGTGCTCGTCGATGCCGGGACTGCGAAGCCGTTCCGGTTCGATCCCGTCCATGAACCGGAGAAGCCCAGTGCGGCGCTTGAATACGTCCAGTTCCTGTTAGGGCATTTCGAAGGCGCGGTGGAGTTGCCTCTGGAGCAACGCTCCATTCAGAAGGAGGTTGTCGGAAGTTGGGAGGCCGGCGGCCGCTTTCTGAGTCTTCGAATGGCTGCCACGTATCGACGGACGAATGGCTCGTGGGATCGGCATCAGGCCTTTATTATCGTCGGTCCTGACGAGGAGACCGGTGCACTCGTGAGCCGGGCGTACACGGACGGAGGAATGATCCACGAGTTTCACATCGTCATCGAAGAGAAGCGGCTGATGTTTGCGGATCGCGTGCCGCACCACGTACCTGCGGTGGCCGCTCGGAAAGTCCTGACTCCCACCACGCATGGATATGAAGAGACGCTGGAAATCGACCGGGGCCTCGGGGTCTTCGAACCCTATTACAGTATGCCCATACTGAGAAAGAAAATCTTGGCTTCTTCATACCTCCGCTGAGAGAGCAGGGGAAAATGATCATGAAGGGCGGATTTTTTGAGCATCCTGCTAGACGTATAGGGTCCGGTAGTCCATCGTTGCCAACGTCTGTTTCCCCAGATCCCACTCGATAGCGAACACCGCCGAACGTGCCGAAGACAGGGACAGCAGACGCTTCCCGTCCTTGGCCACCACACTTTCGGCTTGACGAAAATCGAGGGTCTTGTCTGGCCCGGTCCGATTGCACACTAAGAGCGGGAGCCCTGTGTCTCGGGTGCACCGTTCCCATTCGCCATTCGGGCCATGTAGGCCCGGCGCCCATGCGGCCGATGAGACCAGTAGTTGCGCTCCTTGGTTCAGGAGGCTTTTGGCAATCTCCGATGTATATGCATCCGCACAGATCAGCATCCCGACACGTGTAAACGGAGGAACTGAAATGGCGACCGCCTGCGTTCCGGGGGTCGACCAGGCCTCCGATCCAACTCGCAATGTATGTATTTTTCGATGTGTGCCGAGGATGGCTCCATTCGCTGCGATTACAAACAGACTGTTGTAGAACTTGCGGGATGTTCGGTCCTGTTCGGGAGAGGATAGAAATACAGTCACGCGCAGTTGCGCGGCGAGTCGTGACATGCGTGTCATCCACGAGTCGGGCTGCGGCAAGATCCACTCTGTCCCGATGCTGTCGGCAAACGTATAGCCGGTGAGAATGAGTTCGGGCGTGATGATCCATGTCGCGCCGAGTCGTGCGGCGGCGGTGACTGCCTTCTCGACAAGCCGGCGGTTTCCTGTGAGGTCCCCCGGGACAGGCGCAAGATGGAGCAACGCGATGCGTAATGTGCGTGTCGGCATGTGATCGGGCCGTCAGATGAGAGAGGCAGCATGGCCATTACCGTCCACGAACGTAACACAGACGAACGCATAGGTGAAACCTTGAACCGGGGTCGCCCACTCCTTGACAAGGCTCTGTTATATGGGAAATATGCATGAAAGGGTTGGTGGGCGCATGTCGGTCGTATTCTAAGGATCGGCCATAGGCAGCTCCGCGGTCTTCTATCAACGGGCGGGGCGCAGCATCTACTGCGGGCGGAAGCAGAAACGAGAGTGGTCATGAAACCGGTTGTCCAACGTGAACGGACGGGGTGTGGTATTGCGAGCGTCGCCGCGCTGGCTGGCGTGAGGTATCGGGAGATGCAGCGTGTAGCGAATAGGCTTGGCATTGTTGCCGACGATCCCAGATTGTGGTCCGAGACCGGCTACGTTCGGAGACTGCTGAAGGAGTTCGGAATCAGGTCTGCAAGTGCCGAAGTATCCTTTTCCTCATGGGACGCCCTGCCGGATCTTGCGCTGCTCGCCGTCAAATGGCACAGAGAGCGGGGTCGCTCGTTCTGGCATTGGGTTGTGTTTTGGCGAGGACCGTATGGACCTGTTGTGCTCGACTCGAAGCGTGAACTCCGCAACCATGTACGCACCGACTTCGGTCGTATGAAGCCGAAATGGTTCATTCCTATTAACTCCATATAGGAAGCGGCTACATCCTTGAGCCGATTACTCTGTCGATGACCAAGCCTTTCCCTCCCATTTCGGATGGCAAGCCTCGCTGCAGCTGGGTCGGCGGCAAGCCGCATTTCATCGCCTATCATGACCGTGAGTGGGGGAAGCCGATTCACGATGACCGGAAGCATTTCGAGATGTTGCTGTTGGAAGGTGCGCAGGCCGGTCTGACGTGGGAAACGATCTTGCTGCGGCGGGATAGCTACCGTCGAGCGTTTGCAGAGTTCGATCCGAAGAAGGTGGCACGATTCACGGCGAAGAAGAAAGCCCTGCTGCTGAAGAATCCCGGCATCATCCGCAATCGGCTCAAAATCGACTCGGCTGTGACCAACGCGCAGGCTTTTCTCTCTGTCCAAGAAGGAGTTCGGTTTGTTCGATCACTATGTCTGGCAGTTTGTTGGACGGGAAACCAAAAGTGAATCGTTGGCTACGTATGTCGCAGGTTCCTGCCACGAGCGCCGAAAGCGACGCATTGTCGAAGGATCTCAAGAAGCGTGGGTTTCGGTTTGTCGGCAGCACGATCGTCTATGCCTACATGCAAGCCGCCGGGCTGGTGAATGATCACACGACAGATTGCTTCATCCGCACGCGTCGTTCGTGAGAGGTGAAACACGAAATCTGCGGGTTGCTCTGGTCTGCCACGTCTATTTAGTTCATGTGGTCTGTCTCGTGTGTTTGGTTTAATTAGACTAACCAGATAGACCAGAAGAACCTGCCTTGTCTTACTCGTTAGATATATCCGACGAACTGACGAAGGCCTTCCGGTAGCCGGTCACTTTTTCCAAGTAGTGGCGGGTCTCTTCATAGGGAAGATGTTGGTGCAATTGGTCATAGACGCCGGCCGGTTGGAGGCTATTGATTTGGTTGACGGCAGTGGTGCGGTCACGCGAGAAGGTGCGGAAGACGTTGCTCGGGCCGGTATTGTAGGCGGCAATCACACAGTACTCGCGTGACACATTGTGATCCACGGCCTCCAGCTGATTAAACATCAACACGTTCAAATAGGCAGTTCCCAACTCGACGTTGTTGGCTGGATCGAATAGGTAATCTCGTGAAGGGGCCACGTCCTGGCCTTTGGCCTTTCGGTAGGCTTCACGGCCCCCGCTGGTGGGAACCAGTTGCATGAGCCCATAGGCGGGGGCCGAGCTGACGGCATAGGGGTTGAAGTTGCTCTCTGTGCGGATGACGGCGAAGACCAGGCTGGGGCTGATGCGATATTCTTCTGCAAACTGGTGAACTAGCGGACGGTATTTATCCGCCTGCTTCATCGGGAGATTGGATACCATCGGGATCTTGACGTAGTGAGCCGTCTTCTTGTTTCCATCCTGGTTGACCACGCGAGTGGCAGATTTTTCCTCGAGGAGATAGGCGGCAAACGGCTCGGCGTCCTCCGGTGTGCGCATTGGTTTATTCTGCTGATTGAGAACGAGACCAAAGAGGTAGGGGGCCTTGTCGCCGGTGAGGACTATTTCTTTGTCGGAAAATAAATCGACCGATCGGGGATCTTGAGGGGTCAGGATCGTCGTGATCACGGCATTCTTGAGACTGCGTTGGGGGTCTTGATCGTCGAGGGTCTCAACCAGGATCTCGCCTGCATCAAAGTCGACGATCGCCCGGCTCTTGTAGTTCTGCGTGTATTTCACATACTTCTTGCGTTCGGGCAGTTGGATTTCCTTCTTCCCCCAGGTCTTTCCGACATTCACCCCAAGGACGGCGAGGATGGTCTCAAAGTCTTTCTTTGCCTCGCGAAGATCTCTGAACAGCGCTTCGGGGTCGCGCGTGTATTGGTCGAGACGCTTCTTGGCGAT
The DNA here is from genome assembly GCA_963782735.1 of Nitrospirota bacterium. Taxonomy (GTDB): domain Bacteria; phylum Nitrospirota; class Nitrospiria; order Nitrospirales; family Nitrospiraceae; genus Palsa-1315. The sequence continues at coordinate 269,891 of CAWAKW010000017.1, forward strand.
CTGTGCCGGATCTTTCCCTGATGCGAGATCGATGATGGCCTTGCCAGTCTGGCCCTTGGTGACTCGTTTAGCCGCTGTGAGGACTCGATCAGTCGTCTCACAGCCGGATGTGAGCAAGGCGAAGGTAAGGATCAAAAGTGTATAGAGCGAGGTCGATGGGCGCATGGGTGCATTGTACAGATTTTGTAAGGGTCTACAAGGGCGCATGGGGGAGGGTTGGCCCGGTGAGTCCCCTGAGAGCAAAGTGGGGAAAATCGGAAGGCCCTCGCTCGGGCGTAGGCACGTCCCTGGGAAATCGATTGCGAGCAATCGGAGGGTAGGGCGGCGCTGAAAAATGATCTGACAGTGGGTGGGCGGGTGAGAACGTTGCGCGCAGTGGGGGGCTCATCCGGGCCATCCTAGAGTAACGTAAACGAGCAAGAGTCTGCTTTGCCCTCCTGTCCTCACCAGCTTTCAACGTGCTAAATTATGACCCTCGTGATCGACCACTTACTACGGAAGGGAGAGCATCATGGCTGAGAAGAAAATCATTGCAGTGGTGGGGGCAACAGGAGCGCAGGGTGGTGGATTAGTCCGCGCCATTCTCAACGACAAGAACGGCGGCTTCACCGTACGTGCGATTACTCGAGATGTGCGGTCTGACAAGGCGAAGGGGCTGGAGGCGCTGGGGGCCGAGGTCGTGGCGGCAGATTTGGACAGCCCGGAGAGTCTGAAGAAGGCCTTCGCGGGAGCCTACGGGGTGTTTTGTCTGACGAACTTTTGGGAACACTTCTCACCGGAGAAAGAATTGACCCAGGCCAAAAGTCAGGCGCAGGCTGCGAAGGACACCGGAGTTCATCATGTGATCTGGTCTACCCTGGAAGACACACGCAAGTGGGTGCCGCTCAGCGATAATCGCATGCCGACTTTGATGGGGAAGTATAAGGTGCCGCACTTCGACAGTAAGGGCGAGGCCGATGGCGAGTTCGCGAAGATCGGGGTACCCACGACCTTTCTGCTCACATCCTTCTACTGGGACAATCTGATTTACTTCGGCATGGGTCCGAAGAAAGGGCCAGACGGGACACTGGCTTTCACATTGCCGACAGATGACAAGAAGCTCCCTGGTATTGCAGCTGAAGATATCGGAAAGTGTGCGCTCGGCATTTTCAAGAAGGGCCGTGAGTATATCGGCAAGACTGTTGGCATCGCAGGTGAGCATCTGACCGCCACGCAGATGGCTGCCGCGTTGACCAAGGCGCTGGGCCAAACAGTGCGCTACAACGCCGTGACGCCTGAGATGTATCGTGGTTTTGGATTCGCCGGCGCCGAGGATCTCGGCAACATGTTTCAGTTCAACCGCGATTTCGAAGCGGTCTTCTGCGGGGCGCGCAATCTCGACGTGTCGCGCTCATTGAACCCCGCATTACAGACGTTCGAGCAGTGGCTTTCTCAGAACAAGCGCCGTATTCCGCTCGAATAACACCTCCCAGCATTCGATGACACCCTGTCCGATCCGCGACGGCGGGCGATCCCTTCTTGCTGTGGATTATTTATATAATTAGGTTTTCGCTCTCCCTGAGTTTATATTTAGATCGAGGTGAAAAATTCAAGTTCTTCCATCATTCGCTGCTCCAGCAGGCAATTGAAGCAGTCCGCCAGCGATAAGGCCGTGCCGTGTGACGCGCGAGAAGAGTGACCACAAGGAGACGTTTCTATGAGCATTCTAATCGTCGACGATTCCGAAGAGCAGCGTGAATTGCTCGCGCTGATTCTGAAGACAGCCGGTTATCGTTCGTTGCTGTTTACGGAGTCGGCCGAAGAGGCATTGAAACGTTTAGGCATCGGTGCCGAACCCCATCCATCCGAACGAATTGAAGTCGTGCTGATGGATTTCTTGATGCCTGGTATGGATGGGCTAGAGGCCTGTCGTCGGATCAGGTCAGAGGAACGACTCAAGCATCTGCCGGTGATCGTCGTGACGGCAAAAACAGAGCCGCCCGATCTCATGGATGCCTATACAGCCGGTGCGACGGATTATATTCGCAAACCGGTAGTTCCCATGGAACTTGTGGCGCGTGTCTCGATGGCGATGACGATAAAGGAGGAATATGATAACCGGGAAGAGCGCGAGCGTGAGCTTGATTCTAAGGCCAAAGAATTGACTCGGGCGGTGGACGAACTGAAAACCCTTCGAGGTACACTCTGCCTCTGTATCAAATGTAAGCGAGTCCGGACGACTAGCGGGGTCTGGCAACGGATCGAGGATTATCTGGAAGAAAAGTTCAGTGCCAAGATTACGTCCGGGGTTTGCAATCGCTGTGAAAAATGAGGTGTCTCTCTCGATATCCGTGAATCGCGAGAACTGGCTGGCGCTCTGATTCATCTAGTCAGTCTCGTTCAATCAAGCAAACCAAATAAACAAGACAAACTGAATGAACCAGAGATGCTAGGGCTGGCCGGCAGACTCCGTCTGTTTTCCCTCGAGTTCGGTCCAGCGGTTATAGAGCCTCTCCGCGGCCGTGCGGGCTGCGTCTAGCGCCTCGGATCTTTCTTGTAGCGCTGTCGCGTTGGAGGCTATGGCAGGATCTTCCACTGCGGTTTGACAGGCGGCGATGGTCTCCTCGGCCTGGAGTATTCGCTGCTCCATCTTTGCCCACTCCTTTTGCTCACGGTAGGACAGGCCTGTTCGCTTGGCCTTCGGAGTCGATTCCGATTCCGACCGGGATGCCTTGGAGGGGCGCGACGTCGAGGCGCGAGTCTGTTCTGCTGTCTTTCGTTCTTGTGCGGACTCCCATTGCGCATAGTCGGCGAACCATTCGGCCTGGCCTGTGCCGTCCAGCGCGAGCAGCATGGTAGATACGCGGTCTAAGAGCCACCGGTCGTGTGTAACCAGCATCAACGCACCGGGGAATTCCAGCAGACTATCTTCCAACACATCGAGCGTCGGAATGTCCAAGTCGTTCGTCGGCTCGTCCAGGATCAAGAGGTCGGCTGGTTCCAGCATGAGCCGTGCGATGAGGAGGCGCGCCTGTTCGCCTCCGGAGAGGCGGGAGACCGGGAGATCCAACTGCTCAGGCCGGAAAAGGAACCGTTTTGCCCAGGAAACGAGATGTACTGAACGATCTTGATAGACGACCGAATCGCCGTGTGGGGCGAGGGATCGACGGAGCGAAGAAGATTGGTCCAGCGATTCACGATGCTGTTCGAACGTGACCACGCGCAGCTTGTCCGCACGGGTGATGGTGCCTGCATCTGGCTTGAGTGTGCCCGCCACCAATTTTAGAAGTGTGCTCTTCCCGCTTCCATTCGGACCCAGCAATCCAAGCCGCTGTCCCGGTCCGAGCAGGAGGTCGAGATCCTTCACGATCGGCCGCCCGCCGAGCGATTTGCAGAGTTGGGTGGCCTCGACCAACTGTTTCGACCTGCGCCCTGATGAGGTGAAATTGATGCCAGCCGTGCCTTGGTCTTTTCGAGCGTCGGCGCTGTTCAGTTCCTCGATCAAGCGGCCGGCCGAGTCGATTCGCGATTTGGCTTTCGTCGTGCGGGCTTTGGGCCCGCGCCGGAGCCACTCCACTTCGCGGCGGACACGGTTGGCTAATGACGCTTCATAGTTGGCTTGCGCGTGCAGCGCGGCATCCCGCTGTTCCAGGAAATCGCTGTAGTTTCCTTTGGCCTCGAATACCCCGGTGGGATAACTGCGATTCAGCTCGATCATCCGCGACGTCACGGCTTCCAGAAAACGCCGATCGTGGCTGACGACGAGAAAGGCGCGGGCTTCGGCCCGTAACAATCGTTCCAGCCACAGGATGCCTTCGACATCCAAATGGTTGGTCGGTTCGTCCATCAGCAGGACGTCCGGCTCCAGCATCAGCGACCGGACGATGGCCAGGCGTTTTTTCCATCCTCCGGAGAGCGTGGCGGTGGACTGGTCGGTTGCGGGAAACTCTCCCAGGCTGAGCGCCGCGGAGGTGCGACCACTATGGTCGTGGGGGTCATGACCGTCGTCGATCAGGACCTGTGCGAGCACTTCTTCGATCGTATGCGTTCCGTCAAATGACGGGTCTTGCGGCACGTAGCCGATGCGGAGTTGTCGGCGCATCGATCTGGTGCCCTCATCCGGCTCTTCGAGCCCTGCCATGATCTTCAGCAAGGTCGATTTGCCGGAGCCGTTAGGCCCGACCAGTCCGACATGATCGCCTTCGGCCAACCCAATCGATAGATCGGCAAACAGTGGTTTCACCCCGTAGCTTTTGCTGATGGACTCGCAGCTCAAGAGAATTGTAGGTGGCATAGCTCTACCGTACGAATGACTCAATGATTGATCAGCTGATAAACGATCGGGCAGGACTGTTCAGGCCAGGCTGGATCGCGAAGGACTCAGTGTACGGGTTGGAGGGGAGAAACTGCAAGAGGGAGGGGAGGGAGCAGGCAACTATCCTTCTTGCTCGCAGAGCCCCCACGATAAAACGGTGGTCGCTCGATGCGCGCAGTGAAGGATGGTTTGCCTGCTCCCTCTAGGGAAAGTAAGAATCGGAAGGCTTTCGCCCGGGCTAATGGCACGTCCCGGGAAATCGATTGCGAAGCAATCGGAGGGCAGTGCGGGTGAGAAAGTAGCGCGCAGTGGAAGATCAATCAGCCCCAATCCCTAAAGAGATAACGAGCGAGCTTGGAGGGAGTATGAGAGGGCAGGCTAGATGATCTCCTGTGCTCGTGCAACGTGCGGTCTCGGAAGTCCCTCGTTGGACACGCGCAGTGGGAGACCAATCTAGCCCGTCCTCAAGGGAGAGATGAAAGAGTAGTGGCCGCTCGATGTGCGTAATGGAGACCACACCAGCCGCCTCACTGGATACAGGTAAAGAGTGGGGGAATCGATCGTTCGATGCGCGAAGAAAAGGATGCGAAGTCGAGCGGGGGAATGTCCCGCTCGACCGTACTGAGGATTCGGTGAGGGGTTACTTGGCTACGATCTCGAGGAGTTCGATCTCGAACACTAATGTCGCACCAGGCTTGATAAGGGGGGGGCGGCCCTTGTCTCGATAGGCGAGACTCGACGGGCAGACCAACTTGCTCTTGCTGCCGACATTTATCTGCTGTATCCCTTCCACCCAACACTTGCTCATTTCGTTCACTCTCAGCATAACCGGTTCGCCCTGCTTGGCTGAATTATCGAACACCGTTCCGTCGATCAAGGTTCCTTGATAGTGCACCTTCACCATATCCGTGATTTTCGGGGTGGCACCGTTCCCTTCCTTGATGGTCTTGAGGATCGCGCCGGACTCGGTTTTCTTGGCGCCGGGTTCTGCTGCGACTTTTGCAAGGAACGCAGCGCCTGCTTTCTTCTCGGGTTCTGCGATGACCGAGGCGCGGGCCTGTTGCAGTTGTTGAATCTTCGGGCCGAACGTCTGGAGGTCCACTTTAGAGGGGCGTTTGAATACTCCATCGGTGATGCCGGCTTTCACGAGCTCGAGCTCGGCCTCGCTCAGGCTGAAGGTGCCGATCGATTGGCTGATGGTTAATCCTATGGCATAGAGGGTTTTTTGTTCATCGGTTGTGGGCTCTGGGGTCGCTGCGAATGATGCAGTGGTTCCAAGGCTGAGTACGGTCACCAAGCAGGAGACAACGAAACGCATGAGCTGCCCTTTCTTTATGTGTGGCTGCGGCGGACTTGATATCGATATCACAAGGCTCGAAGATCTGTAAACTATGCGATGTCGCGATGGGGATCAAGACAAATTTGCCTGCCTGGGTTCATCTCACAGGAGAGTTTCCTTCATTGCGCTAACGGCCCAGCTTTTCGTGGAATGGGTGACTAAGTGAGGTCGAGCGGGAGCATGTCCCGCTCGACCTCATGAGAACGACAGTGTGGACTTACTTAGCAGCCGCGACAATTTCGAGGAGTTCGACCTCGAACACTAACGTCGCGCCGGGCTTGATCTGGGGGGGCGCGCCTTTGTCGCCATAGGCGATAGCGGACGGGCAGACCAACTTGCTTTTGCTGCCGACCTTCATCTGCTGGACCCCTTCCGTCCAACACTTGATCACTTGATTTAATCCGAACGTGGCCGGCTCGCCCCGCTTGACGGAACTATCGAACACGGTTCCATCGGTCAGAGTTCCGTGATAGTGCACCTTCACCGTGTCCGTGACTTTCGGGGTTGGGCCTGTCCCTTCCTTGATCGTCGTGATGATTGCGCCGGACTCAGTTTTCTTGGCGCCGGATTCTGCTGCGGCTTTCGCGAGGAACGCGGCCCCCGCTTTTTTCTCCGCTTCTGCAACGACCGAGGCACGGGCCTGTTGCAGTTGCTGAATCTTGGGGCCGAACGTCTGGAGGTCTACCTTGGGAGTCTTTTTGAAGACCCCATCGGCGATGCCGGATTTTACGAGATCGAGCTCGGACTCGTTCAGGTTGAAAGTCCCGAGCGATTGGCTGATGGCCAATCCCAAGGCATAGAGAGTTTTTTGTTCATCGGTCGTGGGCTCTGACGCCGCAGCGAATGCCGAGGTGGTCCCAAGGTAGAGCAGGGTTACCAAACAAGAGACAATGACGCGCATGAGCTGTCCTTTCTTTTATGTGTAACTGCGCCGGACCTGATATCGCAAGTCCTAGACTTGCATAGGGTATGCGATGTAGCGGTGGGGCTCAAGATAATTATGCTAGCAGAATGCTGGCGGACTTTTTCAGCATCCTGCTAGAATCCGCCCACACCTATGCCTAAACTGCCTTCATGATTCTTGGATTCGTTACTCTCTATTTACTTGTGTCGGTTGGGATTGGACTGGCTGCTGCCAGGCGAGTCCATACCACCAAGGATTTTGCGGTGGCCGGTCGGAGTTTGCCGCTGCCGATCGTGATCGCCACGGTTTTTGCGACCTGGTTCGGAGCAGAGGCCGTACTCGGGATCTCGGCCACGTTCGTGAAGGAAGGATTGCGAGGCGTCGTCGCCGATCCCTTTGGGTCGAGCCTCTGCTTGATCCTGGTCGGATTATTCTTTGCTCCCCGTTTCTATCGGCTGAATCTCTTGACCATCGGCGACTTCTATCGTCTACGGTACAATCGCGTCGTCGAAGTCCTCTGTGCCGTATGTATTGCAGCGTCCTACCTCGGATGGGTGGCTGCGCAGTTCAAAGTGTTTGGATTAGTGCTGAACTCGGTCACGGGGGGCGCAGTGAGTCAGCCGGTCGGGATGGTGATCGGCGCAGTGATCGTCCTGGTCTATACGACGTTTGGCGGCATGTTCTCCGTCGCCATTCTGGACTTTGTCCAAATCTCCGTGATTATGGGAGGGCTGCTCTATATCGCTTCCGTGGTGAGTGGGTTGGCCGGAGGCGTGGACGTGGTCATCAGCCATGCAGCCCAAGCCGGCAAGCTGGAACTGTTTCCGCCGGCTACGTTCGCGGCTTGGATTCCCTTTGTCGGGGCCTGGATGACGATGATGTTGGGGTCAATTCCCCAGCAAGACGTGTTTCAACGCATCACCTCGGCGAAGGACGAACGCACGGCCATACGCGGATCGCTGCTGGGGGGCACGCTCTATTTCTGTTTCTGTTTTGTGCCGATGTTTCTAGCCTATGCGGCGACGCTGATCGATCCGGCTCTGTTCACTACCCTTCTCGATCAGGATTCTCAGCTGGTGTTGCCGACCTTGATCCTGCATCACACACCGGTTTTCGCGCAGATCCTGTTTTTCGGGGCCGTCCTCTCAGCGGTGATGAGCTGTGCAAGCGCGACGCTGTTGGCTCCGTCGGTGATACTGAGCGAGAACGTGATCAAGGGAGCGCTGCCGCATCTCACTGACCGAGAGTTTCTTCGGGTCATGCGGCTGGTAGTGGTGGTCTTTGCCGCCCTGGTCCTGACCATCGCACTCATCTCCAGCTCTAGCATCTACCAGCTGGTCGTGAACACCTACAAGGTGACGCTGGTAGCGGCCTTCGTTCCACTCTGTGCCGGGCTCTTTTGGTCCCGAGCGACGACACAAGGAGCCTTGTGCGCCTTTGCCGCTGGGCTGATGACCTGGCTGGGGCTGGAACTGTTCGGTCCCTCCGGTTCAATGTGGCCTCCACAACTGGTCGGCTTTCTCATGGCGGCGATAGGGATGGTTGCTGGCTCGCTTCTGCCTCAGAAGATCGGAACGAGTAAGGCGTAAAAACCAATTAGTTCTTCTGGTTTGTTTGGTTTGTTTCGTTTATTTGGTTGGACCGACTAACCAGATAAACCAGAGCAACCAGATGAACCTGTCTGTTTTTCGGTTATGCTGTGGTGAGGTTACAGCCCGCATTATTCATGAACGCTTCTGCTACAATTACCGATCCGCTGCTACGACGAGCCTTCGGCCAGCAGGCTCGCCCCTCGGACCCTCACCGTACTGCACGAGTACGCATCGGGTTCTCACGGCTCCGCGTGCTGGTCTCGCGACACAGCTCGGCGATTTCGCGACGAACCGTCATGAATAATGCGGGCTAGAACCGTGAATAGACCTAAACGATGGGTGACATATGCGAGCATGGTCCTGGCAGGCTTCGTTGCCGTGCTCGGCCTCGTCGTTGTGGCCTATGGCGCGTATTTGGCAACCTTTCTGGCCCTGCCCAAGAGCGACGAGCATCCTCCGCTGCGTCTGTACAGTGGGCCCTTCCTGCTGCAACCCGATCTTTCGCTTGCACAGAGTCACCTGCTTGAGCGGCTGCAACGGTTGGGCTATCGACGAGTGTCTGTGCCGGTGCAGTCTCCTGGCGACTATCAGCTGACCGGAGAGGCCTTGACGGTCTATCTCCATCCGCAGCCGGAGGGCCATGTCGGCGCGATCATGGTGACGTTGTCGTTGGATCAGGGGCGAGTAGTGGATGTCGTCTCTCCGCTTGATGGGATGCCGCTCTTCCCCATCTTTCTGGAACCGGAACTCCTGAGTGGTGTGCGGGGTGAGTCGCGCCAGGTGCGCGAATGGGTTCCATTGGCACAGATTCCTCCGCGGATTATTGAGGCGGTCTTGACCATCGAAGATCGCCGGTTCTATTCCCATTTCGGCATCGATCCCATTGCCGTAGGACGGGCGCTCTGGACCAATGTCACGAAAGGCGGGGTGGTGCAGGGCGGCAGCACGATCACGCAGCAATTAGCGAAGAATTTGTTTTACTCACCGCAGCGGACGATGGGACGAAAACTCAAAGAAGCCCTGGCGGCGCTGGTATTGGAAGTGAAGTATACGAAACAGGACATCCTCGAAAGCTATCTGAATGAAATCTATCTCGGGCAGGCGGGATTCGTCTCGATATTTGGGGTGCGCGAGGCAGCCTACCGCTATTTCGGCAAGACTCTTCAGGAATTGACGGTCGAAGAGGTCGCGATGATCGCCGGTCTGATCAAGGGGCCTAATAGTTACGCGCCGACAAAACATCCTGAGTCGGCAAAGCAACGGCGTGCTGTCGTGTTGCGGCGGCTGCGGGAGACGGGTCTTCTGACGGAAGAGGTTTGGCAACGTGCTATGGATGCACCGTTGCGCGTGACTCCGTCAGAGGACGGCCTGACCGATGCGCCCTACTTCGTCGATTCGGTGCTTCGTCAGGTAGAGGAAGTCGGCGTGGTTCCCTTGCCGGAGGGCTTACGGATCGATAGCACGCTCGATCCCATGATCCAGCAGGCGGCCACCGAATCGTTGGAGAAGGGACTGGCCAAGATAGAGACTGCACATCCCCATCTCAAGAGTACGTTAGAACCGGTGCAAGGGGCGGTAGTGGTGCTCGATCCCAAGACCGGGTCGGTGCTGGCGTTGGTCGGGGGGCGGGATTATCGGCGGAGTCAATTCAATCGCGCCATTCAGGCGCGGAGGCAACCGGGCTCACTCTTCAAACCCTTCGTCTATCTTGCGGCGCTGGAAGCGGCCCGTGAGGGTCAGGCCGGCCAGTTGACCGCAGCGAGCTTGCTGGTGGACGAGCCGGTAACTTTTGAATCGGAGACCGGTCCCTGGTCTCCGCAGAACTACGACAAACAATTCCATGGGCTTGTCACCGTGCGGAGTGCGTTGGAGCAGTCGTTCAATGTGCCGGCGGTGCGGGCAGCCAAGACCTTGGGAGCTAAGCCGATCGTGCAGCTGCTGCATCGTCTTGGTGTGACGAGCGCCATCGGTGATGACTTGTCGTCGGTGGCCTTGGGCAGTTCATCGGTGTCGTTGATGGAGATCACATCGGCGTATGGAGCGGTCGCCAACGGAGGAATCGCCGTCAAGCCGACTGCGGTGCGATCGACCAGGGACCGACAGGGGGATATCGTGTGGAATAACCTGCCGGATCGGCAACAGGCGGTCTCGCCGCAAGGGGCCTATGTGTTGACATCTCTTCTCGAAGGCGTTATCCAGCGGGGTACTGCGAGCAAAGCCAGAGTGATCGGACTCCAAGGCTCGGTCGCCGGGAAAACTGGTACAACCGACGGCTATCGCGACGCCTGGTTTGTAGGCTATACGTCCGACGTGGTGATCGGGGTCTGGGTGGGATTCGATGACGAACGGCCTCTGCGTCTCACAGGATCGCAGGCAGCCCTGCCGATTTGGATGGACCTCGCGCGCCGGATCATTCCACCCACTGCTCCCGCTTTCGTAATGCCGCCTGGTGTCGTCGCCCGCGACATCGATCCGAAGACCGGGCAGTTGGCCACGTCACAGTGTCCCGAACAGGTGTCGGAAGTGTTCATCGAGGGTACGGAGCCCAGTGTCTACTGTGAGGTGCATGGAGAGGGAATATGGGAACGGCTCAGGCATACTTTTGGATTCTCCTAGGCCTCGCTACGGGGAATGGTGTAAGCTGGCCTCAACGATCGGGTGTGAAGGGGGGATGACGCATGAAAAGTAATAGCTTTGCTGGAGATGACAACATTACCCTTTTGGCCAAAGGGGTGGTGTTGAAAGGCCAGATCCATGTTGAGGGAACGGTGAGGATCGATGGCTGCCTCGATGGAGAAATTCAGACCAAGGGACATGTCATCATCGGCGAGGATGGATTGGTGCAGGGAATGATTACGGCCGGCACGGTGGTCAGCAGCGGTCGCATCAAGGCGAAGGTGACCGCAAATGAGCGAATCCAGTTGCTGAAGACGGCGACGCTCATTGGAGAAATCCTGACGCCGATACTCATCATGGAAGAAGGCGCCAAGCTCCAAGGTGCGACGGACATGGGAGTGACCCCTTGGTCCGATGAGCTTCCGAAGTTGCCGGGCAGCGTCAGTGATCTTTCCGCACACCGGGCCAAGCAGATTGTGGCAGTCGAGAAAGAATCTCGCGACTAAGCGCAGTCACAGGTCCTCCGCTTCTTCCCTGTGGGTATCCAAATCCATGACGAAGCGGTAGCGCATCACGCCGTGTTTTTTCTTTCCTTATTTTGCTCCCCCTGTTTTGCGCGGCCATTGACATCCCTATTCCAGCGGGATGGTGATGGCGATCCCACCCATCACATCGTTGAGCTTAAAGTCCCGTTTTGGGCTGAGCAGGTGACCGTTGTGGCAGTCGACACAGACCTGTGACACGGCGAGGTCTGGATAGATCGCCTGAAAGTATTGTTGGCGCCCACTGGTCACGATTCCGGTGACCGGCAGGTCGGGATTCTTCCGAAGAGACTCCAACGCGTTGCGCTCCAGGTCGCTCGCCGGCGCGTTGCGTCGATAAATAGGCCAGAGACCGATCAGTCGATACCGGACCCCGCTTCCGTTCTCGGCTGCCAGCTTCCCTGAGTGCTGGAGAAATTGGGCCGGCAACATGAGGGCGTTCTCCTGCTCCCAATGTTCAGACGCCGTGGTGACGCCTTTCGCTTGGAGTCGATTGACGATTTCCGTCGTGTACAGCGTGCGATCGGCCTTGATGACGGCATAGACATAGGCCGCCGCTTTCTCCGGCGGGATGCCGGACGATCCAGATCGTTCCTTGGCGGATAGGGCGTAGGGCCCCCACCAGAGCCCGGAGATCAGGATGGTGAGGGCCGCGGCATAGAGCGAGACGCTGACTCGGTGCATGAAGCCTCCTGTGTGGGCGGCGAAATAGGAATTACCGGGAGGGTTATGATGCACGAGGTGCCGCTCCCCTCCTGGCTCTCAATTCTGATGTCCCCTCCAAATTTCTTGATGATGCGGCGCGCAACGGTCAGGCCGAGTCCGGATCCTTCGCCCTGTCCCCTTGTGGTAAAGAATGGATCGAAAATCTTTGACAGATGTTGTTTCGGAATGCCGGGGCCTGAATCCGCGATCGTGGTCACGACGGATGTATCGACCAGGGAGGTCGAGAGACGCAAGGTGCCTCGGCCCTTTATTGCCTGAATGGCATTCATCAACAAGTTTGTGAACGCCTGTCTGAGTTGGTCGGGGAGGGCCAGCACACAGGTGTCCCCCGCATAGGCTCTCTGGATTGCGAGTCCTGAGGAGTCCATGCTGCTCGTGAGTGTCTCGATGGCCTGATCGAGCTCCCGCTCGAGGTGGACCGGTTGCCGTTGGTTCGATGTCTCGCGAGCCGTGACGCCGGTGAAGTCTCGAATAATGGCGGCCATTCGACGACCGTGCTGGACGATGTCACGGGCATAGGATCTGACGCGATCAAGGTTGGCTTCTTCTTCGATGGCTTCTCCCAGTCCGAGAATTCCGAAGAGCGGATTGTTCAACTCATGTCCGATTCCGGCGGTGAGGGTCCCAAGGCTGCCTGATTTCTCTGCCTGGATGAGCTGGTCTTGGAGGAGGCTGTCGTCAGTCGTGTCCCTGAAGACAAGGCCGATCCGATCCTCTCCCTGGTTTCTTCCCGCCATGTGGAACCACTGATAGTGATACCGCCGGGGGCCAATCTGGATCTCCTGTCGAATGCTTGGTTCCGCCGTTCCTATTGCGGGGGCTAACGGGTCACGGGCGCGGTTGACGACAGCGGCATCCTCTGCCTCGGATGCCGGCGCGACATGTTCTCCGTTCCCCGCACGTCTGAATTCTTTCCGCAGGTGCTCTCGAACAGCAGCATCGACGGGCAGTATATCGAACAAGGGGATTGATTGGGTCGAATCAAGTATGGGCTGAAAGGACTCGCGTCCGACCCGGTTGATGTATTGCACCTGTTCGTCGTGATTGACCATGATGATCGGGGTTGGGACTGCATCCAGGATCTGGTCCGTCGAGTGAAGCAGGGACTCCACTTGTTGCGTTTTAATGGTCACTTGATCAGTCAAGCCAGCAAAGGCTGCCTCTAATTGGCGATTCATTCGATTGAATTCGTCGGCCAAATCCTGGAGCTCATCGCCGGTCTGAATGTCGATGGGCTGCCGAAGCTCACCGCGCCCGATCAATTGTGCCGCTGCCTGTAATCGGCGCACTGGCTTCACAATGCGATTGGCCGCAAGGTAGCCGAGAGACGTCATCAAACCCACGGCGATGAGACTGAATATGGCCATCCAGGTGAGGAAGTGACGAATCGGGGCAAAGAGTTCGTCGGAGGCTTGCCACACGAAGGTGTGCCAGGAGCCTTTGCCTAGGTCGCTATTCGTGGCTCGGCTGGTTTCCGGCACCGGGGCGAATCCGATAATGGAGGTCGATTGTCCACCATGGCCATCGCTCGGCGCACTGACCCAGCCTGGCTGAAGAGGCGTGACGAGGGGAATGAGCTGTGCATCGGAGAGCGGGACGCCAGTCGGCAGAATGGGACAGCTCATGACGATCCCTCGATGGTCGATCAGCATCACATGCCCGGTCTTGCCGAAGCGAATGGGAGAGATCGAGGGCGAGATCAACTCTTTGGCGTCGATCACGCGATGGAGCATGCCGACTGTTCCATACTGAATGCGATCCATAATGGGAAGCGAGATGCTGATGACATAGGTCTGGGTACGTTCGTCGAAATGCACATTTTCGATGAAGAGCTGGCCGACTCCACGATGGGTGGCGCCTTTCCACCAGGCCGTCTCTTTATTGGCAAAGGGAGGCAGCGTGTTCAACGTGGCAACCAGGTTGCCCTCACTGTCGGTGATGTACAGCATCTTGGTGGCAGACCGGACCACTTGTGGTACCAGTTGATCGGCTTCGCTTTTGGCTCCCGAGAGATATTCCTGAATCACGCCGGCCATTTTGCTTCCCGTGATGGCCTGGATTGCCGCGGGATCTTTGGCCTCCCAGCCTCCTTTGAGCCTGTCCACCGCTCGGCGACGCTCATCTTCGGTCATGTCCAGGAAGGCATCGCGCCGTTGCTCAAGTTCATGTATGATCGAAGGGTCTGCCGCGATCCGTGAAGTTCGGGCGATTTCATCAGACATCAAGAGATCGATTTTTCGTGCGGTCTCCTCGGCAAGGGCCTTGAAGCTTCCGCCGTTGACGACCTGGATTTCGCGAGAGCCTTGCCAAAAGGCGAGACCGAGACCCACCATGAGGGGCACCACCCCCACGAGCAACATGGATAGAATCAGTTTGGGTTGGAGCCCCCACCTCGTTTCTGCGCGGGATGGGGGGTGCGCGGGATTCATGACGGACATCCTTGCCCGGCGGGCTCGGCGTTGGGAAAGGTCAAGGTAAAGGTCGTTCCCTTATCGACCTGACTGTCGACAGCAATCGTGCCGTGCATATTGCTGACGATGGTTTTGACGTTATAGAGTCCCAGCCCCGTACCTTTGCCGGGGGCCTTCGTCGTGAAGAATGGGTCAAAAATCTCCTGGATTTTGTCCGGGGGGATACCGGATCCCGTATCGGAGATTCGGATGTCGACATGTCCGTCACGAAGTGTGGTCTCGAGCGTCAGTGTGCCGCCAACGAGCTCCATGGCATGGACCGCATTGGTGATGAGGTTGACGAGAACGTGCAGTAACTCATCCGGATTGCCTTTGACAGCGGCGCCCGGCTGGTACTGTTTGATCATCTCAATATCATGGAAACTTACCGCGTAACGTGCGATTTTCAGCGCCTCGTCCAGCTTTTCGTTGATAGACACGAGCACATCTTCGTGGGGGGATGCGCGCCGTGAGTAGCGGGTGAGGTCCCGACAGATGGCACTGGTCCGTTTAACGGCTTCAATAATGTCCCGGGCTTGTTCGTGGACAACGGCTAAGTCGCCTTCCTCCGCCAGGTTTTCCGCCAGGCCCAAAATGAGTTGCAGGGGGTTGTTGATATCATGCGCGATTCCCGCAGCAAATGAGCCGATTCCCGCAAGCTTTTCCGACTGGAGGAGCTCGGCTTCGAGCTTGGATTCATGCAGAATCAGTTTCCACAATAGATGAGAGGCTGATCCACTGAGGATATTTGCGGCAGGGGGTTTGTGGGCATGCAGATACGTCTCCATCTCCGGATCGCCCGTGACATCCATAATCAGGCTCACGCCATGGTTGCCGATCAGGTCCGGCATATCAGTGGTGACGGGAATCTGAAGCTCACGCGCGCGTTGCAGCCCTGGTGCAGCAGGATCACGGTCTGCAATGCCGACGATCTTAATCGACGGGATGTGGTGCAGCAGATCTAACAGCGCGCAGCCGCCACGGCCCGCTCCCAGAATAGCGACCTTGGTATGGTCGGAGCGTTCCATTCAGACGACCTCCGTGTCGCAGGGTTGTGGCTCTCTGTGCCGATGAGAGCAAGGGGGAGCCTGCCTCTCCCCGGCACAGAGAGGATGGAGGTCCGTGGTCACAGCCGTGCCAGCTCACGCTGTTCTATCGCTCGTGCGACGGCTGCTCTCAACTTCTCTCCTTCGACCGGCTTGACGAGATAATCCACCACGCCCTGACGGAGGAAGGAGGTCGCCATATCGGTATCCGGGAAGCCGGTCAGCACGATGAGCGGGACGCGAGGGTAATTACTTCGGAAGTAGGCGACGGCTTCGGCCCCATTGATTTTTGGCATACGAATATCGCAGATGACGACGTCGAGGAGGAGTCGGTTTTCGCCCGAATTGATGACCTCAATCGCCTTCTCACCGTTTTCCGCTTCAAGGACTTCATAGCCGGCCTTCTGCAGAGTCATCTTCACGACTTTCCGAATATCGGGCTCGTCGTCTACCACGAGCACCCGTCCTTCGCAGGCCTCTCCCCCGACAAAAAACCCAGACTTGAACTCATCCATGGCACCCTCCTTGGTTGATAGGTAGATATAGTTGCATCATGGTCAGCTCACCTGTTCTTGTCCCAACTAAGCGCAATGCTCGTGCCAGCATGGCTATAAGGTAATGGCTTAAGTTTCCCAGCAAAGCGGCGTCTTGACGTGACGCGACACAGGCAACCGTGGTGGCTATCCACCAGCCTGGGCTGAAATCCACCACCAGCGCTGAGCTGCGTTGCGTTTGCGTTTATTTGGTTTGTTTCGTTTGTTTGGTTGAACAAAACAAACCAGAGAAACCAGATGAACCAGACAGACGAGATAGACCAGATAGACCAGACAAACCGCGAATTGCCTTTGGGCCTGAGGCTGGAGTATTCTGACAATGAAATGAGATCGGAGGGGGTATGATTACGCCGGATGTACTGACAGAATATGTGCGCCAGATGATGCCGGATGCCGCAGTCACGGTCTCGGATCGGACCGGTACGATGAATCATCTCAAAGTGGTGGTGATCTCGGCAGCCTTCGCAGGGAAGAATCTGCTGGATCGGCATCGCCTGGTCTATCAGGCGTTGGATGGCCCATTAAAAGATGGGCGGATTCACGCGCTTGAAATTACAGCTAAAACCACAGATGAAACCTAGGAGGCCGACCCATGGCAGATCCCATTCAAGAAGAAATTAACAAGGAAGTCGCCGCGCACAAGATTTTGATCTACGGCAAGGGCACCAAACTGATGCCGATGTGTGGGTTCACGAGAGAGACGATGCAGTTTTTCGACAAGTACGGGTATCCCTATGAACTCGTCGACGTCTTGTCTCAACCGGCCAAACGAGAAGCGCTCGCAAAAATGACCAACTGGCCGACCCTCCCCAAGGTGTTCATCGACGGGCAGTTCTACGGCGATACCGATATCCTCGATCCGATGGCGGCCAAAGGCGAGATAGAGCCGCTGCTGAAAAAAGCGTTCGGAAAATAGAGCAGTCGAAGAGATCAGGAAGGGCGTCTGTCAAACTCTCTTGGCTCGCGCAACGCGCGGCCTCAGAAGGCCCTCGTTGGACGCGCGCAGTGAGAGTTCGACAGACGCCCTTCCTATTTTTGTCATTCAGCGGCTTGGGGAGGGAAGGAAGTAAGAGGGGCCTGGCTTGGTCCTCACCTGCTCACGGAACCCCCACGATGAAACGGTGGTCGTTCGACGTGCGCAGGTGAGGACCGAGCCAGGCCTCTTCGGACATAGCCTCTAGGAGCGAATGATGAGCAAAACTACGACCACTCGTTACGATGTCGCCGAGCACCTTCGTACTCCGGAGGAAATGGCGGCGTATTTGGAGGCGTGCCTGGAAGAGGCCGATGGGGATGCGGCATTTATCGCCAAGGCGTTGGGCGATATTGCTCGCGCCAAGGGCATGGCCCAGGTTGCGAAGAATGCGGGTCTGTCTCGCGAAAGTCTGTACAAGGCACTCTCCGGTGAGCGGAGCCCCGACTTCGACACTATCCTTAAAGTAGTAGGAGCACTGGGATTGAGGTTGCATGCCGAAGCGCCCTGTGGCCAGCTTCGTCCGTCAACACCGCGGTCAAGCAGCCGCACGACAAAGCGCAGCGCGGCTTAGAGTGCCTCTGAGCTGCTGAGAGCGAGACTCTGATTCCCCCTCAACGGTTTTCTTGCACTCATTCGAGGCCGGCTGGGTGTAATGAGTTCAGTCGACGACCTGTGACGCCGCTGAAAGGTGCTAGGTCTTATCCCGCGCCGCAAAGCATTTGGCATTTTATACGGAACCAGATAATACATGGTTAGGCGCCTGGCGTAGCCGCATCGACGAGGCGTAGTGACATGAACCGCTGGAACATTCCCGACTGGCTGGAGCGCGAGGTCATTGAACGCGACCGCTGCTGTGTCTACTGTGGAGTAGAGTTCACGGCGCAGAGCGAGAGTCGACGCGATCGGCCGTCATGGGAGCACATCATCAATGACGCACGCATCATCACGGGCAAGAACATCGCGAGATGCTGCGTCGGATGCAATGCAAGCAAGGGCACCAAGAATCTCGTCGAGTGGCTTGAGTCAAAGTACTGCAGAACTCGCGGCATTACCCGCGAGTCAGTGGCGTCGGTCGTCAGGTCCGCCCTTGAGTCGAATGCCTGAAGCTGCCGAACAGGCGTCTAACATGTCGTTGCAGCTGACGCCTCATCGGGCAGCTGAACTCAGTTGTTAGGCCGCTACAAGTCTCGGCATGTGTGTTGATTGGTAATCGTTTCTTCGACTCGACAAGCGCTGCTTCATTACACACTCACTTCGCGGGGTGAGGACGCTGAACCTCACCTGCGCGCGTCCAACGAGGGCCTTCTGAGGCCGCGCGTTGCGCGAGCACGGGAGATCCCCTCTCATACTTCTTCTAAGCTTGTTTTTCTCTCCAGGAACGACACCCATGATTGGTTCTACTGCGGCCGTCGAACGAGGCCCTTCTCAGGGCGCGCGTTCCGGGAGCAAAGAACCAATCATGGGTGCCGTTCCTACCTCTTGGCTTCCGCCGGCGGCCAGTTCAATTCCGCATGTCTGCCGCAGTAGAAGCAGGAGAGGCGGTAGCGGGCTTTGCGTCGGGGATTCGGCATGGATGTGAAGGTGATGGGGGTGTCGTCGAAGGGGCATGTGGGTTGATCGTGTAGGAGATGGACTTCAGCCATCATGGTGATCGAGGCGCCGTCCCACGGTGGGGTTGGCTGTTCTTTGCCGGTAATCTGTTCCTTTGTATGACATTGTTTGCATTCGGCTTCGTAGATCTTGATCCGACCGAGGTGGGGGGTGTGATCGGTGACGTCCATCGCTCCGCCGCAGCCAGGCTTGGGACAGGTGAGATGTTCGTGTTGGAGGGCCTGTACAAACCGACCGTGTGCTGTCCGTTCTTGTTCTGATTTCATAAGACCTCCCTCATATTCCTCTTCTTCGTCATTTCAAGAAGGCTGGACGGCCTTGGCTCAACTGCGCGCGTCCAACGAGGGCCTTCCGAGGCCGCGCGTTGCGCGAGCACAGAGCCGAGGTTGTCCAGCCTTCTCACACCCCCCACGCCCCACTGACTTGAATATTGGCTCCGTTCACGTATCGCGCTTCGTCGCTGAGGAGATAGCGCACTGCCGCCACGGTGTCGTCTACCGTTCCGATGTATCCGGCTGGGATGCGTTTGGTCATTCCGGCTAATTCTTCCGGCGGCGCGCTGCCTGAATCGATGAAGCCGGGCGAGATCGCATTGACGGTAATGCCATGGGGCGCCAACAGTTTGGCCAGCGTGCGAGTCAGAATCAAGACGCCGGCCTTGGCGATGTAATGGGCCGTGACGTCCGGCTGAGATACCATTTGATCGGCGTTGGCCATGCTGAAGCTGATGATGCGCCCGGATTTGCGAGCTTTCATTCCCGGTGCCACTGCTTTGGCGAGATAGAAAATGGGATGGAGGTTGCCGTTGAACATCTCGTTCCAGCCCTCGACCGTTTCGTCGAACAGGTTCACGCGATGGTATGGTCCTGCGCCGTTGATCAGCGCATCGATCCGTCCCCACTGCTGTTCGACTTGGGCCACGAGACCTTTGGCCGCTAGGGGGTCCGACACGTCACAGCGAATCGAGAGCGCACGACCTCCATGGCTGGTGATGGCGTCGGATGTGGCTCTTGCTTCTGCTTCGCTCGTTCGGTAGCAGATGGCGACCGACCACTGTTGTGCCGCCAGGTCGAGTGCGATCCCACGTCCGATACCTCTGGCCCCACCGGTGATGAGGGCCACTCGCTCTGCCATAGATGATCCCTTCCGTGGTTGGTGTAATTGATTGTCTATCTTATCGAGTTTTGAGTCTAGTCTCGAGCAGCTGCAATGTGCCGGCTGTTCGCATGGAGAAGGTCCGGTCTTGCCTGGGCTTCTTGTCGTCCTCTCGGCACTCTGTGATGAGCGCCTGCAAGTCTGCGATCGTATCCACGTCGCGCCATGCGGTGGTGAGTTCGATAGACAAACCCAGCACCTTGGCCTGTTGTTGTGTGACGGCGAGGACTTGATCGGTGGACCAGGGTACCCCGGTAAAGAGTTGTTCTGCTGGCTGCTTGAGGCCAATCAGGTAATACCCTCCATCAAGGGCTGGCCCCAAGACCACACCTGAGCGGCCCAACATCGCGAACGCCTCTTGATAGACCGTCAGGGGCAAGGTTGGGACATCGGTCCCCACGATGATCACTTGCTTATAGCCTTTGGCGAATAAGTCGACAAAAGTGCGGTGCATCCGCTGGCCCAGATTCTCTCCTACTTGATCCAACAGGCAGACGCCCTGTCGTTCTTCCATAATTTTGAAAAACACCAGCTCGGAGGAAGGCGCACAGGCCAGGTACCGATGAAAGGGGAGTTGAAGTTTTGCAACAGCGAGTTTGGTCCGTTCCAACATGTCGAGGACGAAGCTGCCGTGCAGGGTGGCAGCCTCGTCAGGCGTCAGCGGCGGGCAGAGTCGCGTCTTCACCTCGCCAGGGATCGGAGCCTTAGCAAAGATCACGAGAGCCGTGTGAGGCGTCAGGCGTGAGGTTTCAGACGATGGAGAGGAAGGCTGTTTCATAAGTTATCGTACCAATCCATACCACCGACTCAGTGTATGAGGGCTCACGCCGACCCAATACAGGAACCGTAAGGTCCACATCAAGAGGATCGTCCGCACGGGGCCGTGCTGTTCCCATCGACGAAACGAGGTGGCCACGGTTGCGGTGAGGGTTGCGATCACTCCCTTCCGTTTGAGTCTGCGGGAAAACTCGATATCCTCCATCAACGGCATGTCGGCGAAGCCCCCCATCTGCTCGAAGATAGAGCGACGTACGAACAGGGCCTGATCGCCGGTGGCGAGGCCGCTCAGTCTCGATCGCCAGTTCATCATCCTGCTGATGATCGTTCCCCACACCGATGGGCGGTCGAACCGAACATCGAACCGCCCGCCTACCGTCTGTTGATCGGCTAACGTCGTCTCGATCATCGTTTTCGCATCGCTTGGAAGTTGTGTGTC
Source organism: Nitrospirota bacterium (assembly GCA_963782735.1). Classification (GTDB taxonomy): domain Bacteria; phylum Nitrospirota; class Nitrospiria; order Nitrospirales; family Nitrospiraceae; genus Palsa-1315. Next base: position 290,912 of record CAWAKW010000017.1, read on the forward strand.
GGCATGGAGAAATAATAAGATTTCTCCGCGACTGGCCTTTGCGCCTTCGTTCATTTGCCGGGCGCGTCCGGGTGGAGCGGTCACCCATTGTACAGGACTGAGTGCTGAGGACTGAGTCCTGTGTCGATATGATTCGACGAGTGCGGGAGTTTCATCGGTGCTTCCTCCATCTATGACGATGAGTTCATCGAAGCCGAGCGTGGCGGTGTGCGCGAGTGTCGCAATGATCGTCCGTTCTTCGTTCAGTGTGGGGATGATGACCGAGATCGGCATCGCCATGACACGTTAGACGGTTGCGGGAAAACTATGTTGGCGCGCGAAAACTTCGATGACCCGCAACGAGTGAACTAGGCTGAGGTCGAGGTCAAGGTTGAGTGAAGACTCGACGTTCATCATCTTCGCCTCAACCTTAGCCTAAACCTCAGTCTTCTTGTCAGCTGCGTTTTTTCGGTTCGTTGAACATGAAATACATCACGACCACCACGGTGGACCAAAATAACACTTGCTTGTGCCAGAAGAGGACTTCCCCATAGTGGAAGAAGACTGCTGCGAGTAGGAGGGCGCCGCCGATGATACTGTAGCGGAGGGTCGTGTTTTCGACGACGGCATTCGCCCACACGGCGACCCCACCGAAATAAATCAAGAAGGGAATGACGTCGATCTCGAATCCTCCACTGATCGAGAGAAACACGTCGAGGAAGCCGATGAAAATCAGGGCGGTACCCACGATCATCCCGGCGACGCGCAGCTGGCTGTCGCCCCCGGAATCGTCCTCCGGTTCGCGGTGCTCCGGCTCGTTGGTTGGTTCTGGCGACATGGTCAGCTGGTTCCTCGTCGGTCGTGATGCGTGAAGCGTGAAGCGTGAAACGTCCGAATTCTGAGCGAACGAGGTAGGCTGAGGTCGAGGTCAAGGTTGAGCGAGGACTCGACGTTCTTTATCTTCGCCTCGCCTTAGCCTGAAACTCGGCCTTTTCCGTGCTGGAGGTCTGTGTCAGCATCGGGCTAGACCTTGAAATGTTTGCTCAGGGTCAGCCCTTGGCGTTGATATGAGGATCCGAGGGCCGTGCCATAGAGCTGACTGGGGCGTGCGAGCATCCTGTCGTATACAACCTTAAAAAATGTTTGTCCATCATGGATCAGGAAGGGCACGTCGTGGGGGCGGACCTCCAGCACCACTTGGGTGCCGTGCAGCTCGCCGCGGCCGTACCCAAATCCCGGATCGAAAAACCCGGCATAGTGGGTCCGTAACTCGCCACAGGCTGCTTCGAAGGCGACCATCTCGGCCGCGTAGCCGGCGGGTACGCGTATCCGTTCTTTCGATGCAAGAATGTAAAACTCTTCCGGTTCCAAGAGAAGACTGTCCTGGCGGTGGCGGTACAGAGGTTCCCAAAAATCGAGCGCTGCGTAGTGGCCGACCTTCGACAGATCGATGACGTGGCTATTTTTCTTCGCCCGATAGCCGATAATGGGCGAGCCGTTTTGGTCGTCCCCCTTCAGATCGATGCGGAGAAACAGGCCACGATCTGTCCTGAGATCGCGGGCGCCCAGTGCGTGCTTCGAGGGGAGGTTATGGTAGAGCAAGGGTTCTCGCGTGTGGAGTGTTTGAAGCGACCGGTCCGACACGGTGGCGTTGCCACGGACGAAGCGAATTTGATTGAGGGAGTATCCGGTCTTCACCTTGATCGCAAATGAGCGCGGGACGATTTCCAGATAGAGAGGCCCGGAATAGCCGGCTCGGATTTCATCGAATCCGGTATTGAGATCTGTCACAACGCGGGTAAAGACGTCCAGACGTCCGGTCGTACTCTTGGGATTGGTCCGCGCCCGGAGGGTCTTGGGTAGCGCCACACGTTCCAACAGCGGCACGAGATAGACGTGGCCTTTTTCGAGAATGGCCCCCTCGGTCAGGTCCATCTCGTACATCACGAGGTCGGACTGGTAGAAGTCCAGGACATTGAGTCGGCTCGTGATCTCGGACAGCTCCGGCAGAAAGCTGCTGATCAATCGGTAGGCCTTACGTCCTAGCCGTAGATCGAGGCTGGCAGGCTGGATCTGCCGGTCTTCGATCGGCACGTCAGCGTGGATGGCACGGCTCGCAATCAACTGCTTAATCTGTTGGTAGGGCAAAATGCCCTGCGTGGTGCGAGTGCTCACAGGTCGTCGTGCTCTCCATTACTGCACGATCCCAGTGAAGGCGCTGTGCTGACCATTGGCAGTTCCCGCGCAGATCCTTGCGGCGGTTGCGGATAGTGGAACGCTTTGTTCTCATAGTTCTTCAAGAGGACCCCTTCGGCATCCATGTGGACCATGTAGTCGCCGGGGAGCAAGGGGATCTTGCCGCCCCCACCCGGCGCATCGATGACGAAGTGCGGGACCGCCATCCCGCTGGTGTGGCCCTGCAACGACTTAATAATGTTCAGCCCCGTTTCGACTGTGGTGCGGAAGTGATTCGTACCTTTGGTCAGATCCGCCTGGTAGAGATAATAGGGTTTAATGCGGGCGAGTAGGAGTTGGTGCATCAATCGTTTCATGATGACCGGATCGTCGTTGACGCCTTTGAGCAGCACGGTTTGCGCGCCAAGCGGTACCCCGGCGTCGGCCAACATCCCGCAGGCCTTTTTGACTTCCGGGGTCAGCTCGTCCGGGTGATTGAAGTGCAGGTTCATATAGATCGGATGGTACTTCTTCACGATCGCGCAGAGTTCCGGGGTGATCCGTTCCGGCAATGTGCCGGGCACTCGGGAGCCGAGGCGAATGAGTTCGAGATGCGGGATCGTGCGCAGGGCCTTGAGGATCCTGTCCAATAAATGATCCGGCAGGAGCAGGGGGTCGCCGCCGGAGAGAATGACGTCGCGCACTTCCGTATGCTCGCGCAGGTAAGCGATGGCTTGGTCGAGTTCACCCTTCTTGAGGAATCCCGGTTTCCCGACCAGCCGTTTTCTCGTGCAGAATCGGCAATAGATCGGGCACTGATTTGTCACCATCAATAGGACACGATCCGGATAGCGATGGACAAGATGCGGGACCGGACTCATGAGGTCTTCTTCGAGCGGATCGTCTTCTGCCTCGAAGTCGTCCATCTCGGCGATGTCCGGGACTACCTGTTTCCAGATGGCGTCACCCTTTTCTTTGATCGTCGCCATTACCGTGGGGGTAATCCGCATCGGATAGTCGCCCACAATGGCTTCGATTTCTTTCGCATCGACACCGAGCCGGTCCGCCAAGTCTTTTGGCTTCACAATACTGTCGGCGAGTATGCGTCTCCATGCTTCCATGCCGGTCTCCTTTGCAGTGGAGTGGATCAACCATCCTGCAGTGGTTTCCCCGCAGCCTGTTAGTCGTCCGTGATCCGTTCTTGACCGTATGTCTTATCCAGATGATCGAGGATGTCGCCGGTTTCCGTCAGCACGATGTCTCCATCCGTGAGGACTGGAACATAATATTGGCCTGAGACTTCTTGGACCACTTTGCGCATCGGGCGAAAGTCGGGTACGACCACGTGCTCGTATGCGATATGGAGGTCAGCCAGTTTCCGGCGCACCACCTCACAGTCGGGACACCAGGCAACATGATAGAGCGTTAACGACATAGTGCTACGTTCTGAGTGCTGAATCCTGAGTGTTGAATTCTGAAGTACGCCTTCCGAGTCTGAGATTCGCGACAGAGCACTCAGCACTCAGCACTCGCGTTCCCTATAACCGCGCACGGCACCATGACAGCATCTTTCATCCCGTGGATTACTTTCTTATCCGCCGGGCAGACGGTGGCCAGGATACCAGCCAGTTCGGTCTTTTCGCCACTCACGAAATAATAGGGCGAGAGCCTGGCCCGGCCGGACATTCGGTTCATCTCACCAGTCACCGGATCGAAGTAGTCGAGTTCATACAGGCGGCCCTTGTGAAACTCCTGAAGGATATAGGGTGTTTGGAGAAAGGAGGCCAGGGCCTTGTCGATGGCGCCGGCCCACTCGCTTTGCGGCATATCGTGTCCGACCGATACACCGCGACTGCCCCAGGCGAGTTCGGAAAACCCCGATGGCTTGATCACGAAATGCCGTTCTTTCTGGGTTGCCGTGGCCAGTTCGTGCCAGTCCATTACGGCTCGTTCGCCGATCGCCAAACCAGGAATTGTGGCGGACGGAGGAATCGGCGCAGGATCCAGAATCCAGGTATGCGGCATGATGGTGGTTAGGTGCAGGAAGACCTCCCGGCCCAATGCCTGTTCCCAGAAGGGTTGCAAGGCCGGGTGATGGAGGAGGGCAAAGGCGAGCTTTTCTTCCAGCGCCGGCTTGTACGGTGGCGTGACGGCGACCCGGTCTTTCTTGATCGCATATTGGACGAGTTCGGACTTTGGAATGTTTAAGAGGTCGAATAACTCATAGAAACGGTAAATCAAGGCGATTGGCTGATCCATGCCATCGCGTATTATTCTGAGGCCCTCTTCGGTGAATCGAATGTGACGAGGTTCCGCGCAGTAGGCGTCGAGGCCGATCGCTCGAAGCCGGGCCGCGAGCCACGTCATCTCAGGCCGATAGTCTTTGGCTTCCTCCGAAATCAGAATCACGACGCATCCGGTATGCTGGGCAAGCTGGGCTCTCAGCATGGCTGCAAATCCACGCACCATCCCCTCGGGGCCTCCCACGAGTGAGAGGCCGCCAACCTCTCCATCGGCATAGAGCGCCGAGAGGCATGCGGTCATACCGATTCCTCCGGGGACTGAGTCGAGCTCGGTGATCAGCATGCCGTCTTGGGTGGGGATGATATCCGGTCGGATGACCGCAGGAAGCTGGTCGCGAAACCGTTTCATCCGGCTGTACGTCAGCAGACCTTCCGGCTTTCCTTGGTCAAGGTATCCTGCGATCCAGGTTGGCTGGAGGCCGCGTACACTTTCGTTATAAAGGCGGTTCAGGGCTCGATAAAAAGAAAAAAGCTGCGGTCCAAGTCGGTGGAAAAAATCTAACTGGCCTTTCGTGAGAGGAAATGGTGCGGTGGCAATGCGCCAGGTCGTCGTCGTTGTGGCTACTTCTGGGGCTGAAGCCTGTCCGGGCAGAGATGGAAAGAGCCCAGCTTGGCTCAGCTGGTCACGGATGACTGCGCAACGATGTAGGAGGTCGGAGGTAGCCAAGTCAGACAGAGGCGGTATCCGTGTCAAAGAGAGCCCCTCATTCGAGGCCTAACCCGCATTATTCGTGAGCGCTTCTGCCGCAATCGTCGATCCCTGACTTTAAGCGAGACGAGCGAGCGTTGGGAGAAAAACGCGACTGCATGGACAGGGGCTGACACGTCACGCGAGTTTCGCTCTTCGCGCTTGTCGCGTGCGGCTGCATGATTTCGCGACAAAGCGTCATGAATAATGCGGACTGAGAACTGTAACACGGGCCTTAGGACCGTACAAGGGGCGAGAGAAGCGGTGTAAAAAGTGACATGCCTTGGGCACTTCTATGGAAGGGTGCTAGTATGGGCGCACACCAATTGGATTCCTTTCATGTTTGCATATCACATACTGATGAGCGGGTAGGCGATTCCGTGACACCACCGATTGTACTGCCACAACTCGTGCCGAGCCGCACCTGTCTCCAGTGCGATGTCTGTTGCCGATTTCCGGACCCCGATAGCGCTCTTCGTCCGTATTTTACCGAGAATGAAATCGCCTGGGCCCTGGCCGGGGGCGTTGAGGAAACGGCCTTTCCCAATCGGCGGGGGTCACAGGTAATCCTGGCTCCCGAGCCTCACGGAGACGGGTATCTCTGCCCGGCATTCGAAGCAGCGACCTCAACCTGTCGCATATATGAGCAGCGTCCGTTCGATTGTCAGCTCTATCCTTTGGCGCTGATGTGGGATGAGCCGCAGGAGCAGGTGTTGCTGGGGTGGGATACGAAATGTCCGTTCATGCGAGAGGAGATTCCATCGGAGATTCAGCGTCATGCCGATCGGGTGAGGGCCTTGCTCGATCGACCGGACATTCGAAACCATGTTGTCGCGCATCCTCGTCTCATCGGGCGGTTTCAAGAGGACGTGGTGGTGCTCACCCTCCTTCCGCGCCTCACCGAAGCCGTGGCAGGTCAGTGGGGGCCTGCGCCGCTGCATCGGCTTACGCTGGACGATATTCCACGCATGACAACGGCATTGGATCGGTCTGAGTTATGTGGCCCCCAGTCGCCCGCGGCCTATTCGCCACCCTATCACTACATGTGGAATGGATTATTGGCCTATTGGTGGATGGAGCTTCATGGGGCCTTTTGCCTCTTCGCGCAATCGCCGGACGGCTGGTTCATGCCCCTGCCTCCGATCGGGGCCGACTCGATCGATGCACCCCTGTTTGACGCGATGGGACTGCTGCGGCGATGGAATGGTGACTCGGCAGTCAGCCGAGTTGAGAATGTGTCTTCCCAGTTGGTACCGGAGTTGGAGCGGCTGGGGTATCGTGTGATGCCCAAGGAGCCGGACTATTTGTATCGTGCGACGGACCTCGCAGCCTTGGCGGGCGATCGATATAAGTCTCAACGCGCACTATGCAATCGATTCGAACGAGAGCAGTCCTTTGAGATGAACTCCTATCAGATTGGTGATCGTCAGGACTGTCGTGCCCTCCTAGGGGATTGGTCGCGGCAGAAGCAAGCGAAAGGGCTCGAATCGTTTGGGGTCATGCTGTTGGCCGATGCGTCGTCGGCCCATGAAGTCCTCTGGTCGCAGGCGTCGGTCCTTCGAGTCACGGGGAGGATCGTCCGGATTCACGGCCGGCTGTGTGCCTATACATTCGGCTATTGGTTGACGAGCAAGACATTCTGTGTCCTCTTAGAGGTGACGGATCGGGCTCTTCCGGGTCTGGCGCAGTATTTATTTCGGGAGACCTGTCGGACTGCCATGACGGAAGGGGCCGAATACATCAATGCAATGGACGATGCAGGTCTTCCCGGATTGCGTGCATCGAAACAGGCCTATCATCCCACCATGCTGATTTCCAACTTCGTGGCCTTCCCGATGCGTGAATCATGAAGACCGCAATGGCCTTATCATTTCTCGACCGTCGCCGCTATCGGTGGTTGCCCCATCTCCTGATCGCCATGACCCTATTCGCGGTCCTCGTCGGTATCGGTCTGATTCGGTTTGTCGAATCTCGCCTCGTGGAGACGACGGGAGGAGAACTCACACTGGCCGCGGCGGAAGTGGTCGAGAAACTCGACCGGATGCTATTCGAACGCCGGGGTGACGCTCTCATGATGGCTCGAGCCGTTTCGTTGCACACTTCCGATCCGAAATATCTTTCCGAATATCTGAAATGGATGAAGACGACATATGCCCCGGTTTACCTGTCGTTAGCGGTTATGGACGTTCAAGGTACGGTCGTGGCGTCGACGGAGCCCTCGCTGGTAGGGCGTGACTATAGCCGTGCCACATCGTTTATCGCTGCGCGTGCGACGCGACGACTCGACATTGCCGATGTTGCGGTACAGGAAACCGGGGAGAGTAGTGTCGACACCATCGCGTTTACGGCGCCGATTCTCGACTCGCATGACACGTTCCTGGGTGTTGTGAATTTGCAAGTGGGAGTCCCATTTTTGGAGGAAGTTACTACCAGAACTATTCGCTCACTTGAGTCTCGACCAGGAGCAGAAGCTGGGGAGCGAATCGAGTACCAAATGTTGACGAAGCAGGGCATGGTGTTTGTCGACTCAGATCTGCTCCACAAAGGGGCCATCAGTCCCAAAGAGCTTAGACTCCCTTCGGTGCTGCTGAGCGAGACCGGTGTGCCGGGGTTTATCGAGGAAGAACACCTGCAACGGCACGTTCAGGTGGTGACTGGCTACGCGCAGACCAGGGGCTTTGGAGAATTTGCTGGGTTGGGCTGGTCGGTCTTGGTGCGAATGGATCGACAGGACATCCTGGCGCCTATTCATGCCTTTTTATGGAAAGTTGGGATCGCCGGCGGGGTGGTCTTGATTCCCATGCTGGGGCTGTTGTTCTGGGCCACGACACGATTGCGCGCAGAGCATCGACAGGCGCAACAGGAAAGTGCCTGGGCAAAAGCCGCTGAAGCCGCGTTGCTCCAGAGCCAGGAACGAAATCGGGCCATCGTCGATACCGCGCTTGACGGGGTGATCACCATCGATTCGACAGGGATGGTGACCGATTGGAATGCGCAGGCCACGGCGATTTTTGGATGGTCCCGCGAGGAAGCGCTGGGACGGGCCCTTACTGAGACTATTATTCCTGAGCGGGATCGTCAGGCGTTTGAACATGGCATCCGTGAATTCCTTCGGACGGGAGATGGAACAATCTTGAACCGCCGGATTGAAATTGTTGCCCAACATAGGGACGGGCGGGAGCTTCCCGCTGAACTTGCAGTGTCACCGGCAAAAATAGGGGATGCGTACATCTTCAGCGCCTTTATCCGGGACATCACCGACCGCCGCCGGGCTGAACGGCGTCTCGCCTCTCAGTATGCAGTGACCCGAGTTCTCGCCGAGGCGACGACCCTGGAAGAGGCTGTTCCGAAAATCATTCAGGCCATCGGGGAGAGCCTGGAGTGGGATCTGGGCATGTTCTGGCGGGTGGATAAGACGACCGGGGTACTGCGCTGCTTCAATCAGTGGAAGGCGCCGTCCGTGCAGGCCGATCCATTTACCCTGGACACCTTGCAACGTGGGTTTTCACGCGGCGAAGATTTGCCCGGACGTATTTGGAGCAGTGGCAAGTCGGCTTGGGTGACGGACGTCACGATGGATCCTCATTTCACTCGCGGAGCGCTGGCTCGACAAGTTGGGTTTCACGGGGCTGTTGGATTTCCTGTTCTAGTAGGGCATGAGATCGAGGGAGTCATCGAACTCTTCAGTCATTCGGTAAGGCAGCCCGATGACGAGTTGTTGAGAATGGTGGAAGACATCGGTCTCAAGATCGGCCAATTTTGCGAGCGGGCTAGAACAGAAGGGGTGTTACGGGAAACCGAGGCGCAATTGCGACAGGCGCAAAAGATGGAGGCGGTGGGGCGATTGGCCGGCGGCATGGCGCACGATTTCAATAATCTCCTCACGGTGATTCGAGGGTACAGCGAGTTGCTCCTGGATCGTCTTGGCCCCACCGATGCCATGCGGAAGGACATGGAGGAGGTGAAGAAGGCTGCGGATCGGGCCTCCGGGCTAACCCGTCAATTATTGGCGTTCAGCCGACGTCAGTTCATCGCGGCAAAAGTCCTCGATCTCAATGCCCTTGTGACCAATATGGACGGCATGTTGCGGCGTCTCATCGGTGAAGATATCGTCGAACTCAGCGCTGAACTCGATGAGTCGACTGGCGCCATCAAGGCGGATCCAGGACAGGTCGAGCAGGTCATTATGAACCTGGTGGTCAATGCGCGCGATGCGATGCCCAAGGGCGGGCGCCTGACGATTGAAACCACGAATGTGACGATTGAGAATGATGCAAGCCTGGACGCGGTGGGGCTGGCGCCGGGGTCGTATGTGTTATTGGCCGTTCGTGATAATGGTCATGGGATGGATGCTGAGACCCGGTCGCATCTGTTCGAGCCGTTCTTCACGACGAAAGAAAAAGGGAAAGGGACGGGACTGGGACTCTCGACCGTCTATGGCATCGTCAAGCAGAGCGGAGGAAGCATCTTTGTGGAGAGTGCTCCCGATCAAGGCACGACGTTCCGGATCTACTTTCCACGGGTCGAACAAGAGGTACTGGGGCCGACCGGGGCGGTCGAAGCGATTGATCCGGCACATGGCGGAGAAACGATTCTCTTGGTCGAGGATGAGCCGGCGGTTCGCGGTCTCGTGCACGAGACGTTGCGGCTTCAAGGCTATACGGTGCTGGAGGCGCGTCATGGCATCGAAGCCCTCCTCGCCAGCGCAAAATACATGGGGCCCATCCATCTGTTGTTGACGGATGTCGTTATGCCACAGATGAGCGGGCCTGAAGTCGCGGAGAAGATCCTGACCGTCCGGCCAGAGATTAAAGTGCTCTACATGTCGGGGTACCCGGATCATCCGGTGTTCGACCAAGGAGGCATAAATCGTCAGATCGGGTTTCTGCCGAAGCCCTTTTCACCACACGTGTTGGCACAAAAGGTGCGCGAAGTGCTGGACAGTGTGAAGGCCGCCGCCTAACAGGGGGGGCGGTCTCACTGCCAGGGCATCCCTTTGCTCCCGGAACGCGCACGATGAAGCAGTGCTCGTTCGACGGCCGCAGTCGGGATTGCCCTGGCTGCGAGACCTGAGAGGGTGACAGGAGAAAAGAGTAAATACTCAAAAGGTGCTCGTTCGATGTGCACAGTAAAGGGCAGTCTTGGCCACTCCCTCCAAGATAGGCATGAGAAATCGGAAGGCCGCCTGCTTGTCAGTGTTTTGATATCCAGGCCGGATCGCTTGATCTTCAACCTCGGTTCCGTTTATCGTGGCCGCACTGAACCAAATAAACTAAATAGACGAAATAGACCAGAGAGACACAGCGATGCAGCAAGGACGCGAAGTCGACGTTGGACAGTATCGGATCGAGCGAGAGCCGTTTTATGCGGAGGTCCGTGGCGAGATCGGTTTGTTCACGATCGCCGCGAATAGCAAGATGCCGGTTATGCTCAAGGGGCCGACCGGTTGCGGCAAGACACGATTTGTTCAGCATATGGCCTACCGGCTTGGCCGTCCTTTGATCACGGTGGCCTGCCACGAAGATCTCACTGCATCCGATCTTGTGGGGCGGTATCTGCTCAAAGGGCAAGAGACGGTCTGGGTCGATGGGCCGCTGACACTCGGCGTGAAGCATGGCGCGATCGTCTATTTGGACGAAATCGTCGAGGCGCGGAAGGACACGACGGTCATCATCCATCCCCTGAGCGACGACCGCCGCTTCCTGCCGATTGAAAAGAAAGGCCAGATTCTCGAAGCAGCCGACGACTTCCTTCTGGTGATTTCCTATAACCCCGGGTACCAGAGCGTGCTCAAGGATTTGAAGCAAAGCACGAAGCAACGCTTCATGGCGATTGAGTTTGACTATCCGGCACCTGACGTCGAAACCACCGTGGTCGAGCGGGAAGCAGGGGTCAGCCGTGATCTTGCGGCCAGCTTGGTGAAGCTCGGTGGAAAGGTGCGGAACCTCAAGAATCATGGTTTGGAAGAAGGCGTCAGCACCAGATTGCTGATCTATGCCGGGACACTTATTCGGCAAGGCGTGGCGACCGACCGAGCCTGCGATGTTGCGATTGCCCGCCCGATCACCGACGACCCCGATATGCAGCGCAGCATTCTGGAATTGGTGAAGGCCATTTTTTGATCCTATGGCTGGGAGTCCCCTGTCGCGGATGAATGCGCTGATCGTGCAGGATACCGAAGACGGAGCGATCCTGACCGTTCACGTCCAACCGAAAGCCTCCTCCACAGAGTGCGTGGGCCTTCACGGCGATGCGATCAAAATCAGAGTGGCAGCTCCGCCGGTTGATGGTGCGGCCAACGACGAATTGATCCGATTTCTAGCCCGCCGATTATCGATTCCTTCTTCATCGGTGCAGATTCATTCCGGTGCAGGCGGACGACATAAACGTGTGCTCGTAAAAGGGGCCACCGCGCAGCTGGTCATGACTCGCTTGAACCTTGGAGATGGAAAGAGATCGGCGAAATCATGAGGCACAGGGGTCTTTCCATCGTCGGGGGATTGCTCTTGCTCACCGCCTGTTCGACGGCACATCCTATTCTGTATCCCAATGCGCATATGCAGTCGGTGGGGAAAGAGGCGGCGGGGCAGGATATCGAAGACTGTAAAAAGTTGGCAGAATCGGCAGGGGCTGAAGAAGGCAGTGGAAAGGCCGGTCGTGTTGCGACCGGCACCGTAGTGGGTGGCGGAATCGGCGCGGCAGCTGGGGCGGTCGGCGGAGCCATCTCAGGCTCAGTAGGCCGCGGTTCCATGATCGGAGCGGCGAGCGGGGCGGTATGGGGATTGTTGACCGGGTTGTACCACGCCGTCGCTGGTCCGTCGCAACCGAATCAGGCCTACACGAACTTCGTGAATCGATGCTTGCAAGAAAAAGGATATGAGGTGACGGGCTGGCAGTGAAGGCGAGACGGGCGGCCAGCTTCTTTGCTCGCAGACCGCGCACGATCAGAATGTGCTCGGTCGATGCGCGCAGTAGAAGCTGATCCGCCCATCCCGCCACCGTCACGAGGTGGGAAGGGAGTGGGGGAGTGAGAATGGGCACGCAGTGGAGCCTGGCCCCACTATCCTTGCATTGAAGCGAGTGCCGCTCTGGTGAAGAAAATGGGGGTGAGAGATTGAGGAAGTTTCAGGCCATCGTTACTGCTGGTTTAGTTTTCAGTCTTGCGGCCTGTGCGGGGCCGGAACCGATGTTGCGGTCGAATGCGAAGTTTCAGCTGCAGGGGCGGGAGGCGGCGAAACTTGAAGTGATCATGTGTCAGCAGAAGGCCGAAGCGGCCGGGTTGAAGCCTGACGCCGAAAGCCGAAGTGGTAACGTGGCGGCTGGAGCCGGGCTGGGTCTGATTAGTGGCGCCGCAGTAGGGGCATCGAGCGGACTCATCGGTGGATTGGCGGGCGTGACGATTGGGGCGGCAGTCGGAGGTGCACTCGGAGTCATCATCGGTTCAGTTGGCGGCGCCTACAGGCCGCTTGAGCCAGATCCTCCATACGCCGATGCGGTGGTGCGGTGTTTGATTGAGAAGGGGTATGAGGTGAGTGGCTGGCAATGAGGATGGAGGGGAGCGGCCAGGTGCCCTTCTTGCTCGCAGAACGCGCACGATAAGAATGTGCTCGTTCGATGCGCGCAGTAAAGGGCAGCCTTGGCCACTCCCCTAAAGTGAGATGGAGAGAGTCGGAAGACCCTCGTTTGGTGAAGAGCGCGTTTTAACGTGTTCGGGTGGGTGAGAATGTGGCGCGCAGTACAGTAGAGGTTGATTCGGGGAAATCAATGGTTCCTAAAACCTGTTTCAGCTCGCAACTTACGCTGGAGGTCTTTCTATTTCTTCCATAGCATTCATGGCGATTATGTTTGCTCTAGAAGCAGGCGTGATATTCCAGAATTGAGTAGACTCAGGAGTCGAACTGTCCGCATACCAGATCCGATCGAGACCACTTGGTAGGTATTGGCAGTAAGCTGCCTCGACTGCTCTGATCATTATTCCTCGATTCATGTTAGCAATATCGTCATTTTCTATCAGAAGTATCAACATATCGCAGCTGTCTCTATATTTCGCCAGCTTTAGTGCCTTGCGATCTATTTGTGACTGGAGCCGTTGAGGGAAATCTGTATCTTCGGTCACACTACGCGCGAGAAATAAGCCATGCGTGGCAGAATTAGACTTCTGTACAGTGAGAGGGAAAGGAACTCCCTCAATTCTAATATTATGCACAAAATCGTTGTAGGGAAGCTGCGGAACGTCATGAAGAATCCAGCTTCGTAACCGGCTTCGAACTCCATCCCAGGATATACCGGTTGGCACGGAACCGAACGGTATAGTGACTCGTAGACGACTATTGAGTTGTCCTTTTAGCTCCTCCTCCAAATGACCAATCGCTTCCATGAATCGGTCGTTATGAAGTCTCTGATTAGGGAGAGAATCTGCACTAGTGTGTTCGATGGCAATACGTTTGCCTTCAGTTTCCGCAATCGCATCAATGTCGGGCGTGCGCGTATTGTTCTTATCTGGCCATTCGATTACTTGAAGACCAGGATATAACTTTCCAGCAAGATACATTACAAAGGCTTCGATAACCTTGTCTTCAGGTCTTGAATGAGTTGATTCGCTCATGGGTTCTGAGAATAGTATGGCAACTTTGAAGCAGAATGACTTGTTTTTGAACAGGTGAAAGGATAAATCAAATGACGTGGGAAATCGACCTGGATCCCATTCGATTCAAAGAGAGGTTTTGAAAGTAGATACGCTCAGCACAGACCGGCTTTGCAGTCGGTTACTACGAGATTTGTGAGTTTTTCGCCTACGTCGAGTTCGATAGTCAGCCAGGCTAGCCCAGACATCTGTTCTTCTTTGTGGGGTCCCGATCCTTCTTCGATGAGGCTGACGAGGTAGTAGCGCCCGGCGGGAATTTTTGTGAACCAGAAATGTCCGGTGGGGTTGGCCCTGGTTGTGCGGAGATAGGGAGCTAGGCGTTTTTCTGTCTGGAGCCTGGTCAGCGCCTCGTGCGGGCAGTCGGTTGGAGTGCGCGGCGCTGCTGTGATGCTTTCAGGGGAGGCAGGGGTTTCTGTCGTTGAACAGGAAGTGTTTCTGACGCTGTGATCAAACCAATAACGTGTGTAGGGAGTGATGGGGATGAGATGGACTGGAGCGCCGGCTTGGGTGATGGCTTTCCCGGATGGGGAGACAAGAAATGCTTGTCCGGCCAGAGTGCTTCGTCCCTTCTGCTTGTAGGGGAAGAGGTCTTTTTCGTTCAGGATTGGAGGCTGTGCTGTCTTGGCAGGAGACGCGTTGCCAGGTTCGATGGCCCGTGCCTGGTTAGAGCATAGGCTTCCTACTAGGAATACGATGACTGCGGCGCACAGAAGTCGGTTGCGCAGTGGCATGGCTGTTACGAGGCAGATGAGGACGACGTCGGTGTTTCGTCCAAGGGTGTCGGCGCGACAGCAGCTTTGTGCTTGAGCGCCCGGCCCTTGTCGGGGGTTGGATCCGTGACAATGCCATAAACTTCCCGGCCTTCGTGGCCTTCGGGGAGATATTCTGTGATCGGCAGGCCGTCTTCCCGCACAAATAAGAGGCAGTGGCAGTATTTGTAGATCTGCATTTCGTCGCAGGCGCACATCCAGCGGCGGAGTTTGGCTTCTGCCGCTTTATCCTTGTAGAAGTTGCAAGGGCAGAGGGGTTTGCCCAGCTCGTCCATGTGCATTGCGAGGCCCTTGACCACGGCTTCGGTAACTGCGGGCATGGGATGCATCGCGGTCCCGCTCTTCTCCGCGAATCCCTTCACATACTTCCACATCTTGTCGAGACTCTCTTGCTTGGGCTCGGCCATCGCAACTCCTTTGGCAAAAGGCACTGGGCGAGGGTTAGAAGAGGGACCTGCGCCGCAGGGGGTATAGTTTACAAGCGCTAGGGCGTCCTTTACAATCCAACACTTCCCAACACTTCCTGCAAATTCCGTCGGATTGGATCGAGGATGGAGATGTCGGATACCCATAAGCAATTGACTGCCAAATTGGCGGAGGAGCTGGGGCCGGCTACAGCTCAGCATCTGGTTTCCCTCCTCGTCGAGGCTGTTGCGATACCGAATCAAGTGGAAGGTGTCTTGCTGTTGCTCGACGAGTTGCATGGGGTCTCACCGAAGGTTTCTTGCGCCGCGATCGAGTCGTTCCCTGATTTGCAACAGCGGGGTCGGCTCAGCGATGCGGTGGTCTGGCTGGATCTGGGGATTGCGTTGGCCGAATCCTCCGGTGCGATTGGGCTGAAGTATTTCAAAGAGAGTCCGCTGGTTTTGGGTTTGATCGAGCCACCATCCATTCGATCGTTGGTGCTGAAAACCGCGTTGGAGCTGGCTGAGCGGGATGCGAATATTGCGCTGGAATTTCTCCGTGTGTCGCCGGAAGTGGTGACGGTCATCCCGCCGGATCAGCTAGGGGACTGGTTGGAGATTGGGTTCGAACTGACGCAGGTCGATTTTGTCGTTGCGCTGGAGTATATCCGCCAAATTCCCGCGATCGCTTGCGTGTTGCCTATTCACGATGCCAGGGCCTGGGCGACGTTTGGGCTGAAACTCATTTCCCGGAATAGTTTAGGGAAGACAGACTATTTCGGAACCATCGAATTCCTCCGTACCAGTCCGCTCATTCTCGGCGATCACGAAGACCCGTCAGTGCGGGCCAGGGTTATCACGGTTGGGTCGTTGCTGGCCGAACGTGACCCAGGGTCAGGCATTGCCTGGTTATCGGAATCGCCGCGCCTGTTGCGTGCCGTGCCGAATGAGGGATGGCGGTTAAGAATATTGCAGTACGGAGCTTTGGTGGCAGAGCGTGACGCGGACACAGCGCTGGCCTATTTGCGGCGTGCGCCTGAATTGGTGAGCGTGATCGGGGAGTCTGCCGAGGCCACGGCTCGCTTTGAGGCTTGGTTCACAGCGGGGATGGAAGTCCTGGCCTACAGTGTCGAAGGAGCCAGGGCCTATTTTGCGCTGGAGTCGCAGAAGGCGCTGACTTCGGTGGAAGCGGCCCTAAGCGGTGTGCCGCTTCGGCAGGTAGCCCGTACCGTGAAGCTCTTCGTGCAAGGGCTCTGTGGAACGGATCTGACGATTAAGGCGCTTCCCGATTCGCTGAGCCAGGAGACATCTGCGCGGGCCATGGTGAGTCAGGACGGGCGCACTATCTCACTGCCGGCGCTCCTCCGTCGCTATCCCACTGCCGAGGAGAACACGCGTTTGTATCTGGTGATGGCGGCTCACGAAGCGGGGCACGTGGAGTTTGGGACGTACCGGTTGACCCTGGAGTCGCTTGCGGACTTAGTCATGTCTGTGCGCCAGAAATATGGTCGTATGAAACAGGCTGTGCCGGATACCTTAGCGGCGCTATTTCGTCTGTATCCCCATCCAGGACTGATCCAGGACTTGTGGATGCTTGCGGAGGATGCGCGGGTAGAGTTTCTGCTGCAGCGGGAGTACCCGGGGCTCCAGCGCGATCTACAAGAATTCGCGCGGGAGGCAGTCACAACGCGGTCGCTGACGCACGGGCTGACCGTCAAAGAACTCGTTGTCGATCAACTGCTCCAACTGTCGACCGCTGCTTCGCAGTCTGTCGCTATTCACGAGGCCATCAAGGACGAGATCGCCATACTCTGGCCGATGTGCCAGCCAATTCTGGCTCCAACGGCGACGGCAGAAGAGGCCGTGCGCGTAGCCCATGCGCTCTACGTGCGGCTCGAAGAACTGTTGGCTCCGAAGGGGGCGATGATCCAGGCCCATCAGGCTGACGATGTGTCAGGAGAGCTAGGTGTTGGCCCCTCCGCATCTGAACAGACGGGAGAAGACTATCGCCCTGTTACCAACTGGGTCTATCGTGGGGCGATGAATCCTGAGTTCATTCGTCAGCATGATCAGGACGGACAAGCATCGGACGATCAAAAACAGTCAGAGGATATCGAGCGAATGGCGAGCGCCGCCGGCGGAGCACAGGAGTCGTCAGCGCAGGGGCAACGGAATCGAGAAGGCATGCGTACGAAAACTGAGAGTGACAGGCTTGCCGGAGGGAGGCAGTTGCCCTCCCATGTGGAAGAACTCCTGACCTTGAATGTCGAACAGCCGGCACCGCTTGATCATGCCGGGCCGGGCGATCATGAGGTGCGCTATCCGGAATGGGATCAGGAGATCAATGACTATCGCCTCAGCTGGTGTCGCGTCGTCGAGCGTGCGGCGGAGGAGGGGACGGTGACATCGTGGGCGTCACATTGAGCGCGCACGGGAGCGAGGTCTCGGCCCTTCGACGATTTTTTGAGAGTCTGCGACCCCCGGGGTTGCGGCGTGTATCGGGCCAAGCTGACGGCGACGATCTCGATGTGGATGCGGCGGTTCGTATGTGCGCTGAGCGGGCAGCGGGAGCAGACCTATCGGACCGGATCTACGTGAGGCGGGAAAGAAAAGAGCGGGATGTCGCAGCCCTCTTTCTGGTCGACGTGAGCGGCTCAACCAGTCGCCGATTACTAGCGGCCGCCGCGTGATCGATCTGGAGAAAGAGGGACTGGTGCTCTTGTGCGAAGCGCTAGAAGCGGTCGGAGACCAATATGCCCTCTACGGCTATTCGGGCCAGGGCCGCGGACAAGTTGACTTTCTTGTGATTAAGGACTTTGACGATCAGTTGGGTGGGAAAGCAGCGCAGCGTTTAGGCGGGCTGACTCCTATGCAACAAAACCGTGATGGGGCGGCCATTCGCCACGCTACCGTCAAATTGCTGGCGCGGGAGGCGAGAACACGGCTGCTTGTCCTCATCAGCGATGGGCGCCCGCTCGACGACGGTTATAAAGACGAGTATTCGCTGGAGGACACCAAGGCTGCGTTACGAGAGGCGCGTCAACGAGGGTTGCATCCGTTTTGTATCACGATCGATCGGGAGGCCGATAGCTATGTCCGGAGAATGTTACGGCGACGTGCGTTCGCGGTGATCGATCATCTCGAAGCATTGCCGATGCGATTGCCACGGATCACAACGCCTCACGACGTGAAACGTGAAAGGTGAAACGTGAGAAGCGGAAGAATGATGATGCAACAATCCGGAACGAAACATTTCACGTTTAACGTTTCCAGCACCTTTCACGTGCGAGAAGATAGAATTCAGCGAGAGACCGACAGTGCCGCCTTGGCTGCACAAGCTGTTACTGGACATCAGTATCCCTATGTCCGAAGGTTGGCGAAGTTTGCGCAGCCCATGAAGCCGGGGGAGGATCGCCAGGAGCCGACAAAGGACCTGATCGAGGCCAAGTTTTGGGAGGTCTATCCCCGTTGTTGGGCCAAGATTCTTCAAGAAGTTAAAGTGGGGATGATCGTGGTATTTCATGACCTCGGCGAGTATCCGGCAGGAGGATATCAGGAATTGGTCGATGATCCGGACGCCTTTCTGGCCAAGACCTATGGCAAGAAGAAGATTAAGGTCAACTTCTATGACGGGGACAATTTCGTTTGCACGATCAATTTTAAAGTCGCGGGCTGGACGGAACACGAACATACGTGATGGGTAAGGCGTGAGGCGTAAGGGGATTTGCGCTTCACGTTTCACGTTTCACGCTTCATGAGGAGTCGATGATGGGCAGACCTAAAATAACGGTGGTGGGCGCGGGGAATGTCGGAGGCACGACCGCGCAGCGGCTGGCCGA
>CAWAKW010000018.1:0-2500 GCA_963782735.1 Nitrospirota bacterium
ACCCGGCAGCGTCCTACTTTCCCACTGCCTCACAGCAGCAGTATCATCGGCCTTGGAGGGCTTAACTTCCGTGTTCGGGATGGGAACGGGTGTGGCCCCTCCGGTAATGCCACCGGGAACATCCTTCGAGTTCTGAGTTCGAAGTTCTGGGTTTTGAGTTATTCTGAGAAATAACTCAGCACTCATAACTCTCAACTCAACACTCGCGTGTTCTTGCGCGCGATAAGACCATGTCTATCAGGAGCAAAGATGATGATGTTAAACCGCACGACCGATTAGTACTGGTCAGCTACAGCCCTCACGGGCCTTCCACACCCAGCCTATCAAACTCGTAGTCTACAAGTGGTCTTTAGGGGGCATACACCCCGGGAGAGCTTATCTTGAGGCACGCTTCTCGCTTAGATGCTTTCAGCGATTATCGCTACCGGACATAGCTACCCGGCACTGCCGCTGGCGCGACAACCGGCAAACCAGAGGTCCGTCCTTCACAGTCCTCTCGTACTAGTGAAAGCCCCTCTCAACTCTCCTCCGCCCACAACAGATAGGGACCGAACTGTCTCACGACGTTCTGAACCCAACTCTCGTACCGCTTTAATAGGCGAACAGCCTAACCCTTGGGACCAGCTTCAGCCCCAGGATGCGATGAGTCGACATCGAGGTGCCAAACCTCCCCGTCGATGTGAACTCTTGGGGGAGATCAGCCTGTTATCCCCGGCGTACCTTTTATCCGTTGAGCGATGGCCCTTCCACACAGAACCACCGGATCACTAAGCCCGACTTTCGTCCCTGCTCGAGCTGTCGCTCTCGCAGTCAAGCTCCCTTTTGCCTTTACACTCGACGGCTGATTACCGACCAGCCTGAGGGAACCTTTGGGCGCCTCCGTTACTTTTTAGGAGGCGACCGCCCCAGTCAAACTACCCACCAGACACTGTCTTCGCCCTGGATGACAGGACCGAGTTAGAATGTCAGAACAATCAGGGTGGTATTTCAACGTTGCCTCCGCCCGACCTAGCGGCCAGGTTTCATAGGCTCCCACCTATCCTACACAGCTTCTTCCAACATCCAATGTCAAGTTGTAGTAAAGGTGCACAGGGTCTTTCCGTCTAGTTGCGGGCACCCGGCTTCTTCACCGGAACAACAAATTCGCTGAGTCACTCCCTGAGACAGCGCTCCAGTCGTTACGCCATTCATGCAGGTCGGAACTTACCCGACAAGGAATTTCGCTACCTTAGGACCGTTCAATGTTGTTGCTCTCACAGATCTTTCGGTGTGAGGACCTGGACATTTCTGCCAGGCTCTGTAAGTCGCCTTACAGTTCGGACTATATCATCTCCGCTGATTGTTCAACGGGTCCGGCATGTAGTCTCTGAGGATTCTCAAATTGCTTCAGGATATCCGCATCGCTGTAGCGTCGGTTCCCTCCATCATTCATTGTCTGTCGAATCTTGAGGATTTCTTGAATCCCTTTCTGCGTCAGGTGTTGTCCCTGTCGCATCAATTCGGCCAACTGTTTGAACTTGGAGAAGTCGCGCTTTTTCTTTGCGGAGAGAAAACCGAAGCGCTCAAAGAACGGGATCACGTGCTCCACGATGGCGGTGAAGTTATTCACTTCGTAGTACCAGACTCCATCGTGTCTCTGCCGCATCGTCCCACACTTGAGGTGACGCTTGAACAAGGCCAAGATCACTTCATCACGTTGGGAAATATTAAAGCAGAGAGACGCTTTCCAGGGCATCTTGTAGTCGCCCCGTGGTCGGAACGATACGTTGAAGCTGCCCTCTCCATCGGTGAAACCGGCCATATAATAGCCGATATCTGATGGTATCTCGTTCACATTGAGCATCTGAGTCTTTCCTGCTGATTGCCCGCACCTCATGGATTGTCACTGCCACCGATTCCGTGGCGAGTACCAGAGGATGCACCGGGTGTTCCAGCATTTAGCCAGATTTGTTACGGAACTACAGTGGTCCGTTCCATAGTTACGGCCGCCGTTTACTGGGGCTTCCCTTCAAAGCTTTGCCTTGCGGCTAACTCCTCCGGTTAACCTTCCAGCACCGGGCAGGCGTCAGACCCTATACGTCCACTTGCGTGTTCGCAGAGTCCTGTGTTTTTGGTAAACAGTCGCTAGAGCCACTTTATTGCAACCTCGTTCGGCTTGGATTGTACACCCTTACCTACGCGAGGCACCCCTTCTCCCGAAGTTACGGGGCTAGATTGCAAAGTTCCTTAGGGAGTGTTCTCTCACGCCCCTTGGTATATTCTACCGGCCTACCTGTGTCGGTTTGCGGTACGGACACTATCATGACTCGCTACGAGGCTTTTCTCGGCAGCATGGGATCAGTCCGTTTATGGCCTTGCGGCCTCCCCATCACATCTCGGCGTTAACGGCCTCGCGGATTTGCCTACGAGACCCGCCTACCTGCTTGGACCGGGCATTCCAGCGACCCGGCGGTGCCTACCCTTCTGCGTCCCCCCTTCGCTGATAACGTCATAACAGTGG
>CAWAKW010000018.1:7500-46822 GCA_963782735.1 Nitrospirota bacterium
CGCAAAGCGAATGTTGCCAAACATGGCATCGATTTCATAGACATGCCGGAAATGTTCACCAGTCTTATGCTGGTAGGGCCTGACACTCGAAAAGACTACGGCGAACCTAGGAAGATCGGCTTCGGATTTATTCGCGGACGGCTCATCGCAGTCGCCTTTACCGAACGCAAGCCAAACTCGATTCGCATTATCTCAGCACGAAAGGCGAACAAACGTGAAGAAGCCTACTATCAAGAAACGATCGCGGACGAATTGGGCAAGAATTGACGCGCTCAAGGATAGCGCGATTGATTTCTCTGATATCCCAGAGCTAGGCAAGGCTTTCTTCAAGCGTGCCACGCTGAGGCTTCCTGAGCCAAAGACCGCCGTCACCATTCGATTGGATCGTCAGGTTTTGAATTGGTTCAAGACAAAAGGGCCTGGCTATCAGACGCGGATCAATGCCCTTCTTCGGGCCTACATGGAAGCGCACAAAGGATGAGGCGAGGGCAACCGACTGTCCTTCTTGCTCGCAGAACGCGCACGATGAAACTGTGCTCGTCCGATGCGCGCAGTAAAGGACAGTTCGGTCGCCCTCGCTGAGAGGGAATGAAGGTAAAAGAGCGTGCTTGCGGAGCCCACGGCCTGACAGGGTACGGCGCAAAGGCGTGAGGAGCTTTCCTTGCTCCCGGAGCGCGCGCCCTAAGAAGGACCTCGCTCGACGGCCGCAGTCAAAAGCTCCTCACGCCCTTGCTTGGCTGAGCATTGAACTGGAGAAGCGAGTACGATTGGACGCTCGCGGTGAACCACACCCGCTACCGCCTCACTGAGGCGAGACAACGACCGAACAAGTCCGTCTCAACGGTGGTGACTGATCTGATCTCCCCACTCGCCGAGCCACTACGATGAAGCAGTGGTCGCTCGATGCGCGCGGGGAGATCACTCCAGCCACTTTTCACGATGAGTGGAAAAGTGGATTGGGACAAGGCAGGCATATCCAACTCTGCGAGAAGTCCTTGATTGGGTACGGCGAGAAAATCGCGCGGCTAAGAGAACAAAGCGCGAACTAAGTCATGCCTTGGCAAATGGCTTCTTGTATACCTTAGAGCCATGGGTGCGCCTCCTTGAGGAACCTACTGGAAACGCCAATTGCTTTTGCGTAGAGATTGATGACATCACACTGGCGGTAACGCCTTTTGGTTCTCATGAAGAATGGTGGGAGAAACCTAGCAAGGGCTTCCGGGAAATGGTCGCCAGAAAACGTTGCAAGTGGGGTGTTGCGCTTTTCAATCTTCCTAAGAGGGAAGGCCTATGGATTGAAGGCTCCGACTTCGATGAAAGTGTTCTAAAAAGGCGAAACAAAGTCCATTCGTCCGAAGTGCATCAGGCTCAAAGAGCACGCATAGCCAACGCTTTCTCAGAGAGCAGGGAGTTCATCGAACTTATAAGAAATCCGCCAAAGAAACCAGGCGACTCATACCTCATTCGCAAGTAAAGATAACTCCATCCCACAAGCAGAATCGCCACGGTCAGAAAATTCGGGGGGGGCCAGGTCTCGCGATCCAACATTGACCAATCGCCTGCTCCTGACTCTCCAGCCAGTGTCTGGGTTGAAGCAGGCACCTCACAGGTTGAGGACCCACCCCGAATCTCGTCTCTCTCGCCTTGATTTCGCCTGCGCCTCCGTCTACAGTCCTTTTCCTTCACAGAGCAGATTCACGGAGTGATACATGGGCGAGACCCGCGTCGATCTTGAACATCTGTTGGAAGACCTGCGGGATGCCTATCCCTCCAGCATCGCGGAAACGATCCTCACCGAAATCATTGCCAACTCTCTAGACTCTGGGGCCAGCCGAATCACCATGACGGCTGACCCCGCGCAATCCACACTGACCGTGGTAGACAACGGGTCCGGTATGCAGCGGAAAGCGATGCGGCAGTATCACGACATCGCCGCCAGCACGAAAGTGCGTGGCCAAGGCATCGGGTTTGCCGGAGTCGGCATCAAACTGGGGCTGCTGGTATGCGAAGAAGTGCTCACGGAAACCAGGCGCGGCAGCACGCACGTGGCCACGCGGTGGCACTTAGCCTCGCGCCATCGCGCGCCGTGGCAATGGGTGACCCCGTCGGGATTGGTCGGCGAGCAGGGCACTGCGGTACAGCTGAAGTTACAAACCCCACTCTCTCCTCTCGTAGACCCTGGGTTTCTCGAAGGAGTGATGCGTCGACATTTCCAGCCATTGATGGAACCCTCCTTTGATTCCTTTCTTGCCGGCCAATACCCGGCCGGGATTACGTTCGAAATCAATGGGCGATCGTTGGAACGGCATCCCATGTCGGCGCCTGACCAAGCCCCGTTGACCATTCGATTAGCCCGACGACGTAAACCCTCGGCCTTGGGGTATCTGTCCCGCCATATCGCGCCATTGCCGGAGGATCAACGCGGCGTCGCGATCAGTACGTTGGGCAAGGTCATCAAACGCGGATGGGACTGGTTGGGTGTGACGTCGTTACAGTCGGAACGGATCAACGGCTTGATCGAAGTCCCCGACCTTGCCGCCTCGCTCACCCTCAACAAAGGGGATTTCATCCGCACGGGTAACAGAGGGGCCGTCTATCTCGCCTACCGGAAGGCGATCCAAGAAGCAGTCTCCCGGCAACTTGAAGCCTGGGGCGACGGGCGCGTCGGAACGCCGGAAGCCTCACCCCGGATGATGCGGCCGTTGGAACGAGACCTGGATCGAGTGTTGGAAGAATTGTCCGACGACTTTCCGTTACTCGGCTCACTCGTCGAGCGCCGGGCCGGCGGCCAAAAGCGATTGCCGATCGACGGCAAGACAACCGACATCGCAGGGGGAACGGAAGCGCTTGCCATTCTGGCCGTTCCATCGATGGCTGACACACCACCTCCGACTGAGGCCGAACCAGCTCAGCCACAAACACCTCCTCCGCCTACTGACCAGGATGCCGCAGTGACCGAGCCTGCGACATCTACGATCCCTGCTTCACCATCTGCCATGCTCCCAGGTCATGGACGTTCCCGTGCTCCGATGCGATACGGGTTAGGGATTCAGTTCGAGGACAATCCCGACAACTCGGAACTGGGCCGGCTCGTGGAATCCACCGTCTGGATCAACCAAACCCATCCCGCCTATCGGCGAGCGCTGGCATCCCGCTCCGTGGGTTATCACATTTCGCTCACCGTCGCGCTCGCACTGGCCCCGTTAGCCGTGGAACCGGATCAGGAGCATAACTTCATCACCAAGTTTCTGTCCCACTGGGGCCAAGCACTCGATCAGCCCCAAGGACACCGTCGTCGCCCACGAAAATGAGCGCGCCCCGGCGAACCCGCCCTACCAAAGCCGCTGAACAGCAGTTCCAGACTTCGCCAAGCAGGGTTCCAGTTCTGGCTTTGAGGCTCTGGTTACCACAAACGCTGCCGGTACATGCTCCCAGTGCCGCAGGTCCGGTCGTAGTGCGCCTTCCATCACCGCCGGCGCGGTGCGCATCAAGGCCACTCCCCCGATGACTGAGAGCTGACAGAGTCCCCCTTTGCCATTGGCCGCCGCATCGAGCATGCAGCCTCCAACCATGACGCCGGCTCCTGCCACCAACGGAACAAGGCTATAGGTCAGACCAAACGGCAATCGAATCCATGCCTGCACGTTCAGAAGCGGGTGGTACCCATGGCTATGGCGAATCGCTACCTTGTCGAACCAACTCCTCGTGGGCAGCCGCACGCCGGTGTCGGACCGGCAGGCGGGAAGAAATTCCCCGTTCGCCGTTACAGAAAAATATCCGTTCGTGGATCCAAAGAATTGCAGGTCCCACGTGAGTTCAGGAAACCGGCCAATGCCATAGACGTGCCACGGTTCGCTAAAACCATGCCCTTCATCGATCCGGTCCACCTGCCGCGCTGCAAATAGCCTGACCGCATCCTGCTGGCCCTTCCACATCAGGCCCAGATCTCTCAGTCGGAGCCAATCGACACGCGACTCATTCACCTCTCCCACCCGCTCCCATAGCACAGCAGACAACAAAAGATTTACCGGGTCTTCGCCATAATTGTAGAGTGGCGTAAACAGCTCATGATCCAGTAGCCTGAGCTCGACCTTCGCCTCCTCCGGTTTCTGCACATTCGCATAGCTCGCGGCCAGTAAGAGACTGAGATAGCCGCGCTCGTAACTTTCCAAGACGTAATCGATGAAGGAGCCCTCCGGAATAAAAACGTTGGTGGTTTCCTTCAGGAAGGAAAATGTTTTATGCCTGAATTCTGACCGGGCCTTCTCGCCATGAACGATCACGGTCTCGTAGCACCGCCGCTCAAAAGCATCGGCCAGTCGGTTGAGGGTATCGATCCTGTCTGAAAAATTGATCTGCTGCTCGATCTCCGAACAGGGTGCTCCGTACAGGGTCCGCCCGCCTCCTGTCTGACAGCCGACGAGGCCAATCAATAAGCCTATGACTAGGGGGATCACCAACCGAGAGTGAAATAGGATCATCGGACCTCACACCTGCAGGATATCAATGAGCGGAAATCTGGTGCGTCAGTCTGGTCAACTCACTCACAGATTTAGGAGCAAGGCTCTCGAATACTCCGGACTTATCGGCGAGTGGTAGCAGAATAAATCTGCTCAATCTCACGATCTGTCAACTCCCGCCACTGGCCTGGCTGGAGGTCACCGAGCACAATCGGCCCGATCGCCACCCTTACAAGTCGTAACGTCGGGTGCCCCACAGCAGCGGTCATACGCCGAACCTGCCGATTTAGCCCCTCGCGCAACGTGATCTCCACCCAAGCAGTCGGCACACTTTTGCGGAAACGGATGGGCACGGGGCGCTCAGGCAGCTGTGGATCGCCCGGCAATAGACGTACTTCGGCAGGCCTGGTCTTTTTGCCGTTCAGCACCACTCCCTCGCGCAACTGCTCCAAGGCCTTATCGTTCGGGATGCGTTCGACCTGCGCGAGATACACTTTCGGCAACTTATGCTGCGGGTCCGTGATGTAATGTGCTAACCGACCCTCCGACGTCAGAAGCAGGAGCCCTTCACTATCCAAATCGAGACGGCCAGCTGCATAGACGCCAGACAGATCAATATAGTCCGCCAAGGTCTGCCGCTTGTCCGGATCGGTAAAACACGGCAACACGCCATAGGGCTTATTGAACGCGATCGTGCGAAGGGCATTTTCACGGGCGGATATGATGGACTGACTCACAAGACCCGGTTGAGACATGAGACCCAGTTAGAAAAAAGGTATCGTCCACTCATGCGCACACTATACCTCATGCACCAACGCCACGACGAGAAGAGCGATCGCTTCGCAGGGTCTCGCCTACAGAATTTCACTGCCCTTCCAGAAATTCTACTCTTCGTCGTTGCAGTAAAACTCTCCCTAAGCTGTTGAGAACGAGGTACCTTCGTCTCTTTTAGACTGTAGTCCTGGTGGATTTCCGCCAATGAGGATATGAGGCATCTGCCTTGCTCTACTCCATTGCCAGAGAGCCGGCCACTCTCATCGGTATCACAGAGTGTTTTCTGAAGCCACAGCATCGCATGTTGCGGTGGCTCCGTTTCATCAACTCATCAATCACAAGGAGGCTCCCATGACTCGCTACGCAAGCTTCATCGCACTCGCAGCGTTCCTCACATTTGGTCTCGGTACGGCAGTGTCTTTCGCCGGCGAACCGATCCCGACCGAGCAGAAAGATAAAGACAAGGATAAGAAAGACATGGGTGGCCCCAAGGCGGACGACGGAAAGAAGAAGGATGAGAAGAAGGACATGGGCGGAAAGTAAGTCCTGCCACAGGGGCGCAGCATCCGCTGCGCCCCGACTGCTCCGTTACCGTATATTCGTCGGACAACCAGTTTCCTTTCCCCTTGAACCAGCCGACTCGCTTTACAGCATCACACCAACAAACAGCACCCAAAGTCTGTAGGGTGAGGCCTACAGTGCCTGTTGCATCAAGATCCAACCCCCTTGCAGACCACACACATCAGGTTAGAAATCCCTCTCCAGTTCTATGAGAAATCAACAGTCCTCTTCGCACGCGGTTCCGAGTCATTGGGCATTGAGCTTGCTCCCTCTTCGCTATATTCAGTTCGCCATCATTCAAAGGAGGAGATTATGCGACGAATTTCAATTGATCGGACAATGCCACTTCGAGCCCCCGCATTGGCCATACTGTGCGCCGTGGCGGTGGTAGGATGCGTAAGCACTGGAACCCACACGAAGACGCTCACCGAACTTGAGGCCGCGAAAAAAACATCCGCCCAGCTGCAACAACAATTGGCTGGGCTACAACAAAATCTGGATAAGGAATCCACTCAGCGGAAAGCAGCGGAGCAGCAAGCAGCCTCGCTGGCACAAGAGCGTGAAGCGCTCGCAGCGCGCTCAAGCGAGTTGCAGTCCCGTCTGGACGGTTTGGAGAAGGAGAAAGGGCAACTGAACAGCGAACTCGGCAATGTGCGCGGTCAAATCACCGATCTCGAACAGAAATTCGCGAGCGGAAACGCCTCGTCGCAGGAAGAAATTTCCAAGTTGCAAAAGCAGGCTTCTGAGCTTGAAGCCAACGCCGCCCGCATCGCGAAAGAACGTGAGCAACTGCGCCAAGAACAGGCTCGATTGGCCGCAGCGCTCGATCAGGAACGAGCCGCTAAGGAAGAAGAGATCAAACGGCTGACACGGACTCAGGAAGAACTATCCAAATCGCTGCAAGACGAAATTGCCAAGGGCAATATCACCATCCAGCAAGTACGTGATCGCCTCACCATTAATATGGTGGACCGCGTCCTATTCGATTCCGGCCAAGCACAGGTCAAACCAGCCGGTGTGAAAGTCCTGAAACAGGTCAGTGACATATTGAAAACGGTCACGGACAAACAGATTCGGATCGAAGGCCACACCGACAACGTGCCCATCAGCTCAAAGTTACAAGATCGCTTCAAAACGAATTGGGAACTCTCGACGGCACGAGCCACCACCGTGGTGCGCTACCTGATCGACCAGGGCAGTGTGGACCGCCAGTACCTCTCCGCAGTCGGTTACGCGGACACACACCCCCTCGCCTCGAACGACTCCGAAGAGGGACGATCGTCCAACCGTCGAATCGAGATCGTGCTGTACCCCAAGGACCTCAAAGAAATTGCCGGCCAAGTCGAGACTAGTACTGCTTCATCGAAATAGCGGCACAGACCAAGAGGAGGCGCGTACTAAGAGATCGCGCCTCCTCTCCGGCTGCCTCCAGAAGGACGCCTACCAAGAAACAACACCCTGATTCACATTATTCATGTGCGCTTCTGCTGCAATCCCCGATGCCTGACTCAAGGGCTGCGCGAAAACGCGGCTGGCAGGGACAAGGCTCACACGTCGCGCGCGACTTCGCGATTTCCCGACGAACCGTCATGAATAATGCGGGCTGACGGCTTGCACTGCACCGAAGGATGTGGTTCCATCTATTCGGTTTCTTTACTGGAAGCAAGGGTGAGGGTATGCGCTGGGAAGGACAACGGGAAAGCGGCAATGTTGAAGATCGTCGAGGTATGGGACCGGCCAGGGTCGGAGGGCTGGGACTGGTCGGCATCGTCCTTGTACTCGTCGTCAGCTATTTCACCGGCATCAATCCCTTGACCCTTATCAGCATGCTCAATGGCGTGCAGGAGATAACTGACTCATCCGCACCATCCGAGCCCGCACCGACCGGATCGCCCAACGACCAACTGGGGAAATTCGCCGCGGTTGTCCTCGCCGACACGGAAACCACCTGGAGGCAACTTTTGGGGCCGCGGTATGAAGACCCGCGACTCGTCCTCTTCACCGGAGCTGTACGCTCGGCCTGCGGCACCACCTCGTCAGCCGTCGGCCCCTTCTATTGCCCCGTCGATCACAAAGTCTACCTCGACCTGTCCTTTTTCAAAGAAATGGCGCAACGATTGGGCGCGCCCGGAGAATTTGCGCAAGCCTATGTGATCGCCCATGAGGTGGGCCATCATGTGCAATACATCATGGGCATTGCAGAGAAGGTGACGCGCCTCCAGCACCAGGCCTCTGAACGAGAGAGGAATGCCTTATCAGCGCGAATGGAACTTCAGGCTGATTGTTTTGCCGGCGTCTGGGGCCACCACGCCAAGCGTGAGCGGAACCTCATCGAGCCTGGCGATTTCGAAGCAGGCTTGAAAGCCGCTGCCGCCATCGGAGACGACCGGCTCCAAAAGATGGGACAAGGCTATGTCCAGCCGGAAAGCTGGACGCACGGCTCCTCTGAACAACGCATGACCTGGCTCCGAAAAGGCTTGGAGACCGGCGACCCGAAGGCCTGTGACACCTTCGCAGGCAGCCGGCTGTAGCCAGTTCATGGATCAACCGCTGGACCAGCCGGAAACCTCCTCCGCACAGGGCTTCTGCGCAACCTTACTGGCCGATGCGCCCTGGAATGCAAAATCCGTCACCGCCGCCGGTATCGCAACGATCGGAGGCCTCGCTTCCTGGGTGGCTGATTACTCATCGCCTGCTGTGGCAGGCATCGGTGGCAGCTACCTGGCAGGGTTTTTCATCGGCTGGGCATCCCGGCGATTTCTGAAAATGGCTGCGCTGATCACCGGCGGATTGCTCGCCGGCATCGCCGTATTGGAAGAGACCGGCTGGATCGAACTCGATTGGACGACAGTGGAAACACAGATCACCCATGCCATAGCAACGGCACACCAGGGCGCTCAAGGACTCAAACACATCCTCTCCGGGTATCTCCCGTCAACAGGGGCAGGAGCAGTCGGAATGTTTTTCGGATTTCGGAAAAAATAGCAAGACGAAGTCAGTGCGGTATGCTGTGTCCAGGCAGTGCTTGATACCACCCATTGGCTTGAGCCAACGCGACCGGACAATCGAACAACCAACTGAGGTTGGCATCTGTGAGGACAGCGCGTTTGTCCCCATCCTGAAGAATCTTGCCTTGCTTCAGGAGCACCACACGCTCTACTTCCGGCGGGATCTCGTGGATGTGATGCGTCACCAGCAACAGCGTTTTCCCCTTTCGTATATGGGTGCGGACGAGATCCAGATAGTGAAACGTCGCCGTCAGATCGAGTCCGCTCGTCGGTTCGTCGAGCACGAGCGCTGCCGGCTCATGCACTAACGCGCGGCCAAGGAGGCACCGCCGCTGCTCGCCCGTCGACATCGCCCCAAACCGTCGATCCTTCAATGAACCAGCACCCATCTCTTCCAACATGCCGTCTGCACGGGCGAGCTGCGCATAGCTAAAATCTTGATGACCATAAATTCCGATACTGGCATAAAAACCGGACAGGACCACTTTGAGGCCGGTCACTTGGTCCATATACTGATGTTGAAGATCATGCGATACCATACCCAATCGTTTACGAACATCCCAGACGTTCCACCGCTCTTCGCCAAACAACCGGATGTGCGTCGCGTCATTCGGAACCGGATGGACCTCGCCGGCCAGCAATTTCAGAAAGGTAGATTTCCCTGCACCATTCGGACCGAGGATGGCGACGTGTTCACCCT
Organism: Nitrospirota bacterium; assembly: GCA_963782735.1. GTDB lineage: Bacteria > Nitrospirota > Nitrospiria > Nitrospirales > Nitrospiraceae > Palsa-1315. The sequence goes on from CAWAKW010000018.1 coordinate 17,004, forward strand.
CTTGGAGGGACAACGAAAAGTCGGTGAAGACGCAGGTGTCCCCCCGATAGACCGTCGCCCGTTCAATCTCGATTAAGGGGTTGCCCGCATTATTCATGACGGTTCGTCGCGAAATCGCGCAGTCGCCACGCGAGACAGGCGCGCGGAGCCGTGAGGGAGGGAGGCATACTTGAAACAGTATGTTGATCGACCGAGCGGCGAGCCCGCCTGCCTGGACGCGTGCCAACAGCGTCCAGGCTTGTCGCAACGGGCGAATCCGCGATTGCAGCAGAAGCGTTCATGAATAATGCGGGCTAAGCTTCATCCGGATCGGGATTGATCTTCGCAGAACCAGAAGACTTGGGAGAACGAGCGGCTCTCTTGGCTGAGGCAGGGATCTTCGGAGTCTTCGTCGTCACATCGGCGTTCTGTGCGCGGTGAAGCAAGGCATGGTCCATGAGCACCAGCGCCATCATGGCTTCGGCAATCGGCGTCGCTCTGATACCGACGCAGGGATCGTGGCGTCCGTTCGTTTCGACAGTCACCGGCTTGCCTTGCTTGTCGATGGACCGGCGGGCCACACGGATACTCGATGTCGGCTTAATGCCGATCGTGACGACGATATCCTGTCCGGTTGAAATACCGCCAAGAATTCCGCCGGCGTGATTGGTCACAAAACCCTCCGGGGTCAGCTCGTCCCCATGCTCTGACCCACGCTGCGTGACTGAGCCAAATCCCGCGCCGATTTCCACCGCCTTCACCGCATTGATGCTCATCATGGCGCCGGCCAAATCGGCATCGAGCTTCGCATAAACCGGTGCTCCCCAGCCGACGGGAACATGCTCGGCAACCGTCGTGATCCTGGCACCGACAGAGTCACCGGCCTTCCGCAGTTCGTCCATAAAGGATTCAAGTTTCGTCACTGCGGAAGGATCAGCAACAAAAAACGGATTGGTTTCCACGGCATCCCAACTCTTGAACAGAACTTCATGAGGTCCGAGTTGGCTAAGATACCCCCGGATCACGACGCCGTACTTCTCACGCAGCCATTTCTTCGCAATCGCTGCTGCCGCCACTCGCACGGCTGTTTCACGCGCAGACGCACGCCCGCCGCCGCGATGATCGCGAATCCCATACTTCTGCCAATAGGTGTAGTCTGCGTGACCGGGACGGAAGGTATCGATCAGATTGCCGTAATCCCTGCTGCGAGCGTCTTCGTTTCGAATGAGGAGCGCGATGGGGGTACCGGTGGTCTTGCCTTCAAAGACACCGGAGAGAATTTCGACGGTATCGGATTCCTGCCGTTGCGTAACGTGGCGAGAGGTGCCCGGCTTGCGCCGATCGAGATCGTGCTGGATGTCATCGACAGAAAGAGCAAGACCAGGCGGACAGCCATCCACAACACAGCCAATCGCAGGCCCGTGGCTTTCGCCGAATGAGGTGACGGTAAAGACTCGACCGAACGAATTGCCTGCCATGGGACGGATGACTCCTCCCTACTCGACAAGATCGAGCTTGATGCGCAGCTCCTTTAACTGATCGGCACTGACGGAAGACGGCGCATCGGTCAACGGACATTGTGCCCGTTGCGTTTTGGGGAACGCAATCACGTCGCGGATCGAGTCAGCTGCCCCCAATAGCATAATGAGCCGATCGAGCCCGAAGGCAATGCCTCCATGAGGCGGGGCGCCATAGTCGAGGGCATCAAGCAAGAACCCGAACTTCGCCTGCGCTTGATCCTTGTTGATGCCGAGCAGATCAAGAATGCGCAACTGGATATCGCTCCGGTGGTTCCGGATGCTTCCCCCTCCGATTTCGCTTCCGTTCAGCACCATATCGTAGGCCTTCGCCCGAACTTTGAGCGGCTCAGAATCCAAGAACGCCACATCTTCGTCCATCGGCGCAGCAAAGGGATTGTGCATGAAGATATACCGCTTCTCTTCTGGCGAATAATCCAGCAAAGGAAACTCGACGACCCACAGCGGCTTCCAAGCAGCAGTATCGATCAATTTCAGCTCTTCCCCCAGCAACAGCCTGATGCGGCCCAGCACATCGTGAACAACGGCTGCTTTATCGGCGCCGAAGAGGACGAGATCTCCTGGCTTAGCCTCGGGAAGAGCTGCCGCGAAGGCCTTGGCATCCAGGAACTTGGCGATCACGGACTCAAGCTGCCCCTCTGGGGTGATCTTCAGCCAGGCGAGCCCCTTTGCGCCAAAACCCTTGGCCATCTCACCGAGCGCATCGATCCTGCTTCGTGGCGTGGCCGCTCCGCCTTTGACGATCAAGGCTTTCACAATTCCGCCTTTGGTTGCCGCCTCCTTGAACACCTTGAACTCACTCGCCGCAGCAAAGGCAGTGACATCATGCAGCGGCATGTCGAAGCGCAGGTCCGGCTTATCCGATCCGTAACGGCCCATTGCCTCGGCATAGGTCATGCGTGGGAAGGGAGTCGGCAGCTGGACACCGCCTGCGTCGCGAAACACCGTGACGATCATCTGCTCCATCAAGCTCATGACTTGCTCACGATCCGCAAAGGACAGTTCCGCATCGATCTGTGTGAATTCAGGCTGCCGGTCATTGCGCAAATCCTCGTCACGGAAGCAGCGCGCGATCTGGTAGTAGCGATCGACCCCGCTGACCATGAGCACCTGCTTGAAGAGCTGCGGCGACTGCGGCAACGCATAGAATTGGCCGGGGTTCACTCGGCTGGGCACCAAATAATCGCGCGCACCTTCCGGCGTGCTCTTGGTCAAAATCGGCGTTTCCACTTCGAGGAAGCGTTCTGCGTTCAGAAATCCACGAACGGCCTGCATGATGTCATGCCGGATCGTTAACAGCCGTTGCATCTTTGGACGCCGAAGATCCAGGTAGCGATACTTCAGCCGAATCGACTCCGTCACTTCGGCATCATCTTCGATCACGAAGGGCGGTGTCTTCGACTCATTCAGAATCTCCACGGCATCCACGAAGACTTCGATCTCGCCCGTGGGCAGATTGGGATTCTTGGACTCTTCAGGACGGGCCATCACTTGGCCTGTCACCGACACGACACACTCGCTCCGCAAGGAGTGGGAGGCCTGGTGTACCGCTGCATTACGCTCGGCGTTAAACACCACTTGCGTGATCCCGGTCCGATCCCGCAGATCAATGAACATGACCATGCCGTGGTCGCGCCGCTTCTGGACCCAGCCGTTTAAGACAACCGTCTGCCCCACGGCTGCTTTCGTGAGTTCCCCACACCGATGAGTTCTGACCTTCATACCACCTTCACTTTCTTGGAACGAGCCCATCCAGCCCGACTGACCGGCCTCTTCGGCCTTGGCCGTGGAGCCTGCTGTGCTGAATCCTCTGCTGAGGCCGCCTTCTGTTCTGTAAGCTCGCGCAATGCGTTCGCTTCACGGTCGGTCAAATACCTGAACTCGCCAGGCTCTAGATCGCCCAACAACAAAGGACCCATCTTAATTCTGGTCAACTTCAAGACCGGGTGCCCCACCGCCTCCATCATGCGCTTCACTTGATGCTGACGCCCTTCTCGAATCGTAATCTCCAGCCAGGAGTTCAGCTTGGCCTTCTTCACCTTCTTCACGATAGCCGGACTAGTCATGCCATCTTCCAGTTGCACGCCCTGCTCCAACTGCCTGATGTGTTCATCCGTCACCACCTGCTTGACCTTGATGAGATAGGTCTTCGGCACATGGTAACGGGGATGGAGCAGGGTCTGAGCCAAGTCGCCATGATTGGTCAGGAGCATCAACCCTTCGCTGTCGAAGTCTAATCGACCGACGGGAAACACCCGTACCGATATTCCGCGGAGAAAGTCCTTCACCGTTGGCCTGCCTCCCGGATCATTCAATGTCGACATCACGTTCTTCGGCTTATTCAGCAACAGATAGACGTAGGGCTGGGTGGAACTGATGTGCTTGCCGTCTACCTTGATGTGGACGTGGTCCGGATCGACCTTGGTGCCGAGTTCCGTCACGACTTTGCCGTTCACCGTCACACGCCCAGCGGCAATCCACTCCTCGGCTTTTCGCCGCGAAGCCAATCCCGTTCCGGCAATGATTTTTTGGAGTCTGATTTCCATACTCTCTTTCGAAGGCTGAGGTCGAGGCTAAGGCTGAGAATAATCTCTGCTCTTGCTTGACCTTAAGCTCAGCCTAAACCTGCCCCTTATTCCCATTCTATCGTCGCCGGCGGCTTGGAGCTGATGTCGTAGACCACCCGATTGACCCCCTTCACTTCGTTGATGATCCGATTCGACATCTTGCCCAGCACGTCATTCGGAATCTTGGCCCAATCGGCCGTCATGCCGTCCAAGCTTGTGACCGCACGAAGCGCGATGACATGCTCATAGGTCCGCTGATCGCCCATGACGCCCACGGTTCTGATCGGCAACAGCACGGCAAGCGATTGCCAAATCTCCCGATACAACCCGGCGGCGCGAATCTCCTGATCGAGAATGGACTCGGCCCCTCGCAGGATGGCCAGTCGATCCTTGGTGACCGCTCCCAGCACCCGGATGGCAAGACCAGGCCCTGGGAAGGGCTGACGCCAGACAATCTCGTCCGGCAGACCCAATTCTTTACCCAGCACACGGACTTCATCCTTAAATAGCTCGCGCAGGGGCTCAATCAATTTCAACTTCATGCGAGCCGGCAGACCACCCACATTGTGATGCGTCTTGATCGTGGCTGACGGGCCCTTGAAACTCACACTCTCTATCACATCGGGGTAGAGTGTGCCCTGGACTAAAAACGTTGCGCCCCCCGACTTCTTTTTGGCCTCACCCTCGAATTGTTCGATGAACTGCTTCCCGATAATTTTCCTTTTACGCTCGGGATCGATCACCCCTTTGAGCTTGGCAAGGAACGACTCAGACGCATCGAGGATTCGCAAATTCAGATGGAGCTGTTGGGCAAACGTCTGTTTGACCTGCTCTTTTTCTCCCGCCCGAAGCAGCCCATTGTCGACAAAGATACAGGTCAACTGATCGCCGATGGCCCGATGGGTGAGGGCCGCCGCCACGGACGAGTCCACCCCGCCGCTCAAGGCACAAATCACTCGCTCCTTGCCGACTTGCTCGCGAATCTGCTGCACCGCCGTCTCCACGTAGGACTGCATCGTCCAGGTCGGTTTACAGCCACAGATATCGTAGACGAAATTCCGAAGGATCTGGGTCCCCTCTGGCGTATGCACGACTTCCGGATGAAACTGAAGACAATAGATCCGGCGCTTGTGATCGTCGCGCTTCATGGCCGCAATCGGCGAATTGGCTGTATGCGCGATGGATCGGAAACCCGGCGGCATCCGCTCGATACGGTCTCCGTGCGACATCCAGACGACAGTCGATCCGCCTTCGCCGATGCCCTTGAAGAGATTGCTCTTGTCGTCGATCGTGAGATCGGCCCGGCCATACTCCCGATGCTTGGACTTAGCCACTTCCCCGCCCGAAAGATGGGTCACAAGCTGCATCCCATAACAAATACCGAGGATGGGAATGCCTAGATCGAAGATTTCCTTGGGCACCGTCGGCGCCTTCTTCTCATACACGCTGGAGGGGCCGCCAGACAACACAATGCCTTGCGGGCGATAGGCGAGAATCGTCGCCAAGGGAACGGTGCAGGGCAGAATTTGCGAGTACACGTGGGCTTCGCGAATGCGGCGTGCAATCAGTTGGGTGTATTGCGACCCAAAGTCGAGGACCAGGATTCTATTGTGCCAGAGTTCCATGGAAGACGTTAGATCGTGAAACGTTAGACGTTAACCGAGGGAGATGACGAGAAGCATCGAAGCGACATTTCACGTTTTACCATTCACGTTTCACGCGGAGGCTATTCCCAATCCATCCGGTAATTCGGTGCTTCCTTCGTGATAATCACATCGTGCACGTGACTTTCGCGGAGACCGGCGACCGTCTGCCGGATAAACGTGGCCTTCTGCTGTAAGTCCGAGATCGTCCTGCACCCGCAATAGCCCATGCCGGACTTCACACCACCGATCAATTGGTAGATGACGGCCGAGAGCTTTCCTTTATAGGGCACGCGCCCTTCGATGCCCTCAGGGACCAGCTTCTGCACCGGACGCCCCCCTTGCCCGTACCGATCTCCACCGCCTCGCTCCATTGCGCCGATCGAGCCCATGCCGCGGTACACCTTATAGGTCCTGGCTTGGTACAGTTCGGTTTCCCCAGGCGATTCTTCCGTACCTGCCAAGAGTCCGCCCAGCATGACCGAGGAAGCGCCCGCTGCCAAAGCCTTCGTGATATCGCCAGAATACTTGATCCCGCCGTCTGCGATGATCGGAACTCCGCTGCCCGCGAGGACTTTTGCACAATCGGCAATCGCCGTCAGTTGCGGCATCCCGGCGCCGGACACGATGCGGGTCGTGCATATCGAACCAGGCCCCACCCCCACCTTCACGGCATCGACACCAGCCTTCAACAAATCCTTCGCTGCCTCAGCCGTGCCAATGTTCCCGGCTATCAGTTCGAGTTCCGGAAAACGTTTCTTGATCATCTTGACTGTATCCAATACCGCTTGCGAATGCCCATGGGCCGTATCAACCACAACAAGGTCCACCCCGACCTTCTTGAGCTGCGCCACCCGATCCTCCGTCTCCGGCCCCACCCCAACAGCCGCACCCACGCAAAGCCGGCCATGTCCGTCCTTGCAGGCATTGGGGTACATGATGCGTTTTTCGATATCCTTGATGGTAATAAGCCCCTTGAGCTCGAAATGTTTGTTGACGACCGGCAGCTTCTCGATCCGATGCTCGTGTAACACATCGCGAGCCTTTTCCAAACTGGTCCCTTCTGGCGCCGTGATCAGCTTGTCCCGCTTCATGATCTGCGAAACCTTCAAATCCATCCTGGTCTCAAACCGCAGATCGCGATTCGTGAGAATACCGACCAGCTTCTTGTCTTTGGTAACGGGAATCCCGGAGATCCGGTATTTCGCCATCAACGCATGGGCATCGCGAATCGTTTGATCGGGCGAGATCGTGATCGGATCGAGAATCATGCCGCTCTCGGATTTCTTCACCCGATCCACTTCTGTCGCTTGATCTACCGGCGACAGCACGCGGTGAATAATCCCGAGGCCGCCTTCGCGGGCAATGGCAATGGCTAAACGGGACTCCGTGACGGTATCCATGGCCGAGCTGATGATGGGAATGTTGATCTTGATGTGGCGAGTCAGTCTCGTGCGCATGTCGACTTCACTTGGCAAGATCTGTGACTTAGCCGGAACCAACACGACATCGTCATAGGTCAGTCCCAAACGTGGTTCTTTATCTAACATGATCGCTCCATCATCACATCCGAAAGTCTAGCTTGAAACACTTGAACGAGATACGCTTCACGCTTCACGCTTCGCGGGTTGCGCGTTCCCGATCTCGGCCACCGTTTCCGCGTCTTCTTGGAGACGCTCGCTCCCCTCGTCCGCCGGCATGAACTGTTCGACCCTGGTGTTCCCGCTATCGACAACGAACACACTGCCCTTCACATCGACTGCGATGCCGTAGGGAAAATTGAATTGCCCTTTTCCATTCCCGAACCCACCCCACTGGGTGATGAAGTTGCCCTCTTTATCGAACTTCTCGACACGGTGATTGCCAGTGTCCGACACATACACATCGCCGGCCCCATCCACCGTAATGCCCCAGGGAGACCGCAACTGACCAGCCTCCTGCGCGAGCGGGCTGCTGGCGTGACCCGGTTCGGCACTGCCGCCCCACTTGGCCAGCAACTGCGGGAGCACGTTGGTGCTGGTGTCGAACTTCTGAATCCGGTGATTACCCATATCGACGATGTACACAAAGCCATCTGTCTGGTCCACCGCCACGCCACGTGGAAAGTAAAATTGGCCATCTCCGTTTCCGAAGCTGCCCCAGGACATGATGAACTCCCCGTTCATGTCGAATTTCTGGACGCGGAAGTTGGCGCTGTCAACCACATAGACATACCCGCGCACCCGATCGACCGCGATGCCCCAGGGTGAGTTGAACTGTCCTTCACCGTTTCCACGCGACCCGAACTTCATGAGATAGCCGCCGAGCTTCCCGTCGAATTTCTGCACGCGATGATTGTTCGTATCGACCACCCAGACGTCGCCCTTGCCGTCGCAGGCAATCCCCGTAGGGTTATGGAAGTTGGAATTGGACGAACCGAAGTTGCCCCACAGGATGATGAAGTTGCCGGTATTGTCGAATTTCTGAACCCGGTTGTTGCCGTTATCGACCACGAACAGCGATCCCTGCTGATCGACGCAGAGCCCGTAGATCGGGGCCATGAACTCGCCGCCATGCAACAGCGATGCGCCGCGGCCCGTACGGCCCCATTCGGACACGCAGAGATACCCCGACGTGTTGACCAGAACCGTGGCGCTCGCAGGGGTGGAGACGTTCCCTCCCACATCCTTAAACCAGACGTAGATCGACTTCTGCCCGTCTCCCAGCGACAAAATAAATGGGATCGTCGCCCCGAACTTGGTGGCCGGCGTCACATCGACCCATCCCGGCATCCCCGCTGTGGGAGTCATCGGCGCCTCGGAGACAAAGTAGGCTGCGACTCCGGTATCGACATCGTTCGCTGAGATCGTGACGACGATTTCCGGTGTATTCGTCATGAACGCGCCATGATTGATCACGGCATAGGGATTTTGTGGCGCCGTGATATCGATAAGCACCGGCGTCACCGTCACTTCATTCGACAACTCGCTCTCGACGCCGGTCTCGAATACCGTGGTCAAGGCATAGTGATAGGGGGTATCGTTCGAGAGGCCGGTATGTGTATAGGGATTCGTCACACCTTCGATTTTTGTCGCCGTCTGAGTCGTGAGCTTCGGGATTGTATTGAAATAGAGGTTGTAGGACTGCGCGCCGGGAACCGTCATCCAACTCAAGAAGGCTTCCGTATCCCCTGCTTTGACCGCCACGCTGCGGGGCGCCGGAGTCTCGCTCGGCGCCTGATCGGTTGACGCCTCATCCTTGCCGCGATTGAGCTCTTCGTCCGTCGGCACATACTTCAGAATACGGCCATTGCCGCTGTCGACCACATAGACCGCGCCTTCTTTGTCGACTGCAATCCCGTAAGAATAGTTGAGCTGCCCTTCCGTCTTCCCACGGTTTCCCCAGGCACACAGGAACGTCCCGTTGCCGTCGAACTTTTGGATGCGATGGTTACCGGTATCGACAACATAGACATTGCCGAGCGCATCGCAGGCAATCCCCCAGGGAGACTTGAATTGCCCTGGACCAGCCCCCTCTCGCCCCCACTTGGCAAGGAAACTCCCACGGGCATCGAACTTCTGAATGCGATTATTGCCTTCGTCGGCGACGAAGATATTGCCGACAAAATCGACGGCCACGCCGCGAGGGAAGAAGAAGGCGCCGTCGAAGCTCCCATCACGACCCCATTTAAGCAGGGCCTGCCCGTCAGACGTGAACTTCTGAATCCGCGCGTTGCTCGTGTCTGAGATGTAGAGATTCCCTTCTGCGTCCGTCGCGAGCCCCCAGGGCACATCGAACTTGCCCAGATCGGCCCCGCGCCACGCAAAGCCGAACTTGCCCCAGGCCTGCATCGCATTGCCGTTGAGATCGAGCTTCTGAATGCGGTTATTGCCGCTGTCTGCAATGTACAGCACGTCGTTTGGCCCGACGGCCAATCCACGCGGATAGTAGAAGCTCCCTTCCTGCGAAGAAGGGTCGCCGCCCCATCGCGCGACAAACTTTCCGGACTTATCGAACTTCTGAATCGTATGGTTATCGGTGTCGGCCACGTAGATATTGCCGTCCTTGTCGAGCGTGATCCCCGTGGGCGAGCTGAATTCTCCGTCGTCCGTACCTTCCCGTCCGATACTCATGACCAACAGATAGGGCGAGGGAATCGCCATGACCTCTTGAGATTCGAGACTCTCCCCCTTCTGCGTGACCACGGTCACAACATAGTGGTAGCAGCTACTGTTGGCCAGATCGTCATGGACAAACGGACTTTGAACACCTTCCACACAGGTGCCTTTGTCCTTTTTTACCCCAATGACGGCTTTGAAATCATCGTCGCTGGCAATCGGACGCGTGAGATCGGAAGACTTGATCATCACGCCCTTGGTGGTCTGGAAATAGAGATTGTAGTACATGGCATCGGGAACGGGATCCCAGGTAATGGTGACCCGGCCATTCCCCGATTTCGCGGCCACGTTCGCCGGAGGCGGTGGAAGTTCTTCTTCAGCGGCAATCGAATCACCGGCGCTCCATTCGCCCAGGGTCCCATCGATGGTTAGATGCATGCGATCATATCGAAATATTTCGTTAAGCAACCAAGCTTTGATCATGTGGTGGTACATCCTGTTGCTAAAGCCGCCCAGTTAGAAAAATGAGGGGTCTTTCAAGGACTTAGATTTGGATGCGAAGTCTAACAAAGGGGCGGAAAGAGAGTCAACGGGGGACGGGGATGGAGCCTGATGATCTTCTGTGCTCGCGCAACGCGCGGTCGCGGACTCCCCTCGTTGGACGCGCGCAGTGGAAGATCATTCAGCCCCCATCCCTAAGGAGAGAACAAGCAAGCTTGGAAATATTAATTCGAGATGTAGCATCGTCCAATCCGCGCAGTAGAGGACAGCCTTCGTAGAATAGGGGTCAGGGTCGTCAACTGGCTCGCCGCATCGTAGGCGTAGACGATGCTGTTGGTGTTGGGAAGGGTGAGACTCGTTCGTCGATCGGCATCGTCGTAGGCCAGCGTCACCGTGCTCGTGCCCTGCTGCACTTGCGTGAGCCGATTCGCATTGTCGTAGGTATAGACGACTTGGGTCTGGCCCACGACGGTCATCGTGGCGCGACGCGAGGCATTGTCATAGGTGTAGTTGACGGTTCCTTGTGCCGTGACTTCCTGCGTCAGTCTGTCTAACCCATCAGCAGGCTAAGTGAGCGAATTATACATGGCTCCATGAAGAAGGCTACCAGACTGATACGCCTGGTAGCTGTTCCCCAAGCCCCCCTTTTTTGTTCATCCTGTGTCTCGGTAGAATGCCTGTGGCTGAATCTGTGTCCTCACTGTCGATCAGGGGTAATCCATGCATACTTCTCCGGTTCCCTTCTACGTCCTCTGCGGCTCCCTCGGCGCAGGGAAAACCACGCTCTTGATGCGGCTGCTTGAATATTGGAAGAGCCAGGGCAAACGGGTCGGCGTGTTGATGAACGAAGCCGGGGAGGTGAGCATCGACGGCCCCCGCGCAGGCACCATCGCCGAGCAAGTCATGAACCTCGCCGGCGGCTGCGTCTGTTGCGACACGAAGGAAGACTTGTCCTGGGGGATCGCGCAACTGGTGCGGGACTATGAGTCGGATGTGATCATCCTGGAATGCTCAGGCATGGCCGATCCGGCTGAAGTCATCGATGGCGTCACCGATCTCTACACCGCACGCCTCACGCATTTAGAAAAAGTCATCGCCCTCCTGCATCCGATTCCGACCGACAGGGAAAGTATGGGGGGATTCGTCACCAGGCAGGCGATTCGTTGCGCCGATGAACTCATTCTCAACAAACGAGATCTCTATGTTCCTGGGCATTGGGAAGCATTCAAGACCTCGATCACCGACCAGAATCCCTATGCGCGGGCCTGGGAAACCAGCCATGCCAAGGTCGATCCCTCCTCGCTGCTCGAACCAATCACCCGCATGTCGTCTACACCGACCGTGAATGTAGAATTCGGAGTGCCTCGATCATCCGCAACGAAGACACGGGCATCGTATCATCCAATTGCCACAACGGTTCGGCTGCCAGGCCCGTTGAATTTTGAACGATTCCTGCGCTGGATGAAGACCCTGCCCCCTGAACTTGAACGGGCGAAAGGCTTCTTCCGGTTCGCCAAGGGACCGGAACTCCAAGAATTTCAATACGCTCCGCCAGGCAACGCCACCATCACGCCGATCACGTTGCTCGACGAACCGAGCCACGCAATCGTGTTGATTGGACGAGGCTACGACCAGGAGCGCTGCCAAGCAGAACTGTTACGCTGTCTTGAAAGCCAGGAGGACGAGGAGTTAGCCTCATGTATTCATGCAGTGCTTCTTAGCCGCATGTCATGCAGACAGAAGGAACGGGCACTCGGCGGCCAGGGACCGGCTCTGCTGTCTGCGGCAGTGCCTGTCCCGCTTCTCGGACGGGGACAGGCACCAAGAGGGGTGCCAGTCCCCAGCAGAGGCCGAAGGGCTGAACGGCGAGGCGTAGCCGTCAGGGCTACGTTGAGGATGCTTTCGAGCGAGAAGCGTCAGAGCTGTCGGATTTTTTCAGCAGGAGTCCTGCACGGAAGTGCGAACACGAGAATAGCGCAAGAGCAGCCATGCGACACCGGCTCCGAACAAGCCGCCGATCACCCAACCTCCCAGCACGTCCGTGACGTAGTGGGCTCCGATATACACACGAGACAGACCGATCAGTCCGACCAACGGCCAACTCACCCAGCCTGACCGCGGATAGAGCACATGGAAAAAGGCTGCCGCTGTCGCAGTGTTGATGGCGTGGTTCGACGGAAATCCGAAGGTTTTGCCGCAGGCTTCGATCTGGTGGATATCCGGAAGCGCCATACAGGGTCGCGGGCGAACTGCAAGATCTTTGATCCGCGCTCCGACGAAATCCAACAAGCCGATAGAAGCAGCCAGCACCGGAGCGGCCAACAACACCTCTCTCCACGACAACCACAGCCAATAGCCGGTCAGCAAGATACCGGGAACCCACAGCATGCTTGAATTGGAGAGGTTGAGTGCCAGTCCGTCTAACCAGGCCGACTGTCCGGCGAACCCGTTGATGGCGCGAAAGAGAGATTCGTCCAAGCTCATGCGGATGACGATAAAGAGTCACCCGTCATTCGTCAACCGCCAAACAGCGGGACATGGTCTTTCTGGTCTATCTTGTCTATCTGGTCTGTCTGGTTATCCGGATTCGCATCTATGAAATCAGTATCCGCCTTCAGCCTTCAGCTCTTTGCGATATCAGCGCGTGCGGAAATGGATGCGCACAGTGAGTTCCCCGTCAACTGGCTCATCGCCTTTCAGCTGAGGCTCGAAGGTCCATTTGTTCAACGCAGCCATGCCGGCGATGGTGAGTTCCCGGTGTTTGCACGGCTCCAGGACGACGACCGTCACTTTGGCATCTTTCGAGACCATCATGCGGGCTTTCATCCAGTCGTCGAGTTCCTTCCCGTCGAGCGAGGGGGGAATACCGGGCCAAGGAGTCGATTTGGCGACCGGGCCGAGCTGCTGGTCCTTGTTCAGGGACAACCCGTGGACATGGACTTCCGGCAAGCTCCAAGACGTCTTCGCTATGATCCATCTCATGCGTGGCCTCATCGCCGGCCACCGCGAATGCGATAGCCGGCCAGAGAGACACAACGAAGATGCACACCTGAGCAATCCAATAAATTTTCTGCACAGTACGGCTCCCCAGTCTTCTTAGGGTACGGTCTAGCCTCCGGTTACATACGATTGTTTTCATCTTGCCTGAACCTTGACCTTGACCTCAACCTAGCCCTCCTCAGAAGAACCATTGCGCACGGAAAAAGAAGGAACGGGGCATTCCCGCATGGGCCACCCCGAGCCCAATACTCCCTCCGCCCGTGTTATAAAAGTACGTCTGGTCGAGCACATTGATGACGTCGAATCCCACCAGCATTTTTTGCTGATCCCACGGCAGAGGGAACACATGGGTCACTGAGGCATTGTAGGTGGTATGGGACTGGAAGTGCGAGGAGTTGGTGAACGCACCTTCGTCATTCGTCCGCAGGCCTGACCCATAGAGCATCTGGCCTGACAGGGTCGTCCGCTCTCGGAACCGATAGGCCGCCACCGCTGAACTGGTCATCAACTGCGAGTGGTCGCAGAACACGCCGCCCGCCGTATTGATGTCCGCAATCGTCTGCGTGTCCAGCAGGTATTGCCCCGATTGCAACCCGTTGGCTTTGCACCGGCCCCATGCCACATTGCCACGGGCACTGAAGTTATCGGTGATTTGCATTTTGAGGGCGCCGTCAATGCCCATTTGATAGCCCCACTGAAAAGCAAAGAAGTTCAGCATCGGGGTCGTGCCAAACTGCCCGGCATCGGACTGAAAGTGACTTCGCTTGTAATAGGCGGCCAACTCCAGCGTGGCCCAGTTGGTCAGCGCGTGGTAACTCCCCACTTCGAAATAGTTGGAGCGCTCCGCTCTGGGGTTGAATCCGGTCGGGTCATCGGGTTGGGAGGTGGTGCCCTGGAGATTCACCTTGGTAAACGCGATCTGCTCGACATTCGGCGGCGTGAACAGCCGGCTATAATTGGCATGAAAGACGTGCGACGGATTCAACTTGTACGTGACGCCGAGGCGTGGACTGATCTGCCCTTCATTGTAGAAGCTTTGAATCTGGTCATACCGTACACCCAGGTTGAGGGTCCACTGGTCGGTCGGGCTCCATTGGTCTTGGACCCAGAACTCTTCGCGCTTCTGCACATTAGTATTGGCAGCGGTTTGCGTGAGCACCGGTCCGGTCGGAAGACCCGTGCCCGGATCTACTGCGAAGTTAAACAGCTGGAATTCATTCTGCGCATTCGTGTACTGGAACTGAAACCCCGTCTTCACGAGATGTTGTGTGTTGGGAGTCCACGTATAGTCGAGCCGCGTCCCGAGTGAGTAGGCCTTGCGCTTCTGATTGGCCGTCTGCTGATCGGGTGTGTAGGCGAGTGTGTTGAACGGGTCGGTCGTGAAGTTCGCATACGAGTTCCGGAGGAACCCGGCGAGCTGGAAAGACTGTTCGGCGTCCACGTCATGGCGCCAGACCAGGTGGGTGTATTGCGAATTCTCCTTCTGGTTCTGGTTGACCGCCTGGGAGGCCACGGGTGAGAAGGTGGGATCCTGCGCCTGCAGGAGCGGTAGCACAGCTGGGTTCACCGCCAAACCCGGGATCGTCGGAATCTGATACTTCGCCACCGCGTTCAAGAACACCCAGCTCACGCTATTGCGGTTGTCGTGCTGAAAGTCCCCTCGCAGATAGGTTTGATTGCGCTCGCTCTGACCGTGAAAGATCGAATGGCCGGCCGTCGGCGGCTCGATGCCCCGATCGGTCGATGTATAGCTGTTGAGGGCATAGAAGCGGACCTTCTCGCCGACCGTGCCGCCGTATTCGAACGACGGATTCACCGTCTGGTTCGAGCCGCCAAACATCTGGGCCGAGCCGAACGAAGGACTGGTGCCGCTCTTGCTGGTGATATCGACCACGAGCGCCGTCTTGTTGCCGTACTGGGCCTCCATGCCGCCGAGAATAATATCTGCGCGTTCCCACATGCGGGGCGAAATTACGTCGGTGAAGGTCGCGCTCACCCCTTCCGGAATGGGCACCCCATCGATCCGGAACTGCTGATTGGCGTGGTCCTGGCGGATATGGGTTTCCCCCAAGGCCCCGTACACCACACTGGGCACCGTCTGTAAGACCTCCGCGACGGTGTTATTGTTGCCTCGTGGGAGGATCTCGATGTCCTTCCGGCTCACGGAATACGTCTCGCTTGAGGCCTTGTATTGGATGGGAGGAAGCGGCGATCGAATTTCGAGCGCGATGTCCTGCGTCAGGGCCAACGTCAGGGTCACTGGAGCCGGAGGTTCCGTGCCGATCTTCACCACCACATATTCACTGCGGTAGGTCTCCTGGATGGCGCCGACCGAATAGGTGCCTTCCTGTGGCACGAGGACGGAAAATTCGCCAGCCTGGTTCGTCACGGCTTGGGCGACCACGTTCCCTTCCTGATCGCGCACCTGCACGATGGCTTGATCCACCCGGCGGAGATCCTGATTCTGCACCGATCCGGTGATGAGATTGGGCTCGGCTGCAACAGCATGGCCCTGATAAAGAAAACTCAGACAGATGACACAGAGACATACCAAACGAACAATACGATGGCTCCATATAATGGGTCGCATGAAACCCTCCTGCAATCACGTATTAAAAAGGCGCCATACCGGCAGGCAGTCCGACGACGACCGTGCCAGAATGGTGAGAATCGAAATACCGTGATTACTTGCAGGGGGGAGCGCGAGAAGGGCCGGGCGTGGATAGTTCGAAGGAAAGCAGAACGGAGTCCGCTGGAAGTTCCAGCCGATCGACAAGTTTCTGTGCCGTGAGGGGAGGAGCGTCAACATCGAGTGAGCCGGCCGTATGATGCTGTAACCACTGGCAGAGATCGTTATCGGAATGCTCATGCCCGTCATGGTCAGCCGCCGCCAACTCATGATGGACATCCTGCGCCACTGCAAACGGGGCAATGGCGAGCAAGAGTAGGACAATACCGATGACCACAGAGCCCTGAAAAAAGCAGGGCAGATGCCGTATGGAAGTGCGAAACGTCATTGGGGCGAGCTGAGTAACATAGGCATTCACGGCTTGTCAAACGATGGATTTGAGGCCCATATTCTCATATCTTCAGCGTAGGTGCCACCTTCGGTAGATATTTCCTTTGATATACGCTATATTTTACGTCTCTGAGTATTCATCGCCCCCACCAAGTTACGCTATAAAGGCGATTCCCATGTGAATTGGCAAGACCATGCAGAGACCGCTCGATAACCAACATGTCATTGAAATTAAGCCGCTGCCCTCTCCGCGAGCAGTCAAGTCAACACTGCCGATTACCGACCAAACCGCTGCGCTCGTAGTTGAAACCAGGGATGCCATTCGCCGCATTCTGCACGGCCAAGACCGTGAGCGCCTGCTGGTGATTGTCGGGCCCTGTTCAATTCATGACCCTGAAGCCGCCTATGAGTATGCCGACCGACTGAAACCAGTGGCCGATGCGTTGCGCGACCGGTTACTGATCGTCATGCGCACCTACTTTGAAAAACCCCGCACCACGGTTGGCTGGAAAGGCCTAATCAACGATCCACATTTGGATGGCACCTGCGATATCGCCACCGGGATGGAACTCGCGAGAACGATTCTTCTCAGTATCAACAAACGAGGGATCCCCTGCGCAGCTGAAGCCTTGGACCCGGTGTCCCCCCAATACATTGCTGATCTCTGGAGTTGGGTCGCCATCGGCGCCCGCACCACCGAAAGCCAGCCGCACCGTGAAATGGCCAGCGGGCTGTCTATGCCGGTCGGCTTCAAGAATGGCACGGAGGGCAATCTTCAGGTGGCCTGGAATGCCATGGTCGCCGCGAAGCAGCCGCATCATTTTCTGGGCATCAACGCCGACGGGCTCACCTCCATCATCAAGACCACCGGCAACCCTGATCGCCATATCGTGCTGCGGGGCGGTGGCGGGAAAACCAACTATGAAGCCGAACATGTGGCACGCGCAGAAGCCATTGTAGCGAGCGAAGGCATCGTTCGTCCTATCATGATCGACTGTTCGCATGACAACTCCAGCAAAGACCATCGGCGTCAGAGCTTGGTCGCGCGCGATGTCCTACGCCAATTCCGTGATGGCCGCCAATCCATCATGGGACTGATGCTCGAAAGCAATCTGAATCCCGGAAAGCAGACCTGGCAACAGGGGAAAGCGCTGGCCCATGGCGTCTCCATCACCGATGCCTGTCTCGGCTGGGACGAGACAGAAACCTTGCTCACCGAACTGGCCGACATGATCGTGACCAAGCCCGCCTAGCAGGATGCTGAACTGGTCTGGTTTAGTCTGTTTGGTTTGTCTGGTTTTTTTGGTTGAATCGAAACTAACCAGATGAACCAAATCAACCAGATAGACAAAACAAACCAGATCAACCAGATAGCCCCGCATGCTCATCGACACCCATACGCATCTTGATGACGCCCGCTACAACGACGACCGGGAGGCGATGATTGCCCGCGCCCGGGAAGCCGGCGTCGAAGCCTTCGTCACCATCGGCTGCGATCTGGCGACCAGCCAGGCGGCGATCGCACTGGCAGAGCAACACCCGTTCGTCTATGCCTCCATCGGCGTCCATCCGCATGAAGTGAAGCATATCCTCGATAACTGGTACGACGATTTCCGTCGGCTGGCACAGAACAAAAAAGTGGTCGCCTACGGAGAGATCGGCCTCGACTACCACTACAATCATTCATCACCGAAGGAACAGCGCGAGCGATTTCGTGAACAGATCCAACTTGCACGCGAGCTGAAACTCCCGGTGATCATCCACACGCGGGAGGCTCAAGAGGATACGATTACAATTTTGAAAGAGGAACGCGCGTCAGAAATCGGCGGGGTCTTTCACTGCTTCTCAGGGGATGCGTGGCTGGCGAAGGATGCGCTGGACTTAGGGTTCTACCTCTCGTTCTCCGGTATTCTCACGTTTCAAAACGCAACGATGCTCCGAGATATCGCCAAGACTGCTCCGTTAGACCGCCTCCTGATCGAAACCGACTGCCCGTATCTGACACCCGTCCCTCATCGAGGCAGACGAAACGAACCGGCCTACGTGTCTTTTGTCGCGAAAAAACTGGCGGAGCTTCATGCCGATGCACCGGGCATGTCGGTCGACACCATTGGACGCATCACGACCGAGAATGCGAAACGCTTATTCAAAATCGCTTGAGCTGCCGGTTGCGCTGTCGCAGCGCCTTGGGTAACTTCCTCGGGTTCCCGCGCTTCTCCGGACCTCGCTTCGGACGAAGATCCTCCCCTGTATCCAGCTCCTTGTGGAGGGAGGCTCGGCTCAAGCTCGACGGCCCCTGCAGTTTCCCAATAAACTCCTGGGCCTTCATGACGAAGGCCCCCTGCGCCGTCGCAACGTTGACGATCTCACGATCAGAACTCACCACCGCGCAGGCGGATCCGAACTCGGCAGCCAAACGTTGAATCACCTGATCGGCCTTTTCTCCCCGTCGAGAGAAGATAATTTCAAGACCAAGCCGATGCTCCCGCTGTTCTGTGCCCCATCCTTGTTGCCATCCGTCAAAGACCACCGTGATCGCATGGGATTTTCGTTGACGATACGCCGCCAAGTCGCGCAGGAAAGATTCACGCGCCGTCTCGGAATGCAAGCTCGTCCCTGCACCGATCCGGCCCGTCAGCGCCAAGAGATTGTACCCATCGACGATCAGGTGAAGTGCCATGATCCGTGACCCTACTGCTCGCACTGCTCACTGTCAATCAGTTCCGTCAGCTGTTAGCATGACCGATCCTCTTGACAACGGCGCACGCATCTGAGAAAAAACTCTATATCCCATCCCATTCCATCACATGCCGTGAATACCCATGCGATCAGCCCTGTGGCGCATCCTTACCCTCACCTTCCTAGTCGGACTCTTCGGCCTCTCTGGGCATACCCTCATTCCGTTTCACACCGATCAGGCATTTGCAGCAACGAGTACCGCCCATCAGGAGCCTCCCGCCAAGCCTAAACAGTCTCGTACCTCCCCTATACGCATGGTCCCCACTCCGCTCGGCCTGACGACGATTCAGAACCTCAGGACGGCCAGCTCGCCTGGGTTGACGAGGCTCGTGCTTGACCTCGACACGAAGGTCCGTCCCAGCAAACATCCCCAATTCCAGGCCGAGGGGGTAACCATCGAGATTCCCAACGCCACCTTGAGCACATCCGCCAAGATGAAGCTTTCAGCTGGCAAGATTGCCAAACCATTTATCATTACCCAGCCATCTGAACGATCTGTACATGTCTCTCTGCCAACTGGTTCATTTAAAAGCTATAAATGGCTCACGCTGGCGGACCCTCCACGACTTGTCATCGATGTGGTGCCTCCCCGTGACCCCCTGGCAGCTCCGCCTGTTGAATCAACACCAGACCTAAGACTTCCACTCCCCACTCCTCCGCAGCCTTCTCAGCCGCGAGCCAAATCCTTTAAGACCATCGTGATCGATCCAGGGCACGGCGGGAAAGATCCTGGGGCACGTGGGCAACGCGGGACGGAAGAAAAAGACATTACACTGAAAGTCGCGTTGAAACTTCGCGATCTCTTGATCCGGCAACCTGGAGTCCGTGTCCTCATGACCCGTGAGCGGGACCAGTTCGTCGAGTTGGAAGACCGTGCGAAGTTTGCCAATGGACAGGAGGCGGATCTCTTCGTGTCGATCCATGTCAACTCCCACCCACAACGCTCCGTGAAGGGAATTGAGGTTTACCACTTCGGAGAGGCCAAGGATCAACGAGCGCTCGAAGTGGCGGCCCGAGAAAATGGAACCCCCCTCAACAGCACCGGCGTGGGATGGGAATATCTCGTCGCCGATCTCCTGACGGCAAAAAAGATCGAAGAGTCTCTTGAACTTGCCTGGACCGCTAAGGAAGCCATGGTGACCAACCTAAACGACCACTACACCTTGGTGGACCATGGGGTAAAAACTGCGCCCTTCTATGTGCTCCGCTTCACCAGCATGCCCAGTATCCTGGCCGAAATCGCCTATATCTCGAACTCTGATGAAGAAGACCTGCTCCGAACCAACCGCTTCACCACACGCGTGGCAGAAGCACTGATGGAGGGTGTCAAATCCTTCCTTGCCTCTTCGAAGCTCGCCACGCGATGACCTCCGCACTGCTCAAACCCCTACGTCAATGCCTACGGTCAAGTTAGTCTTAGAGTACGACGGGACCTGCTACGCCGGATGGCAGCGCCAACCTGATCACCTCACGATCCAAGAAGCCATCGAACAAGCCATCCGGCAGGTCAGCCAAGCCACGGTATCCGTCATCGGCGCAGGCCGCACGGACTCCGGCGTACATGCGCGAGGTCAAGTGGCGAGTTTCCTCACGAACCTGGATTGGCCCGCCTCCAACTGGATGCGGGCGCTCAATGCCGTGCTGCCAAAAGACATTGCCGTTCGTTCCTCAACCCTTATGGATGACTGCTTTCATGCCCAACACGATGCACGAGGCAAGCTCTACACCTATCGGCTTCTTCATCGTCCAGCCCGTCCTACCATCGATCGTGCGTTCGCCTGGCACATCTACAAACCGCTGAATGAAACTGCCATGCAACAGGCAGCAGCGACGCTGATCGGATCGCAAGACTTTTCCTCCTTCGAGGGAAGTCTCACGGACAACAACAATCCCATCTGCCATCTGCAACGAATCGCGATCATCCGCCACGACGACCAGATTCTCATTGAGGCCTACGCCGACAGGTTTCTGAAACACATGGTCCGCGCGATAGTGGGAACGGTGGTCGAAGTGGGGCTGGGCAAACGCACTCCCGACAGTCTCACAGAAGTCTTGCGGGCTCGGAATCGTTCTGCAGCAGGCCAAACCGCCCCTCCTCATGGACTCTGTCTCATGCGCGTAGATTACGAATAGCCTGGTTCTGAAGAAATCCGCCAGCGGCAGAAGCCGTGGCGTGCGAAGCGCGAGAACCGGCTGGTTTCTCTTGTTTATTTGATTTGTTTGGTTGAACGAGACTAACCAGATGAACAAAACAAACCAGATCAACCCCGTCTCGCTAGAGCAGGCGGGGGGAGTCTTGATTTTCCAACTTCTTGCGCAATTCGATCAACTCCTGCTCGAGTGCCATGAGCCGGTCACTGACTGGGTCCGGCAGGTTACTGTGGTCCATGGTGGCGTCGGGCAGCCGTTCGCCTTGAGTTTTAATGACGCGGGCCGGCACGCCGATGACGGTGGAATTAGCGGTGACATTCTTGAGCACAACTGAATTGGCGCCGATCTTCACGTTGTCGCCGATCGTGATCCCACCGAGGATTTTTGCGCCGGCCCCGACGACCACGTGATTGCCAAGCGTGGGGTGACGTTTACCTCGCTCCTTGCCCGTTCCACCGAGCGTGACACCTTGGAAGAGGGTCACATAATCTCCGATCTCTGCCGTCTCACCAATCACAACCCCCATGCCATGATCGATGAAGAACCCGGTGCCGATTTTGGCTGAGGGGTGAATTTCAATACCCGTGAGCCAGCGAGCAATCTGAGAAATAGCCCGAGGAACGAATGGTACGTTGTAGGACTTCAACCAGTGGGAAATGCGGTAGGCCAGCAGCGCATGAAAGCCGGCATAGGTCAGCACGACTTCAAACCAACTGGTCGCAGCTGGGTCTCGGTCGAAGACCGCACGGAGATCTTTTTGAATGGCTTTCAGGACCATATGAAAATATCTTACGCTGTCTGAGGCCGTTCGATCAAACAGACCGCCTGCGCGGCAATCCCTTCCTCCCGACCGATCATGCCGATTCCCTCTCCGCTCTTCACCTTGACGTTGACGAGGTCCGGATCGACCCCGAGCACCTGCGCCATTTGCTTCTGCATAGCTGCCAAGTGCGAACTGAGCCGAGGGGCCTGCGCGATAATGACTGTGTCGGCGTTCACGAGACGATACCCCTTCCCCCGCATCTTCCCGACGACATCCTCCAGCAACTTCAGGCTCGATATGTCCTTGAACCGCTGATCGGAACTGGGATAGTGCCGGCCTAAATCTCCTTCACCCATCGCTCCCAGCAGCGCATCGCAGAGGGCATGGACCAAGGCATCGGAATCGGAATGTCCCAACAAACCCTTACTGTGGGGCACCTCGACCCCGCCGAGAATCAACTTCCGACCTGGTCCTAACGGATGGATGTCATAGCCGCAACCGATTCGCATGCGTCTTCCTTTCGTTAGTCGTTAAACGTAAATCGTTAAACGCAAACGAGACAATATTTTCTCCTGCGATTCACGAATAACGGTTAACGTCCCTTTCGCGATGCCAGAATAGCCTCGCCGATCACCAGGTCTTCAGGCCTCGTCACTTTGATATTTTCCCCGCTTCCCTCCACCACCGCCACTGAATACCCTAACCACTCCACCAGGAAGGCGTCGTCGGTGGCCCGAATTCCTTCGGCATGCGCTTTCTTGTGGGCGGTCTCGATTAAGTCCCGCCGAAAGGCCTGCGGAGTTTGGGCGAGCCACAAGGGAGTACGATCGACCGTTCGCTCAATCGTCCTATCCGTCCGTACCTGCTTCACGGTATCACGCATCGGAAGTGCAATAATCGCCGCGCCCTCTTTCCTTGCCGCAGCCACGACCTCTTCGATCATCCGTTGCGTCACAAAAGGCCGTACGGCATCATGGATGAGCACGATCTCTGTGTCTGACGGGATCTGAGCGAGCGCATATCGCACCGAATCCTGACGCTCTGAACCGCCCGCTACCACCTTCGCCACTTTGGTGAATCGATACCGAGAGACGATCTCGTTCTCACAGTACTCAACGTCGGCAAGGGGAACGGCAAGAACAATCTGATCGACCACAGAGGAGGCTTGCAATGTCCGTAACGACTGAACGATGAGCGGCTCACCACCCAACGACAGGAATTGTTTGGGAACGGAGCCACCCATCCGAAGCCCACGGCCGGCAGCCGGCACGAGCGCCACCACCAAAGAAGCCTGACGAGAGATCGGTTCGACCCGACGCGATTGTCATAGACAAGGCCGCTATCTGGTTCATTTGGTCTGTCTAGTTTGTCCGGTTTATTTGGTTGAATGAAACTAACCAGATACACCAGATCAGACCAAATACAAACCAGACCCGATAACCTGATAATCTTCGCAACTGTTAGGGCCGCAGTGTGAGGTAGATCGCTTGGCCCTTCCGTTTGAGCAACAAGAGGACCGCATGATCCTTGGCAAGACTGGTAGCAGCTTGTTCATAGGACTTGAGCGAGCCCACCGCCTTGCGATTGACTTCGAGTATCAGATCGCCTTCGCGCACACCCATTTCTTCCGCCGTGCTTCCAGGCTTGACCCTGACTACCACCACACCACGCTCGGTAGATTTCAATCCGTAGCGAGCAGTCAGTTCTTCGTTGAGTTCGCGGACATCAAGATCCGAGAGAACCCCGGTCGGTACCGCCGACTCCCTGCTCTCCTCTGCGCCGGGCTGTCCTAACGATTTCGGCTGCTCGACAATGGCAATCTCCATCGTCTTGGGCTTCTTGTCTCGAATTAACTTGACCAAGACCTTCTTCCCGATCGGAGTCTGTGCGACGGCATTCCGCAAATGCGTCGGCGAATCCATCGACTTCCCGTCATATTCGACAATGACATCTGCGCGCTCGACCCCCGCCTTCTTCGCAGGACTATCCTCCATGACGTCGCTGACGAGCACGCCCTTCGTATCGGCGATCCCGAACTGTGTGGCCAACTCAGGAGTCAAATCTTGAATCGCCACACCGAGCCAGCCACGGACGACCTTGCCCGTCCGCACCAACTGATCCATGACGGCGCGCGACAAATTGCTGGGCACCGCAAACCCAATACCCATGCTGCCGCCGCTTTGGCTGAAAATCGCCGTATTGATCCCAACCAATTCACCCCGCACGTTGACTAACGCGCCTCCGGAATTTCCCGGGTTGATCGCCGCATCGGTTTGGATGAAGTCTTCGTATTCGGCAATGCCCATGCTGGCTCGTCCAACTGCACTGACGATCCCCATGGTCACGGTCTGGGTGAGCCCGAATGGACTCCCCACAGCCAACACATACTCCCCGACCTCCAGCTGGTCGGAGTCTGCCCAGGGAATGGTTGAGAGCCCTGTCGCTTCGATTTTCACAATCGCAATATCCGTCTTCGCATCGGTTCCAATCAGCTTGCCCTTAAACTCCCGCTTGTCCGACAAAAAAACCCGAATCTCGTCGGCCTTGTTCACTACATGATTATTGGTGACGATCAAACCATTGGACTCCACAATGACCCCGGACCCCTGGCCGCGCTCTTTTGGCTCTCGCTGAGGGTTATCACGTTTATGAAATTCGTCGCCGAAGAATTTCCGAAAAAACGGGTCGTCAAGCGGCGAGCCGTGCAAACCTTCTCCGGATTTTCCGCTTCGCGTCGCCGAAATGTTGACGACCGCCGGCTTTACCGATTTGGCGATCTCAACGAAGTTTTTCCCACTCCCCCCTCCCATCGGCAACTGCGGTGCAGTCGCAACTGGGCGAGCGATGGGGTTGGGAGTCGGCTCAGGGCCGGCCGTGCCGGTCGGCAACCAACCCATGTTGGAAGCCACCACGATCCCGATAATGACCCCTCCAGTGACCAAGGTGAGCGGAACCAGCCCTGCACGAACGAGTTTCATAGGTGATCCTTGCCCTTCATCTCTCGTGGTTCGAACAATTCATATACCACCGATGCATCCCTGCACATTACAGAATTTCTCCGGAATATATCCCCATGATGGTATGGAGGAACTTCATCGCCTCCGCGTGAGGCCGCTGAAACGAGTTCCGCCCGATGATGGAGCCAAACCCCCCGCCGTCTCGAATGGCGCGCGCCTCCTCAAACACATGTTGATCCTCGCTCTTGGCCCCTCCTGAGAAAATGACGATCCGGCGCCCATCGAACGAACTCTGCACCACATGCTTGACCCGCTCCGCCAGCGTTGCGATTGGAATCTTGGCCGATTCGTACACCTTCTTCGCCGCGGCCTGTTCAAGGTGCGCAGTGGGGAGCTTGACCTTAATGAAATGGGCGCCGAGCTGGGCTGCAATCTGCGCCGCATAGGCCACCACATCGATCGCTGTCTCCCCTTCCTTACTGAGCACCGACCCACGCGGATACGACCATACAACGACCGCCAAGCCACAGTCCTTGGCCTCTTCTGCAATCGCGCGCAACTGTTGATACATGGCGTTGCAGTGCGAAGACCCCGGATAGATCGTAAATCCGACCGCTGAACAACCGAGCCGGAGCGCGTCCTTCACGCTGCCGGTGACCGAGGGCAAGGGATCTTTCTCGTCGTGCAAGACATCGTGATTGTTCAACTTGAGAATGAGTGGAATCCGTCCGGCGAATTCAGCGGCGCCGGCTTCGAGAAATCCCAGTGGAGCCGCGTAGGCATTGCAGCCGGCATCGATGGCCAATTGAAAATGGTACAGGGGGCTATACCCGGATGGATTCGGCGCAAAGCTCCTGGCTGGGCCATGCTCGAACCCCTGGTCGACCGGCAGAATCACTAGCTTGCCTGTGCCAGCCAATTTGCCATGACGCAGCAGACGGGCGATATTCGTTCGTGTTCCCGCATTGTCGCTGCTATACCAGCTGAGAATCTCTTGTACCCGATCAGCCATGTCTCTCCTCCCCTGGATTCGTGAAACGTTATTCGTTAGTACCTACTCAGGCGTTCAGGCTGACGGCTCCAGGCACAGGCTGAAGGCCGGAGTTCCGAACACTTCAGCCTGAACACCTTCAGCCTATCACCCTGAGTAGTTACATTCGCTTCACGCTTAACGTCTGCCTTGGATAAATTCCTCTGCCTCTCGCACGTCCTCCGCACTCCCGATAATCAACGGCACCCGTTGATGCAGTTGTTTGGCCTCCACGTCGAGGATTCGCATAGTGCCGGTGCTGGCCCTGCCGCCCGCCTGCTCCACAACCCACGCCAGGGGATTCGCTTCGTATAACAATCGGAGCTTGCCCTCCGGCTTGTCCAGCTCACCGGGATACAGATAAATGCCTCCTCCGAGGAGAATCCGGTGCACGTCGGCTACCAGACAACCGGAATAGCGCACACTGTAAGGCTTCCCCGCGTTTTTATCCGGGACCTTCAAGCCGTCCACATACTTCTTCGTGCCCGCCGTCCATTTATGATAATTGCCTTCGTTTACGCCGTAAACCTTGCCTCGAGCAGGAATGCGGATCTGCTCGTGGGACAGGAGATACTCGCCGATGCCAGGCTCCAATGTAAACCCATGGACTCCTTGTCCATCCGTATAGACTAACATGGTGCTTGCCCCATAGAGGAGATAGCCGGCGACTACCTGCTCTGTTCCCTTGCGGGCAAGGTCATCCTCGGTCGGCATCCGGTCTTTGCGCTCGAACTTCACAACGGAAAAAATCGCGCCAAGCGGCATGTTGCAGTCCGTGTTCGATGAGCCATCGAGGGGATCGAAGAGCAACATATACTTGGCCTGCGGCCAATTCTCCGGAAGCAGTATTGGCTTTTCCATCTCTTCAGACGCCAGTGCGCACACAAACCCGCTCTGGCGAAATGCCTTCAGAAAGGTCTCATTCGCAATCTCATCAAGCTTCTTGACTGTTTCCCCCTGCACATTGATCACACCGGTCGTTCCAAGGATATCGATGAGCCCTGCACGTCTGAGATCCTGCGCAATAAGTTTCCCCACCAGACCGATCTGGACCAGGAGACTGGAAAGTTCCCCGGTGGCCCCCGGATGAGGCCGCCTGCTTCTGGGTGATAAATCTGCTTAAAGTAAGAGGAAACTGTCCCATGATATTAGAGGCAAGTATAACTGTTTTGAACTGGGCGGGCAACGAACGACTGGCTACCTTACCGTGAGGAAACCGGCAATCCGCTGACGAGATCGGCCACAATCGACCCGATGATGACCTTGGCCTTCATACGAACCGGGATGCGCCGATCATCGTTGGTAAACCACACCCGGATGTTGCCCTGGTTGAGGAAGAGACCTTGGAACGGCATGATCACCAACACACGAGCCGTTTCAACTTCCCCCCACGGACTACTGACAGTCTCGACCCCCTCAACCAGTACGTCCAGTTTGCGGTTCTTTTTATCATGATACACATTCATCGTCAGAGATGAGCCAGGCTGGAACGATAATGTAGTACGCGCATAATAGAGACAGGAGATGACGTCTTGGGTGCCCGTTGGCATCTCCAATGTTTCAGTCGTCCCGCCTTTGACAACTGTGACCTTCCCCTCTTTCTGATGAAATGTGTACTCGAAGTCTTCTTTCTTCTTCCCTTCTCGCCGCTTGAAAGTCAAATGCTCAGGAAGCAGCGTGGCGGGATCCACGATCGACTCGAGCCGGTTATCGACGGGAAAGAATTTGGTGATGACGGGCCTCGACTGCGCCGTGGTGATCAATTTCGCCAGCGATCGTTCTCCGTCCGTACCGGCATCACTGACCGCCATCACAGCTGTGCCGGCTGTGATATTCAACCAGGAAATTTCGTAGGTGAGCTGTTCCCCAACTTGGAAGGATCGCGCTGAAGAAGGATCGCCGACAGCTCAGCCCACGAGACCGCACCGCTCATGGCACTCAAGATCAGCCATGCCAGTATGAGCCACGTGCGCAAAAAAAGAGCATGGAGCGATACAACGCATCGCGTATAAGGCTGTATCGGTTGAGAAGCAGTCATTTGAGGTAAGCTAGGGAGGGGGGTTATGGCACAAGAAAAGAACGCATCCCTCAGGATGCTCAAAAAGTCCGTCCAGCAAGGCCGCAGGCGAATCGAAACCGGAGGAGGTACCGACCGCACTTCGTGGGGCCGTTCGCCCATTCAATGGATCTTGGCGAACGGAAAAACCCCTCCAGGATTTCCGCCCTCCAAGAATCTCAATCGGTACGTTGAGGATTTCGGTGAGCCGAGAACGAAGCTGGCGGGCTTTTTCAGCATCCTGTTAACAGCCAAGGGCTTGCTTGGCCGCAGCCAACTCGCCTTCAATGACTGCGCGGATTGTGGCCAACCGCTCCGGCGACGTGGCTTCAAACCGTAATACAAGGGCCGGCTGAGTGTTCGAGGCTCGGATCAGTCCCCACCCATCCTCGAAGATGGCACGCACCCCATCAATGGTGACGACATCGCGGGCCACCAGCTTGGCCGGACCAAGCTCCTCGCGGGTCTTCATGCAGTCTGTCAATCGTTCCTGCACATGCCTGACTAACTCAAATTTGATGGTGTCTGACACGTCTACCCGAATCTCCGGGGTGACGGACGTTTTCGGAAGATCCGCCACCAACGCGGAGAGCGAACATGTAGTCTTGGCTAAAATCTCCACCAGCCGGCAGGAGGCATAAATCGCGTCGTCATACCCGAAATACCGATCGGCAAAGAACATGTGCCCGGACATTTCGCCGGCCAAGAGGGCCTGCTCGCTTTTCATCTTCGCCTTGATCAGGGAATGGCCGGTCTTCCACATGATCGGTCGCCCCCCCAGCTTTGCAATATCATCATAGAGGCTCTGCGAGGATTTGACCTCTGAGATGATGGTACACCCCGGCTTTGCTGCCAGAATATCGCGGGCGTAGATCACCATCAGGCGATCGCCCCACAACACATTGCCCTGCTCATCGATGGTCCCAATGCGATCGGCATCTCCGTCGTAGCCGATCCCGACATCGGCTTTGTGCTGTTTGACGGACTGAATCAGATCGTCGAGATTCTCTAAAACCGTGGGGTCGGGATGGTGGTTTGGAAATCTCCCGTCGAGATCGCAATAGAGCCCTGTGACATGACAGCCGAGAAGCTCCAAAGCCTGTTTGGCCACCAAGGCCGCCACACCATTTCCACAGTCGATGACGACGTGCAGGCGTTTCGCATTGACATGGGTGAAGCTCTTCTTGATATAGGCCAGATAGTCGGGAATGATGGGATACTCCGATAACTGTCCAGATCCAGATACAAAAGAGCCGGCTTCCATTACCACTCGAAGCGCCTGGATCTCCTCTCCATGAATCGTGTCTTTCCCGATGCAGATCTTAAATCCATTGTATTCTGCGGCATTGTGGCTCCCGGTAATCATGATGCCGCCGTCAACCGGTAATTGAAACAGAGAGAAATACACCAACGGCGAGGGACAAATGCCGATATCCACCACGTTCAGTCCACCGGCGAGGAGACCCCGCACAAGAGCCTTGTAAAGCCCAGGTGAACTCAGTCGGCCATCTCGCCCAACCGAAATCGTCTTCACCCCACGGTCTTTCACATAGGTGCAGTAGGCCCGACCCACCTGCTCCGCGATCGAATCGGTGAGTTCCTGCCCCACGATGCCGCGCAAATCGTACTCGCGAAATAGTCCCATAGCCCTCGTTACCCGTTAATCGTTAATCGTGAACTGCGTGATGACGTTTTTGCTTTTGACGAATATCGGTAACTCCTCAGGGGTTCAGGCTGAAGGCTGAAGCCTTCTATCTATCTACCTGAGTCGTATCTATC
>CAWAKW010000019.1:0-99746 GCA_963782735.1 Nitrospirota bacterium
CTCATGCTATAATCCCGCCCCTGATGCATAACTCGATCGTCATTAAAGGGGCACGGGAGCACAATCTCAAGAACATCGACGTGACGATCCCGCGCGACCGGCTCGTCGTGATCACGGGGCTGAGCGGGTCGGGCAAGTCTTCGCTGGCCTTCGACACCATCTATGCCGAAGGGCAACGGCGGTACGTCGAGTCGCTCTCGGCCTATGC
This sequence comes from Nitrospirota bacterium, assembly GCA_963782735.1. GTDB lineage: Bacteria > Nitrospirota > Nitrospiria > Nitrospirales > Nitrospiraceae > Palsa-1315. The sequence goes on from CAWAKW010000019.1 coordinate 209, forward strand.
CCGGCAATTCCTCGAACAGATGGGCAAGCCCGACGTCGATTCGATCGAAGGGCTCTCTCCCGCCATTTCCATCGAGCAAAAGAGCACCAGCCACAATCCTCGCTCCACGGTCGGCACCGTGACGGAAATTTACGACTATCTCCGCCTCCTCTTTGCCCGAGTCGGACGCCCCTCCTGCTTTCAGTGCGGCGAAGAAATCACCGCGCAGACCGTGCAGCAAATGGTCGATGCCATTGGCCTGTTGCCGGAGGGGAGCAAGTTTCAGTTGTTGGCTCCGATCGTCCGTGGCAGGAAGGGGGAGTATCGAAAAGAACTCCTCGACATGCGCCGGGCTGGCTACGTCCGGGCCAGAGTCGATGGCCAACTGGTTGACTTGGGTGAGGACATCGCGCTCGATAAACAGAAGAAACACACGATCGAAATCGTCGTCGATCGGCTGGTGATGAAGCAGGGGGAGACCATGTCACGGCGGTTGGCCGATTCCGTGGAAACCTCGCTAAAACTCGCCGGTGGGCTGGTCGGGGTGCTGACGGACAATGGAAAAGTGTCACTCTATAGCGAGAAGCTCGCCTGTATCCGCTGCGGGGTCAGTTATCCTGAAATCACGCCGCGCGTCTTTTCGTTCAACAGCCCCCATGGAGCCTGTCCTGCTTGCGACGGCATCGGCTACGCCATGACACCTGGCTCTCAGGACGATGAAGACTTCACGTTGCTGGAACCCTGCGAGATCTGCAAGGGCGCGAGACTGCGACCTGAAAGCCTGTCCGTCAAGGTGGCCACACAGTCGATCGCGGAGGTGACGCATCTCTCCGTGCGAGCCGCTGCCGACTTCTTCAGTTCGTTGAAATTCACGGAGCGCGAACTGGTGATCGCCCAGCGCATCTTGAAGGAAATTCGCGAACGGCTCGGGTTTCTGGTCAACGTCGGTCTGGATTATCTGACGTTGGATCGGGCTGCCGCTACCTTGTCCGGTGGAGAAGGCCAACGCATCAGGCTTGCCACGCAAATCGGTTCTGGCCTCGTCGGCGTCCTCTACATCCTCGACGAGCCGTCGATTGGTCTCCATCAGCGGGATAATCGGCGCCTGCTCCAGACCCTGCTGCGCCTGCGCGACCTGGGTAACACGGTGGTGGTGGTCGAGCACGATGCAGAAACGATGATGGCGGCAGACCATCTGCTGGATATGGGGCCTGGCGCCGGGACGCACGGGGGTCAGGTCATTGCCCAAGGCACGCCGACTGACGTCATGGGGAATCTCGACTCGCTGACGGGCCAGTATCTTCGCGGCACACAGATGGTCAGTCTGCCTCGCCGCCAGCGCAAGGCCAAGGGGTTGTTGTCCATCGTGGGAGCCACGAAACACAATCTCAAGGGGATGACCGCCAAGATTCCGCTCGGTCTGCTCACCTGTGTGACCGGCGTGTCGGGGTCCGGAAAGAGCACGCTGGTGCTCGAAGTGCTGTTCCATTCCCTCTCCCAGCTGCTCTATCAGAAAAAACCGAAGATCGATGGCTGCAAGCAACTGCTAGGCGCCGACGCGCTGGACAAGGTGATCGACATCGACCAGTCCCCGATCGGCCGAACTCCGCGTTCGAATCCGGCAACCTATACAGGTCTGTTCGGCTTCATCCGGGATCTCTACTCCAATCTGCCCGAGTCCCGCGTGCGGGGGTATAAACCCGGCCGCTATAGTTTCAATGTGAAGGGTGGACGCTGCGAGGCCTGCCAGGGCGATGGGTTGATCAAGATTGAGATGCATTTCCTGCCGGATGTCTATGTGACCTGTGAGGTCTGCAAGGGCCAACGGTACAACCGCGAGACGATGGAGATTCACCATAAAGGGAAGAGCATCGCCGATGTATTAAATATGACGGTGGACGATGCTGTGGAGTTCTTCGAGCATATCCCCTTCATCAAACGGAAGCTCGACACCTTGCATGATGTCGGACTGCATTATGTGAAACTTGGCCAGTCTGCGACGACGCTGTCCGGGGGCGAGGCGCAACGAGTCAAACTCTCGCGCGAACTGTCAAAACGTCCGACCGGACGCACGATGTATATTTTGGATGAACCGACGACCGGACTCCATTTTGCCGACGTGCAGCGGCTGCTGGATGTGTTGGATCGGTTGGTCGAAGCCGGCAATACCGTGGTGGTGATCGAGCACAACCTCGATGTGATCAAGAATGCGGATTGGGTCATTGATCTCGGACCGGAGGGTGGCGATCGAGGCGGTGAGATCGTGGCCGAAGGAACGCCGAAGGAAATTGCCAAATCGAAGCGATCGTATACGGGGCAGGTGTTAAAAGAAGCGGGATGGTGAACTATGGCCACGAAGAAAATAGAGTCCGCTAAGGCAAAGGAACCGGCAAAGGCTACAACTGCACCAACTGGTGGCGGCTCCGCAGAAGATTTCGAAAAGCTGGGCGTGTTTTATCTGGGGCGGCCGTACGATCTCGCGACGAAACAATCGAAACCGGGCTGGCTGCTCTACGATTCCAAAGATCTCGTCACTCACGCAGTCTGCGTCGGGATGACCGGCAGCGGCAAGACCGGTCTGTGCATCGGCCTCCTCGAAGAAGCAGCGATCGACGGTATTCCCGCGCTGATTATCGATCCCAAGGGGGATCTGGCGAACTTGATGCTGACGTTTCCTCAGCTCCGCGGCGAGGATTTTGCGCCCTGGATCAATGAGGATGATGCCCGCAAGAAGGGACTCTCGCCGGCGGACTATGCAACCCAGCAAGCCGACATGTGGAAGAAAGGCTTGGGGGATTGGGGCCAGAGCAGCGAGCGGATTCAGAAACTCCGCGATGCCGCCGATGTCGTGGTCTATACGCCTGGCAGCAACGCAGGCATTCCGGTCTCTATTCTCAAGTCCTTTGCGGCACCGTCGCAGGAAATTCTGGACGATTCAGAGATGCTACGCGAGCGGATCAGCGCGACGGTGACGAGCCTGTTGGGTTTCGTCGGCGTCGAGGCCGATCCAATCAAGAGTCGCGAACATATTTTGCTCTCGACCATTCTGGATCGCACCTGGAAAGCTGGACAGGATCTCGATCTTGCGACGTTGATCCAGCAGATCCAGACACCGCCGGTTGCCAAGATTGGCGTGCTGGATCTGGATTCATTCTATCCCTCGAAGGAACGCTTTGCCCTTGCCATGCAGTTAAATAACTTATTAGCTTCACCGGGATTTTCCGCCTGGTTAGAAGGCGAAGCCCTTGATGTCGGTCAGATGCTCCATTCGCCAGGAGGGAAACCGCGGCTCGCCATTTTCTCGATCGCGCACCTCAACGATGCCGAGCGGATGTTCTTTGTCACGTTGCTGTTAAGCCAAACGCTCGGCTGGGTAAGAGCACAGTCCGGTACGACCAGCCTCCGCGCCATCCTCTATATGGACGAGATCTTCGGTTATTTCCCGCCGGTCGCCAATCCGCCGTCGAAGCAGCCGTTACTGACGTTACTAAAGCAGTCCCGCGCGTTCGGTTTGGGCGTGGTGTTGGCGACACAGAACCCCGTTGATCTGGATTACAAAGGCTTAGCGAATACCGGTACCTGGTTCATTGGACGACTGCAAACCGAACGAGACAAGGCTCGCGTGTTGGAAGGACTGGAAGGCGCATCGGCAAGTTCTGGTAAGAAGTTCGATAAACAGAGGATGGAACAGCTTCTCGCCGGCCTCGGTAATCGTGTCTTTCTCATGAACAATGTCCACGAGGATGCGCCGGAGGTTTTTCAGACAAGGTGGACGCTGTCCTACCTTCGAGGGCCACTGACGCGGTCGCAGATCAAGACCCTCATGGATCCCGTGAAACGTAAAACGTTAGACGTAAAAGGTAAGGGCGCCGGTGTGGAGTCTGAATCATTAGCTGCCGCGTCTCACGTTTCACCTTTCACGTCTCACGCTGCTCGTCCCATGCTCTCCCCCGATGTACCGCAGCATTTTATCCCTGTCCGAGGAAGCCAGCCGAACGGCAGCACTTTGATCTATCAGCCGATGTTGCTCGCTGCATCGCAGGTGCGGGTATCGGACAACAAGGCCGGCGTCGATGTGACTCAGGATGTGACCGTGCTTGCGCCGATCTCGGATGGTGCGGTGGCGGTGGACTGGGATCGTGCCATGGAAACGGGCTTGGCCCTGGCAGACTTGGAGTCAACACCCACAGACGGCGCGCAGTTCGGATCTGTTCCCAGTGCGGCGAGCAAAGCCAAGAGTTATGCAACTTGGAACAAGGACTTTTCCGGGTGGCTATTCCGCATCCAAAAAGTTGATCTGTTGAAGAGCCCCAGCACGAAAGAGGTTTCGAAACCGGGCGAATCCGAGCGGGATTTCCGTGTGCGGTTGCAACAAGCCGGACGTGAAGCCAGGGACAAACAATCGGACAGGCTGCGCCAAAAGTACGCGCCGAAGATTGCTGCCTTGCAAGATCGGATCAGGCGTGCAGGACAAATGGTCGAACGGCAGCAAGCGGAGTCTCGTTCGAGTCAAATGCAGGCGGCGATTTCGGTTGGCGCCTCGATCCTGGGCGCATTCCTTGGGCGGAAAACGATCAGCGCCGCAAACATCGGCCGAGCGACAACGGCGATTCGCGGAGCTGGGCGTGCAATCAAAGAATCGAAAGACGTGGGGCAAGCCGAAGAAAACGTCTCGGCGTTGCAGCAACAATTGGCCGATCTCGAAGCACAGTTCAAAACAGAAACTGACACGCTTGCCGCCGCGACCGATCCCCTCAACGAGAGACTCGAAACCATCTCTCTCAAACCTACCAAAGCCAACATCGCGGTGAAACTTGTGGCCCTCGCCTGGACGCCGCACTGGCAGGACGCGAAGGGTGTATTGGCACCGGCCTGGCAATAAAACCAGCCCCTTCGACCTGTCCACAGGAGTGCCTGATCGTGCGCGCTCAGATTAGCCGAAGAACTTTGACATCGCGGCGCGGCCAGCTTCGATCAAGGCAGTCATCCGCTCTTCGCTCATGTCGAATTCCGTCGTCCCGTAGCCCCTCGCCGGCAGCCGACACACCTCACGACTATGCGCGTCGATGATACGCTGATCGAACGAACCCGTCATTGTATCCACCAGACGTGTGATACGTTGAATGGTCCGGAGACGTTTTGTGTGGGAAAGGAGGTCAGCCTTCAGGCTGTCGTCGGCTTTCGGCGTTGCCGGCTGGCCGGCGTTGGGCACCAGTAGCGTTTCATCGATCAACAAACCAAGATTGGGCGCACTGGCAGGGTCGGTATTTCCCATTACCGCGACGACATCCGGATCACTTGAGCTCAGTAGCCGGAGCGGAAAATTGGAGAGGACTCCGCCGTCGACAATGGCATGTCCGTCGAGCGTTTTCCCTTGATAGGTGCCCCATTGGGGATTCCAGCATACCTCCTGCCAGACGAAGGGAATGCTCATCGACATGCGGACACCCCAGGCCACCGGGCATTGCGGGGCGGTGCGATGATTGAGCACGAGCATCTGCTGGCCGGCCGTATCGGTAGCCACCAGCGAGAGATCGCTGCCGGTTTTCTGGTTGAATTCGGTGAACGTGGCAGTGGCCAGCTTGTGAGGGCTCGCATCGAGCTTTTCGCGAATCCAGGCCAGAAAGGCGTCGCCGGCGTAGAGGCCCCCACGCTCGACGAACGAAAACAATTCTCGATAGACAGGCATGTGCATCAATTGAGAAACCAACGACTTATCGATTTGGTGCTCGCCCCAGGCAGGGACGAGAGGCAGGTCCACGCGATTGAAAATTTCCTGCGTGAGACTCTTCTCAATGTCTGCAGGCAAGAATTCTTCCGCAATATCCATGAACGTTGAAAACCGAGGCTTCCCATCGGCGGTTTTCTCCTTGGTGACCGCCAGCATCTCCGCTGACGTGTATCCTGCCGCCATCAGCGTTGCCGTGATTGCCCCCGCCGAGGTGCCAAGATAACGCCTGGCCGTATGACCGCGCCGTTCAAATTCCTGGATCGCTCCGACGAATACAGCGCCCTTCGCGCCGCCGCCTTCAAAAACGAGATCGTATTGCATCGTAGCCCCCTAACCAGGACGCGAGAGCGTCAGTTATATGCCACCGCGTATGTTTCGTATCGGTTCAAGCGAGTTCCAGACTTTCTTAGAGCAGTTTTGTTGTATCTTCAAGGCGGCCTCACTACTTCTGGGTTGTGAGGCCGCAATCTCTCTACTTGCACAGTGGACCAGCGGTAGGTACGCCATGGCGATGGTTTTCTCGACGACCACGCTCAATAGCGACCTCGCGTCCATCTAATTCCTTGATCGTGGCGGCTTCATAGAATATTCCTCCTTGCGACAGAGTTGCTTATGGAGTCGGGACGGATCCGGTCGCAACCGATGCAAATCCCGGCTCATTCATGTCACGCTCAGAGAGAGTCGGTTGACCCGTAATGACCTGGTAGTAGCAGAACCCTTCGTGCTCGACGAGTTTTTTCGCCATCACCCCTGCGGCTGTTTCGAGCGTGGCGGCAAGCGTCTCGTTCTGGCTACCGAAGACACTTCCGCCACGCACAGCTTTTCCAACCAGCGACGTCACTGCAGCTTCAGCACGCAAGGCATCGCGGGTTACTCGGGCCAAGGCCTCAAGAGGGATTGGAGGATGATTAGCATCGAATTCAGGGTAAGACGACTCCTGGGGGTTCGATCCCACTCGTAATGCGGTCGCACCGTGGACGGCCGGTACTCGAAAGGCCGTGTCGAATAAGGCCTCCAGGAAGATGCGCACCAGATCGGCGCTGACACGTTGCGAGTCGACTGTGGTGGCCGACATGCGGACTGAATTGGCAGGGCTCACTTCAATTTCCGCCGAGATCCCTGGAAACAGCAAGGCGTTGCCGCTTCGATCGACGAACCCTTTCGATGTCACTTTGACGACTCCGAGGAAACCACCTCCCGATGACGCTGGCTCTTGCGGCGAAACTGAGATCGCCGAAATAGGCTTTGTTGTATGCCAAAAGCATCCGAGCGAAGCGAGAGGAATCCTGTTCGAGTTGATCCTCATCCAGACCGAAATTCCCATGCCATCGTCCGGCCGATTCGATGACCTGTGTGAGTTTGTCCAGATCGATGCGCGCGGTTGCGTCACTAGCCACGTCGGCGAGGATGGAGAGGGAGGCTCCCTTGTCGGGGTGCCGTCGGCGAATCGTATCGATGACGGCTGCCAAAGGAAGAACGCTCATCGCTTGTCCCTCCGGAGTTTGCAGGGACAGAGGCTCAAGCGAGGTGCCAGCATTACGTTGCTCGTTCAGTGGTTCGTCGTGGGCCTGCCTGGTACAGGCCAAAAACTTTGCCGCGAGCTCTTTCTTGTCGGCCAACTTTTGGCGGAACCCTCCGTAATGGATATCTGGTTGATCGCGTAGTTGCAAGACTGAAGAACTACAGCCTGCTTGCACGAGAAGAATGACCAGCGGGGCAAACAGAGAATATGGTAATCGCTTCATCGTTGCCTCGTGCAGGTAGATAGGCTGAAGGCTGTTAGGGGCAGAAACCAACTTCAGCCTTCAGCCTGAACACCTGGGCATTGGCACATTGGGTCAATGCTTGCGTTCTTTCTGCATGATCTTGTCGGTCCAGGCCAACAGGATGGCGGACCCTAGGAAGGTCATGTGGATAAAGATCTTCCACTTGATGTGTTCGAGGTCTTCGTGTTCGATATCGACGAACGCTTTGAGAAGATGAATGCTGGAAATACCGATCAGTGAGGCTGCAAGTTTAATCTTGATGGTGCCGGGATCGATGTGCGTCAGCCATTCCGGTCGATCGGCATGCCCCTCTAAATCCAATTTGCTCACGAAGGTAGCGTAGCCGCCGATGATCACCATCGTGAGCAAGTTCGCCACCATCGTGACGTCGATCAGCCCCAGGACGCCCAGCATGAAGACGGTCTCATGTTGCTGATTGATGTGCCAAACCATCTCCCACAGTTCGACGAGAAATTTGTACGCGTACAGCAGCTCGGCCACGATCAAGCCGCCATAGAGCGGAGCTTGAATCCACCGACTGGCGAACACGACGGTTTCAAACAGGTACTCAACGCGGTTAATGGGAGCGTGTGCGTGCTTCACTGTGGCGGGTTCTGAATGATCGGGATGACTCACGGGGCGCTATCCTAGTCGGCAAGGGAGGCAGCTGTCAATTTGATCGGCAATATAGTGGACACCGGCGGAGAAATGACAATCGCAGAGGAACATGGATCAATTATCAAGCGTGGCAATGGGGGAGTCTGACGCTTCGGTCTGGCTGTGCGGCACGCAAAGAAGGCGAACCGCATTAATCATCTTGTGATCCTCCGTGGCCTTGTCAAAAAAGAAATCGGCTCCGGCGAGAGAACAGGCGGTCTTATTGTCGCGCGAGGGGTCATCCGTGACGACGATGATGATCGGCGGGACCATCAATCGCTTGATGTGCCGGAGGACTTCGATGCCGAGGCCATCTCGAAGCGAGGAATTCAGGATCGCGATCTCCGGCTTGCGATTCAGAATCATCGCGGCGGCTTCCTCCGAGTCCGACGATTCTCCCACCACGTTCACACCGGTGATTTTCTCAAGGCGCTTCTTGAGTCTGTCGCGAAAGTGGACATCTGCATCTGCCAGGACGATAGTCATGCGATGGTTTCAACAGGGGTAATAGTCTCTCGGGTCATGCATAGTCTTTCGCAGGATGATGAATAAGTCCGCCAGCTTCGTGCTCGATACCCGTAGAGCGTATCTCGCAAGAGTTCTGCATCCGGGTCTGTAACGACCGACGGACGACGGAAACAGAGGAGAACCTTTTTGATCATCCTGCATCTAATCTTTCTACTGATGGCCTGAGACATACGGGCCCTTGATCCTTTAGCGTGCTGAAGAGTGTTTCCACATCCTTCTAGCGTGGATCGAAGGGAAGGACAATCAGCTGAACACGTACGCACTGTAGGAGGAGTCTGACGCTGCGCTGATCGCGATCAGTGCGAATGGTTCAAGCCGCCGCCTATATTCCCAGTACCCCACAGACTATGTATGCGCAGATGAGTCATCGCTATGGCTATTCAACCAAATGATGGTCGAGGGCATAGCGAATCAGTTCCGCAGTGGTCCTGAGTTGTAACTTGTCCAGAAGACGTGCTCGATAGGTGCTGACGGTCTTGATGCTGAGAGTGAGGGACTGTGCAATGTGCTTGACGGACCGGCCCTGAGCTAACAAGCACAAGGACTTCGAGTTCTCGCTCAGACAATGTGTGATGGCCCGGATCGAGTGGGATTCTTGCTCAGGCTGCCGGCCATATACTCTCCGAGGGAGGCGGTGACATACATGCGGCCGGTCAGGACTTGCTTGACGGCTCTGGCCAACTCTTCTGGTGCAGTCTGTTTGGTGAGATAGGCCATCGCGCCCGGCACGGAAGGCACGAACGGCATATTGCTCCTCGGGGTGCAGGCTCAAGACCATCAGAGGGAGTCTGGGCGCTGTGCTGTGTAACTCGCACAGCAGCTCCAACCCACTCTGATCAGGAAGGCTGATATCCACGATCGCCAGATCCCAAGGCTCCTGCTGCACCGCAGCAATCCCCTTTTGGCTGGTATCGGCTTCGCCAACTTCGACGTAAAGGAAGCTCTCCTCAAGGATCTGTTTCACACCTCGGCGCACGACCTCGTGATCGTCGATGACGAGAATTTTCACCAGCTGTGTCCCGATCATGAGGCGAAGCACTCCGCAACCGGCACGGAGATGCAATGGCCTTGGTTCCGACACCGGACGTTCCTACGATATGAAAGTGGCCGCCCAGGAGAGCAGACTCGCTCCTGCATTCCACGAAGCCCAAAGGAATGAAGCGTGGCCATTCTCTCGCGGGTGATCCCCTTCCCGTCGTCAGTCACTTCTAACGTCACCCTGGTGCCGTCCTGGTAACAGCCGCATGTGAACCAGAGAGGCGGCGGCGTGACGCATCACATTCGTCAGCAATTCCTGCGCGATTCGAAACAACGCGGTAGACATTTCGGATGGCAGCGCGATAGGATGACAAGCCCGGAGCCACGTCTATCGCGCACCGTACGCCTGTGCAATGCTGGAAGCGTCGCGGCGAGGCATTCCAACGCCGGGACTAGTCCGAGATCGTCCAGCATCGCGGGGCGCAGGGCCGCCGCTGTCGCGTGAACGGACTCCAAGAGTGCGTCCACCGATCCCGTCATGGCTTGGACTTTGTTCAGCAGCGCCTGGCCACCGATTGGAGCAGGCGATTGCACGAGTCTCCTGCCGAACCATGCCAGATCGAATTTCAAGCCGGTCAAGGCCTGTCCAAACTCGTCGTGCAACTCACGTGCAATTCTGCGTCGTTCCTCTTCTATGGCTCTCTGCGCCCGGCAAGCCTCGCTACGTAATCGAGCATGGGCCAGCCGGAGTTCTCTCCTCTACCCGGATATCCGGGACGACGGCAGTCCCGATGGCCATGAGGCCGATCAGATTCCCGTGAGTCCCCAGCACCCGCCTGATATTCCAGGAGAGCATCGTCTGTGATCCCGTGCGTGCCAGGAGAGGGAACTTAAGTCCCTTCACGTCGCTCCCCTCGGTGACTCGGGCGAGTTCGGTCAGGAAGGACTCACGCACCGTGATCGGAAGGCACAGTTCCACATAGCTGCGACCCAGGGCTTCGCCGGCTATCCAACCGGAGACTGTTTCGGCTGCGCGGTTCCACTCCAGAATGATGGATTCGGGCGAGAGAAGCAGGATTGCACTGCTGGAGGTCTCCAAGAGTGCGCGATAACAATGGTCCATCGACTCCGCTGAGTGAGTGGCCGGCGATGGAGTACGCATTGTCTCGGCCTTGTTGCTCCTTCGCACGCCTCGACTGGGAGCCTGAGACAATGAGGCCGTGACAAATGTTATGCGTGAGTGTTTCATATTGTCGTGAGTATCGGTTCAAGATAGATTTCAGCGGTGATGCAGGTACCTCGACCTACTTTGGATTGGATATCCAAGCGACCACCGATCTTTCGAACCCGATCCCTCCATATGCGCAAACACAATGCCCTTTGCCGGTTCGCGTTCGATGTCGAAGCCTGATCCGTCGTCGTTAATGCACAGTTGGACTCGTGAGCCGATGCGCCGAAGGACGATCACAATTCGTGTGGCACGGGCGTAGCGGACGCAATTGCTCAAAGCCTCTCTGGCGATCGTAACGAGTTCACGTGCTTCTTCGCCGGTCAGAATCTCCTCTGCCGCTGGCTCGACCTCCACATGAATCTGTAATTTACTCACCCGCTCAACGGTCTTGGCGAGGACCTGTAACTCGGTAATCAGCCTAAACGGATCCACGCGGTCGGATTCCACACTCAGAATCATGCGTCGGATGTCTTGGATGAGCTGGTGGAGCTGGTCGGCAGCCTGATCTCGGAAGCATGACACAGCTATTGGCGTCTTCTCGCGCAATCCAGGGGTTTGCTCAAGGGTCAACCCGATCGCATAAAGCGCTTGCAGCACAGATTCGTGCAATTCCCGCCCGATGCGGCTGCGATCGTGAAGCAGGGCGCTCAATCGTCGCTCGGATGCTTTGAGGGCCGTGGCAAGGCTTTGTTCGACCTCTTCATGCAGCGCGCAAGAAAGCGACTGATCACTTTCTCGGGTAATCCCTAGGGCGAGAGCCGCACGCTGGTACGCCAGCTTGCCGGGAGATTGCCGAAGCCCGTCGATAATCCGGAGCTTTCGCCGATCTTTCATTGGAGTGCCCTTTCCAATCATGTAACGCGGAGTATCTTCGGGATATTTTCTCGCACGGATTCCTCAGTTTCAGATCATTCCACTAGTACGCGACTACCACGTATTCCGTCACCTGGCGGAACCGCCAGGTGACGGAATACGTAGATTATGAAAAACCAGTTGCCTGGGAAATGGTGCGAATCTTCATGCTCTGGAAAGGAGACAGCCGATGCGTCGAGTGAAAGATATCGAATTCAGCGAAAATGGCTTTATCGTGAAGACGTTACACGGGGAGCAACTGGCCCAATCGTATCGCCTCCGGCATAAAGTGTTTGCCGAGTCACTGAAGTGGGTTCCTGAGACGGATGACAGACAGGAGATGGATCTATACGATTTGTGGGGGACAACCGTTGGCCTGGTCAGAGACGATGGAGCAGTGGTTGGGTTGGCTCGACTTCTTCCCTCTTCTGGGCAATTCATGCTCGAAAAAGAGTTCGGTGCCTTGCTCCCAGCCGGCTACCAAGTCAGAAAAAATTCAGATACTGCGGAGATCACCAGGCTTGCGGTTGATCCTGAGATCCGAGACAGAGGACTCTCGTCCAAGATAATGCTGGCGCTGCTGAAAGGCGTCTATCAATGGGCAGTTGAAAACGACATTCGGTACTACTACCTTGAGGTCGAACACCGATTCTTTCGAACACTTCGAGCTCTAGGGTTTCCTTGTGAAATGATAGGAGAGCCAGTGGTGCTTCCTCCAGCTGGAGCCAGTTCCGTTGCAGCGCTGTACGACATGGTTCGATTTGACAAAGAGAACGCGATCAAAAAACCGCAGTTACTGAACTGGATGTCCTCAATTGAGACGCTACAGGGCGATATGATTGTGGGTCGGACTTCTGCCTATTCAAACTGCGAGCAGTTGGCGGTAGTGGGTGAGGCGGCGTGATGACAGGCGATGTGAGACTCGGTCCAGGAGAGGCCTGCAGTCCTCCTGTGAGGAACTCAAGGAAGCCGACTCTGACTACACTACATTAGGGAGGCCGTGTTGGATGGCGGTCGCAACCGCATGGGATCGCGAGGTGACGTCTAGCTTCGAGAAGATGCTTTCCACGTGGAATCGTACGGTTCGTTCAGTCACGCCTATGATTTTAGCGATCTCCCAGTTCGTCTTGCCGTTTTTCACCCAATTTAGGATGGTCATCTCACGCAGCGTGAGCTCTCTGACGCAGGGAGCAACCGCTTGCGAACTCTTTGGGGCGGTGCGTAATAGAGCAAGATGGACGTGGTATCCAAAGTACTCGACTAGCGGCACATAGCGTTTTGCATCGACTCGTTCAGCAGAGGCAAATGAGCAAAAGGTCCCGACTCCGCATGCGGGGTCGGCTGATCCTGTTGTGATCCCATCTCCTAGACCATACTCCTTCGCCGCTTCCATAAATTCGCGCTGCTTGTCCGAGTTTGCGACCTTGTAGGTGGCTTCCCAATGTTGAGTCCCTGGTTTCCCTAAAGCTGTCTGGAAGACCGGGTCGACTTCAAAGTACCCCTTCTGCCAATAGAGGCGGAGCCATTCTTCCGGATAGCTGACATTGAGTACATTGGTAAAGCCCTCAAACGCGCCCGTGCGACTGAGTTTTGCAAGTCCACCGATTACCCGGGTAAAAGGAAACAGAGCTTGAAACCGTGCAAGCACATCTTTCACGTCTTCGGGGCTTTCTGATTGCGCCGCAAAATGCAAAACCTCGATAAACCTTTCACACTCCGTCTTGGTTAATCGAGTAAATAGGTCTTTGGGGAATGGACGTTTCTTCTGAACATGTGCCATAGACGGACTTTCGACTTTGGATGAATTTTCCAGAGGGTACCATATTAGAAGGCAACTTTGCGATAGGGAGTTTTGGCCCTAACGAGATTGCTATAGATGGGGTATATCACCAAACGCCTTTTAGGAGCCTGACTTCTGATGATACGTAATCTTAACCCTGTCGACTAAATGACGATGCTCTATAAGAATTATGGCATGTGGAACCAAAGATACCTCTTGGCTCTAGGATTAATCTGTTTACTGTGTCCGTCGCTTGGATATGCGCAGGCACTTCGGTTCCAACCGCAAAGCGCCGCGGCAGCTGGGCAGGGGAATGCCTTTGTCGCACAAGCCGATGATGCCTCGGCCATTCACTACAACCCAGCCGGACTGAGTCAAGTGAATGGAGTCCAAGTCGTTACCGGAACAACCCTGCTTGGGGGGTCCGTCAAGTTCACGAGCCCAACCGGGATAGACAGTCGAGGAGACTTTGGAGGAAGTATTGCGTCTCCCCCACCGAGCTACTCCTACGTGAGTGCGAACCTTGGATCTCTCGGATTGGACCGTCTGTCCAATGTGACGATCGGTCTTGGTCTCAACTCGCCGTACGGTTTGAACACCCGCTATCCGATTGATGGCCCCTTCAATACCGCCGTCACCTCTGAAGCGCTTCCGCTCATCGCTATCAAGCCGACCGTGGCCTACAAGTTTAATGATCAGTTGGCCATCGGAGTAAGCGCGGACATCTACACCTTCGCGAGTTTTCTTGGACAGGGGCAGATCGAGCAGAAACAAGTGGGTACCGGGGCCCTTGCCGGGGCTTCCATCGAACTCAATGGCAACGGAACGGGGGCGGGCGCAACTGTCAGCCTGCTCTATACACCACTGAGAAACGGAGATGGCAAGCCGCTCGCCTCCATCGGGCTGGTCTATCGAACTCAGGCTGTGGTGCCGTTAAGTGGATCGTTGTTGATCAACGGATCGAAGGTTGCCGATGCGTCTGCTAACTTGGTGCTTCCGCAGATCTATACAGGGGGCATCGCAATCTGGCCGGTTCGTACGAGTGAGCGGGAATGGAAGCTGGAACTCGACGTGGAATATGTCGGGTGGACGTCGATGCGTGACATCGATGTTCATCTGTCCTCCGGTGGGGTCATCCCGAAACCGCAACAATGGAAGACGGTGCCGGTCGTGGCGATCGGCACAGAACACAAATGGCTCAACCCGGAGTGGTTGCCTCATTGGGATGTGGCAGTCCGATCGGGATACACGCGGACCGAGAATCCCGTTCCTGATCTGACGTTCGACCCGGGGATCATTTCTTTAGCTTCCAACACACTGTCTATTGGTGCCGGATTTTTGTGTACGGGCCAGGGCCGGTTTCTAGGAGTGGTGCCTTGCGGAGGAGCATCCGCGCTCTGGACGAAAGCGATTGGAATGGATGTGGCCTTTCAGGAATGGTTCTATGAGTCGCGGACGGTTACCGGCAATCTCAACCCCACCGTTAATGGGACCTACCATGCCTATGTCCATTTGGGGACGGTTAGCTTGAAATTCTTGTTTTAGCAGGATGCTGAAAAAGTCCGCCAGCTTGTCTTGTTCATTTCGTTTGTTTAGTTTGTCTTGTTTATTTGGTTGAACCAGACCAACGAAATAAACGAAACACAACCAGATGAACCAGACAGACCTCGCAGATGACTGCGTTCAGCTGCGAGACGGAGTCATGTTCGCGAGCGCTTTCCGCATCTCCGCAACGGTCTTGGCATCGAGGCCGGCTGCCGTCAATTCGTTGTCCGAGGCTGCAGCGATGTTCGCCAGGTTGCCATATTGTTTGAGCAGGCGGGCTCGTTTGATCTCACCGATGCCGATTATCTGATCGAGTGGAGAAGCCATAAGGGCTTTGCCGCGCAACTTGCGATGGAACGTGATCGCAAATCGATGGGCCTCGTCGCGAATGCGTTGTACGAGATGGGTGGCTGGGGAATTTGCGCGTAGCACAATGGGATTTTTTCGACCGGGCAGGAAAATCCGCTCGTCTTTTTCGCCGCGTGCTTTGGCTAATCCTATAATTGCCAGGCCCTGATGGCCGACCTGTTTCAGTCCTTCCATCGCTGCGGCGAGCTGGCCTAATCCTCCATCGATGAGGATGAGATCCGGGCGCGCGAGATTCTCGCTGTCTCCATAGCGCCGCGTAACGACTTCCTGCATGCTGGCGAAATCGTTGGCGCCGGTCACAGTTTGAATCTTGAACCGGCGGTAGTCGGATTTCTTCATCTGGCCGTCTTCCCATACGACCATGGACGCGACGGACTGGTTTCCCATCGTGTTCGAGATGTCGAACCCTTCGATACGCCGAGGTGCGAAGTTCAATCGTACAAGCCGCTTGAGTTCTTCAACGGCCTGTCGTCCGATCTCTTCGTCTCGCAGGTGATTGGTGGCGGCGGCACCGGCGTTCTCTTCCGCCAGGAGAAGCAATTGGTGCTTGACGCCTCGCTCGGGTGCCACGACGCGGACGGCGTTCCCACGTTTGCCTGAGAGCCACTCTTCGATCACCGTGACGTCGTCGAGGTCGGTGGGAATGAGTAGCTCTTTGGGCGGCTGACCGTCTTTGTTGTAGAACTGCTCAATGGCGGATCGAACGAGTTCCTCATCGCCGGCATCGGCTGAATGGGGCCAAAAGAAGTCTTTGCGTCCGATCAAGAGGCCGCCGCGCACGAAGAGGATCTGGAGATCGACCGCCGAACCTTGCCGCGCCAGGCCGATCACGTCTTGATCGGTCGTCGTCGTTTGGGTAATGCGCTGTTTCTCAAGCGTGCGTTCGATGTTGAAGA
The DNA here is from genome assembly GCA_963782735.1 of Nitrospirota bacterium. Lineage (GTDB taxonomy): Bacteria > Nitrospirota > Nitrospiria > Nitrospirales > Nitrospiraceae > Palsa-1315. The sequence continues at coordinate 16,521 of CAWAKW010000019.1, forward strand.
GCCGATCGCGCAAGCGCACTGCCTCCTCGAATTCCTCACGCTCCGCTGCCCCTTCCATCTGAGTGCGCAAGTCGTCCAGCAATTCATGGTCGCGCCCTTCGAGAAACTGGCGGACCTGCGTGACGATGTGATGGTAGTCCTTTTTCGATTGATTTCCGGTGCAGGGCGCCATGCACCGCTTGATCTCGAATTCGATACAAGCTCGCTCCGCCTTGCCGTCGATCTCGATTGTACAGGTGGCCAGAGGGAAGGCTTTCTTGATGACCTTCAACGTCTCCCGCAAAGCACCGGCCGGCGTGTAGGGACCATAGTAGAGCGCGCCGTCTTGTTGTACTCGGCGAACGATGGAGAGGCGAGGGAAGTCTTCTTTGATCGGTAAGCGAAGATAGGGGTATTGCTTGTCGTCCCGTAAGACCACATTGAACCGAGGCCGATGCTGCTTGATCAGATTGCTTTCGAGGATGAGCGCTTCGAGTTCTGAGCGGGTCACGATCGTTTCGAGGTCGGCGATGTGGCTGACCAGGACGGTATTTTTCGGGGAATGGCCGGTCCCTTTTTGAAAGTAGGACCGCACACGGTTGGATAGGACTGCGGCTTTCCCGATGTAGAGCAAACCACCCTGCTTGTCTCTGAACAAGTAGACGCCTGGCTGGTCCGGGAGATGGTCAAGTTTGGATTGGAGCTCGACGGAAGTAGCCATCAGCTGCATCCTTCAGCAATCAGCAAGAGACGGACGCTTGTATGGCACCATTCTAAGGCCCGAGCCATTCTGGGGCAACTTGGTAGTGGGATTGAGGCGGATAGCTGACGGCTGATTGCTCGCTCAGCGCAAGCTACGCACAAAGGAGGGACTGAGGCTTCCCCGCGCGACTTCCGCGACTGGACCCTTCATGGTGAGGCTAAAGTCTGCGGCAACCTCGATGTTGAGCCGGCCTCCTGGCATCTTTACTGTGACGGGACTCTTCACCAACCCAAGCCGGACAGCCGCACTCGCAGCAGCGCAGGAGGAGGACCCGGAGGCCTGAGTTTCACCGGCGCCGCGCTCCCAAATCAAGATAAAGAGTTCCTTCGGACCGGTCGGCACGGCGAGTTGTACGTTCGTTCGCTTTGGGAACAGGGAATGAGTTTCTAATGCCGGTCCCAATTTCAGGAGATCCTCGCGCGACCATGATTGCCCGGCTGGTTTGAAGACGACACAGTGGGGATTCCCCACACTTACGCCTGTGAAGGTGAGTGACTGGCCTGCGGCGTTGATGGGTTGTTCGATTAGTTCGCCGATTGTGAGGGTACAGGGAAGTGCCGCTGGCTGGAATGTGGCCCGGCCCATTTCGACGGTGACGGCGCTCGCATCCCCATGCCGGTCCACATGCAGCGCAATCGTGACCAGCCCACCTTTAGTCTCAACGGTGAAGTGATTTTTTTTCGCCTTGCCGGTGGCGTGAAGATAGCGGGCAAAGATCCGCAGACCGTTGCCGGATTTTTCCGCCTCGCTGCCGTCAGGGTTGAAGATGCGCAGACCGAAGTCCGCTCTCTTTGACGGGACCAACGCAAGGATTCCATCGCTGCCGAGGCCCCAGTTGCGATCGCAGATGGCTTTGATTCTTAATGGGGAGAGCGAGAACGACAGGTCTTTGGGGTCCATCACCACATAGTCATTGCCCAGCCCATGCCCGCGGAAGAACCCGTTCTTCATTATCGGTCTCCTTCTGGCATCTTGTCGTTCGTGAGGCGTGAAGCGGTGAGAACATTACGTGGTCAATGGTCACTGGTCAATAGTCATTCAAGAAATTGAAACCACGGGAAGCTTTTGCTGGCTCACCATTGACCGAAGACTTTGTCTAAACAATCTTCACATTGGGCGGGCGTTCGATGAGTTCGACTTCGTATCCGTCTGGGGCATCGATGAAGATGAAACGGCTTCCGGAGGATGTCTGGGTCGGGCCATCGGTCACCCTGATGCCCTGCGAATTGAGCGATGCAATGGTGTCGTCGAGACTTTCCACCTGAAAAGCCAGATGGACGAGATCTTCCTGCACTCTCACTGGTCCGCTCGGAGGGAAACTGGTCAGCTCAATCAGCTCCTCGCTGTTGGGAACTCTCAAGAAAGCCAGCTGCGAGCCACGCGGCGAGACCTTCCGCTCCAAAACCTCCAACCCGAGAACGTTGGTATAGAAGTTGATCGTTTGGTCCAAGTCGCTGACGCGCATGCGGGTGTGGAGGAGCTTTTGGACTTGCATAGCGTGTCTCAGGATAGGAGCTTACAGCAGATAGCGTATAGCTGATGGCCAGAAAGGCATCTCTCTGATTGGTCTTTCCTCATACCATACGCCATTAGTTATAAGCCATCAGCTCTTCTAGCTGGTCCGCCCGTCTTACGCAGCAGAATTTCGGCGCTGCCCGGGATCAGAAGATCCGGCATGGGACCGATCTCCTGGTAGCCCTGCTTCTTGTAAAAAATCCGGGCTTGATCGTTGAAATCCGATACGCAGGCGAATAGGTTCTTCGCCCTCGCAAAGACCGCTGCTTCAATGTGGGTGAGCAGGCGCTTCCCCATCCCCTTGCCTTTCGCCCAGTCCGCCACTCCAAGCAGCTCTACATAGTCGCCGAGCAGAAACTTCTGACGAACGACCGCGATGCCGGCCACTCTGCCGTTCTGGTCCACGACATAGCTGTCACGTCCCTGCGGGAGCGGTGTGAAATAACTATCCCAGTCTTTGGCTTGGTAGCCCAGTCGTTTCCACGGGTCGGAGCCGGCGAGCAACTCAATAACGGCAGCTCGATCTTCCGCCGTCATGGGTCGAACAAATGGGTCGGTCATGGGGCGGCCTCACCATTACAGACTAAGAGATCGCTCACGGTCATGGGGGTGAGATTGCGCTCGGGCAAGAGATGTTGGTGGAGATCTTGCACCACCTCGTGAGTATGTTGGCCTTTCCCGTTGGCATGCATCACGATGACGCTCCCCTTTCGAACAAACCGCTTCAGCCGGCCCTCGATTTGAATCGCCGTGAGCGTTGGGTCGGGATCGCCGGACACGACATTCCACAGAATAAACTGAAGGCCGAGGGCGCGGACCACGTTGACCGTGTCATCGTTGAACTCTCCATAGGGAGGACGAAACAGGGTCGCGTTATGATGGTACTTGGTTTTGAGCAGACGAACCGGTCCAAGAATTTCTTGCTCCTGTTCCCCCGCTGAATGGAGCGGCATATGGGCATGGACTTCCCCGTGGGTGCCGACTTCAAAGAATGGAACCTGAAGGAGGGCCTTCACTTGCCGATCATGTTTCGTGATCCATTTCCCTGACATGAAGAAGGTGGCGGGGATCTTTTGTTCAATCAAATAGTCGATTAGCCCCTGATCGTAGCCTCCTCCGTTACGCACCGGGCAGAGGTCGAATGTCAACGCGACTCCGGGACAAGAAGGCGCGCCTGATTTGATCACTTGGGCTTGCGTGAAGCAAGGCATCGCTGGAACAAGCAGCAGTGTGAGGGCCAGACACAGTATTCGTGGCAAGCAGCGGAATCGCATGGTGACTAGTATACCGGAAGAGATATCGTACAGGCTGCGGAAAAACTCTTGCGCACATGGGAATTTCAGGCGAGAAAGGCAAGGAACTCTGGTTCGAGTTTTCTGAAACGTCAAACCTTCCACTGTCGCTTCCGCCCATCTCGCTTGTCCCGCCCGCCCCGCTTTTCCCGCGAATCTCACCCCCCAGCCAGGTTGACGCTCGAATTCCCGCACTGTTACGGTGAACGCATGGCTTTGCCCAATTGGAGAATCGGCCGTGCGCTCGGCATCCCGATTCACGTGCACGCCTCCTGGTTTGCAGTGTTCTTCTTTGTGACCTGGTCATTGGCAACGGGCTATTTGCCTGATACGTTGCCCGGTCTGTCAGCTCCACGCTATTGGGGGATGGGCGGCATTGCCGCCCTCTTGTTATTCCTCTCCGTCCTTCTGCATGAGCTGGGGCATTCCTATGTGGCGCTGCGCTACCAGATTCCTATCAAGCAGATTACCTTGTTCATTTTCGGGGGGATGGCGCACATGGGAAAGGAGCCGCCCAGTCCGCGGGCCGAGTTTTTGATCGCGATGGCGGGACCGCTCGTGAGCTTGATCCTGGGGGCCGTTTGTCTCGGCGGAACCATGGCCGTGGAATCATTGTTCGCGCAATCAGGGGTTCAAGGACTCGTCGTCCTCGGGAGCTTGCTCGGCATGGTGAATGTGCAGCTCGGACTCTTTAACCTGATCCCGGGGTTCCCATTAGACGGTGGACGGGTCTTGCGGGCTGGACTGTGGGCCCGGAACAAGGATTTCAATCGAGCAACCAGCCAGGCCGCGCTTCTGGGAATAGGATTCGGTGTCGCACTTGGGTTGACCGGCTCGGTCTTGTTGGCAGGGGCCTGGTCCGGCATTCTGGAACAGTCCATTGCGACGAACGGGGTCTGGCTGCTCTTTATCGGTGCATTCCTGTTTTCTGCGGCAATGGCAAGCAAACGGCAAGTAGCCCCGCGGATGTTGTTGACCTCGGTGACGGTCCGTCAGGTCATGGTCCACCGCGTCGTGACTCTACTGCCGGATATGAGCGTGCAAGAGGCGGTCGATCAATACTTTGTCGCGCAGGGATTTGGTGAATTCCCAGTATGCGAAGAGGGACAGGTTCTCGGGGTGGTCTCGGTGGGAGACGTGCAAGCGCTTCCCACAACGCTCTGGCCATGGCGCCGCGTTCGCGAGATTATGCGCCCGACGTCGCCAGACTTCTGTATCCCTCCAGACTGGTCCATCATGCAGGCGATGGAGCGCATGGCCCAGGGTGGGTGGGATTGTCTCGTGGTGATGGAGAACGGAGAGATCGTAGGGCTCGTCACCCGATCGGCCATCGCGCATTACGTACAGTTGCACAAAGCGTGAAAGGGTTTTCCCTGTCACGTCTTACGCTCATTCGTTCGCGCGGGCGATGGAAATGTTCTGCGCGATGGAAATACGTACGAGGTGGACTACCAGCAGGAATCCGTACACAACGCAAAAGAACTTGAAGGTGGCGCGGTAAAAGTCCGTCAAGAGAATGGGGAGGCAGAGTGCGAAGAGCAGACTTGCGATCAGCGTCACGAAGGTCAGCCGCTTGCAGAATTCATGGGAAGCTTCCCGTCCGATCTGTTTCAGCGCGCGGGCATAGCGATCGGCTCGTTGAAGTTTGGCGGCCCGCAAGGCGGCCTCCCCTGTGCCCCAGTAGCGCAAGTAGAAATAGCCACCCAGAATCAACAGCCACGGCAATCCCCACAAAGGCCAGTAGGCCGCTCCTCCGTAGGTTTCACTGCTGAGCAAGGCGGCGAAGGAGGGGGCGTAGAGCAACCCCATCACCAACGGCAAGACGCGCTCATCATTCGGACGCTCGCCCTCCGGTCCGCCATGAATCAACTCCCGTTCAAAGAGGGGGTAGCCGTACTTGAGGACCACAAGCGCGATCGCCGCGCTCATGGTTTTGTCCGGAATATAGCGAATCCAATTCTGAAACCAATTCACGATCCACCAGCTCAGACTTTCTCCCCAAGTAATTCCGAATAGGGATTCGAGGTAGAGATGCGCCGTTTGCTCCCATTTCAGAACGCGCAGGCTCACCGACTCAGCGACATCGGGATTCAAGGCAAAGATCGTTTGCTCATGCAATGCCGCTTGCACAAAAGTCCCCGGCAGGCTCATGACGATCGCGCCGCCGAACCCAAAGATATAGAGAAACCAGGCATGAGATAGGGCGGAATTGCGTCCTGTGCGGAGATATTTTTGAAAGCCTAGTTGCCTGGCCATCCAACCCCAATAAAACGCACCGGCGATGTTCACCAACGACCAGGGGAAGATCACCACATCCGCCCCGGTTTCCGGGTACAACAGCCAGTTGACGACGGAATTCGAGAGAAGGGCCACGATGGCTCCCCACCAGGGGCCCAAGAGAAACGCAACCAGCGCCGTTCCCGTCATGTCGAGAAACAGAATGCTCTCCAGATGGCGGCTCAACGTCAGCCCAATATAGTTGAGAAGCAGGCCAGCTGCGACGATGACGCCGGTTTCGTACAAGAAGAGATAGGAGACCCCGCGGAGAGGCTTCGACGAGAATAAACTGAACGAGGAAGGCGCGTCAGCGACCGGGCGATCGGTTGGAGCCGGCGACTTTCGTTCCTTCGTCGGGGTCAGCCGGTTTTTGACATCCAGTAGCTTCTCCAAGAGAGTCAACAGCGCCGCGATGAAGCCGATCACGGTGCCACCGAGCATGAGCATGTCTTTCCCGAAATCTTCTGGCATAGGAGACGGTTCCCTTATAGATAGTGCTGGGTGCCATTCTATCCACGAAGGGATATCCCCGCCAGCAAAAGTCCAGAAGCCGACAAGCTAATTTGGTCATCTGGTTGATCTGGTCTATCTCGTTCGTTTGGTTGGTTGAACAAGTCCAAACCAGATCGACCAGATAGACGAGACAGACCAGTCTTTTATGTTGGCGGACCATTTGGCTCGTTCGAGTCTGACTGATCGACCCTTGTGGCAACGGCTGACTGAACCTGCGCCTGTTGCTGGAGGCGGTGGGCGACCTCGGCACCGATCAGCAAGAGGGCCGCGGAGTAGTAGAACCATAAGAGCGTCAGAATGACTTCCAAAAGGGATCCATAGAGGTCGCCGTATACGGTCGCGTAGGTGCTATAGATCACGAACAAGAGTTTGGCAGCGACCCAGAGAAGACTAAACGTCAGCGCCCCGATCATCGCCTCACGCCATTGCGGCCGCCGCCGTGGGACGAGCCGATATAATCCCGTGACCGTGAAAAAGGCCAGCGAAAATGGAAGCGTATAGGTGAGAAACAGATCATGGGCTGCGAGGGCTAGGAGGTCGAGCCCCCAGAGTCTTGGCGCGTATGCAGTTAAGAAATTGACAGCTTGAGTCGCGACGTAGGAGAGAATCAGTACGAGTCCGATCACGCCGAGTGAGGCCACTGCGATAGCGGTTGAGATGAGGGGGTGTCGTCGCCAGGTGCTCTCGAACACGACGTTCAGTGCATAGTCGAGTTCGTAGAACACCAACGCGCCGAACCAGACGAACGCCAGAAACACGGCCCATCGGACTGTTTCCAATGCGCTCACCCGATGCAATTCCGTTACAACATGTTCTCCCATCGATGGGAGGAAGCCCTTGAGAACACTGAGAAGGACCTGTGCCCCGATCACATCCTGACTCACCACGAAACTCAAGCCGTAGAGTAAGAGGAAGACGAGCGGGAAGAGGGAAAGTAAGGAGAAAAATGCAAGAGAGGCCGCCAGACTGGCGCACCCATGTCGAAGAAACGATCGTACAAGATCTCGGAGAAAACGAAAAATCTTCATAAGGCGTGCTGGGTAATGGGCTTGTCACCAACGTAACACGAGTCGCCCTCTCGTGCACCTGTTAGCCCGCACCCTCCACCTTGGCTTCTACTGTGATAGCCAACGTTCAAGCGAAGGATATGGGTCAAGCGGGATGCTCAAAAAGGCTGTCCCGCAAGGCCGCAGCGAGCGAAGACCGGAGGAGGTACCGACCGCACTTCGTGGGGCCGTTCGCCCGTATAATGGATCTTGGCGAACGGAAAAGCCCCTCCAGTGCTTCCGGCCTCCGAGGGAGTCCTCCTCAACGTTGAGGATCTGAACGATGCGAGAACGACGCTGGCGGGCTTTTTCAGCATCCTGCTAGAGGATTATTTGAGCGTCAGGACTGATTGGAGCGCGAAGCTGACGAGAGGGTTGGGATAGAGGCCGAACAGAATCACGCCCGCGACGGCACAGGCCAACACAAAGGATAAGGCCGGTGAGGTCACGAGACGTGGCGGCGCGACGGAAGAGGGATCAGGCTCACGCATATACATCACCATCACCACCCGCATGTAGTAATAGGCCGATACGACGGCGAAGATCAGGGCAATGGCGGCGAGCCAAGCCAACCCTGCTTCGACTGCCGCCATGAACACATAGAATTTTCCGATGAAGCCTGCGGTCGGCGGAATGCCGGCAAGCGAGGCCATGAAGATCAGCATGAGAAAGGCCGCGAGCGGCTGGCGTTTTGCAAGTCCTGTGAAATCATCGATTTCTTCTCCCTCGATCCCGCCCTTCCTCAGCATGCCGATAACGGCGAAGGCGCCGAGCGTCATGAACGAATAGAGGGTGAGGTAGATCATGATACTCGCGAGGCCTGGCGTTCCACCTGACGCGCCGACCCCACGGCCTGCCGCCACAAAGCCGATCAACGCGTAACCGGCATGCGCGATGCTGGAGTAGGCCAGCATCCGCTTGATGTTGGTCTGCACGATGGCGACGACATTGCCGAGCACCAGGGTGACAACGGCGATGAGCAGAAACAGAAGCGACCAATCAGCCTTGAGCCCGCCGAGCCCCTCGACAAAGACGCGCATGAACGCGGCGAAGCTGGCAGCTTTTGCGGCGACCGCCATGAAGGCCGTGACGGAGGTCGGGGCGCCCTGATAGACGTCGGGCGTCCACATATGAAACGGCACCGCGGCAAGCTTAAAGCAGAAGCCGACGGCAATCAGAATCGTGGCGATCAGCACGAGAGGATCGTCCGCCCCGCGAGTCCCGATAGCGCCCGCGATCGATGCCAGTTTGGTGCTGCCGGCCACGCCGTAGAGCAGCGAGATGCCGTACAGCAGAATCCCCGAGGAGAAGGCGCCCAGGACGAAATATTTGGCTGCAGCCTCCAGCGAACGAGGCTTAGACCGGTTGAGCCCTGTCATGACATAGAGCGAGAGGGACATGAGTTCGGTGCCGAGATAAATCGTCAGCAAGTCGGCCCCGGAGACCATGACCATCATGCCGGAGAGGGCGAGGAGGATGAATCCATAGTACTCGCCGAGCTGTATGCGCTCCGCTTTCAGATAGGGCATCGACATCAAAATGGTCAGGCCGCCCACGCCATAGAGGAGGATTTTCCAGAATCTCGCATAGGCATCGACCACCACCAGATCGCTAAATGCAGACACCCGGATGTTCAGTGCGTTGATCTGCCAGCCGGTAAGCCCAAGACAGAGGGCGAGGGCGCCCACGCTCAGCCAAGCCAAGAGGTCTTGTCGTGAAGCGGGGGTGATGGGGTCTAATGAGATGACGAGACAGGCAGTGACCACGACGATAAGTTCGGGAAGCAGGGCTAAGAGGTCAGCGCCGTACAGACTCATCGCGATGGGCCTTGAGTCATCTGTTGCTCTCCGCTGTCCACCAGCAGTGGTGCGGTCCCTCCTGCAGAGGGGTGGGCGGTCGGCGCCACCTTCGCGCGGGACATGGAGGCAATTGTGTTGGTCACGCTCTGGTGCATTCGACTCACGAACGGATTGGGATAGAGCCCGATCAAAAATATCAACAGAGCCAGCGGCACCAGCATGGCGAGTTCCCGTTGGTTGAGGTCCTTGAGTTTCGGGAGATGGTGCGGGGATGGAACCCCAAAGACCACTCGTTGGATCATCCACAGGAGATACGCGGCGGCGAGAATGACGCCCAACGACGCAAAGGCGGTCGCGACCTTGCTCCAGAGAAACGTGCCGACGAGCACGAGGAATTCTCCGACAAAACTATTGGTGCCAGGGAGACCGAGCGAAGACAAGGCAAAAATCACCAACAGGACCGCATACTGCGGCATCGGCGCGGCCAATCCGGTATTGTCGGCGATCAACCGGCTATGGGTGCGCTCATAGATGATGCCGACGCAGAGGAACAGCCCGCCGGTCGTAATTCCATGATTGACCATTTGAAGAACGGCTCCTTCGATGCCCTGCTGGTTCAAGACAAACAGGCCAAGGGTTACGAACCCCATGTGGCTCACACTCGAATAGGCGATCAGTTTCTTGAGATCGACTTGGGCCAGCGCCATATAGGCGCCGTAAATGATCGCGATGATGGAGAGCGCAACCATCATGGGCGTAAAGATGCGGCTGGCGTCCGGCAACATCGGTAAACTGAATCGCAGGAATCCATAGGTGCCCATTTTTAGAAGGATGCTGGCGAGGATGACGCTGCCGGCGGTCGGGGCCTCGACGTGGGCATCCGGGAGCCACGTGTGAAACGGAAACATGGGAACCTTCACCGCGAAGGCGGCGAAGAATGCCAGGAAGAGCCATGTTTGCAACGACGCAGGGTAGGTGCCCTGGCTTAAGGCGAGGATGTCGAACGTGTGCCCTCCGTAAAAGTAAAGGACGAAAATGGCCACAAGCAGGAGTACGCTCCCTGCAAGGGTGTACAGAAAGAACTTGATGGCCGCATAGAGCCGATTGGGTCCTCCCCAGACGCCGATGAGGAGGTACATCGGAATCAGCATGGCCTCCCAAAACACATAGAACAGTATGAAATCCAACGCAACAAATACCCCCACCATGGCCGTTTCCATCACCAGCAACACGGCCATGAAACCCCGGATACTTGTGGTGATTGCATTCCAGGATGCCAGGACGCAGAGAGGCATGATCCCGGCGGTCATCAGGACCAGCGGAAGACTGATTCCGTCGAGACCCAGACTGTAGTAAATGGGAGGGGCCGTGATCCAGGCGACATGTTCGGTGAACTGCATCTGACTGGCCTGTGGATCGAAGAGCCACCAGAGGGGAAGGGCCACAAACAGGTCGGCTAAGGTTGCGGCCAGCGCAATCCATCGAGCGGCCGACTCTGCCACGAAATACATCGCGACAGCACCCGCAAGGGGCAGCACGAGAAGCAGTGAGAGCCAGGGAAAGGAACTGGTCATCGGTCGATAGTCAACGGGCAATCGGCATTGGCAAGAGAACGGCTGTTCGTGGTTCCCCTTGACCAGTGACCGTTGACCATTGACGCTCCTTATAAGAAGAAGAACATCGTAACAAGGACCACAGCCCCAAGCGCCATGCCGAGCGCATAATGTTGCGCCTGCCCGCTTTGCGTAAGCCTCAAGAGCCAGCCTCCCCAGGCGATCGCGCGGGCCACGCCGTTCACTGCGCCGTCGACCACGTTCACATCCACCCGCTTCCACAGCTCGGTTGCAGCAAAAAATGTGGGGCGGACAATCGTTCGATCGTAGGCCTCGTCGACATACCATTTATTCAGCGAGGCCCGATACAACGACTGCCACTGTCGCGCAAACCGATCCGGCAGCGCCGGATTAATCACATAGACATAATAGGCGCCGGCGATCCCGAGCAATCCCATGCCCGTGGCCACGACCATGATGCCGACAGCGGCTCCTCCCTCGTGAGCTGCGCCGCCTGCGCCTGTCTCGAACATCGGTCCAAGAAACTCCGGAATGCCCAGATAGCCTGTGACGATGCTGAGCAAGGCCAGGATCATCAGCGGTATGGTCATGGCTTTCGACGGTTCATGTATGTGGCCTGCGTGATGAGGATCGACATGCGAGGGGCCCCAAAACGTGACGAAGACCAGCCGGAAACTATAGAACGCCGTCATCAACGCCGTCACGAGGCCAAGTACGGTCAGGAATTGACCGAGGGGTCCGGCCGACCAGGCAGAGATCAGCAGATCGTCCTTGCTGAAGAATCCAGACGTCAGGGGGAATCCTGCAAGCGCGAGCGAACCCACGACGAACGTCCAATAGGTGACCGGCAATTTGTCTTTCAACCCGCCCATGCGACGCATGTCCTGCTCGTGATGCAGGGCGATGATGACGGATCCGCAACCGAGAAATAGGAGGGCTTTGAACGCGCCATGGGTCAAGAGATGGTACATGCCGGCGGCATAGGCACCGAGACCGCAAGCCATGATCATGTAGCCGAGCTGGCTGACTGTCGAATAGGCCACGACTCGCTTGATGTCGGTCTGAGTCAAGGCGATGGTCGCCCCCACGACCATCGTGATCCCGCCGGTGATCGCCACGACGGTCATGGCGGTGGGAGACAGGTTGTAGAGCGGGGCCAATCGCGCGACCATGAACACGCCAGCCGTGACCATCGTCGCAGCATGAATGAGAGCCGAGATGGGAGTGGGACCTTCCATCGCATCCGGCAGCCAGACGTGGAGCGGCACTTGGGCCGATTTGCCGATTGCACCGGTGAACAATAAAATACAGATCAGCGTCAGCACGGAAACGTCCCAGGTTCCCCCGAACGGACCGAGGACATTCATGACCTCCCCAACCGACTCGTGCGCACGGGGGAAAATTTCCTGATAGTCGAGTGACCCGAAGCTATACCAGACCAACAGGAGTCCGAGCATGAAGCCGAAATCGCCGACCCGGTTGACGATGAACGCTTTTGTGGCGGCGGCGCAGGCAGCCGGCCGATCATACCAGTGGCCGATGAGCAAATAGGAACAGAGGCCGACGGCTTCCCAGAAGATGAAGAGCTGAAGCAGGTTGTCTGCCATGACCAACATCAGCATCGAGAAGGTAAAGAGAGCGATGTAGCTGAAGAAACGGGCATAGCCAGGATCTCCACGCATGTATCCGATAGTGTAGATGTGGACGAGCGAACTCACAGTCGTGACGAGAAGCAGCATGACGACGGTGAGCCGGTCGATAGAGAAACCGATGTGAATATCGAGCATGCCCGAGGTCAGCCAAGTGTAGAGGGGGAAGCTCGTCTGGTGGCCGCCTGCCACATCGAAGAAGACCAAGAGCGAGAGCAGCCACGACACGAGGACTGCCGGGACTGCGACGAGATGGGCGTTGTCCTTGATCCAATGGCCGAAAAGCCCGAGGATCAGGAACGAAACCAACGGAAGGAGTGGAATGAATTCGTAGGTCATAGGCGGTCAATGGTCTGAGTCAATGGTCAATGGGTCACGGAGGAAAATGGGCGGAGCCATACTCTCTCACCGATGACTGTTGACTCATGACCGTTGACATTCTGCTCACATCTACCATTTCAGCAATTGGAATTCGTCGATGTTGATTGCAGACTTGGCGCGATACAAGGCAATGATGATGGCCAACCCGACCGCAACCTCTGCTGCGGCAACCGTGAGGGCAAAGAAGACGAAGACCTGCCCTGCGACATCGTGAAAGTACTGCGAGAAGGCGACGAAGTTGATATTCGTCGCGTTCAACATCAATTCGACCGACAGCAAGATGATGATGATGTTCCGGCGAAGGAGTACACCGACGACTCCGGTCAGGAATACGATGCCGCTCAGCACGAGATAGTAGGACAGGGGAATGGTCATTAACGCTCACACCTCATGTTCGCCGATGTCTTTCTTGGCGAGAACGATCGCGCCGATCATCGCCACGAGTAGAATCAAGGACGCCACCTCGAAGGGAAACAAATAGGTGGAGTAGAGTACGTCACCGATCGCTCCGGCATTGCTGATTCCTCCGACGGTAGTCTCTGTGCCGGTTGCCACGACAGGGGCTGTCCAGCCCTTCATCACCGTAAGGATGACGGCCTCGATAGCCAGTGTCACCCCCACCGCTGCAGCCGTGGGCCATTGCCGATGGTACCGGTCATCCTGTCTCAGATTCAGCAACATCACAACGAAGAGGTACAGGACCAAGATGGCGCCGGCATAGACGATGATCTGGACGGCTGCAAGGAATTCTGCGTGGAGCGTGACGTAGAGGCCCGCCACGTGAAAAAACATGACCAGCAGCGCCAATGCGCTGTAAATGGGTTTGCGCACCGCGACAACGAGCACCGCTGTAGCGGCGATCACGAATGCAAAATAGAAAAAGAACACCTGTTCCATCACACGTTTTCCTCTATCGCCTCGTTACGAACGGCAAGGTCGGACAGGTTCCTACCAGAATGCCGCACAGTCTGCCGGTCCAACAGACCATCGCATGTGAAACGCGGGCGATTCAGCTGGGTTTTTGCGGCAGGTGCTTGAACGCAACGTTGAAGAACGCCACATTCGGGTGTTGGAGCTCCAACTGCTTCTCACGAACCGGGAACGACCGGTCGCCGATGGCGAGCAATTGTTCCTTGTTGAGATCCAGTTGCCGCTTGTCGTACACCGACCACTCGAATTCGCGCGTCATGCCGAGGGCATCCACCGGACAGGCATCGACACACAACCCGCAAAACAGACAGCGGGTCATGTCCATGTAATACTCTTTCGCGTAGCGCTTCGTCGGCTCGTCCGGCACTTCCGCGCTGACCACGCGAATCACCCGCGAGGGGCAGGCAGCTTCGCACAGATCGCAGCCGACACACTTTTCCGTCCCGTCGTCGTACCGCAACAGGGACAGCATTCCGCGATAGTTGTCAGGCAGCGTCCGCTTTTCATGCGGGTACTGCAGGGTGACCGGCTTGTAGTGCAACATATGCGACATCGTCGCTTTCATCCCGACGATGATTTCGTAGAAGGTGATGGTCTTGATCCACGTCTTGAATGTCATGTTGATCTGGTCTGCTTTGTCGGTCTGGTTTATTTTGTTGTTCTGGTTTGTCTAGTTGATTTCGATATCTCTGCCTCTTGTCGAAGAAACGAACCAACCAAATCAATAACCCGTTTCAGCTTCTCGGAAAGAAATACAGAGTAATGGACGTGATGATAATATTGGCTAGCGCGATCGGCAACATCACCTTCCAGCCGAACCGCATCAATTGATCGTAGCGCAGTCTGGGCAACGTTGCGCGTATCCAGATAAACAGGAAGAGGAAAAAATAGACCTTCGCCGCAAACCAGGCGATGTGTTCCACCCAGGCCAGCTGTTCGAGTCCGACATACTCGAAAATCGTGCCAGGATAGGGGGCGTTCCAGCCTCCCAAGAACAGCGCGGCGGCAACGCAGGACACAAGAGTCATGTTGGCGTATTCCGCGCTGACGAAAAAGGCGAACCGCATGCCGCTATATTCCGTAAAGAATCCGGCCACGAGTTCGCTTTCAGCCTCCGGCAGATCGAATGGGATACGATTGGTCTCAGCCACGGCGGAAATGATGAAGACGACAAAGGCGAAGATTTGGGTATGAATAGGAAAGAATCCGTCGGGGCGTCCTCCCCAGATGAACCAATGCCAGAAGCCGCCTGCCTGGGCTTCCGTGATCTCCACGAGGCTCAGGGTTCCTGCCAAAAGCAGCACGCCGACGATGGCCAGCCCGACGTTCAACTCGTAGCTGATGACTTGAGCCGCTGCGCGCAGGCCTCCCAGTAGTGAGTACTTGCTGTTGGATGCCCAGCCTCCCAGGATAATGCCGTAGGCGCCGATCGAGGCAATCGCCAGAATGTACAAGATCCCGATATTGATGTCGGCGACGACGAAAGGTTTGATCGTCATCCCATAGATGTCCATGGTCATGTTCGGGCCGAAGGGGACAACGGCGAACCCGATCATGGAGACGACCATGGTCAACATCGGCGCCAAGGCGAACATCGCCTTGTTCGCGCCGGCCGGTACAATGTCCTCCTTGAAGAACAGTTTAATGCCGTCGGCGACCGGTTGGAGGAGTCCATAGGGGCCGACTTCCATCGGGCCCATGCGATCCTGCATCCAGCCGAGCACCTTCCGCTCGAAATAGGTCATGGTCGCGACCGTGACCATCACGATGCTCATCTCCGCCAGTATCTGGGCGAACGAAATTGCAAGTCTCAAGCTTAGCTCAGTCACGACAACACTCCCGGATAACAAATGAAACACACCATTGGTTCTCGTCCACTCACGTCGTTTTCATCACCGACACGGACGCCGTCCGATAGGATGGGACCTTCGTGTACGGATCGATGACACAGTCAAAGAGTTGCAGGGCCTCCTGCGCGAAATGATCGGGAAGCCAGGCCAAGCCCTCGGGCACGCGATCGAACACTTTCGCCGTGGTCGTAAACTCGCCTCGGCTGTTCGAGAGACGGACTCGATCCCCCGTACTGAGGCCGTATCGGGCCGCATCCAGAGGATTCATCTGCACGGACCCGCTCGGTTCGATCTGCAACAGTCCCTTCGAATGGGTCGACAGCTTCCCTGAGTGGAACAAGCTCTGGGCCAGCCCCAGCTCAACCGTTCCCTCCGGACGCACAGCTCGCGCGGGCAGAGTATACCGATTTGCAAGGTCCCGGCGATATCCCTCGTTCACGTATCGGTCGATGGCTGCAGGGTCCACTGCGGGAGGGATCGGCGTGGGGCCGAGCGATCCGTAACCGGGAATCACCGCTCGGATCTCTTTGAGGATCTCCTTGGCATCGCCGTATTCCAACGGTGCGCCGATGAAGACCGAGAAGGCCGACAAGATTTCCCAGTCGGGGCGGCTGTCCCCCACCGGATCTATCGCGGGCCGAACGGCCTGGACGTGGCCCTCGGTATTGGTGAACGTTCCGGCTTTTTCTATGGCGGAGGCGGCCGGGAGCACCACATGGGCGAGCGCGGCCGTTTCCGTAAGAAACAGTTCCTGGCACACAAGAAGATCGAGTTTGCCCAACGCCTCTTTGACTCCGGTCTGGGGCGGAAGACTCCCGACAGGATTTTCTCCGACGACGAAGAGGCCCTTGATGATCCCGGCTTGCGCACGGTCGATCATTTCGATGAGTGTGGCCCCCTCCGCCAACGGGAGGTCCTCTTTCCAGGCACGAGTGATCTGTGCGCGCACGTCCTGATCAGTGAGGTCGAGCGCGCCCGGCAGCAGTGCCGCAACCGCCCCCATTTCCACCGCTCCTTGGTCGTTATTCTCTTCCGCCAAGGGAGCAAAGCCGCAACCCCGTGCGGTCAACCTCCCGGTCAAGATGAGTAGATCCAGGAGATTGAGACAGATACCGTAGCCGCCTTGGTTGCGCAACAGAGTCTGGCCTGCAAGCACGACAACACGACGTCCTCTGCCCAGGGAGGCGGCCATCTGGACGAACGATTCGCGCAACACGCCGGTACTCAGGGCCAGATCGTCCCAGGTCAGTCGCTGGACTGCTTGGGAGACAGCCGAGACATAATTCGGCATCCGTTGCTGAATTGTACTGTCGACATGGTTGTCCTCAACTATCGCCTTCAGCAGGCCCAGAACCGCAGCGCCGAACTGAGACGGAGCCACACAGACATGTTGCTGCGACAGGTTGGAAATGTTGCTGATCGTGCCGATTGCAGGCTGGATCGCCTCTATCGTCAGCAATGTCGATTCATTTTTCTTGACGGCTTCTTTAACTTTAAGTCCGGTAATCGGATTGGCCTCGGTGATATTAGTGCCGACCAGGAGGAGCACGTCCGCTTGCACAATGTCCTCGAACGTCACGGCCCAGCGATGCGTGCCCTGCACGGATCGCATGGCCTGCACCCCGTTGATATGGCCGTACCGCGCACTGCTGTCGAGATTATTAGTCCCGATCGTGAGGCGCATGAACTTCTGAAACAGATAGAGCTCTTCGTTGGTGCAGCGGCCAGAGATCAGTCCGCCGAAGGCCTGCGGGCCATGCGCTAACTTGAGCCGGTTGGTCTGTTCGGCTACAAACACCAATGCCTCTTCCCACGTGGCTTCCACCAGCACGCCGTTCCGCCTGATCAGCGGATGGGTCACTCGGCTTGGATGGCTCGCCGCGCGAAATCCAAAAAACCCTCGCGCACAAAGATCCCCGCTGTTCCGACCGGCGCCCTGGGCACTGTTCACCTCGATCAACTCCTGGTCCTTGGTTTGGACCGTGATCTGGCATCCGTCCCCGCAAAACATGCAGACTGTGTCGGCTCGTTTAAGCATCCAGGGCCGGTATTCGTACATCGAGAGGCGGCTGGTGATGGCGCCGACCGGGCAAATCTGCACGCAGCCGCCGCAGAATTCGCAGTCCAAGGGATGGTCGCCGAAGGACTTGATCTCGGTCATCGTGCCTCGTCCAATTGGGGCGAGGGCCTTGACGTCCATGACCTCGTCGCAGTAGCGGACGCAACGCAAACATTGCACACAACGGTTCATCTGCGTTTCGATCAGGGGACTGAAATATTCCTTCTGGAAAATGCGCTTGGTTTCCTCAAACCGGCTAGTAGCGGTGTATTGATGGGAAAAATCCTGGAGGTCGCACTTCCCGCCCTGATCGCAAACCGGACAGTCCAACGGATGGTTGGCCAGGATGAATTCGAGCACCGACTTGTGGGCGTTGTGAACGACCGTCGTGGCGGTTCGAACAGCCATGCCTTCGGTCGCCACGGTACTGCAAGAGGTCTGGAGCTTCGGCATTCTTTCAACTTCAACCAAGCACATGCGGCAGTTCGCATCCGGCTTGAGTTTCGGATGGTAGCAGAAGTGCGGAACCATCACGCCGACCATGCGAGCGGCTTCGATCACCAGCGTGCCTTTCGGCACCGAGACTGAAATACCGTCGATCGTCAAACGGACAGTCTCTGTGGTGGTATTACGCATGGTTCTGTTGACTCAATGTCTTACTGCCGGCTCCAGCTTGATTAGGTTCGCTGCCTCCGCTTCCTGAATCAGCGTGACGTATTCAGACCGCCAATGTTTGAGCGTGCTCATAATCGGTGCCACTGACGCATCGCCGAACGCGCAGACCGTTCGGCCCTCGATGTTCTTGCATAGATCGACCAAGGTTTCAAGATCCTCCATCCGCCCCCGCTTCGCAATGATTCGGCGCATGGTTTGTACCAGCCAGGAGCTTCCCTCGCGGCAGGGACTGCACTTGCCGCAGGACTCATGATAGAAAAACTCCATGAGACGAAGTGCAGCCCATACCATGTCCGTGCCCTCTTCCATCACCGTCACCCCGCCGGAGCCGAGCATGGAGCCGGCTGCGGCAACAGATTCAAAATCGAGCTTGACGTCGAGGTGGTTCGGCGTGAGGAGTGGCGCTGACGCTCCCCCTGGGATGAAGGCCTTGAGCAGTTTGTCGGAGCGCATGCCTCCGGCTTGCTCGTAGATCAATTCGCGGAAGGTGACCCCCATCGGCACTTCGTAGTTCCCCGGCTGCTTTACATGTCCGCTGACGCAGAATACTCTGGTGCCGGTGCTCTTCGGTGGAGACCCGATCGATGCAAACCATTCAGGGCCCCGGCCGACGATGTAAGGAAGGTTGGCCAGGGTCTCGACGTTGTTTACCACAGTCGGTTTGTTGTAGAGACCGTTTGTCGCCGGGAAGGGGGGCTTGAAGCGCGGCAAGCCGCGCTTGCCTTCGAGCGACTCCAGCAATGCCGTTTCTTCTCCGCAGATATAGGCTCCGGCGCCTCGATGTACCCACACATTAACAGTGATGCCTGCGCCCAGAATATTCGCGCCGATATAGCCGGCGGTCCGCGCTTCGGCAATCGCCTGTTCCAAGATCCTGGCTCCGAGGACGAACTCGCCCCGTATATAAATGTAGGCTGTTTCTGCTCCGATCGCGTAACAGGCGAGCAGGATGCCTTCCAAGATCTGATGGGGATCTCGCTCAATGAGCTGGCGGTCCTTGAACGTGCCTGGCTCACTTTCGTCGGCATTACAACAGAGGTACTTCGGGCCTATATAGTCCTTCGGGAGAAAATTCCACTTCAAGCCGGTCGGGAAGCCTGCGCCGCCACGCCCCCGGAGCCCTGATTTCATCACCATGCCGGTGACCCCGGCCGGCGGCACCTTCCCCACGACCTTGCGGAGCGCTTGATAGCCGCCTGTGCGCTCGTAATCTTGGAGCGAGCCGGTATAGCCGGGCTGCATCATATTCTTGAGCAATATCAGTTCGTGCTTGGGCATGGCGTTTAAGCTAAGAGCTTATAGCTGATAGTAAAAATGTCCTAACCTATTCGAGCCATAAGCCATTCGCCATAGGCTCCTATTTCTTTGCTCCGTTGGGCTCGGGCCACATAAACGGTCCAGTCTTGAGCGAACAGGTCCCGTTTTGTTTGAGATCGGCCAGAATTCGGTCGAATGTTTGCTCTGTGAGCCGTTCATAATAGTCGTCATTGACCTGCATCACCGGCGCGGTGCCACAGGCGGCGAGGCATTCAACCGCGTTGAGGGTAAAGAGTCCGTCGGTCGTTGTCTCGCCCGGTCCGATTCCGAGTTTCGTTTTGACCCACCCGATGACCGTATCCGACCCTGCCAGCGCGCACATCAGGGACTTGCAGACTTGGAGATGAAATTTCCCCACGCGCTTGATATTGATCATCGTATAGAACGTGGCCGTCTCATAGACTTGGGGCGGGGTCAGACGCAAGAGCCCCGCAATCTCCTTCATTGCCGATTCGGACACGAAGCCTTCGTCCCGTTGCGCCAGGTAGAGCAATGGAATCAACGCCGAGCGCTTCACGGGATAGCGCGAGATAATCTCGTCAATTTCTTTCTGATACTTTTCTTTCAGCATCTGTTTTTCCTGTCCACCCACTCACGGTGAGGGAACAGAGAGTGCCCTTTTACTGCGCACGTCCAACGAGGGCCTTCCGAGGCCGCGCGTTGCGCGAGCACGAGGGCATTCTCTTTCCCTCACCTATCACATTCCCCCATCACAACATCGTAGGTCCCGAAGATCGTGATGATGTCGGAAATCAGGTAGCCTCGCGCCATATGGTCGAAGGCCCCCATGTGTACGAATGACGGCGCACGAATCTTCAGCCGGTAAGGGCGGGGGCTGCCGTCGCTGACGATAAAAAATCCCAACTCGCCCTTTGGGGCCTCGGTTGCGCAATAGGTCTCGGCCTTCGGCGGCTTGATGCCCTGGGTATAAATGATGAAATGATGGATCAAGCTTTCCATGTCTCGCATGACCAATTCCTTGGGCGGCGGGATATATTGCGGCGCCTCGGCCATGATCGGCCCAGCAGGCAGCTGATCGAGACATTGTGCGATGATCCTGGCGCTCTGCCGCATTTCTTCCATGCGGATCCAGTATCGGTCATAGGTGTCGCCGTTCCTGCCGATCGGCACGTCCCAATCGACTTTGTCGTATACGCCGTAGGGCTCGGCCTTGCGGACATCGTAGGCGACGCCCGACCCTCGCAAGACCGGTCCGGTGCAACCGAAGCTGATCGCATCTTCAGCTGAGAGCAGGGCCACATTCTTTGTGCGGCCGAGCCAGATGCGGTTCGACGCGATGAGCGAATCGTATTCCTTGACCTTCTCGGGAAAGATATCGAGGAACGCCTTCATCCGTTGGACCAACTCGGGGGTGAAATCGCTATCGACACCACCAATACGATAGTAGTTCAGGGTTAGGCGGGCCCCACAGAGCTTTTCGAACATGTCCAACAGTATTTCGCGCTCCCGGAAGGTCCAGAAGAACACGGTCATGGCGCCGATATCGAGAGCCTGCGTACCGAGCCAAAAGAGGTGCCCGATGATGCGTTGCATCTCAGCCACGATGGTCCGGATATATTCGGCCCGGATCGGCACCTCGATCTCGAGGAGTTTTTCCACAGCACGAACGTACGCGTAGTTGTTGGACATGGCACAGACATAGTCGAGCCGGTCCGTGTGCGGGATGATCTGCATGTAGGTCAAACCCTCGGACAACTTTTCGACACCTCGATGCAGGTAACCGAGATCCGGTGTGGCCTTCACAACCCGTTCACCGTCCAATAAGAGCACGACACGCAACACTCCATGCGTACTCGGATGCTGCGGCCCCATGTTCAGCAGCAGTTCCTCTTTCCGTTGGGAAGCGGGTACGTCGGTCTCGGTGCGATAGAAAACTTTCTGCTCCTCAGGGACTTCGCTCTCGATGACGTCGACCGAGGCCTCATCGAATCTCGGAATAAAGTCGAACTGGCTGCGCCAGC
Source organism: Nitrospirota bacterium (assembly GCA_963782735.1). Classification (GTDB taxonomy): domain Bacteria; phylum Nitrospirota; class Nitrospiria; order Nitrospirales; family Nitrospiraceae; genus Palsa-1315. Next base: position 38,122 of record CAWAKW010000019.1, read on the forward strand.
CACGCCCTTCGGTCGGAAAGTCCTTTCTCAACGGGTATCCCTCGGTATAATCCTCCGGCATCAGAATGCGCCTGAGATCGGGGTGACCGGAAAAATGAATGCCCATCATGTCGTACACTTCTCGTTCCAGAAAGTCGGCGCCCTTCCAGACTCCAGTGACCGACGCAATCGTCGGATCATCCTCGGTAATACGCGCCTTGAGACGAAGACGCTGCTGAAGGGGAAGCGAGTGCAAGTGGTAGACGACTTCGAACCGCAGCTGATCTTCGGGATAATCGACTGAGCAAATATCGGTGAGATGATCGAAAGCTGCCTCCGGCGCATCGTGCAAGTAGCGAGCAATCTCCAGCAGACGCGTAGCGGCCACGGAGACAGAGGTCTCGGCACGTGCGGCATCGACGCGGGTCGCGAGGATCGCGTCCGGAAATTTCGTCTTCAGGCTGTCGAGCAGTGCTTTCATAGTCTTGGTGAAACGTAAAGCGTGAAACGTGAAACGCGAGATTTGCGAGAATGTCGCGATTTGCCCGTCGCGCCTGTCCCGCTTTTCTCGTGAATCTCGCGGTTCATCTCACAAACACCTTCTCCCGCTGAATCTTTTCCTGTAATTTCAGTAACCCATCGAGCAATGCTTCCGGACGGGGTGGACAGCCCGGCACATAGACATCGACCGGAATAATCTGATCGACGCCTTGAACCACCGCATAACTGTTGTAGTGGTTACCTGATGTGGCGCAGGAGCCCATAGAAATGACATATCGCGGTTCCGGCATCTGGTCGTAGATACGGCGGATCACCGGCGCCATCTTGCGCGTCACCGTGCCGGCAATGATCATGAGGTCGGCTTGCCTTGGCGAGGCTCGAAAGACACCGGCGCCGAAACGATCCAAGTCATACCGCGACGACACAGTCGCAATCATTTCGATGGCGCAGCAGGCCAAGCCAAACGTCATCGGCCACAATGCCGACTTTCGAGACCAATTCACGACCGCATCCAGATTGGTCGTCAGAATATTCGCCTCAAACTGTCTCTCAAGAAAGCTCATGTCGCTTCGCTCCAGTTCTGAGTGCTGAGTACTGAGTGCTGAGTTTCCAAACGTAACTCATAACTCACAACCCAGAACTCAGAACTCATAACTGCGCGGCTTCAGCGCGCTAGTCCCACTCCAGCGCCCCCTTCTTCCAGGCGTACCAGAATCCGGCCAATAGGATGCCGATAAACACGAGCATCTCAATGAGGCCCAGCAGGCCGAGCGATTGAAACCGGATGGCCCAGGGGATCATAAAAATGACCTCGATATCGAAAATGACAAATAGCATCGCGATGATGTAGTACCGCATCGGAAACTGGACGCGTGCATCGGAAAACAGCGGGCTTCCGCTTTCATAGGGGGCCTGCTTGGCTCGATAAGGACGACTCGGCCTGATGAACGAGCCGACGAGCAGCGAGCCGCCGACGGCGACAACGGCGATGCCGATAAACACCAAGATCGGCAGATAATTCAGCGGAACCGATTCGCCACCCATAGCTTCAGTCTCTCAAGTCATACGGTCATATAAGTCGTAAAGTCTCGATCATTGACATGATGACTTTAAGACATTGTGACTTTCGACAAGCCCGGCGCCAGCGCCGAGCCGAAGAAGGGTTTGAATTTCAAGCCGGCCAGTTCCGGACGACTCATGCCCTTGTGTTGAACGAGTACCTTGAACGTGCTGCCCATGCCGTCCGGCTTCAAGAGTTGAATCGCGGCGTAAAATTCCCGGCTCTCCGGCTCCAACTCCCCGATCATCTCTTCAGCGCCCAGCCCCATCAGAAAACTCATTTGGTTCGTGAACCCCGTGACATGGAGTCCTTGCATCTCACCGACAGCGGCTAGGCTTGAAAAATCTACATGAGAGGTCATATCCTGCTCGCCGACGCGAATGAATGGATCCTCGTTCGTCCGTTGTTGGAAATAGCAGAGGAACGTGCCGTCCTTCCGCTCAGGCCCATAGAGATCCTGCGCCGTATGGCCATAATCAATCGTCAAAACAAATCCACAATCCATCCGCTGAGCAACCTGCTCCATCCAGTTCAGAGCTTGGAGATTCACCTCAGTTCGGTAGCCTTCCGGCCACGTCGCATTCAGGTCCTCCAGATATTGAGCGAGTGCATCCGTTGACAGAGGCTTGAGACAGTCCTCAAAGCATCCGTCGCGATAATCTACAAAGAGTTCTTCGGTTCGTCCGGCATTGACTTGAATTCGGTGCACCGGAAAGGCATCGATTAGTTCATTGCTCAAGAACAGACCGGTCACGCTCTCCGGCGCCAGCCCATCGAGGCCTTCCACCCAAGTGACGAGACCGGGCTTGCTGAGCCAGGGAGCCAGGTTCTGCTCCTGTAAGCTCCGCATGGCAGGGCTCCGTTCGATCAGGACATAGCGGACACGCGATGCGAAATCGTCCTGCCCGGCATAAATTTCCGCCAGGCAGTCTCGTGCTAAAAGTCCTTTGCCTGCACCCATTTCGACGATCGTGAAGGGAGTGGGGCAACCCACTAATTCGTCCATTTGCCTGGCCTGCGCGGCAATTGCGCGGCCGAGAATCGGGTCCACATCGGAGCTGGTGTAGAAATCGCCGGACCAGCCGATTCGTTCATGCTCCGCACTGCATGGTTGGCGCATGTAATAGCCGAATTGAGGGTGATAGAGCGCCAGTTCCATAAAGCGGACAAAGGGGATTGGTCCGTTTTGGACGATCTCGGACGAAATGGCAGCGATGAGTTCAGGATGCCCGGTTGTCACAAGCGACTCCTCATAATCCTATCGACAACACAGGAAAAGTGACAGCACAAGCAGAGGATACACCCCACCCTTCCCTCTTGAAGGGCAAAAGAGGGCAAACACGTATTATAGAGTAGCCTTGAGTTTGCTACTAAGTCAAGGCGAAGATACTGGAAACTCAGGCAAATCTCCCGATTCGAGCGGGAGGGGATGGCGTCTGATGATCTTCTGTGCTCGCGCAACGCGCGGCCTCAGAAGGATCGGGAGGGAGCGGCCAGGTGCCCTTCTTGCTCGCAGAACGCGCACGATGAAACTGTGCTCGTTCGATGTGCGCAGTAAAGGGCAGCCTTGGCCACTCCCTAAGTACAGGTTAAGCGAATTGAAGGCCCTCGCCAGGGCTAAAGGCACGTCCCGGGAAATCGATTGCGAAGCAATCGGAGGGTAGGGTGGGTGAAAATATCTGCCATTGGGTGGGCGGGTGAGAAAACTGCGCGCGGTGGAAGATCAATCAGCCCCATCCCTGAGGAAATAACGAGCGAGCTGGGAAGGATCATTAGCTCTCATGCGGGAGCCCAGCGATCCCGTTTAGCGTTTCCACCATGCCGCTCCATCCAAGCCGTGATCCTACTTCCCCTTTCTCTCTCCGGCTCGGCTGGAAGGGATGTGGACTGAGGCGTTCTGATTCCATCGGCGTGCTGCCATAGGTTTGCAGCAGGTTGGTTTCGTAGTTCCGCGCACCCCTCGCACGACGCGACGCTCCTCGCAGACCTTGCCGGAGAAGCGGGGGCCCGCCGAGATTCTCGTGGGAAGGAAGGCTGGAACAGACCGAGGCACTGCGACGCTCGTCGCAGCCGATGGATTCCAGAAGGCTCGCCCAGAAGTTCCGGACGGTCCCTTCGTCAGGGAGCCGAGCCTCGTGTCGTTCACGCTCCGTGGCACTTCTTGTATTTTTTCCCGCTGCCGCAGGGGCAGGGGTCGTTGCGGCCGACTTTGTCGTCGTTTCGCTGAACCGTCTGCGGGGCGACTGGTTCTTCTCCTCGATTGAGGATGAGCGGGGGAAGGGGTCGTGAGATGACAGGGGGCGGTGGGGGGGCGGTGGGTTGCTCTTCATTCCGAACCGCCTGTACATGAAAGAGTCGATCGAGCGTGTCGGACTTGACCCGTTCCATCATACCGGCAAAGAGATCGTAGCCTTCGCGCTTGTACTCAATGAGCGGATCCTTTTGACCGTAGCCGCGCAATCCGATCCCGTCGCGCAGGTGATCCATTCCGAGCAGGTGATCTTTCCAGTGATGGTCGATGATCTGGAGCATGAAGGTCTTCTCCAGGAAGCGCATCAATTCGGGACTCAGCTCCTGTTCTCTCCGATCATAGGCATCGCGCACCTGCGCACGGAGGTCTTCGAGCAACGCGTCGCGGCCCATGGCTCGGAGCGCCTCGCCTCCGTCGCTCTTGCCTTGGGCGATGTCGAAACCGAACTGGCTATGCATGAGTTCAGCGAGCCCTTTGATGTCCCACTCTTCAGGGTATTGTTCGGCCGGGCAATAGATGTTCAGCGCGGATTCCACCAGGCCGTCTATCATGTTGCGGAGATCGTCTTTCAGATTCGTCCCGCCCAAGACGGCTCGCCGGTGTTGGTAAATCACCTCGCGCTGCTTGTTCATGACGTCGTCGTACTCCAGCAGCTGTTTCCGGATTTCGAAGTGGTGGGCCTCAACCTTTTTCTGGGCGTTGGCGATGGCCCGTGTGACCATGCCGTGCTCGATCGGGACGCCTTCTTCCATGCCGAGTTTGAGCATCAGCTGGGAGACCCGCTCGGAGGCGAAGATGCGCATCAGGTCGTCTTCCAGCGATAAATAAAAACGTGACGAACCAGGGTCGCCCTGGCGGCCGGCCCGGCCTCGGAGCTGGTTGTCGATCCGGCGGCTTTCGTGGCGCTCGGTCCCGAGAATGTGGAGTCCGCCTGCCGCGATGACCTCTTGTTTATCCTTCTCGCAGTCGGCTCGAATCTGTTCGAGGATCTCCAGCTTTCTCTCTTCCGGCAGATTTTCTTCCCGGTACAGGATCTGTTTGAACATGAAGTCGGGATTGCCGCCCAGGAGAATGTCGGTGCCGCGGCCCGCCATGTTCGTGGCGATGGTGACGGCGCCCTTGTGTCCGGCCTGGGCGATGATCTCGGCTTCCCGCTCATGCTGTTTGGCATTGAGGACGTTGTGTTTGACGCCGGTTCGGCTCAAGTAGCCGGCGAGCCGCTCCGACTTTTCGATGGAAATCGTGCCGACTAAGACGGGCTGGCCCCGCTCGTGGCATTCCTTGATATCTTCGACGATCGCGTTAAACTTTTCTTTCTCGGTTCGGTAGACGACATCGGCGTAATCCAGCCGGATCATTTTGCGATTGGTCGGAACCACATTGACGTCGAGATTGTAGATCTTGGCAAACTCCGCCGCTTCCGTATCTGCCGTGCCGGTCATGCCGCTGAGCTTCTTGTACATCCGGAAATAATTCTGGAAGGTGACCGAGGCCAGCGTCTGATTTTCGTTCGCGATCTTCACGCCTTCTTTAGCTTCGACGGCCTGGTGCAGGCCGTCGCTCCAGCGGCGTCCCGGCATGAGCCGTCCGGTAAATTCATCCACGATGATGACTTCGCCCTCTTTCACGACATAGTCCACATCCCGTTTGTAGAGGCTATAGGCCTGAAGCCCCTTGACGACGTGATGGACGAGATCCATATGGTTGGGATCGTAGAGATTGTCCACGCCGAGCAATTTCTCGACTCGGACGTTGCCATCTTCGGTCAACGACGCGGTCTTCGTTTTTTCCTCGACTGTGTAGTCGTGCTCCGGTTTCAGCTGCGGGATGATCGCGTTGATGCGGTAATAGAGATCGGTCGTTTCATCCGTCGGACCGGAGATAATCAAGGGCGTGCGGGCCTCGTCGATGAGGATACTGTCGACTTCGTCCACGATGGCGTAATTCAACTCGCGCTGTACGCATTGGGCCAAATCCGTGACGACCAGGTTGTCACGGAGGTAATCGAACCCGTACTCGTTGTTGGTGCCGTAGGTGATATCGGCGCGATAGGCTTCAGGCCTCGTGCAGGGGCGGAGAGACTGGAGCCGCTTGTCAGAGGCGTCATAGGCCGGATCGAAGAAAAATGAGGCGTCATGCTGAATGATGCCCACCGAAAGTCCCAGCGCGTGGTAGAGCACGCCCATCCACTGGGCATCGCGCTTGGCGAGGTAGTCGTTCACGGTAATGAGGTGGACGCCTTTCCCTTCGAGCGCATTGAGATACACCGGCAGAGTGGCCATCAGGGTTTTCCCTTCGCCGGTCTTCATTTCAGCGATACGGCCCCTATGGAGAATCATGCCGCCGATCAACTGCACATCGAAATGGCGCATGTTCAGCTTACGGCGGGACATCTCACGACAGACCGCAAAGGCCTCGGGCAGGATATCGTCCAGGGCCTCCCCGGCTCCAACGCGCTTCTTGAAATCCTGGGTCTTGTCCGCAAGGGCGTGATCGGAGAGCGGGGTCAAGCCGGATTCCAGGCCATTGATCCGCTCCACAATCGGGAAAATTGCCTTGATTTCACGATCGTTTTTGCTGCCGAAGATCGTATTGAGAAGTTGCGTAACCATGATATTGTCGCTCGGAGCGAACGCCGACCTCCCTAAAATTAGTTGGCGCAGTATACAACATCTTTTCTTTGAATCCTATAACAAGGCAGGGGCTCAGACTCTCCATAGTTCATTCTTACTTGGCCTAAACCTTCAGCCTTCAGCCTTTTTGGGGCTGCAGGTCTCAAATCGCCGTCTTGACAGGCCTCGTGGCGGTCCATTAAACTTCGATCAAGTCACACTGGGTCGTCTACCGATGAACCAAGTCGCCCTCAAATTCCTGTCGATCCTTCTGGTGATCTGTGTCCTTTCCGTCGGCGGATTGGCTCAGGCGCAGTCGGTCGAACATGCCGGGCACCATGCCCAGCATCAGGCTGCCACACATGGCACCCTGCTCTGCTCCTGGATGTGTGCCGCCGGAACGATTCTCGATACGGCGGTGGTCACGTTTCAGGCCGAACTCAGTCCTATTGCACTCGTCACGCTCTCCCATTCTGCACAGCCCTCCATCGAGACGTGCCAGACTTCTTCCAGCCGCGCCCCTCCGTCTTTCTTTCTATAGTTTTCGTCGATCATCGGCTCGCAACGAGAGCCGCATTCCGTCTCTCGTATGATCCACTGAGTGGGTTGTAAGGCAGCCGGATAGGGACGATTCTTAATAGAGAGAAAGGAACAGCGTCATAATGGTACGTAAACGGTTCATACTCGGATTCATTCTCAGTCTTACACTCGTTGTCTTCTCGTGGCCCAGCGTCCAGCAGGCACAAGCTTCCTGCGGCGCTGTGTCGTGTTTCGTCGTCATCGGGTCTCAGCAGCAAGTTCCGTCGGCAGGGCCTCCTCACGGTCAATGCGATTTATAACTACACGCCGATGCGAGTACTGGATGGAACCAATGGGGTCATCCCAGCGGTGGATCAGGGGCAACCGGCAAATGATTTTGGATCATCATCAGGAGACTCGGACCATTACGCAGCAGGCGACGCTCGACCTGAATTATGGTCTCACCGAACGGTTTGGACTCCAACTCACGCTCCCCTATGTGTGGCGCACGCACCACCACATCGATGGCCTGGGAGAGGATGGAACAGATGGCGACGGGCCAGTCGACCAATTTCTCCGCCAATGGGATTGGGGACTTGCGTGTGGGCCTCAAGTACAATATGTTGCCCACCCTGCGGAGTATGGTGGTGCTGGGATTTGGTGTCTATCTTCCGTCCGGCAATACCCACGCGCATGACAGCGCAAAACGCTGTGATGGAGTCGACCCACCCAACTCGGTCGAGGGGCAGTCGGATTGAATCCGACAATCTACCAGACCTATGAATTGATCCCGCATCGGCTCAATCAATTTTCGTCAGCCAGTTACCGGCACACGTTCCGCAACAACGATGGGTACCAGTTCGGGGATCAGTGGGATTTCAATGCTGGTCTCAATCTCGTGACGGTTCCGTGGTTGGTGCTGTCCTCGCAGTTCAACTACCGGTATATGGTGCACGATAATTTTAGTTCGTCGTTGTTGCAATCGGCGCCGGTTGGCACGCCTGGCGGTGCGGAGCCGACAGTGATTGACCCAACCATTCAAAACCGGGCGGTACCCACCACTGGCTCGACGTTCCTCTCATTTTCACCGGGCTTTAACCTTAGCCTGGATGGGATGATTGACTCTGCCTTGACGAAAATGACCTCCGTGTATTTCTTTGCGGCGATTCCAGTGGCGCGGGATTCCAATAACAGTCTTGCGCAGGGAACCAGTTATGTCTTTGGGCTTACACGCTCGTTCCAAATGCTGAGCCAATCGTAAACGGAGTGGTTGAAACAGAGGAGGCTGACATGAGACCGAGGAAGAATCAACACGCAGTGTTTGTGGGGGGGGTGCTGCTCGCTGCGTTGACGGCGCTGTCGGCCTTCGACGGCTGGAGCATGGGCTCACGAGTCCCGACGGTCGGCATGCAGGCAGAAGATTTTCGCTTGACCGATCTTGGCGGGCAAGGAACAGAGCCTCAGCCAGTATCGCGGCAAGATCGTGCTCCTGAACTTCTGGGCCACCTGGTGCAAGCCCTGCACGACCGAAATGCCGGCCATGCAAACCATGTATGACAAGCTGCGTGACAAGGGCTTCGTGGTTCTCGCCGTCAATGAATTGGAAGACGACGCCAAAGTGCGCGAGCACATCAAGCAGTACGGCCACACATTCCCGGTCCTGATGGATCACGACAACAAAGTCGCCAACCAGTTCGGCGTGTTTGGATTACCCGTGAGCGTCTTCATCGACCAAGAGGGGCGCGTGCAGGAATACATCAAGGGTGGCCTGCTCACCGAAGACAAGATTTATCAAACGGTCCAGCGTATTCAAGAAAACAAGCCGATGCAGGCGGCAACGGCCCGATAGGATAGCGTGATTCGATTCAATCGACAGATCCTCGTTCTGCCCCTGGTGGCCTGCCTGCTGCTGGTGCCTGCGCTCGCGTCACCGGCGATGGTGGCCCATGAGGGGCAGCATGCCCACCACAAGGCGGCGACCCACTCTTCCGCTCTCTGTTCCTGGCTCTGCGGAGCAGGGCAGGGATTCGATCTTACAGATTCCGTCTTCGCTCCAACTTTTCTCTTTCTCGAAACTCTCGATATCAAATCTGCTGACCAGACTGACGATGTCGTTTCTGTTTTCTCCCTCTCTCGCGGTCCACCCGCATCTTCACTCTAATATCGAGTAGGTAGCCGCAGCCTCTGTGCGGATTATGCAGCCTCGTATATGGGGCACGCATCGACGCCTCATGGCTACCGCTTACTCAAAGAATTGATCAAATCTGTCGTTGCCTCGTCGACCCGGCCATCAGTGTCTGCTGATGTGATGGAAAAACGACGGCATAGGCAGCTGTTCTCAATTATTTTCAAGCAGCACTCGGATGAGTGCGGGAGAGATGCATCATGGACGCGATTTTTACATTGCAACAAAAGCGGCTTCTCCGTGTCGACGAAGCAGCCAGAATTTTGAACATCAGCCGATGGACCGTGTACCGGTGGGTGGAAGACGGCCGGCTCGGCGGGACTCGCCTCGGTGCGGGCAGTCTCAGGATCTTCAGCGAAACGGTGGCCACCTTGATCGATCATCACTGCGTCGGAGTGCCGGTCGAGGCGGTAGTGCCCCGGGGGACCCAAGTCGCGTCCCAGGCCGATCGGCCGTCAAGATCCAACCGTGGCAGAGCTCGGTCTCGACAGGAGGCTTGTGACAAGTGGCATTCTCCCTCCCTTTCATTGCACTCCCGCGCTCCCCCGGTTTCCACGTCGGATAATTCAGGCGGGATGCGTTCTCCTCTGTTCAGTTTCATAGCCCTGTCGTGATCGATCCACCGATCATCGGCTTGTGTTTCCCCTTCTCGAACGCATTCCGCCTGAGCCATCCGGGTGAGTCCGGCTATAGCAAACAACTGGTTACAGTCCGAGTTCAGCTGCCTCCTTTCTCGGACCGACCGGAGCGCGGGCTCTTCTTGGGAGCCTCCGCTCCGGCCTCCTGTGCAGAGCAGGAGAAACTGGTGAACATGGATTATGGAAGGAGGATACATGCGCAAAAGGGTCTGCACTCCGTTGGTATCCAGAAGTCCTGAATATATGACTCTTGAATAACCATGGCACCGTTGACCGTTGTAGATCTATCGATGTCCGGGTTGAGCTGCCTCCTCGCTCGGACTGATCCGGGGCGCAGGTGTTTCCTCCTGTGAACCTCCGCCCCGGTCATTTTACTTGGTTGGTTTTGAAAGGAATGTCGCGATGAGACGTGTGTGTTTTCTCGTATTGGCCGGGTGGTTGGTGGTCGGGACTGCATCATTCGCGACTGAGGTATCAAGGACCGACTCCGTGGAGTCAAACCGGGCTGCGAGCGAGGTCATCGTCCAGATTTTCGGTCGTATGTGTGAATACCATCGTGAGGATGTCGAGGGAGCGCTTCGTGCCTTCAATACGGTTCGACAGGTGAAGTTTTTGAACGACCACGGCACCGTGCTGGTGCAGTATCAGCCCGGCAACGAGACTCCCGAACAGTTAGCCGACGCGGTGCACCGCGCGCTCACGGCGGGCTGGAATTGCGTGGCGCGGGTGGATCGTGGCGAGCAGAGATCAATGATCGCTCAATAGGAGGGGAGACCATGAATACAATCACCAAGTTTGGCTGTCTGATCGGATTCGCCTGTGCGATGGTGACGCCGGCCTTTGCGGGCGAACAGAAAGTGATATTGATGCTCGGCGGAAAATTTTGCGAGGCCTATCTCGGCGATGTGCAGGCGGCGTTGACGAAGCTTTCCGGTGTGAAGGCTGTGGATCTCAAGAGCATGAAGGGCCATGCCGTGGTGACGATTGACGGAGAGAAGATCAAGGTGGATCAACTGACCGCTGCGGTGAATGGGGTCAAGGGTGACGGCTGGCATTGTACCGGACAGGCGATGAAGTAGGTGGGTGCGAAGGAGATCAACGCAATAGGCGGTCGACGAGGAGCAAATGGACCGTAGCGTTGTGAGGGCGCAGGAAAATGGAGACAAATCCGACAGCGACTGCACGCCTGAGCCAAAAGATGGCGAATGCACATGGCAGAATAGGTGAATCGTGGAGCCGGTGTTACTCCGCATCCAGGAAACAGCGAAGTTGTTAAAGGTCAGCAAATGGACGATCTACCGATGGATCGAGGAAGGCCGTTTGCGAGCCACCAAGATTGGCCAGGGCAGTTTGCGGGTGTTTCGATCATCGGTGGACTGGCTTATCGCAGGGGCTCAGATCGATCACCGAAAGGCTCAGAGTGGTTCGCCGAGCACAGTGACTCCCGTGCGGGTCACGGGCCATGAAAAGAAGAACGTAAAAAGCCGCAGAAAACGGGTCCGGTAGTTGCCCTCCTCTCTGCCGGACCTGCCTGGGGACTCGGAGCCAGCCTCCCTCCGAGTCCCCGGCCCTTCGGGGTGAAAAATTGAGAGTCGTCATGAAAAATGAGAGTTGCAAATGTTTGCCACTGATGTATTATCCTGTCCGGATGACACGTTCACCATCACACAAGGAGGAGTTATGAGCCGAGTGAAAGCCGTCGTTATGGCAGTCGCTGTCTGTGGTCTTCTCGCAGGAGGCATGACGAGTCCCGCATTCGCGGGCGAAAATGCACATGTCAAGGAAACGATCAAGCATGCCAAAGAAGGCATCGCGCACGAGAAAGAGGCCATCACGCATCTGGAAGAAGCCATAAAAGGAAGCGAGAATGCCCACGCGAAGGAAGCGCTCGAGCATGCGAAGGAATCGCTGAAGCATGCGGAGGAGTCGCTGGCTCATGCCGAGCAAGCCGCGCAGAAGCCGAAAGGCAAGAAGAAGTAGCTTACGGAATCTCGCCAGCTCGCATCGACTCAGTTCTAGGCAGTTTCTTCTCAGACCCACCGCGCGGCGCGTCTTATCGAGCGCCGCGCAGTGCGTGCCTTTGCCGGCGTTATTCATGAATCTTTCTGTCTCAAACGCCGATGCCTGACTCAAGCGAGGCGGGCAAGACTGGCGGGAAAAGCGTGACTCGAAGCACCGAATAATTCGGCCTTCAGACCGCCTTCACCGGTTTCGCTGCAACAATGGCTCAAGCGTTGGAAAGACCTTCTCGACAATGATGCGATAGCCTTCTCCCGTCGGATGAATGCCGTCGGCCTGATTGAGCGAGGACGAGCCTGCCACCCCATCGAGGAAAAATGAAATCAGTGTCAGGCGATATTGCTTGGCTAAAGCCTGGTAGAGCGATTCAAACCCTGTCGTATAGTCCTGTCCATAATTCGGAGGGAGTTTCATTCCCGCTAAGACGACGGTGACTGAGGCCTGTTGAAGTTGTTGAATGATCCGTTCGAGGTTGGCTTTCGTCTCGCTCAGTCTGAGGCCACGGAGCCCATCGTTCCCGCCGAGTTCAAGAATGACGATTGCCGGCTTGTTCTTCAGAGCCCAGGAGACCCTTCTGGCTCCGCCGGCTGTTGTCTCACCGCTGACTCCCGCATTCACGACTCGATAGGCATAGCCCGCTGCATCCAATTTCCGTTGTAGATGCGCGGGATATGATTGATCCGGCGCCACACCTAAGCCTGCCGTCAGGCTGTTGCCGAAAGCGACAATGCTGGGGCGTTCGGCTGAGATAGGCCTTGGTCCCACACTCTCGCGCGGGGGAGCCGACGACGGGGATTGGGCAGCGGGCGCACTGCTGCGGTCATACCCACAGAGGAAGATCAACGAGAGACAGAGGCAGGAAAATAGTTTTGTGAGAATCCATGGGCAGCGCATCGTCATCCAGTATAATATACCCTTCACCTAGACAATAAGGCGGAAACCAGAAAGACAATATGATCGCCCTCTCTCACCTCACGATGCGCTTGGCCGGCGGCGGTCATCAGATCACGATCCTCGACGATGTCACGCTCGAGATTCCCGATAAGCAGCGCGTGGCCATCGTCGGCCCTTCCGGAAGCGGCAAGTCCACCTTGCTGGGCCTCATTGCGGGATTGGATCGGCCCACGTCCGGCTCCATCATCTTGAATGGCGTAGAGATCTCGGCCATGCGCGAGAGTGCCTTGGCGCGCTATCGTCGCGATCATATCGGCTATATCTTTCAATCCTTCCATCTCATTCCCACCCTCACAGCCCTGGAAAACGTCCTGGTGCCGCTGGAGTTGGCGGGGGTGAGCACGGCGCAGGATCGTGCAACGGAGCTGTTGCACACCGTCGGCCTGGGAGAACGGCTGCATCATTATCCGGTCCAACTGTCGGGAGGCGAACAGCAGCGGGTGGCGGTGGCCAGAGCCTTCGCCTGTCACCCACCGATTCTGTTGGCTGACGAGCCGACCGGCAACCTGGATTCGATCACAGGCCAGCATGTGATGCAGCTGCTCCATGCGCTCCATCGCGATTTCGGCACAACCTTAGTCCTCGTCACACATGATCGAACCATGGCATCTTCAATGGAGCGCGTAATTGCGTTGCGCGACGGCCGCATCGAATCCGATACCCTCACCGACCCAGACTATCGGACCGCAGAGTCATCCCAGTGAATCGCTTCATCTTCAGGATGGCCTGGCGTGAAACTAGGGGTGCCTGGCGGCACTTTCTCTATTTCTTCGCCTGTATCGCGATCGGCGTGGGAGCCTTGGTCGGGGTGTCGCTCTTTGGCGCGACTATGGAGCAAGCCGTCACGAGAGAAGCGCGGGGATTGTTAGGCGGCGATCTTGAAGTTCGCCTCACTCGCCCCCTGAGTTTCCCAGGACAGGCGGTGCTGAACTCGCTGAGCGAACGAGATATAGTTTTCACCCATGTGAGCGAGCTTGTCGCGATGGCCGCGCGCGCGGCTCCCGGGTCCTTTATGACCCAATCGACCCAGATCATTGAATTGAAAGCGGTGGAATCGGCCTATCCTCTATACGGGGCGATCCGGCTCGACCCAGCCCAATCGCTTGATGTCCTGCTCCATCCGGATAAAAATCGCTGCGGCGGGCACTCCTGTTTTGGCGCGGTGGTGCAAGAGTCGCTGCTGATTCGGATGGGCCTCTCGGTCGGGGATCGTTTGAAGATCGGTCAAGCGATGTTTCTGATCACAGGAGTCGTCAGAACCGAGCCGGATCGAATGGCCAATGCCTTCACCTTGGGTCCACGGGTGATGATTGCGCAGGAAGGATTACGGGCGGCGGAACTGATTAAGCCAGGAAGCCGTGTACGGGAACGGTATCTGTTGAAGATCGCCGCCGATATTCCGCTGGAGCCGCTACGCACCGAGCTGCGAGATCGGCTGGAGGCAGAGTCGGCGCGCGTATCCAGCTATCGCACGTCCCAGTCGCAGTTGAGGCAATTCCTCGAACAACTCTCCCGCTATCTCGGGCTGATCGGCCTCACCGCGCTGTTCATCGGCGGGCTGGGAGTCGGGACCTCGATTCATGCATTCTTGCGGGACAAGTTGCGGACGATCGCCATCTTGAAAGCGGTCGGCGCTGATTCTGCCACGGTCGTCTCAACCTATGTGGTGCAAGCGATCTTCTTGGGATGTATTGGAAGCTTCGCCGGCATCTTGTTGGGAATTGCGCTTCAACGAGGACTGCCCCCCCTTGCGGCTGCTCTCTTTGCGTCAGACATTCTCGATCAGTTAGGCGTTTCCTCGGAATTGTCATGGTACTCGGTTTGGCCTTTGCTGAAAGGGGCAGCGCTGGGACTGTTGTCGACGCTGCTGTTTACCCTGTGGCCACTGTTGAAGATTCGAGAGGTTCATCCAGGTGCGATCTTTCGGCGCGATGCAGAACAGGCGACGGTCGAGCAGGGAACTCCTCGGTCACGATGGTGGGTGAAATGGGGGCTGACTGATCCCTGGAATGTCGGCACGGCAGGAGGGATCATCCTCGGGCTCTGCGCTCTCTCGGTGTGGCAAGCCGGTTCGTGGTCGATCGGCTTCTTGTTTATCGGGGCGATGTCCCTCGCCATCACGGTCCTCTTTGTCTGTGCGCGGGTGTTCCTGCGAGGGTTGACCTGGGTACCGCTGCCTCGCGTCTTGAGCCTTCGATATGCCCTGGGTAATGTCGTACGGCCAGGGAGCCAGGCGACGGGGATCATGGTCGCCATCGGCATCGGCGTGATGGCTATTGTCACGGTGTCGCTGGTGGAACAGGCGTTGCTCCAACAAATACAGGAGAATCGGCCGGCGGATGCCCCGACCTTTTTCTTTATCGACATCCAGCCCGATCAAGCGAAGAAGTTTGTGTCGTTGGTCGATCGACAGACCGGCCAAGCACGTCCTGAGCTCATGCCGCTGGTGCGTTCACGGCTCCATGCGGTCAATGGACATGTCGTCACGGTAGAAGAAGGAATGGAGAAGGACGACAAACGTACAGAAGGAAAAGAGGCGCGGGGGAAACAGTGGTATTTCACCAGAGAGTATGTGCTGACCTTTCTCGATCAGCTACCGAAAGACAATACGTTGGTCAAAGGAGAATGGTGGAAGCCTGGACAAGTCTTCTCGACTCCACAAGTTTCAGTGGAGGAAGATGCCGCCATGCATTTAGGTCTCGCGGTCGGCTCGACCGTGGAGTTCGATATTCAGGGAGCCACGGTGTCGGCGGAGGTGAGTAGTATTCGCAAAGTCGAGTGGGGAAATTTCTCGACGAATTTCTACATGATCTTGTCCCCAGGCTCGATAGAAGGGGCGCCCTTTACCTATGTGGCCACGGTACGGGTCTCGCCACAAGAAGAGCTGCCATTGCAGCAGGCAGTCGTCGCCTCATTTCCGAACATCAGCGCCATTCATATCGGCGACGTGCTCGAGGGATTCGCGCGCGTGCTCGATCGTCTTTCGCTGGCGATCAGGGCCGTGGCCTTATTCTGTGTTGTGGCCGGAGGGCTGGTCATGGCGGCGGCACTCGCAGCGACACGCTACCGGCGTCTCTACGAGTCGGTCATTCTGAAATCGCTCGGCGCGACTCGCAGCTTGATTGCGCGCGCCTTTGCCATGGAGTATGTCCTGCTGGGCGCCGTCGCCGGGTTGATCGGACTGACCCTCGGGACTGTCTTGTCATGGATTCTAGTGCGGTACGTGTTCGACCTTCCCTGGACCATACATCCACAGGTGCTTGGTATCGGCCTCCTTCTCACGATGTTGCTGACGCTGATCGTGGGGTTTGCCAGTACTTACCGTATTCTCGGCCAGCGGCCACTGGCTGTGCTCCGGCATGAATAGGATACCATCAGCAAGATGCTGGAAAAGCTGCTTTTCTCACCCTCCCACCCTTGATTGCGCCAAGACGCACCGATTACATCGCAAAAGGCCCTCGCCCGGGCTACTGGCACGTCTCGGGAAATCGATTGCGAAGCAATCGGAGGGTAGGGTGGGTGAAAAGTATCTGTCAGTGGGTGGGTGAGAATGTCGCGCGCAGTGGAAAACAACCGGTCTGGTTGCTGAGAGGACTGAAAGGAGTAAAGAACCCCTCTCTTATGAGCGGGGTATCCTGGCAGGTCTTCGTGAATCAACTTTGAGTGGCAACGACAACCTGCTCAATACATAGCATGATGTAGCGATATCTCCTCCAAGACGACAAGCCATCCTTCGGGGGCTTGAGGCGAATGAGCTACAGTCATAGCAGCCTCTCTCTGCTCTGAATATCTCTTTTCACGATCATTTACCGGAAAGGCGGAGGTACTGACGCAGCACAATTCCGTCCCGTTCCCGCACATTTACCCCAATCCGTAGCTGTTCTAAATACTGTTCCAATGTTTTCCCACCGAGGTCGATTTTGCGTGTGGCGAAAAAGTCCCGCACGTCTCGTTCGAGTTCAGGTGTGGCGAGGCTGACGATCCCACCGCACATACGGCGTAGTCCTTGCTTGGGAAACAATTGGTCCATCTTCTCCCAGTTCGTTTTCAGAAAATCCCAGGCCAACTCTCTGCCATACACATTGCTCAGGATGGCGCTGACGAGAAACGGCGCGTCCTGTGTGCGGATTTTCCCGCTGATGGTGCGGCTGAGGGTGCGTTCGAGCAATGCCTTGGGTTGGAACGATGCGAGCGAGAAGAGATAGCGCCGTTCTTCTTGCGGGGTGGCGGCGGTGCGGAACCGCTCGTCAAATTCCTCGTACCTAGTCGCGTCACCCGTGTGCGCGAGGATCGCGACGAGCGAGGGCACGATATTGGGGTCAACGGCTGCCGGGTCATTGCGGTATGTCCGGTACAGCTCAACTGCACGTCGTTGGATGGCCGGATCGTTGCCGAGTTTACCCTGTGCGCCAATCAGTTCACCCCGAAGTTGTTTCGTCAGCTCGCTCTCGCCGTTTTTTGGCTCCCAACCCAAGTCTGCTACGGCCGAACCGACCCGACCGCGTACGAACGCTTCGAACGCCGGACGATCCTCCACGGTGATGATCCGGTTCAGGAAGGAAAAGGAGTCGAGTAATAGGGCCCAGACATTCTTGTCCCGATCCTCGGTGAAGCGGGTTGTCAGGTCGAGATAGTCCGTAAGGGGCATGAGGCCTGCGACGGTGATGGCCCAGGCGTCGTTGATAAGGTTAAACCGTTCGGTGGCGGCGAGTCGGTCGATGCCGTTCAGTATCCGGTCGAGCAGATCCGGCGCATAGCGCACACGGTAGAAGCCATGGCCTCCCTCGTTGATCAGTATTGACTCCCAATCGTGAGGAAGCGGGAGTGTCGTCTTCTTCTCCGTCAGCAACATGCGTGATGTACTGGCCTTGCCGCCTGCAATGACTCGCATCTGGAGGGGAATCTGCCATGTCTGGTCGTGTGATGGACCGGACTGCTCGTCGCTCAAGTAACTGAACCGTTGTTGAGTGATTGTAAGTTCGGATGACGGACTCAAGTTGGCGGTTACGAGTGGGAACCCTGGTTGGAAAATCCAGCCGTCCATGAGTTCGGGCACCGGCTGTTTGGCGATCTTCCCCAGCGACACCCAGAGATCGTTCGTGTCTGCGTTCCCATAAGCATGTGCGCGCAAGTAGTCGCGGACTCCGTCGCGGAAGACCGTCGGTCCGATGTGCTGCTCTAACATCCGGAGCACCGATGCGCCTTTTTCATAGGTTAGGACGTCGAACATCGCGTCGGCATCCTTGGGAGCCTGCACCGGATATTCAATCGGTCTAGTGCTATGCAGTCCGTCTACGGAAAAGGCCGCAGCACGCGAGACGCCAAAACTATCCCATCGTTTCCATTCCGGTTTCCAGGCGTCGACGGCCAGCATTTCCATGAAGGTGGCGAAGGCTTCGTTCAGCCAGAGCCCGTTCCACCAAGACATGGTCACCAAATCGCCGAACCACATGTGCGCGTTTTCATGCGCGACCACATCGGCCACGCGCTCCAGTTCTCCGTGCGTGGCGCTCTGCCGATCGACCAGCAAGGCCGTTTCACGGTAGGTAATGGCCCCAAGATTTTCCATGGCCCCTGAGGCAAAGTCGGGAATGGCGAGCAGGTCGAGCTTGTCGCCTGGGTAGGGAATCCCATAATAGCGTTCAAAAAATGAAAGTGACGCCGCTGCAATGTCTTGACCAAATTTGGCCAGATGTTTTTTCCCAGGTATGGCCCACAAGCGAAGCGGAGTTTTGCCGATCATCACCGGTTCAGTCGGCTCGATCTGGCCCACAATGAATGCGACCAGGTAGGTGGACATCTTCATCGTATCGGCGAAACGGACCACTTTTTTTCCGCCAACCAGCGTTTCAGCTGCGATCGCGCTGTTGGAGACCGTAATGAGCATTGGATCGACAACCAGCGTCGTGGCAAAGACGGCTTTGAAGTCCGGTTCATCCCAGCAGGGAAACGCCCGGCGGGCATCGGTGGCTTCGAACTGTGTCGCAGCCATATTGTGAATCGTTCCACGCTCGTCTTTGTAGGTGCTCCGGTAGAAACCGCGAAGCTTGTCGTTGAGCGTCCCGCAAAATGTCATCGTCAGCTTCCAGGTGCCAGGCGAGAGAGGCTTGGTGAATATGAGATGGCAACGCTGGAGTGCTGCATCCAACGTAATCGTGGCCTGTCTTGCTGGGCCTGAATCTCCCTCAATCTTTGCCGAGGTGATGTCGAGTTCAATGGCGTTGAGGACGATTTCAGAGGTTGGCTGATGTACCTTGAGGGTGATGACTTCTTGTCCAGCAAAGCTTGAGGCAGGCAGGTCCGGTTCCAATCGTAAATCATAGCGAATCGGGACCACATGCCTTGGAAGCCGATATGGATCGAGTGTGCCTGGAGAAGAGGCCTGGTTCATATTCTCACCATTCGGTCGTTTGACAGTCGCTTGCATGAAGGAACTGTTGAGGCACGAGCTGAGGAACGATGTAAGTGGAATGGTAAGGAGAAATAGGACATGCTTAATGAGAGCCTGTAGGGTTTGTCGCCTGCTGATCGGATTAGTCATGCCCTCGTCGCAGGGTACGACTCAACCCCGTTGGCGGTGCCTACGATGAGCAGGTCTGTTCGTCCGACAAAGAGGCCTGTCTCGACGACTCCGGGAATCAGGTTCAAGGCAATCTCAAGTTCTCGTGGGTTGTCGATCCGTGGGAGATGGACATCCAGTATCACATGGCCTGCTTCCGTGTTGAAGGGTGATCCGTTCCGTTCCCTGAGCACCACGCGACTCTGCGTGAGAGCCTCAATTTCGCGCGCCGTACTTCCCCAGCCGAAAGGGATCACCTCGATGGGGAGCGGGAATGATCCCCCCAGTGCGGGAACTCGTTTGGTATGGTCGACCAAGACGATGAACTGCTTGGCCGAGGCCGCGACAATCTTTTCCTTCAGGAGCGCGCCGCCTCCACCCTTGATGAGATTGAAGTCTGGATCGACCTGATCTGCCCCGTCGATCGCGATATCGATCACCCAGGCATTATCGGCATCGATGAGGGTAATTCCTTGTTGCACTGCGAGCGTGGCCGTTTCCTTCGACGTGGACACTCCGCGAAGCCTCATTCCCGCACGGACTTTTTCCCCCAGCGCGATGATCATGTGCTTGGCCGTCGAGCCGGTTCCGAGGCCCACGACCATCCCATCGCGGACAAATTTAACGGCTGTTAACGCTGCGGCTTTCTTCAGGCTGTCAAGGTCCTGGTTGCTCATCATGGTACGGGGGGCTGGGAGAGGGACGCGGCGATGGATGCAGCGCCAAGTAAGGCGGTCTGCTGATTGATTACTACTTTCACCGGGATCGAACTCATCAAGCGAGTATAGCGACCTTTGTTGGTGAAGGCCTTCATGAATGTTCCGTCTTTCAGTTTGGCCAACAACTTCGGTGCGATGCCGCCGCCCACATACACGCCGTTGAGTGCCATGGCCTTCAGGGCAAGATTACCGGCTTCGGCTCCATAGATGGAGGCGAACAAGTCGAGCGCCTGCTTGGCGATGTCTGCCTGTCCCTTGAGCCCGGCTTCTGCGATCACCGCAGCAGGGTTGCCGGCTTTGATTTGCTCCGAGAGCCACGTGGGCTCATTCTTCTTACTGTCCCGGACATAGTCATAGATAGCATGCAGACCGGGGCCGGACAATACCCGCTCGTAACTCACATGCAGATAGTTACCCCGCAGATAGCGTAGCAGTTCAATTTCGTTGTCATTGTTCGGTGCGAAGTCCGCATGCCCCCCTTCCGACGGCATCGGCTGATAGCGCGAACCATTCCAGAAGAGGATGGATTCGCCCAGTCCGGTTCCCGCTGCGATCAGGGCGAGCGCCTGGTTGTGTGGTGGTGGAGTTCCGGCGTTGAGGATTTCGACTTCGTCCGATCGGAGCAACAGAATCCCGTGGGCCATGGCTTCGAGATCGTTGAGCAGCTTCACTCTCGGTATGCCGAAATGTTTTGCCAGGGTTGCGCCATCAATGACCCATGGGAGATTGGTCGTATGGCAACGGTTCTGAATCACGGGGCCGGCGACACCGAAACAGGCCGCGTCGATTGTCAGTGGTTTTTCCGCTGGGCGCTCCGGTTTCAGCTCGGCATCGTCCCTCTCCTCGGTTGCGAATTCGTCTATGGAGGTTGGGGGCTTCGGTGGGACGAGAAATTCCGTAAGCATGTCCTCGAGCGAGGTGTAATCGGCACTGTGGAATGTCTCCAACCGGACGGGATCGACGCGATGCTTCCTCCAATCGAACAGGGCCAAGTGAGTTTTGGTGCCCCCGATATCTCCAGCAACGATCATCACGCCCTCTTGCGCCCGCCCGTTGTTAATGTTTCGGATGCTCGGCTGCTGCAGCTCGGTCGAGGAACCAGATGAGTCAGCCTTCCTCTGGCTCGACCAGCGCAGCCGGAAGTTGTCGTTCCGCCTCGGTCTTTGGATCGAGGATGGCTTTGCCGGCTCCCGCGACAAGAAACAATATCACACTCGCCCAGTTGATCACACCTAGAGTCATGGTCGGTCTGTTGGGTGGTTCTTTCGGAGATTGGGTTGCCGCAATCAGGCGTTGGTGATCCCGTAAGATCGGTGCTCCGGGAAAGAGAGAGGCCGTGTGCCCGTCTTCGCCTAGCCCCAAGAGGATGAGTTCAAGGGATGGCTGGGAGGATGATAAGGTCTTCGTCGCAAGACGCAGCCGCTGTTCGTACTCAGAGGCTGCTGCCTGTGGGACACTGGATTCCCCTGCCATACGATAGACCTGCGAGGGCATAATATTTAGAGGAGCGAACAGGATTTTATCGGCCAAGGCGTAGTTACTCCGAGTATCATTCAGGGGGACGCAGCGTTCATCGCTGAAAAAAAGGTGGCCTGGGACCAATCGAAGTGATCGGCGAAGGTGGGAGAGGCCAGCGTTCTGTAGAGGGTTTCCGGCGTCGTGCCGCCTGAGAGGGCAATGAGGAATCGACCATTCGCGCGAACGGTCTCGTTGCCACTTCCAGTAGGGCTGAAGCTGCAGCTTCAGCCGCTGTATGCCTGTCGCTGTGGAGGCGGGTGCCCCCGCTCAGGTTTCTTCCTTTCGGTCATCGAACGTCGCTAAGGTCAGCGCCACCGAGTTCTGTTCATGTAGCGCGCCGACGATGGTGACAGGCGTCCCCTTCGCGACTCGGTCATAGAGAGGGGCCATTAGTGAATTGTCGAGCATGACGCACCCCAATGTTTGGGCCATCAGTTCGTTCTCAACCCCATGGATTTCGATTTGCCCCCCGATGGCTCTCGATGCTGGAATCTGTCCCGTCTTCCGCCCGAGTTGGTAGCGTCGCCGATCATCTTTGTTGGGATAGTCGAGAACCAAGGTCTGGTAAGACTGGGTCTGCCCCTGCCTTCCCTTGCTGCTGATTCGATATCGGCCTTCCGGGGTGGCTCCGTCTTCCTGGTATTGCTTCTCCCGAATACCATTGAGCCCGAGACGGACAGGGTATGACAATACTTTTTGTCCGTTTTTGTAGAGGGTCAATACTCGATCTGCCTTGTTGATGACAATCGCCGAGGTTCGGTGGGTACGTGACCAGGTAATGGTATACTTGGCCATCTCTTGCCACCGGCTGATTCGATCTCGATCGGCGTACCGCCCCAATTCGCTGTTCAACACGGCCGCTTGCGTCGCCAGACTCTGCGTAGCTCGGTCTAATGCGTCGAGAGATCGATCGTACTGACCCTGTTCATAGAGCGAATGGGCCTGCTTCATAGATAGTTCGATTTCATCGAACCTCTGTCCCGGCAGGAGGCGACTATCGATGGCATTGACTTGCAGGGTCATCACCCGGAATCGATTCTCGACCCGGGCGATCTTATCTTCGGCTGAGCGACGGAGCGATTCACGTTCCTTCGTGAGGCGGGCAACTGTGAGGGACCCTTCTGCTTGAAGCCGGCGAAGGGCGACTTCCAAGTCGTTGGGTTCCCACGGCCAACGGACCAGATCCTCATCGGCCTGGACACGAACTTTTAGGGCCATCCACTGGTGGGCGAACTTGGTATAGTCGGTGGGCGAAAATTCAGCCGCCCGTAATTTCATCAGGTCTCGATCAGTATTTTCAATCGCTTCGACCACGTCTTGAGGCACGGCCTCCACACAGCCGGAGACGGAGCCGACGAGTGCCACGGCTCCCCATCCCAAGAGCATCCATGTTAGTCGTGGACAATGACTGGACATACAGCAAATCTACCGTACTTCTTCTTGGATGCAGAGTGTTTTCCTTTTCCAATCTTTGCAATGCGCAAGGGTAATGCCAAGGATGTCATAGCAAGGGCTAAGAATAAGCGACGCTGTTACGACCGTATAGAGATATGAGAGTACGAGAGGTTCACGAAATCTTGGGGCAGTCTGGTCTGCCAGCAACAAAAATGCCTCGATGCAAAAGGGTTATCAATGGGTTATGACTGATTTCCCCCTGGGGTTTAGCAGGCCGGGAATAACGATGTCGGCCTGCCTGAAATCCAATGGTCCGCCTGCCTGGGACAAGCCCGGCCTGTCTGATTCATCTGGTTTGTTTAGTTCGTCTAGTTGGTCTTGTTTAACCAAATAAACGAAACAAACCAAATAACAGTCTTCCGTATGGGCAAGGAGACCGTTCCAAGATGGATAGCACGAAGTTTGACAGGGTATCAGCCCGTCCCTATAATGCCCTGGTCACTTGTGAGTCTTCTTAGTCAAGGAGCGATCGTATGTCGTTTACATCTCAGCAGCCGTCGAACCTCAAGAGAAAACGTGAACATGGATTCCGTAAGCGGATGAGCACGAAGAATGGTCGGAAGGTCTTGGCTCGTCGTCGCGCCAAGGGACGAGCTCGCTTAACAGTATAGATTGAGCGACGCTGACTAGGGCTGCACGAAGGAATCTTTGCCCTCCGTTATGTGCCCCGGACAAGGTACTTCCCATCACAGGATGCCAGTGTGTGGTCATGGCCGAGTCCGGAGATCCGGGCTCGAAGAGGAAGTCCTGTGCAAGCTGGCCTTCTCCCAGGATGATGACGATGTCGCAGGGTGGAGGTGACAGGGATCTGTTCCTGAAACGTAGCCGCGACATCGAGTATGCCAAGCAGCATGGTCATCGTATCTCGACCGCCCTCTTTAATGTAGTAATTTGCCGGACTGACATGAATGGCAGCCGGATCGGTATTGTGGTGGGGAAACGATTCGGTGGAGCCGTCAGCCGTAATCGGGTAAAGCGTCTGTTTCGGGAGCTCACGCGTCAACTACGCGGTCAATTGCTCCCTGGACATGCCCTGGTTGTCTTCCCCAAACGGGATTCAATTTCGCAACCCTTTGCTGTCTTGAAAGAGGTGTGGTTATCGATGCTTCAGCGCCAACGGCTGCTTCGTACTATATGAGGACTAGTGTGTGCCAGAGGCGTCTGACTATACTTGCCGGTTACCCTATTGGATCTCGTCCCTCCTTAGGCCAACCTGCCATTCTGAAGCAACCTGCTCTGAGTATACGAGGGCCGCGATCAGTCGGTAGAGGGAGCTGAGTGGAAGCAAGGTGTGCTCTGCCGTCTGTTGAAAAATTACCCATTTCTGCCTGGGGGAATGGATTCTCTGTGAAGTGGTAGGGGCACAATTGTTCACTTCGTGGTAGCGGTTTATTTATGGACAAACGCGTTATAGCATTTCTCGTTCTGTCGTTAGCGATCATACTAGGATTTGACTTGGTTCTCAGGCAGATGGGGTGGCTTCCTGAGCCACCTCCTGCTCAGGATGGCTCTGCCCAGGCCCCCTCTTCCCCGGTGCAAGAGCCAACTTCCTCCCTCCAGACAGGCAAGGACAGTGCTTCGACCGGTTCGAGCGTCCCAACCCAATCGGGCACAAAGTCTGGCGCTCCTGCGTCGGGTATATCTCTGCCAGCATCGGAACAGACGGTGACGTTTGAGACAGATCTAGTTCGGGTCGAGTTGTCGAATCGTGGCGGGGTGATTCGAAGTTGGGAGCTGAAGCGATACCATACGGGGCCTCCCGAAGCGAAGCCAGTACAACTTGTCTATCAAGGGGGAAAGTTCAAAGGCCCACTCTCGATTACAGTCGCGAATGCCGACATCGACAAGACGATTCGAGAAGGACTCTACAATATTGAAAAAGACTTTACGAAGCTCGATGCCGCTCATCCTGTCGGGCATGTCACGATGCGGTTCCACGATGCAGCGACCCATCTCGACGTGGAGAAACGGCTGATATTTCATCATGATAGTTATCTGGTGGATATGTCGTTCGCCGTCGAGGGAGTGACCGAATCCTTTGATGTCGGGTTAGGGACGAATTTCGGTATCGTGGAGTGGGGCGATGGGTTCATCGGTCTGATTGGATCAGCCTCGCAGGTCGATAATAAAATAGAAAAAGAGACCCCGGAGAAAGAACTTGAGCGAAAGGGGTCGGTTCAGTGGGTCGCCTTGCAGGATAAGTATTTTCTATCGGTGTTACTGCCGAAAGAAGGTGCTGCCGCTCTCGCCAAGACGGAAGACCCAAAAATTGTCTCGGCCGGGGTACGGATGGCCGCGTCAGGGGCAGCCTCCTCGGTTGCGCTTCAGCTGTATGCGGGCCCGAAGGAATACGACACGCTCCGCTCCTTGGGCACAGGCCTGGAAGATATGATCGATTTCGGATGGTTCATCTATGGCAGTTGGACTATCGTGAAATCGGTGGCCAAGCCGATCTTTTATGTGCTGCGATTCATCCATGATTATGTCGGTAACTATGGGATCACCATCATTCTGCTGACAGTGGCGATCAAAGTGTTATTTGTGCCGTTGCAATACAAAAGCTACAAGTCGATGAAAATGATGCGAGTGATCCAACCCAAGATCAAAGAAGTCCAAGAGAAATATAAGGGTGACCGCGATCGCCTGAACAAGGAGTTAATGAAGCTGTATCGGGAGCAAAAAGTGAATCCACTGGGCGGGTTTCTCCCGATGTTCTTGCAGATGCCGGTCTTCATTGCCCTATTCAAT
Organism: Nitrospirota bacterium; assembly: GCA_963782735.1. Taxonomy (GTDB): domain Bacteria; phylum Nitrospirota; class Nitrospiria; order Nitrospirales; family Nitrospiraceae; genus Palsa-1315. Next base: position 63,839 of record CAWAKW010000019.1, read on the forward strand.
GTCCTCTACATGACGATCGACTTGCGCCAAGCCCCTTTCATCCTCTGGGTTTCCGATTTATCGTTGCAGGACCCCTATTATGTGCTGCCGGTGATCATGGGAGTGACCATGTTTATTCAACAGAAGATCACGCCCACCACGATGGATCCGACACAGGCGAAGATCATGTTGGTGCTTCCGATAGGCATGACATTCTTGTTCATCAATTTTCCCGCGGGCTTGGTGCTGTATTGGCTGACGAACAATACCCTGACCATCACCCAACAGTTAGTCACGGATCGTTTTCTGTTGACCGACAAGGCACTGCTCGCGGCAGGGGCTGAACAGAGCGGCAGCACGAGCGCATAGGCGTCTCCCGACTGGTCTATCTTGTTTATCTGGTCTGTCTCGTTTGTTTGGTTGAACCAGACAGATCAAATAGACCAGATAAACCAAATGAACAAGACAGGCTGGCGGACTTTTTCAGCATCCTGCTAGTGAAAGAGGCGTCATGCATGGAGGACTCGAAGACACGATCTGTGCTATTGCCACCCCCATAGGGGAGGGCGGCATTGGAATTGTTCGCCTGAGTGGCCCTCAATCGCTTGTCGTCGCTTCCCGAGTTGTTCGCTTACGTTCTGGCCGTCCCCTCTCATCCGTTTCTTCACACACGCTGTATCTTGCCGATCTTGTACTTCCTGCATTGAGCAGGCAGATTGATAACAGACCCGGTCTTGATCGGCCGTCCGTATCGGCCCTGCTCGATGAAGCGCTTGTGGTCTTCATGAAGGCTCCGCGGTCGTTTACGGCAGAGAACGTGGTAGAGATTCAGTCTCATGGCGGGGCGTTGGTGCTCGGAATGGTTTGCAAGGTCTGTGTTGATTCCGGTGCACGGATGGCAGAACCGGGGGAGTTTACGAAACGGGCCTTTCTCAACGGACGGCTTGATCTCTCCCAGGCGGAAGCGGTGCTCGATACGATCAGGGCCACATCATCCGCTGGATTGAATATCGCACAACGCCAGCTAAGGGGCGATCTCGCCCGTGAGGTGGAGCAGGCTCGGGCCTCTCTCCTGATCGTGTTGGCCCAGGTAGAGGCGGGAATCGATTTTGTGGACGAAGATATTTCCTTTCTTCAACGCGATGAACTGGTGCGTATTGTGAGGGAGGCTTGTGCGGTGGTTCAAAAACTGGAAGCGACGGCGCAGGAGGGTCGGATCTTGCGCGAAGGGGCGCGCGTCGTCATCCTTGGCCGCCCGAATGTCGGAAAATCCAGTTTGTTGAACCGTCTCCTGAGGGAAGAGCGTGCGATTGTGACGGCCATTCCTGGGACGACGAGGGATGTAATCGAGGAGTCCATCGATCTTAACGGGGTGTTGATTCATTTAGTTGATACGGCAGGAGTGCGGGAAACGAACGATATTGTCGAGCAGGAAGGAATCAAGCGAACGCGTATCGCACAGGGTGAGGCGGACCTCTTGCTCGTGGTAGTGGATGGAAGTGTGCCCCTCACGAGCGATGATCGGGAGCTCTTGAGTTCGGTCAAGGATTGCAAGCATGTGGTGGTGCTGAACAAGGCCGATTTGGCCGATGAGGTCGCGTCGGATGCTGCACTTTCGGACCATTCTATATACAGTATTTCTGCAAAAACAGGCTTGGGGGTTGAGAGGGTGAAGTCCGCTCTTCGCGCTCAGCTATTGCCCGAAGGCTTTGAGGCGGCAGAGAGCGTCACGGTCACGAACGTGCGACACCGTGATGCGTTGCGCCGGGCCGCTGAATCCTTGGGTCATGCGCTTGAGTCCGTGCAGCACGGAATGGCTGGGGAGCTTGTCTCGATCGATGTCCGCGCCGCCGCCGACGCACTCGGTGAAATTACCGGCACCATTACGACGGACGAGATCCTTGGTCGTATCTTTTCAGAATTCTGTATCGGCAAGTAGGAAAGGTGGGCCGTGGGACAGACGGTCGACGTCATTGTGGTAGGCGGAGGTCATGCCGGTTGTGAAGCCGCTTTGGCCGCCGCACGCATGGGTGCGCGAACCTTGCTGTTCACGATGGATCGCGACCGAATCGCGCAGATGTCGTGCAACCCAGCGATCGGGGGAATTGCTAAAGGACATCTGGTAAAGGAAATCGATGCGCTGGGTGGGGAGATGGCGCGGAACACTGATCAAGCCGGCATCCAATTCCGCTTCATCAACACGAGTAAAGGCCCGGCGGTGCGAGCCCTCCGTGTCCAATGCGACAAGAAGCTGTATCGAGACGCCATGCAACGAACGTTGGGCCTGCAGGCAGGGCTGATAATCGGCGAAGGGACAGTCGATCGCTTGCTGACGCATGCCGGTGCTATTTCAGGCGTGGTGACGGACCGCGGCGATCACATACAGGCGAAGGCTGTAATTTTAACATCGGGCACATTCCTTAAGGGACTTATCCATATAGGATTGAATCATTTTCCTGCGGGACGAGCCGGAGAGGCGTCCGCCGAGCACCTATCCGATTGTATGCGCGACCTGGGGTTCGAAGTGGGCCGGCTCAAAACCGGCACACCTCCTCGCTTGGATGGAACGACTATCGATTTTTCCGTGATGATGCCGCAGCCTGGCGATGATCCACCACCGCCATTTTCGTATCGGACCTGCCGAATTGAGAACCGGCAACTCCCCTGTCATTTGACCCATACCACCCACGCGACGCACGAGTTGATCCAGCGCAATCTGGACCGGTCGCCGCTCTACAGTGGGATAATTGAGTCAGTGGGGCCGCGGTATTGTCCGTCGATCGAAGATAAAGTCGTACGCTTTGCGGATAAAGAACGGCATCAGATCTTTATCGAGCCTGAAGGGTTAGATAGTCGAGAATTTTATCCCAACGGGATATCTACCAGCCTGCCAGTTGATGTACAGGCCGCGATGCTAAAGACGATTCCCGGGTTGGAACAAGCCAACATGCTCAAGCCTGGGTACGCGATCGAGTACGATTATTTTCCCCCGCGGCAATTGCATCCGACTCTAGAGACCAAGCTTCTTGACGGTCTATACCATGCGGGACAGATCAATGGGACATCTGGATATGAAGAAGCCGCAGCGCAGGGTCTCATGGCCGGGATCAATGCAGTACTGAGGCTTCGAGGCAAGTTGCCATTAGTACTCGATCGATCGCAGGCTTATATTGGTGTTTTAATTGATGACCTCATTACAAAAGACGCCCGTGAACCCTACCGTATGTTTACATCGAGGGCAGAATACCGCCTATTATTACGTCATGGAAATGCCGATCTTCGGCTAACTGATGCTGGACGGCAGGTTGGATTGATTTGCGATGAAATCTATGAAAAATTTAAGCTAAAACAGAAAGCAATTGAATCTGAGCTCGTGCGCCTCGAAGAGATTCGACCAAAACTCACGGAAGCTGTTCGTGAACGCCTAGTTAAGGTTAAGATTGAGGAAGTCTCGGGGCCCTGCACCGTAGCTCAACTTTTGCGGCGCCAAGGGACGAGCTATAAAACTCTATTGGAGGCACTTGGGGTTAGTGCGTTGCAAGACATTGAAACTGCTGATGAAGTAGAGATTCAAGTCAAATACGCAGGTTATATCAAGCGCCAACTTCAACAGATAGGCCGATTCAAAAAACTTGAAACGAAGCCCATTCCAGTAGCTTTTAGTTATGATGGGACTCTTGGTTTTTCGCGAGAAGTCTGCGAAAAGCTAAAAAAGGTTCGTCCTTCGTCTATTGGCCAGGCATCGAGAATTTCAGGAGTCACACCAGCAGCCATTTCGCTTCTCCTTGTAGCACTCGAAAAGTACAAGGGCGAATCAAGCCGCGATAACCTTCAACAAGTTTCATCCTAGACAAGCAAGCGCAGAAACTTCCTTTCCGTTCAGGAATGTCTTGACCTCATCTGCTGATTCACGTAATTGTTCCACGTGGAACATGAATCAGAATTGCGGGAATTCACGGTTAGCTCTGCAAGTGAACTTGGGCTAACAATCGGAGAAATCCATGTGGAGCAGTTCATGCGCTATCTCACTCATCTCATTGAGTGGAATAAGGCGATTAATCTCACAGCGATCATTAATCCCAAGGAAATCATCATCAAACACTTCGTTGACTCACTCGGTGCGCTTATCGCGACAAGCTTTCCGCAAAATGGCGTAGTCCTCGATGTAGGGTCTGGGGGAGGGTTTCCTGGTATCCCTCTTAAAATAGTAAGATCTGACATGCGCCTGATCCTAGTAGAGCCAGTTCAGAAAAAATGCTCTTTCCTTAACTCAGTGATCGGTCTGTTAAAACTTCATGATGTATCTACTTTTGATGGCACCATCGAACAATATGCCAAATGGCCGCTCCGCCATGTTATTGATACGGTTGTGGTAAGGGCCTTGAAATTTGAAGAAATAAGGAAATACATTCCTGAGTTGTTGACTTCAAAGGGAAAAATAGTCTTGTATCGAACAGAGGCTATCAAAAAACAAGAAATTGGAGAAGAATTTCAAATTGTAAACGAAACAGCCATTGCTCTCCCTCAGGGGTACGGCAAGAGGATTTTCTCGGTGATTGAGAGACGAAATTTGTAAAATAATCAATTGCAAATGCGAATGTTCCACGTGGAACATTGTTAACGAGTGAGTGAATGAATGGTTAATTCAATCTGTATATGGCAAAGATTGTAGCGATTGCAAATCAGAAGGGTGGTGTAGGAAAGACTACAACCGCCGTGAATCTTGCCGCTGGTGTCGCACTCCTTGGTAAGCGCGTCTTGCTTGTGGATATTGATCCGCAAGGAAACGCCACAAGCGGATTAGGAGTTGACCCCCGTTCCTTACAGACTACCGTATATAACTGCCTAATTAATTATGTGAAATTTCATGACGCTGTGCGAGTCACAGAGGTGAACGGTTTGTCGCTTTTGCCGGCAAATGCTGATTTGTCTGGGGCAGAAATCGAGCTGGTGAATGTTGAAGAGCGGGAAAAATTGCTTCGGAATTTCTTGCGAGATGTTGACCAGTTATTCGACGTGATCTTTCTCGACTGTCCTCCTACATTGGGAATTCTGACGGTGAATGCACTCGTTGCAGCTCGCAGCGTTTTAGTCCCGGTTCAATGTGAATACTATGCCATGGAAGGGTTAAGCCGGTTGGTTGGAAACATCGATCGAGTTCGTCAGTCGTTTAATCCCGAGCTCCAATTGGAAGGGATCGTCTTGACAATGTTCGACGCGCGGAATACGTTGGCACGTCAGGTTGCTGAGCAAGTTCGCGAGTATTTCAAAGAGGTCGTCTACAGCACCGTAATTCCCCGCAATGTCACACTGGCGGAGGCTCCAAGTTACGGACGTCCGGCCATGTTATATAACGTCGCATCAGCAGGATCTCAGGCCTATTTGTCCTTAGCCAAGGAGTTTGTGAGCCATGGAGAAAAAAGCGCTCGGTAGAGGACTCGACGCACTGCTGCCTGCCATCAAACCCGTGCCGATGCCGGAGCTGCCTGAAGTCCAACATCTGCGGGTCGATGCCATCGTGCCGAATCGGTATCAGCCGAGACAAACGTTCTCTCCTCAGGAGCTGGCAGCACTTACAGCTTCATTGAAGCAAAATGGATTGCTGCAGCCAATATTAGTTCGCCGCAAGGGCGACGGAATCTACGAACTCATCTCCGGTGAACGGCGTTGGCGCGCGGCAAAAGAGGCGGGACTGGAAACGATTCAAGCCGTCATTCGTAATTGCGGAGATGAAGAGTCTGTCGTCCTGGCACTGATAGAAAATCTTCAACGCGAAGATCTTAATCCCATGGAAATGGCTAGGGCCTATCATCGGATGATGAACGAATTTGGACTCACTCAGGACATAATTGCGCGACGAGTTGACTGTGATCGGTCGTCGATTGCCAATATTGTGCGTCTTATCAATCTTCCTTTGGAGATCCAACAGCTCATTGAAACCGATAAGATCTCTATGGGACATGCCAAAGTAATTCTCGGTCTTCCTGACCAGAATGAACAGCTTAGAGTCGCCCAGCTGGTGGTCTCAAAAGCCTTATCGGTGAGAGAGACGGAAAAACTCTTAGAATCCTCACCAGCTGCAAAGAGGCGAGGGGCAAAGGAATTACGGCGAACACCATGGTCTGATGTTGAAGAACGATTGCAAAAACGATTCGGCACCAAAGTCGTGATCCAAAAAGGAAGACGGGGAGGAAAAATCGTCATTCATTATTTTTCTTCGCCCGAACTCGATGGAATTCTCGAGACGCTTCTCAATTAATCCGTACCGTACCCCTGTCTCCCAGACATCATAAGAGATGGAGGTATACTTGTTGCTTCTACGTATTCGTAACCATGCTCCTTCTGATCGATTACTTTCCATAACCGCATCACAACTGCGATGAAATAGTGGAATTACCGACTCAAGGAGACACATTCATGTGGGGGCAGGAAAAAAAAGAAGAGATGAACTCACCCGAGCAGGGAGGCGAAAAGGTGACCATAGTCGCTGCCAGCTCAATTGCCGACGGGGCCGGAGATATTAACGCCTTTGTGGGAAAGGGCGTTGAGTTCAAAGGCACGATCTCCTATAGTGGAACGGTAAGAATCGATGGATATCTCGACGGAGAAATTCATACTGATGGCATGCTGCTCGTCGGTGAAGATGCTATCATTCAGGCAAAAATCACCGCCGGGACGATTGTGTCTAAGGGAAAGATCACCGGAGAAGTCGTTGCAAAAGAGTGCATCAAGCTCCGGGCCCCGGCCGTCATGAATGGGAACGTCAAGTCGCCGGTCCTTTCAATGGAAGATGGGGTTCTCTTCAATGGTGCACTTGAAATGGCTCACGGCGTGCGTGAGCTCCCTCGGGACACCTCTCTACATCCCGTCGGAATGATCATGCCCCCTGGCATTAAACGAGCCAATGGTTAGGGGGAAATATTAACATTTAGGTATTTATCCTGCATATTGTTGATGCGGGAGGATATTTAGGGGGAGCGACCATGTGGGCAACGAAAGACCGGGGCCACCAAGCCGAACAGAGCAGCGATAATATTACGCTCCTGGGGAAGGGTGTGGACTTCAAGGGCGTCGTGAGTTTTGATGGTACCGTCCGGATTGATGGACACGTTGATGGCGAGATATATATAACCGGAACGTTAATCGTTGGAGAGCACGCCGTGATCGAGGGCATCGTGTCAGCTGGTGTGCTTATGAATAGCGGCAAGATCAATGGCACCATCACTGCGATTGAAAAGATTCACATTCTTAAGCCCGGCGTTCTTGTCGGCGATATCCGAACCCCGGTCATTGCGATCGAAGAAGGCTCTCGCTTCCATGGCATGTGTGACATGGGTGCTCATCATTGGAGCGGCGAACGCGCCCTCTCGGTCAACGTGGCTCCCAGCCTTGTTGCATCCGCCCATTAGCTGCGGGGAACAACCCTCTAGCCCTTTTCCTGTCTCCTCAGTACAATAGCGACCATATGGTTCGCCCTACAGTTCTCCTTGGCATGAGCGGCGGAGTGGATAGCTCTGTCGCCGCAGCGCTCCTGGTTCGCCAGGGCTACGACGTTCATGGCGTCACGCTTCAGGTCTGGGAGCATGAAGACGAAACAGTCGCGGTCTCTAAGCGCTGGGAAGAACGTGGCTGCTGCAAGGTCGGTATTGCTCGGTACGTCGCGCAGACTTTGAGAATTCCGCATGAGGTGATCGACACCAGAGAGACCTTTCGTGCCGGCGTGATCGACGATTTTATTACCGGCTACCTCGAAGGCACAACGCCCAACCCCTGTGTCCGATGCAATGAGCGCGTCAAACTGCGGAGTCTCTTAGAGCTTGCCGATGCACGGGGGATCGATTTTGTCGCCACTGGCCACTATGTTCGCCTCGGCGAATCCGATGGGCTGCCGACTCTCCAGCGAGCAGCCGATTCCAAGAAAGATCAAAGTTATTTCCTTTATCGGCTTCGTCAGTCATGGCTCAGTCGCCTTCTTTTTCCTGTGGGGGGCATGCAGAAGACGGACGTCTGGATGGAGGCAGAGACCTTGGGCCTTCCCACAGATGAATTGAAGGAAAGCCAAGAAATCTGTTTCGTGAGCCACGGCGATTATCGAACCTTTATCGAGAAGGAAGCGCCTGCCGCCAAGAAGCCAGGGGCCTTTGTGGACGATGAAGGACGATATTTAGGTAACCATGATGGGGTTGCCTTTTATACGCCAGGCCAACGACGAGGCCTCGGCATATCGGCCGGCCGCAGGCTCTATGTTCAACAAGTACAGCCTGCGACCAATACTGTCGTCCTTGGAGCAGAAGAATCTCTGCGTCGCGGTCAATGCGATGTCGCAGATCTAAATCTCTTTGATTCCTCGCTGCTTAGTGGATCGACGGACGTCGAGGTCAAAGTCCGGTATGCAACGCCTGCCACGCCTGCGACCGTCCAGTCTCGCTCAGACGGTACTCTTCATATTGTCTTTGGTGAGCCACAACGCGCATTAAGCCCGGGACAGTCGGCCGTCTTCTATCGAAACGACCGCGTGCTGGGCGGCGGCATCATCCAATCACTCTAGCAGGATGCTGAAAAAATCGCCCTTCTCACCCGCCCGGCCCCGGTGCGCCGAGACGCGCCTTTTCCCATGCGGCGTTCTCACTTCGCTCAGAGGCTCAACGTACCGAAGCGTACGTTGAGCCTCTGAGCATGCTGCGGCCTTGATGGAAGACATTTTTGAGCATCCTACGCGATATTTTTCTATTACCTTTAACGTGTGGACCATTAAGTTTCTACCGTACCACTATAGTTTTTTCAGACTCCTAGCTTCGTCATCATCCACACCGTCATATTGACAGTCCTCCTCCGCCAATGCTAACTTGTCGCGCCTCTTTTCGTGCGAGCCACGAAGGCTTCTCCCTTTGTCAAAATAAAGAGTGAACGGACCTGTATAGTGATTAAGAAAGCAGTGGCGCGACGTTATGCACAGGCATTATTCGAGCTACTCGACCAATCCACCATTGAACAAACCCGTGTGGCCTTAACGGGGTTGGGTCAAGCGATCAAGGATTCGGTCGCATTGCGCCATGTCGTGGCCTCACCGGCTTTTGGCGCCGAAGACAAAATTGCCGTCCTTGCAGAACTCGGTTCACGTTTGGGGTGCCCCCCCGTCGGAAAAACCTTTCTCGAACAGTTAGTGAAGAAAAATCGCGTCGGCTTTCTCCCTGAAATCGCCGAGGCCTTCACAAAACTTGCCGATGCGTCGAAAGGCACCCAGCAAGTCACCGTATTCTCCGCGACTGCCATACCCCAGGACGAACAAGGTCAAATCAGCAATCGTTTGCGCACAATGCTCAAGCGCCAAGTCGATGTCACCTTTCACACGGATGCCCGCTATCTCGCCGGCATGCAGATCCGTCTCGGCAACACGGTGGTCGATAGCACCGTGCTTGGGCGGTTACAAGCGATGCGGAGTTTGTTGACTAAGGAGTAGCTATGCAGATCAAGGCAGAAGAAATCAGTTCGATTATCAAAGAGAAAATCAAAGGCTTCGACAAACAAGTCGATGTCAAGGAAACGGGCTCGGTCATTCAGGTTGGAGACGGGATTGCCAAAGTCTATGGTCTTGACGGCGCCATGGCCGGTGAAATGCTCGAATTCCCCGGCGGTCTCTACGGGATCGCGCTGAACCTTGAAGAAGACAACGTCGGCGCCGTACTCATGGGCGATGACGTTGGGGTCAAGGAAGGCGATCCGGTCAAGCGCACGGGACGTATTGCGGAGATTCCAGTTGGCGAAGCATTGCTCGGTCGTGTGGTGAACGCGATCGGCCAGCCTATCGATGGAAAGGGCCCGATCAAGTCGACGCTCTCGTCCCGCATAGAAGTCACGGCACCTGGGGTGAATACACGTCAGTCGGTGCGCGAACCCTTGCAAACGGGGATCAAGGCCATCGACGCTATGATTCCCATCGGCCGCGGGCAGCGTGAGTTGATCATCGGCGACCGGCAGACCGGCAAGACCGCCATTGCCGTCGATACGATTATCAATCAAAAGGGCCTCGACGTCTTTTGTATCTATGTCGCCATCGGCCAGAAACGGTCAACCGTGGCACGAGTCGTCAAGACTCTCGAAGAGACCCACGCGATGGATTACAGCATCGTGGTGGCGGCCACCGCGAGCGATGCGGCGCCCATGCAGTACCTTGCGCCCTTCTCTGGTGCAGCCATCGGCGAGTACTTCCGGGATAACGGCAAACATGCGTTGATCGTTTATGACGATCTCTCCAAGCACGCCGTGGCCTATCGTCAGTTATCTCTCTTGCTCCGTCGTCCTCCAGGCCGCGAAGCCTATCCGGGCGACGTGTTCTATCTGCACTCCCGGTTGTTGGAGCGTGCGGCCAAGCTCAGCGACAAGCTCGGCGGGGGAAGCCTCACGGCACTGCCGATCATCGAAACGCAAGCCGGTGACGTGTCCGCCTACATTCCGACCAACGTCATTTCGATTACCGACGGGCAGATCTATCTCGCCAGCGATCTGTTCTACTCCGGTATTCGTCCTGCGATTAACGTGGGTCTGTCGGTCTCCCGCGTCGGGGGGTCGGCTCAGATCAAGACCATGAAGCAGGTGGCTGGTACCCTTCGGCTCGACCTCGCGCAGTACCGCGAAATGGCCGCGTTCTCGCAGTTCGGCAGCGAGCTCGACAAATCGACACAGAGGCAGCTCGCGCGCGGCGTTCGTATGGTGGAGTTGCTCAAGCAGGGGCAATACAAACCGATGCCGGTCGCCGATCAAGTGCTGTCGATTTACGCAGGCGTCAACGGATACCTGGACGATGTCCCAGTCGATAAAGTGCAACAGTTTGAAGCCGACCTGCTGCACTACGTCCAGCAGCACCATCCCGAGTTGAAGAAGGAAATCGCGAGCATCGGAAAAATCGACGACACGGTCGCCGGCAGAATGAAAGAGATTATCACGACCTTTAAACAGAAGATGGGGTTCGGCGCCAAGTAGCCATCAACGCGTCGCCGTCAGCCTTAAGCCTAGAGCTGGCCGAGTCTTCAATCGCTAGGCTGTAACAACATTGCGGCGTTTAAGAATACACAAAAGATTACCAAGTCCATGAAGATGACGGCCGCGGCGGAACATGGCGCCCGGGTGGAGGCGATGGACGGCGCGACGCGGAACACAGGACAACTGATCAAGAAAGTGACCTTGCATTACAACAGGACCCGTCAGACCGCCATTATCAAAGAACTGATGGACATCCTCGGCGGTGCAGAGACGCTAAAGTAGATTGGAAGTTTTGAGTGCTGAGTTCTGAGTAAAAACGCCACCAGGACCTAAAACTCAGAACTCATGACTCAGATTTTAGAACTTGCGAGAGAAGGAGCGTTATGAGCACAGGAAAAGTCATTCAGGTCATCGGTCCGGTGGTGGACGTGGAGTTTCCTCCCGGACAACTGCCGAACATTTACAACGCCCTTAAAGTGATTCAGGAAGAGAATAAAGCCGCCGGCACGCCGGCCGTCCGCATCACTCTTGAAGTCGCGCTGCATCTCGGTGAAAACCGCGTTCGCAGTATCGCAATGTCCACGACCGACGGTCTCACGCGGGGGATGGATGTGCAGGATACAGGGGCGCCGATTTCTGTGCCGGTCGGCCGCGAGACATTGGGACGACTGATCAATGTATTGGGCGACCCAGTGGACGAGATGGGTCCCATCAAGACGACGAAGACCTATCCTATTCACCGGCCTGCGCCTCGCCTCGAAGATCAGGAGACGAAGACCGAAGTCCTCGAAACCGGCATCAAAGTCATCGATCTTCTCGAGCCCTACAGCAAGGGCGGCAAGGTCGGCCTCTTCGGTGGTGCCGGAGTCGGCAAGACCGTCATCATCATGGAACTCATCAACAATATCGCCTTGCACCATGGTGGTTTCTCGGTGTTTGCCGGCGTCGGTGAGCGGACCCGTGAAGGCAACGACCTCTGGCACGAAATGCAGGAGTCGAAGGTCATCGATCCCAAGGACTTCACCAAATCGAAAGTCTCGCTGGTCTATGGCCAGATGAACGAGCCACCTGGCGCGCGTCTGCGCGTCGCCTTGACCGGACTGGCCGTCGCCGAATATTTCCGTGACGAAGAGAACCAGGACGTGCTGCTCTTCGTGGACAATATCTTCCGGTTTACCCAGGCCGGTTCAGAAGTGTCCGCATTGCTCGGCCGCATGCCGTCCGCCGTCGGCTATCAGCCCACCCTCTCGTCGGAGATGGGGCAACTACAAGAGCGCATCACCTCCACCAAGCGTGGATCGATCACCTCGGTGCAGGCCATCTACGTGCCGGCAGACGACTTGACCGACCCGGCGCCGGCCACGGCCTTCGCTCACTTGGATGCGACCACCGTGTTGTCGCGGCAAATTGCAGAGCTGGGTATCTATCCAGCTGTCGACCCACTCGACTCCACCTCGCGCATTCTCGACCCGCAAGTCATCGGCGAAGAACACTATAAGGTCGCACGAGGAGTCCAGTCTGTTTTGCAACGGTATAAAGACCTTCAGGATATTATCGCCATTCTCGGCATGGACGAATTGTCGGAAGACGACAAGATGGCGGTGGCCCGCTCACGAAAGATCCAACGGTTCCTCTCGCAGCCGTTCCACGTCGCCGAAGCCTTTACCGGCTCGCCTGGCAAGTACGTGAAGCTCAAAGACACGGTGCGAAGCTTCAAGGAAATTCTCGACGGCAAATACGACCACCTCCCGGAACAAGCGTTCTACATGGTCGGCCCGATCGAGGAAGTGATTGCGAAAGCGGAAAAGATGGGGGTCAAGGTATAAGCAGCCGGGCGCTCTTGTGCTCGCAGACCGCGCACGATGAAACAATGCTCGGTCGATGCGCGCACGTCAGAGCATCCCGCCTGTTCATACCTTTTGATGAGCACGTAGGAGTGATATGGCCGGAAAGTTATTATTAGAAGTGGTCACGCCAGAGAAGTTGCTCTTGAGCCAGCAGGTGGATGAAGTCATCGCCCCAGGCTCAGAGGGTGAGTTCGGCGTGTTGCCGGGACACTGTCACTTCCTTTCTACGTTACGCATCGGTGAGCTGCGCTATCGCGTCGGGGACCTGACCAACCATATGGCGGTTCTCTGGGGCTATGCGGAAGTCACACCAACCAAAGTGACGATCATGGCCGAAATCGCCGAGAAGGCTGAAGATATCGATGTGGGCCGCGCCCAAGCTGCCGTTGAGAAAGCCGAACAGCGACTCAAATCCGGTGGCCTGCCATCCGAAGTCAAAGAAGCCGAAATCAGTCTCGAAAAAGCCCGACTCCGCAAAAAGATCGCCGACCGCACCAGCAAAACCGGCCACGCCTGATTTTCAAAACTTTCCACATCTCCACGTACACCATGACTGGTCCTTGGTATGACCAAGAGGGAAGACCGATTCTTGGGGCAGGCGGAACGATGGGAAACGATCAGCTCTTGGTAATTCACCGTCTAGGAGCCTGTCCGACATTGCCTTCGTGACGAGGCGAAGAAGGTACGACCAGATGAAAGGCCGCAGGCTTGGAAAAACCGGAGCATATTCGCTGGAATAGGTTAAGGAGCCTTCATGGCCGAGCACGACGCAGCTGGTCGCGGATCGTTCACCGCAGTAGAACGGTCAATGTCGGAGAGGCTCCTCGTTAGAAGAAGACCGATTGCCAGAGTGAAGAAATCCAATTCTTGAAGAAGGTCAACCAGTCCTCTTCGACTGGTTCGGGCGGCTGGCCTCCCCGCGGCAGTATCGGGTTCGCTACGGGCTGATTGACTGGTACTGCCGTTGGTGTCACGGTCGGCTTGGGAACAGGCTCGTTCGGAACAGGAGTTTGTGCTGAGGGAACAAGTGTTGTGTTAACCGGTTGGTTGGTCGCTACGGCCGGGGGGGGGATTGGTGGTGCATTGCGTTCATCTACCGGGCGCAACTGTGCCGTATAGTTGTCAACGGTTGATTGCAGAGTGGCCCGCTGTTTGGTTGCACGTTTGAACCCGTCCCGCAAGCTCTTCTGTTCAGCGGCCAGGTGCTTGATCGTTTGATTGAGGCTGCTCAATCGTTTTTGCGATGTCGTACGCTCGGCTTTCATCTCCTTCGTGGCTTGATCGAGCGCCATCGAGGCGACCACCATTTGATTAGCGAGGTCTTTCTTGCGTTGTTGGAGGTTGTTGACCTGTTGGTCGAGCCCCTGCGTTTCGGCTCTGGCGCTCTGGAGCTCGGATTTCGCCGCATCAAGATCGGCGTTGGCTGCCTCGTAGGTCCTCTGCGTGACACAAGCGCCGGTCATGAGGGTGGCGAGACACAACATCCCGATGGCTGCGGTGTGAATGTTCTTGTTACGCTTCATGGTGTCGTCCTCATCGTAATCGCTCAGCATGTTGCCCCTCTGTGACTCCGACATCTCGTAGCTTGAAGAGTCTCTTTACACATTAATTAGATACGGCACAAATGGGACGTGCCAGTTTCACGAATATTCAGTAGCGTCTTTTTTGCGATTGCGCAAGCAATGTGCCGATTTCTGCACGAAGAACACCGTGGGTAATTTCACTGCGAGGGGCAAAACGCATTTCGATATGCCTGGGTTGAGCGGGAGAGGAATTGGTGGGAACTCAACCTAACCTTCCGATTGCAATTGATCCTTGCGCTGCAGTAGCGTTGCCTGTGGAGTCATCTGCTGCCGAATTCAATTGTTGCCGGGGTGGTCCATTCCATGTATAAGGCACCCCATGAACGTACGCCAGCGGCTTTCAGAATCGGCTGCCTCCTCGCCGGCAGGCTGCTTGTGCTGCTCAATTTGGCGGCATGTAGCAGCCCCCCGCTTGTGGCGCGTCCCATCCATACAGAACCAACCTGGTTTGTCCGGTTGGATACGTACCAGGAGTCCGAGAAATCCCAGAAACTGCAGTACGATCATCCGGCTGAATGGAACGAGCTTGAGCTTGCGACGATTCTTTCCCGACTGTTGGTTCAGCCGGGGATGGGATTGCTCGACCCCAAACGTCCTCCTGTTCCTGTCTTTACCGCCAAGGAAATTTCGCGTATGACGCCGATCCTGCGCACGGCATTTCAGCAGGCGCAGGGGTCAGAGTGGATGTCGTTTTGCGTTCTTGTATCCCACGGGCACAAACCTGAGGTCACATCTGGAGCCTTCTTCATCGCGAACCGGCGGTTGCACGTGGTCATCGCCAATGATCGAGAAGTCATCAACCAGTTTGCCACGGATATTGAGCTTGTCCGGAAGAACCCCATGCGATCCATTGGGGAGTCCATGGACATCTGACGTTTGATCCGGCCCGGTTCATTGTGGAGACCGCCTCCAATTGGTCAGGAGGCTCAAATAACTCAGCCAGTGAGCTCGTGTTGGACTATCGAGAGATTCACACGATGCCCGCGCCGTTCTCTTCTCTGGCAGCCGTCCCGATGGCTGTGGCCTCGACTGGCTCCGGCGCGGGCCAGGCATTGCGCGAAGATTCTACAATCGGTCCTGCTTCTTTGAATGGCGGTACAGCGACGGAACGCGACCTTGAACGAGAAAACCGAGACCTGAATGCGCAGGTGCGTAAGCATGAGATACAGATCGAGGCCGTGACTCGACGTCTCAATGAACAGGAGCCCGTCTTACTCCAGCTGAGGAAGGACATTAATGCTGTTCGGTCGACGAAAACCAGAAAAGACTCGCGTCCTTCTCCATAAGCGACGCCATCTTGTTGTTGTCCGAGGCTGCTCCTGCCGTGGTCACTGAGTTCGTCGTCACATCCGGCGAGGCGCCGAAACGGCTGGATATCTTTCTGGTCAATCGTGAGCCAAAATTATCGCGGTCGGCCTTGCAACGGTTGATTGGGCAAGGGCGTGTGCGAATCAACGGTCAGGTTGTTAAGCCCAGTCAAAAGATCAAGCCTGGCGACACCATCGCCTTCGACATTCCAAAAGCAGAGCCGCTGGAACTCAAAGGCGAATCGATTCCACTTGAGATTCTCTATGAGGACGACGTGTTGCTGCTTCTCAATAAACCGGCCGGCTTGGTGGTTCATCCTGCGCCGGGTCATTGGGCCGGGACGTTGGTCAATGCCCTCCTCTATCATTTTCAGACCTCCGGCGGCACCGTGTCGACGATTGGCGGGAAAGAACGGCCTGGACTGGTCCATCGGCTGGACAAGGATACCTCCGGCGTGATGGTGATTGCCAAAACAGACGAAGCCCATCGTGCCCTTTCAGCTCAATTCAAACATCACACGATCACGCGGGTGTACGAGGCTCTGATCTCAGGCGTGCCGAAAAAAGGGCATGGGTTGATCGAGCTGGCGATTGGCCGTGACAAGAAGGAGCGGAAAAAATTCTCCGCCCATACGGCGAGACCGAAGGAGTCTGTGACAGAATATAAGGTCGACCGTCGTTTCGGGAAACTGGCCGCTCATGTGCTCTTGTACCCACGCACAGGCCGGACGCACCAGCTTCGTGTCCATCTGACGTCGCTGGGCCATCCGATTCTGGGAGATCAGACCTATGGCGGGAAGAAGGTCTGCACCGTAGAGACTGTCGAAATCCCCCGCGTGATGTTGCATGCAAGGACCCTGGGTTTCCGCCACCCTTCGACCGGAGAGTTTCATGAGTATACAAAGCCTTTCCCGTCCGATATGGAGCAGGTGGTTCAGGCCCTCGCCGGTTTCATGCCTCCTCAAGGCGCCAGAAAATCTTGATAGGCCTGTCAGCTTGGCGTAAACAATGCCGCCTCGAAGGATAAGTTCATGCAGACCGCCGATGTACTGGACGTGATGGGTGGATTGGTTGCTCAGTTGAAGGTCTATGCGGCAAAATTGCCGCCGATCGTTCACCTGTCGGCGGTACCGACCGGCGTGAAGCCCAAGTTTGAGGCAATCGAAGAGTATGAAGAGATCGTCTCCCGGTTCCGGAGCCAGAGCACTGGGACTCCCTATAGAGGTCTGAACGAATTATTTGTGGAATCGCTGGAAGCCTTCGAAGTCGGCCGATTGCTCGGCTCTGTCCATCCGCTTCTCTCGGTACTCGATCATCTGGAACGGATGCAGAGGGATAAAGAGATCGAAGTCGGACGGATCGACCAGGGGCGCACAGGCGAGTATCGGTCCGCGCTGAATAAAATTCTACCTGGCAATAAGCCGGAGTTGGACGGCGCCGGACGGGGAATGTGACTAGAGTGCTGAGTTGGACCTCAACTCAAAACTTTCAATTCAGGACTCCACAAAGCGGTCAATGCCCCATTTTAGGGCCGGCAGCCGTGTCTCCCTGCGATACAAGCGCGAAGCGAACGGTTGACCCACAATGAGGGCACTTGGCTCGAATGGTCGACTCATCCAGGAGTTCATATTGGTTCTCTGTGAGCCACATGAGTTGAGAGCACTTGGGGCAGCTACGGACTTGCGTTGCCATGATGTTCCTCGTACACTCCGCGTGATCGTGGTTGTTGTCACTGGGAGATAATCTAGTACAAGATGACCCCAACCCTCAAGCCCGCCATCACCTTCGCTGAAAAGAAGCATATCGACCCAGTCAAGCTCGTCCGCCTTTACCAGCAAGCGCCTTGGGCCAAAGGACGAACGCTTGAGGATGCACGCGAGATGCTGCGTCACACCGATGTGGCCGTGACAGCGTGGGATGGGGACCTGCTGATCGGATTTGGCCGGGTATTAACGGACTATGTCTACCGGGCGACCATCTGGGATGTCATCGTCGATAAGGCGTACCAGCGCCAAGGCATCGGCGCAGATATCGTCCAGCGCATCCTGAACCAGCCCCGCCTCAAGAAAGTCGAACTCTTCTGGCTCTGCACACGCATGCCGGGTTTTTACGAAAAACTGGGTTTTAGCTCAAAGGAGCAGACCGGGATGGTGTGGAGCCGATCAAAGCAAGGCCGGCAGGAATAGAACGCTTACTCCGAGCCTGACATCATTTGTCTCTGTCCATCTATCGTATCTGACGCGGAGCCCCCGCAAATCGTGGGTTCCGCGTCACTCAAGCTGCCTCGAATATTCAGAAACTAAAAGAAGAGTTTGGCACCGAAGAGGAAACCGAAAGAAGAGGCGTTCCAGTCGTTGTCCCGTGAGCCGTTCACCGTAGCGTGGCCGTCGTTACGTTTGTAGGCCATTTCCGTGTTCAGCGCAAACTGCTTGGTGAGCATATAGTCGGCGCCCCAGCCGAGTCTCCACGCAAATGTGTTGCTAGGGCTAATTTGGGTGCCGGTATTCTCCCCAAAGCTATTGACGTTCACGCCAAAGCTCATGTTCGCGTAAGGAATGACCGGCCCAAATTTGACCGGACGAACTTCCACCGTCGGCAGCACCGACACAGTGTCTTGATGGCCCAAGTCCACGTCGGGTTGTTCTTGATTCACGGAATGGCGTTCCCACTCCAACATCATCCCGACCAAGAACCACTTGTTGAGACTATACATCCCTTGGAAATTGACCAAGGAACCCACCTCGGTTGAGGTATTGGCAGTCAACGATTGGGTAAGGGGAGCAAACCCAGCCCGCATGCCGAGGACCCATTTCCCTGCCTCAATACCGCCGAAACCCTGTGTGCCCTCTTCTGCCAAAACCAGCTGAGCAGGAGGCAGGATCGAGGCGACACTCACCATCATGAACCCAATCACACAAGCCCGTAACGCTACGAATCGCATGAAGCTCCTCCTCTGATGCATTTGAGAGACGTTATCGTGATGACGGGGCTCCCCACCGCAAGTCCTATGCCTCACGACACTCAGGCTCATAGGGGCTTCCTCTTCTGTATCAATACGTATGATTCGGCAACTTCTGCATCGATCCAGGGCATTGCCAGTGCCATTCGATACCTTGCGAGGCAGCAACTGAATCATGAATGACACAGTGGCTGTACGCATAGCCCTACAGTCAGGTTGAAATGAGATATCTAGTGAGCATGCGAGGTACGTTTCATTCTTTTTGGAGAGAGCAGCACCGAGATGAAGAAGACGGTTGTGGCGAGAAGGACGATTGCGGGTCCGGAAGGCACATCCCAGGTTGCAGAGATTACTACTCCAGTTACGGCCGTAGTCACGCCGATAATGGTGGAATATAGGGTGAGTGTCCTGAGGCTGGAGGTGAGTTGATACGCTGTTGAGGCAGGGATCAGAATCATGGCAAACACGAGAATAGCGCCGACAGTTTTCAAAGAGACCACGACCGTGAGAGCGACAAGAGTCAACAGGAGAAAGAACATACGTCGCGCTGGGACACCGGAGGCCTCGGCCATCTCTTGATCGAACGCGATAAAGTATAGTTCCTTCGAGAACAACAAAATGAGACCGAGCACCAGGATGCTCAACCCGCCAATGATGCGCAGCTCTTCACTCGTGACCGACAGGACGCTCCCAAATAGATAGCCGTACACCTCCGCATTGTAACTTTTCATGAGGCCGATGAAGAGAATGGCCAGCGCCATCGTTGTGGTGTAGAGAATGCCGATCGAGACGTCCAGTTTCATCCGGCCTTTTTCTTCGACCCAGCCCGTTATCCACACCGTGGCAAGACCAAAGAGGATCGCCAGCCCCAGCGGAGGCCAGCCCATGAGGTAGCCTAGCGCCACACCGGCAAACGCCGCATGCGACGTGCCTGCTCCGACAAATGCTAACCCTCGCAACACGACGAAGACACCGATGACAGAGCAGAGCCCCCCCACCATCGCCGCTGCAAGGAGAGAACGCTGCATGAAGTCATAGGTGAATAGTTCAAGCATTGCACTGTGTGGTCAATGATGGTGGTGGTAGTCCTCAACGATGACAAGATCTTTCTCGGTAATCACCAGATCTTTCCCATAGACCTCACTGAGGATTTCAGGTTTGAGGACATCAGCGGGAGGCCCTGCGGCGTAGAGGCGGGTCTTGAGAAGCACGAGCCGGTCCACCCGCGAACGGATCATATTGATGTCATGGGTGATCAAGAGTACGGTGAGTCCAAGTTCATCGTGCAGATGCTCGACCAGTTCAATCACATTATGCTGAGCGGTAATGTCTAGTCCTGTGGTCGGTTCGTCGAGCAGGAGAACTTTGGGCTGTTGGGCTAACGCCCTCGCGATGAACACACGTTGCTGCTGGCCGCCGGAGAGATGTCCCAGAGCCGTGTCCTTGTGCCTCTCCATTCCGACATGGGTGAGAGATTCGATCGCGATCTCCTGATCTTTCGGTCCTGGGCGCTTAAACAAACCCAATGCCCCATATCGGCCCATCATCACCGTTTCAAGCACCGTGACCGGAAAGTTACGGTCCACAACGCCCTTTTGCGGGAGGTATCCGATCTTCGCCCGGTGGTGGCATCGCAATTCATCACAGGCACAATCAAAAATATGGAGATGGCCCTCGACGGGATCCATGAGACCCAGTACGGCTCGGCAGAGTGTGGTTTTCCCCGATCCGTTGGGGCCGATGACGCCGATAAACTCGCCGGCGTTGATGGATAGGGAAATGTCCTTGAGCGCGATGACGCCGGGAAATCCGAACGACGCGTGGTCAAACCGAATGATAGGCTCACGGGAGTCTAGCACGAAACCCGGCGCTCCTTCCGGCGCTGAGGAGATGGCCCACAAAGCCGCTACGGGGACTCTAGGGCATTAGCCAATTGGAGCACATTATAGCGGAGCATGTCGAGGTAGGTCTCGGTCCCTGGTAGGCCTCCTGGTAACGTGGTCAAGACGACAATTCGTGTCTTGGTTTCCTTGGCGAGTAGCTCGGGAAGCTTTTGACTGAGCTGGATCTCCGATACGATGACCTTGATCCGATCTTTCTTGATCTTGCCGATCAGGGATTGCAGCTGAAGGGCTGATGGCTCTGTGCCGGACTGCATCTGAATGGTCCCGGCCACGTCGAAGCCAAAACGCCTTGCCATATAGGGCCAGGCTGGATGATGAGCAATGAAACGACGATCCGGCAACTGTTTGACCCGATCAGAGAGTTCTTTCCGCAGTCGGTCTAATTGCTGAAGATAGACGGCTTGACGGTTTCGGAAGTCAGTTGCATGGGCTGGATCGGCTGCGATCAGAGCTTCGGTAATATGACGCAGCATGATGGCGACGTTTTCCGGATCCAGCCAGATATGGGGGTTTCCGCCTGACCCCGTCGGCTCTCCCCCCTGATGTGTCCCATCTCGATGGCCTGCGTGGTCACGAATCAGGCCGATTCCTTGAGATGTCGTGACAACGCGAAGCGACCGGCTTCCGGCATTCTTCACCAGCGAAGCGACCCATACTTCAAGACCGATCCCGACCTCAAACAACAGTCGGGCATTTCGCACTGCGACCAAGTCGCTCGGTCTCGGCGAATAGGTGTGCTCATTTTCATAGCCGCTCAACAAAGAGGTCACCCGTACGTGGGGTCCTCCGACTTGTTGAGCCAAATCTTTGAGAACAGGAATTGTGACGACGATATTGAGGGGCTCGTCAGGCAAAGCGGCAAGGGGTGCTGCAAACAAGCCGTCGCTGACGAAGAGGGCCCAGAGGAGGAGCGCGGATAGAAAACTTAACATGGGCGAGGACGGTAGCATCGGGTCCTATCGTTGTCAACGCAACGATCTGCCCGTACGACTGGAGCTAGATGACGATGTTTCCCTGCTTGACCCCACTGGGTAGTTCCATTAGCGTAGCGGGTCTAAAGCACTTGCAGGGCGATCACCGGAGGAATCAACGGATGCACATCGTGGGACTCATGTCGGGAACATCCGGCGATGGTGTCGATGCAGCACTCGTGGACATTATTGGGCGGGGTCGCTCCCTGAAAGCGCGGACGCTGGCGGCACACACGCTAGCCTATCCCCGTTCGTTACAGCAGCGCATTCTCTCCGCGTCAGTTTCGGGAACGGTCGCGGAGGTATGTCACCTCAATGCGCTATTGGGCGAATGGTTTGCGAACGCGGCGCTGCACGTCATTCGACAAGCGAAACTTCAACCGAGCAATGTGGCATTGATCGGCTCTCATGGCCAAACCCTGCATCATCTTCCACATGGTATCCATGCGCCAGGAGTCGGCGCCATTCGTTCCACCCTGCAGATCGCCGAGCCGGCAGTCATTGCCGAACGAACGGGGATTACCACTGTGGCCAATTTCCGTTCGCGTGACATCGCCGCAGGCGGTCAAGGGGCTCCGTTGACGCCAACAGCACATGCGCTGCTCTTGAAGCATGCGCGGCGTGCACGGTTAGTGGTGAATCTCGGGGGCATCAGCAACGTGACGTATGTGCCGAAAGGTGGACACCTCAACAAGGTGCAGGCGTTCGATACGGGGCCGGCCAATATGGTACTGGATAGTCTTATGGTGCGCGTGACCGACGGACGGTTGTTGATGGATCGTGATGGAAAACTGGCCATGAAGGGGCAGGTCGACTCACGATTGTTGGGCAAGCTCCTCGCGCATCCCTTTCTATCCAAGCGACCGCCCAAATCGACCGGACGTGAAGCATTCGGTCCTGATCTCATCGAGGAGTTGATCACCATCCAGCAACAACGCAGCCTCTCGCTCGAAGATCTGCTGGCGACCTGCAGTATGTGGACGGCCAAGGCGGTGGGAACCTCGCGGCGGTGGATCAGCGGTGAGATTGATGAAGTCGTGGTGGGCGGGGGCGGCGTCCGTAACCGTGCGATCATGAACCATCTCGCAATAGTCTTCGCCCCTGTTCCGGTCACCACATTTGAGGCCCTAGGATGGGACAGTAAGGTGTTTGAGGCGGTGGCCTTCGCC
Source organism: Nitrospirota bacterium (assembly GCA_963782735.1). Lineage (GTDB taxonomy): Bacteria > Nitrospirota > Nitrospiria > Nitrospirales > Nitrospiraceae > Palsa-1315. The sequence continues at coordinate 86,538 of CAWAKW010000019.1, forward strand.
CTCTTGGCCTATCAAACCGTGACCGGACAGTGGGGCAACATCCCTTCTGTGACGGGCGCGAACCATCCCGTGCTCCTTGGCACCATTGTCCCAAGCGGGCCTCGCTGGCGTGAATCTCTTCCTGGTCGATAGCGGCACGATGGAGAACGTATTCATAGGCCTTGCCATCGCGTTCCTGGCCCTCCTAGTTTGGCGACTGAGGCTCTCGCCAACCACTGGGCCGGTCAGAAAAGAGCCCTTTGTCCTTCCTCCAAACGTCACGTTGCGTCCCCAACCTCTACTGACTGATACTGATCTCTTGTTTTACAATCTCATACGGTTGGCCGTAGAAGACCATTATCTTGTCTTTGCGAGGGTTCCGCTCTGGTCGGTTGTCAGCGTCGAGGCAGACGGAACAGCTCGGTCACAGGTGTTGAGACAGATCGCGTTGAAGCAACTCGATTTTGTGTTGGTCCACCCAGGAACGAAGGCTGCGGAGCAAGTGGTGTTGCTCGAGGAAGGATTGCCCCCTCAGCCGCACGAGGTCACTCGGAGACGGGAGATCCAGTCTGTCCTACAGGCAGCCGGCATAACGTTGATCACTTTGAAGCCCCACACGTCCTATACAGTGCCTCAATTGGCTCAGCTGTTTGGCGTCGTCGATGAATAATGACGGCCCTGCGTATTGCCACACATCCCCCGCCTGTCCTTGAAGTAGAACTAGTCGGAAGGGCTGTTACCGGTCAGTTGAGAGGTTGGTTCCTCATTCCGCATCGGTGCCGCATCAAGGGCTTTCCGTGCCAACTCTGCTTCGGCGCTTTCAGGATAATCATCGATCACTCGCTCGTACATCATACGAGCTTTCTCGTGATCCTTCAGCCTGGTGTAGGTTTGTCCGATCTTCAAGTTAGAGGCGGCAAGCTTCGGACTGAGGGGGTAGTAGGAGACAACGTGGTAGAAGGATTTCAGAGCTTCCCTGTAGCGCCCTAATCGGTACTGACATTCTCCCACCCAATATTGCGCATTGGCTGCCAGAGAGGACTGCCCGTGGAGTTCGAGGAAGAATCGAAAACCAGCCAAGGCTGCCTCGTAATCTCTGTGCTTGTACTCCTCCATCACTCGATCATAGAGGTGCCGAGACGAATCCTGCATGTTAGAAGGGGCCGCGACGGCGAGATTGAGAGAAAACAATACCGCAATTATTCCCTGGAGCACGATCATTAGCGTCTTCATCGTAATGCCTCCATACTGCTCAGCAAGGTCTCGGTACCCTTTCTCTCGTGATAACGCAATCGCCGTGCCACTGTGCTGCTGCCCGGCATGGCTAAAACCAACGAGAATCCACGAGCTTGGCACCATTCGATGCTGGGAATTGCCGAGTGACCGCCCTCGCCTGCGCAACAGATTTGTACGATCTGTTCGAGAGTCTCCTGCACGATAAAATAGAGCCTGCCATCAGCAAAGTGGCTTCAGCAAACGCTTTGTGGAGATCTTGACTTGCGTGCTTGTGGTCGAAATAATGCCGCTCGACCGCTTGAATCAGAGTCTCTGAGGTAGCACGACGACGGTGAGAAGAGAAAAGGCGCTGTGAAGGGAATTGGAAATGATGAATGATCCTCCTGCAAATCCATTCGGCGGAAAGACCTTAATCGTCGACGCGAATGACTGCGACTCGTACCCGCGACCCAGTGCAGCTCTACTCGATGCAGGAGAACATGACCAGGTCTTTGTTTACCCCGGAATCTATGAGGATAAAATTTTTATCACTGGGAGACCAATTCATTTAGTGGGAGCCGGTCGAGACGAGGTACAGATTTTTTCCCGTCGTGGGGGGCCACTCTATCTCCAGCAGATCCCAAGCGGTCGTATCTCCGGAATCACGTTTCGCTATGTCGGAAGCGATCAGAACTCCGCGATGAACCTGCTCGACTCCTCTTGTACTGTGACACAGTGCCGTGCCACGGAGGGCATTCTGTCCGGCGTGGTCATTTATGGCCCGCAATCGCGGCCAACATTTGTCGAGAATGAAGTCTGTGGCAACCGGGAATCGGGGATTTTTGTGTTTGCCGGCGCACAGCCGAGAATCGCCGATAATGTCTGTAGCGGCAACCATCATTTCGGTATTGCGGTGCGGGATCCTGGGAGCCACCCGGAGCTCGTCAGAAACAGATGTCGGGAAAATATGCTGAGTGGGATCCTTCTCTTTCATCACGCGGAAGCACTCCTCGTCGACAATACGTGCAGCGAGAATCAGCACTGGGGTATGGTGATCACTCCTGACTGCCACCCTACTCCCGGTCGAGAGGCACTCGACACCTCAAACATTCTTGCTCCCAATCCGCGTGGAACCTTGATCGTGACGGACCAGCCGTTAGGTGACATCGGCCGGTGATAAGCCTGAATATCAAGACCACCGGCGATTGGGGAATCAGTGCGTGGAAGACGGAAGGCGTCTCTGGTCCTAATTCCGCAACGTCGATAGTGTGCGCTTGTTAGGGAAGGAGATTGGCAGAGTGAGTCCCAGAGGCTTCGTGCAGATGAAACGCGCTGCCGCCTTGTTGTTTCGCTCGATACATGGCGGTGTCGGCATGCTTCAGCAGCTCGTCGATAGGATGATCGTCGTGAGGATAGATCGTAATTCCAATGCTGATGCCGACCGAGATGTGGTGCCCCTTAAGCTCGAACGGCGCAGCAATGGACTCCGTAATGCGCTTTGCCACCACAAGGATGTTCTGTTCGGAAGAGACCCCTTCTAGAATAATCGTAAACTCATCCCCACCCATACGGGCCACGGTATCGACCTCCCGCACGCAGACTTTGAGTCGTTCGGTTACGGCCTTGAGTAGCTCGTCACCCATGTCGTGGCCGAAGGTGTCGTTCACCGTTTTGAATCGATCGAGATCGAGGAGCATGAGACCAATCGGTTGATGCATGCGCTTGCTTCGAGCCATCGCTTGAACCAGGCGATCGCGAAAGAGGTTACGATTGACCAGCCCGGTCAAGTGATCATACTGTGCGAGGTAGGTCAGGTGTTCTTCAGCGCGTTTCCGCTCAATGGCATAGCGGATGGCCCGAGCTAACAGCTCAGGATGACCCTGACCTTTGACAAGGTAATCTTGCGCCCCCTGTTGCACGGCCTGAAGAGCTAGGCTTTGGTCGGTCACGCCGCTCAGGATGACAACGGGGACCGTCGGATTCATGGCATGGACCTGTCTGACCGTCGGAAGGCCGAATGTGTCTGGGAGAGAAAGATCCAAGAGCACAGCATCAAACCGCTCACGGCTGAGAAACGAGAATCCCTCTGCCAGCGTTTTCGCCCGGGTAATCTGGAACTCCTCCATGCTCCATTCAGAAAGAAGATCCTGCGTGAGTTCGGCGTCAACGTCGTTGTCTTCGACGAGGAGCACTTTGATCATCTGATACCCTCGCTCTCGCGTGAACCCTTGCGGCTAATTCCAGTTTCTATGTCTGGACCGGCTGCCTGTGACAATGCCCGCAACTATGAGAGGCTAAGTATAGCCAAGAGACGAGGGAGGATAAAGAAAATGCGAGAATACGGTAAGGAAAACGCGTGAAGCCCGAAGAGAGCCCCACGCCACGGACAAGCGTGACGGCAGAGGGCTCACAATACCACTCTCCCAAGTAAAGCCCATGACCACCCCTTGTAAGCAATGCACACCAATGAAATCGCTACGTAGGGCGGTCAAGAGGAACCACGACGAACGATTTAGAATGCGGGCAACCTGGTTTAACTTACATGGAGCGCTTCAGCTCGGCGACGAACCTCTTCGGCTTTTTGCGATTGTCCGAGGTTGTCGTAGAGTGAGGCGATGTTCGCATGCAAGTGCGACAAGAGTTGTCCAAGCTGTGCTTCCTGTGCGATCACATTCGCTTCGAGAGCCAGCTTCTTTTCTTCGCTCCGTCGGAAGCGTTCCTCAAGCCTCTGTACAAGTTGGATCCAACCTTTGACTTTTCCGGAATCCAAGTCAGGGAGAGGCGGCAAGGCTTCAGCGCGATCGAGAGATTTTTCAGTTTGATTCATCCAATTGATAAAGACGAGAAAATCACCAAGCGTAATTTTCAGTGCGGATGAGGCGCCTTCTTCTTCGATAACCAGATCTTCCATTACAACTCCTTGTAAGCAATTTATTTCGATAGTGGGTGGCAGACGACGAAATATTTTTCTCTAAAAATCCGTTGATGTTTTTTGTTACCGAGCTCTGAAAAACGAGCACGGCAGCGAAATCAACGCGACTCACCCCCTTTCTACGTATGGCCGTTGGCAAGAAATAGAGAGAAAGTTCAAGAGCGGGCATCCCATAGGCTACATCCAGTAGTGTTGGTGGAGTAATACTGCGCCAGCAGTGGTGTTGTCAACAGCTCTCTTAAGGGGATTGATAAAGGGAAATCTCTCTCTGGTCTTCGGCGTGCAGATGAAGTCAAAAAGAGCGGGAAGTGGGCGATGCCTAACCTTGCGGTGAGAGGGGGGGAACGTTCGGATAGATTCCACGTGGGAGACGTTCGGGCCCGATTGTCCCTTCGCAGGCATACCCTGGCTCGAAGGGCCAGAGGAGGGATCGACCCTGCCAAGAACCTTTCACCTGGATCGTGCTCATCGAAACTCCAAGTCGAGCAGCCTCCTCGCGCATTGTGGAGAGGCAGCCTTCGTAGGAATATGCGCGACGACCCAGCATGATCGGGTTGCCCGTTTGGCTATGGAATACGGTATAGGACTCAGCGCAGCCTGCCAGAAGCAGTATCATCATGAGTAATAGACCTTTGGTCATGCGTCTTCACCCTCGCTAGTGGTCTGACTATTATCAGAAATGTGCCCCTTGCTACGCGCTGGATCGAGGTGACAGCGTGAGAGGAATCTCGTTTTTGACTAGCCGACCTAAGCGAACTTGGTCTTCACCGGGCATTTGAATAAACTCGACGCCAAACCGTCGTCCCTCGCACCAACGTACTTTGGCTAATCCGACTCGGAGTGGAGACGTATTGTCAGAGACGAGCATTCTCATCTCAATATAGGAGCCGGGCTGTACTCGTTTTCGGCTGTGGACGGCGCAACCAGGGACAGACACGTTGAGCACAGTTCCCTCCCCCACATAGGCCTCACCAGCAAACATCACAGGGAAGTGTGTGTGGATTCGTTCGCAGTACCGAAGCTTCGCCATGGCTGTCGACTCCTTCTCGGTCAGACCATTAGGAGGGCACAGCGTACCACAGTCTCTTTCATCGTGCGAGAGAGCCCCTCTTTCGAGGAGTCTGGCATAAGAGAGATTGGGAACTCCCACTGAGCTTCCGACGAACGGCAAAGTGCGGCAAGGAGAGCCAAAACATAGGACACCCCCACCCTAATCCCCCACGAAAGCTGGAATCATTGGTAAGCACAAGTCATTGGAAAGATTATACTAACAATCAGTTTGTCCTCCGTTCAAGAAGGCATAGAACCTGCGCTTACAGCGTCACGGTACAGGGTCACTCCCAAGACACATGAAAGATACGCCGCGGGGTGACACAGGTTTCTGGACAGAGAGGAAACAAAGATGAATAGGGTCGAGCATCACAGTAAATCTTATTATGCTGATTTGAGACACCGAACATTCAGCCACAGGGGCTCCGCCAAATTTACTGCCTGCGTAGTGTTGATACTGACGGCAATCTGGACGCCCTCCATTCTCTCCGATATGAAGGCCTATGGATACGTCGGTCCCACGGGACTGGTAAACCAGGGGAATGAACTGGCAGATAAGCCTTTCGCAGCAGTTCGCCATAAAACCCGGCATCACAGTGGTGTGGCGAATCTAGAGCTTGAGCAAGCGGTCATCCATGCATCTCAGCAGCACCATGTTCAACCGGCCTTGCTTCTTGCGGTAATGAGGGCCGAGTCTTCCTTCAATCCGACCGTGATCTCGAAGGCGGGGGCGGTAGGACTCATGCAGCTGATTCCGGAAACCGCTATCCGGCATGGCGTGCGTAATCTTTACGACGCGAACGACAACATCACCGGTGGGGCCAAGCACCTGCGTTACCTCCTGAATCGATTCCACGGGAACGTCCAGTTAGCCTTGGCTGCCTACAACGCGGGCGAACGCACGGTTGATCGATATGGACAGATCCCGCCCTACAAAGAAACACAGGATTATGTAAAAAAAGTGCTCATATATTATCGTGGATATAAGAAGGACGGCTGGATCATGCCGGTTGTAATTGCTGCCCAGTCTATGCAGGCCGGCCGGCCGTACTAATTGATCGCCTGTGATCTCGTGTGGCTCTTGGGAAGAATTGCTCAGGGTAGGGATCCGTCCGAAGAGACAAGACTCCAATCGTCTGGGGGTCAAAAAGCGAGGCGAACCGTACAATCCAAGAGTTGAAGAAGTGAAGGCGTTAGACGGGTTTTTCAGCGACGTAATCCAAGTACTTCCAGAGTTCTTTGGCGTCGTTTTCGGCGAATACCAGCGGGGTATTGTTAGCGGATCCTGCGAAATAGACCTTTAGCGACATCTCATCTTGCCAAATTTGTGCTTCGCAGTAGCTCACGCTATCAAGGTTTAAGGCTTTCTTGCCAATACGAACGAAATGCATAATATCTCCATGGCCTTGCGCCAACTCCTTGCCGACTATATCACCGTATGGTTTCCCGTCAAACGTTTATCATATTTTCTATTACGTTCTCATAGGGAAAATACGATTGGGATCTTGAAGATACTTGAGGAATTCGAGCGGGGGATTAGCTCGAAAGAAACTGTTGGTTGCGGGGGAGGGATTTAGTCATTATTTAACCCCTACCATTCGGGTCGCGTTGAAGTAGGTAAAGCGGATCCGGGAGCACGTTATAGGGGTTGGGGGGCGGAGTCGGAAACCGCACCAAGCTGTGGTGAGCCGCGACATACTTCCGATACCACCTGTACCGGTCGTCTTTAACCAGCGTGTGGTTGACGTTCGTTCCGTCCAGCAAGAACATGTCTCCAAGGGTGCGCCCGTTCTTGTCGAGGCCGTGCGTTTGGAGCGTGAATTTTTTGCGGAAGGCGAGTTCAGAGGCGGCGTGCTTGGCGTTGGTCTCTTACACGACCCATTGCAGTTCGTGGTCACACCAGGGTTCGAGCAATGCCCTCAGGGTATCCGAAGTTCATCGCCTGAGAGGATGGCAGCCATGAATCAATCTCCTCGACGGACACGTGCGAAGTGTGGCTGGCTGGCATTTAAGTCACCAGGGGAAGTCGGCCTGATCTCCACAGAGTCGACGAAGCTCATGGTTCTGAGGAGACACACCGAGGAATTCAACCCCGGCCCATTCGGCTGCGACCCATGTCACTTTCGCCAGATCAATTTGAACCGCCGCAGTCCGGTCATTCGGGTACACCCTGAGCGAAATGTACTGACCACGCCTCAGGCGTTTCGTAAGCCGCAGCCCGCACCCTCCAGGGGAAATATCCGTTACCTCTCCACTGGCAAGGCCTAGTTTGTCCGAAATGATCACACGGAGCCCCACCACCTTCCGAGCGTCCCTGCGTGGGTTTATTTCGTGAAGGTTGGCCTTTTGTTCTGAAAAGTCCGACCGTATAACCTTCATGGCGAAGTCCTCCTTCACATGAGTACCGTGAGCACAGATTGAGCAATCCTCGTACCCGGAAAATACCGTCACCATCATGCGCAAGTTCGTGAATTCTGAGTGGGGACAATCTGTCTGACCAACCAGGCTGTATTAAAACTGAGACGGCAGGGGGAGAAATGATACAGCTGTGAGTTGTTGCGCCCTGCTTGAGCTAAAAAAGGATGATTACAAACGGGAACCGGTCTGTCCTCAAATCAGTGGGGTGGTGCGCACGAATCGCGCCAACGCTGAAGGCAGGCCAGCAGAACTCACTGAATGGCATCCTATACGAAAGATGGTTTGTAAATTTCCCTGCCCAGGGGGCAGAATCGCGCGTTAGGTCACTAGTATTAGGGCCTCCACGAATCCTGGAAATAGTTATGCCAACTCGACAGGAACGAAGGGATAGCGCCCGTGTGCCCTGTAAGCTCGTTTGCCCCTTCGAGTTGACGAAGCTTGTGGACACCAGAACTGTGAAGTTGATCAAGGGATCTGGGCACGCGATCAATAAGAGTGCCAGGGGCATGCTGCTCTTGCTTCCTGAGCCAGTGAACAAACGACAGGTGGTTGAGATTCAGGTGTCCTCAAAGGCGAAGAAAACGCTGAGCACCAAACTGGTGGAAGTGTGTTGGACCCGCCTCATTCCGGTAAGAGCCCGAGTCAAGATATACCTGGTGGGCACTCGTTTCCTGTTTGAACTTCCTGCTCTTGGTCAATCTCCACAGGCACGCTAGATCCCGTATCGCTCCTCACTGCTTCTTCCTGTAACTATCGGGTAACCCTTCACATCACCCACAACCGGCTTTATTTTCCCCGACGGTTCGGGTGCCCCTTCCTCCATCGGCAATCGCTGGATTATCGAAGAAGCCGTTTGAAACAGGTGGTCTGAAACCTGGGCCGGAGTCTTGCGGGCAGACATAGCGAGAGGTATGCTATTGACCAACAGGAAAATCTACACGGAATTCCGGTTTCCTCACGCGTGACAACCTTCGCGTCATAAGAAGGATGTGGTTCTCAGTCAGGATGGAGACAGCTGAACCGGACCGGGTCCCGGTGAGAGAGGTGCGCATTATGGCAAGACTCCTGCTGCTTGGAATGGCGACAGTCCTGGGGCTATGGCCAGGGATCGGCCTGGCGGGAGATCTGACCCCGCGCGAAATCTACGAGGGTAGCTCGCCAGCCGTCGTGATGATCCTCGGCTACTCCCACAGCGGACAACATGGCAGCGGCGGCACCGGCTCCATCATCCAACAGGACGGGCTCGTCTTGACGAACGCGCATGTTGTGATCGACGAGCACACAGGCAAGCCCTATCCCCGCTTGACCATCTACCTGAAGCCGGATCGTGTGACCGGCGACCGGAAGGTGGATTTGTCACGGAGTGGCAAGGCTCGTGTGGTGGCCTTTTCAGAGCCGTTGGACCTGGCGCTGCTTAAGCTCGATGGGCTGCCTGGACCATTTCCGGTTCTCGAACTGGACGACTCCGATCGGGCCGAGATCGGCGATCGCGTGGTGGCGATCGGGCATCCGGAACAAGGCGGACTCTGGACCTTGACCACCGGCACCATCAGCGCAGAATTCGAGAACTTTAACGCCACGAAGGGCAAGTCTGTGTTTCAGACGGAAACGGGACTGAACCGCGGCAACTCCGGGGGACCATTGCTGGATACCAACGGCCGCATGATCGGAGTCAATACGGCCATCGCCCGTGTCGCACCGGATGGGTTGCCAATTACCAGTATCAGCTTCTCCTTGAAGTCCAACGTGGCCAAGCATTGGTTGCGTGATCAGGGTGTTTCGGCCCGAGAGGCGCTGGCTCACTCCGACACCCCGGGGCTAGACAAATCCGTTGAGCGTTCTCTCCTTCGGCCTCGCGGGCCAATGACCCAGCCTGGGAATTCTCTGGTCGCTCCCACGATCGCCTCTCCCTCTCCTCCCCCTGAGGTCACGGCACAGACCGTGCCTTCGCCTCGACCCTACAATCTGGACCGCCTCATTAGTGAACGGAACCGCGCAGAGGCGGACCTTGAGGATATGATCAAGGAAATGCGGGGCAAACTGGGCGGCCGATGAGGACCTCGCCGGGCACATGTCGACCAGCCATGATCAATCACGGCTCGGTCGACGTACGAGCTATCCGCCAGGTATCCTCAACCTATTAAAGTACAAGGGAGACCCGCTCTCGGGTACAAGGCCACGGCACAAGGTAATTTTGCCAATAGAGATAAGGGTCTTGATCGAGACGCGCGGGCACTGTCTTCAAAATATTCGGCATGATGATTCCCTTTATTTCGGGTTCACCGCCTGATAATCAATGATGAACCGTCCGACAGCCTCTGAGATTCTCGTGCGAATGTCGAGCACTCTAGGAGCACTGAACCAACTCGGAGGTGCAGGGCCTTCCCATGTGGTCGCAAAGAATTCTGTGGGTGGGTCCCGTGAGAGTTGAACAAGTTGTTTCAACGTCAGACCGATCGCGTACGCGGTAAAATTCACTGAGGGACCCGTAATCGGGTGGACGGCAACGTAGAGATATGGAGCCCCGGGTGAATTCGCGATCTCAGAGATGGTTAGGACGCGCAGGCCTGCCTGTCGCAGTCGCCCTTCGATGTCGCGTGTGAGCTGCTCTCGGCTCAACCCTTCTCGTTCAACATCGTCAGGGAGATACTCAACGAGCACCGAGACCTCTCCGAGTCCTCGCAGCGTCTCACGTTTATCACCGGTAAAGGCGAATCCTATAGTCGACCAACACAACGTCAGGCCCAACAAAATAAGCACTCTCAGGCTCATGGACCCCCTCCTAGTCGGTGTTCTGCACGATAGCTGCCCGTCTATATAAAGACAAGAGCAAGGTTGCCACTTGAAAGTTGGACAGGGCAAGTTGGTTAGGAACGACGATGAAGCAGCAGGAGTGATCGGCCCCCCTTAACCGGATCCGACCTGTATGTTAGGGTCGGGCCAAAAGGAGGACCGTATGCCCCGCAACCGTCACACCGTCGAGCAGATCATTACCGAGCTGCGCGAAGCCGAAGTGGCCATAAACAAAGGGCAGCCCGTCGCGCCGGAACACCGGACAAGAGCACGCAGGAGGTCGGCCAGTTTTGACGCGAAGTCCTAGAGACAGCGGAGTTCCAGGAGAAGTGGCGGGACTACTTTAGGACGACACCCTTGCGCTTGATGGAGTCAAGGCTGCTGGCCTTGGCCTTCGCTTACGGCTACGGCAAACCACACGAACGCGTTGAATTGACGGGAGCGGAAAGTGGTTCGCTCGAACCACAAGTGACCATTACATGCCCGACAAAGGACGCCATGCAAACTTGCCCTAAAAATTGAGTCAAGCGCGCTCAGGCTAAGGGGCCATCAGAAGACGTGGCGAGTGTGCCACTGCTAGGGTTGTCACGCAGTCGGGTTCGGCGTATCGTTCGGCAAACCAATGGGGAGGTCCTTTGCAATACACCGTGAGTGCGTTAATCATGGCCCTGACATGCCTCGACCTGAGCACGACTCAAGCAGCAACCGCTAACGTGCGTGTATCATTGACAAAGATTCATCATCGATGGCAACAAGCGTGTCAACAAATGGCCGAAAGAGAGAGGCACGGAACCTCATCAGCACTCATCATTGAACCTATTAATTGACGCATGATATAGCCCTTTACGATCTATACCTAGAAGGACGCATTACATAGCTCTTTAAGGTATATACCTGAAAGATATATAATGAAAATACACCGAAGACTGACGATGCGACTGAAACAACTGAGGGAAGTGCGGGAGATGACTCAGGCTGACTTGGCACAGAAGACGAAGCTCAGCCTCAGCTACGTCGCCCGGCTTGAACAGGGACGGCACGACCCTCCGCTCAGCACGCTGGCGAAGCTGGCGAAGGCGCTGAAGGTCTCAGTGGCGGAGTTGCTCAAAAAGCCGGACAGAATTGAGTGATGCGGAAACGCCTAAATCTGGCCAGCCGAGCAAGTTTCAACACTGTAGGAGGTCTCAGCCATGACACGAACCGCACTCTACGCCGGTATTCATCCGAAGGTCAGCGGGAAGCCAGCATCGACGATCAATTCAGAACTGTGAACGCTACGTCGAGCACAAAGGTTGGACGATCACGGCGTGATACCATGACAAGGGCATCTCCGGCACCAAGGACGAGAAAGGGCGTCAAGGCTATAAGAACATGCTCGAACCGGCCAAGGCGCGACAGTTCGATGTGCTCCTGGTCGATGACCTCAGCCGCCTTTCACGCGACGAGGCCGAGCTAATCCTGACGCGGCGCAAGCTGCTGTTTTGGGAAGTGAGGCTAATCGGCGCGTCAGACGGCTACGACAGCGACGCGAAGGGGCGCAAAATTCAGGCGACCATGCGCGGCCTGATGAACGATATGTTCTTAGATGACCTGCGCGAGAAGACACATCGCGGCCTCGTCGGCCAAGCCCTCAAAGGCAACAACTGCGGTGGACGGCTGTACGGCTACCGGCATGTGCCAAGCTATCATTCCACCGAAAATGATGAATACGACCGTCCGAAGATCATCGCTATGCGGCGGGAGATCGACGAAGCGCAAGCCTAATGGGTCCGGCAAATCTTCGAGTGGTACGCGAAGGGGGAATCGCCGCGCTGGATCGCAGGAGAACTGAACCGGCTGAAGGTCCCGGCCCCTGGGGCGGCCTACCAGCGCAAATCGCGTCCCAGTTATTACGGCACCTGGTCGGCCAGCGTGCTGCACGGCGATCTCCGCCACGCCACCGGCCTGTTGAACAATCCGGTGTACATTGGGCGGGTCATCTGGAACCGTCGCCAATGGGTCGTGGACCCGGAGACGAACCGGCGGATCCCGAAGCTGCGCCCTGAAACCGAGTGGATCGAGACGGTGCAACCGGCCCTGCGCATCGTTGCACAACCCGTCTGGGACGCCGCGCAGGCGCGCCGTCATGGACCGCACCCCCCGCAGGTGCGCCCTGGGCGTGGACCTAAGTTTTTGCTGTCCGGCCTCCTTACATGCGGCGTATGCGGGGCAAACTTTGTCAAAGCCGACTACTATCGGTACGTGTGCGCCAGCCATTGGAATCGACAAACCTGTTCGAACACCCTGCGCGTCCCCCAGCGAGTGGCCGAGGCGTGCCTCCTGGCCGGCATCAAGCAGGACCTCTTCTGCAAGGACGGGCTTGCCCCTCTTCATCAAGGAGACCACGCGCCTGCTGGCCGAGCGGTCCCGCCAACGGCATCCTGATCTCGAACGGATGCAACGGCGGCTCGCCGACGTTGAGCAGGAACTCGCGCATATCATGACGGCCATCAAGCAGGGGTGCCTCACGGTGACGACAAAAGCGGAGCTAGAGAAAGCCGAGGCGGAACGGGTGCGACTTGATGAGACGATCAAGACGAACGCCGCCACAGTGGACAAAGTCGTGACCCTCCTCCCACGGGCCGCAGAACGCTACGCCGCCTTAGTGCAGGACCTCGGCCCCCTGTCGCTGACGCATACGGCGCTAGCACGGGAGCAGATACGCACGCTCGTGGGGACGATCAAGCTCATGCCGACGGCGGATGGCTACCTTGAAGCGGAACTCGTGGGGAGCTATGCAGGACTGCTGAAACTGGCGGTTGGGGGAAAGTTAGATAATGTGG
>CAWAKW010000020.1:0-98062 GCA_963782735.1 Nitrospirota bacterium
AACATCTCCACAAGTCCCTGCATGGTCAGCGGCGCACTCCCGTCAGTCCGATTATTGAACAACACATACGCGCGCCGCGTTCGACCGCTTTTCTTTCATCTTCCGCAACTGAGCAATATTGAACAGAATCGACCGATCATTGTTGTGAAAGCTTCCCTTGCGAATAGACGCGACCGCCTTCCTGAGAAGGCCGCCCATACTTGAAACTCCACAGGTACACAACACGAGAGGATCTTTCTATGGCACATCAAAAAAACACCAAGGTGCTGGTGGTGGATGACCATGCGCTGAGCAGAGAGTTGTTTTGCGAGGTATTAACGTCTGCTGGGTACGCGGTTCGAGCCGCCTCGGATGGACTAAACGCGATACGTCACATGGAGGAGACGCGATTCGATGTTGTCCTCACCGATGTCTCGATGCCTCAGATGGATGGGCTGGAACTCCTGACTGAAATCCGTGACCGCTGGCGGGACAGTCGTGTGGTGGTGCACTCGAACCTGTTGACGTGGAGGGTAGCGCGACTTGCCCGGGTGGAGGAGGCCTATGCCTGCCTCTCCAAGTCCGACAACACCGCTCAGCTCCTCAAGACAATAGCATCCGCTTCTTTGGCCGCGTAAGCTACTTTCCCGAGAATCCCGCCTGAGCCGCGCCGGTAGCCCTTGCACCGTCGTTCGCACCACACAATCTTGGCATTCGGCGCTACTGTCGCTGGGACAACTCCGACCCACTTCTACCCGGGTTTCGCAGACCATTTCTTACGCCGAGACTAGGGCATTCCCTAGTTGAAACACGGCGCGTTCCTTGATACACCGCACAGTACAGCTCCCCGCGCACCTCACTTCAACCGGAGGTCACCCATCATGCTATCCCTAGAAGAAGCGATTATTGAAAAACTGCGGAGCGGTCCCTGCTGCTTTGACGAAATCGCCGCGGGCTTTCCCAATGTCAGTTGGGGACAAATATTCGTCGCCGTTGATCGCATGTCGCGGGACGGACGGGTGTTCCTTCGCCAACTCGGCTACTCGAGCTATCAGATCTCCCTCAGCTCACGGCATACAGAATTCAGTCCAGCAACGAGTGAGAGGGAGACGCAATCAAGTCTGAGCGGGTAGACTGCGGGAACCGACCGCGCCGAGACCGTAATGACGAGGGCTGAGAGGGAATGGTGGAGAGGTAGCCAGAAATTCGCGATTGCTCTAGTCATCAGAGGGAACGGGAGCAGATGTTTGCCACAACCGAATGAAACATTCGCGTGAGTCACACGCTATCTCTGTGATCTCCATGATGGGCACGCCATCCTCTGCCTCCAAGATTCCAAGTCGGCAGGGATGGATATAAACACAAAGTAGAATTGAGCCCCTCACTTCATACCTAGAGGTTCGAGAAGGAAGTGCCAATGAGACGACATGACTATATAAAAGTGAGTCTCATAGTCAGCCTCACGTGCACGACATTCCTTGAGGGATGTGCTGTTGCTTCCGCTTCCACCAAAGATAGGCCATCTTTAAGGCGTGGAAATGGTTTTCAAGGAGAAGTAAATCCCGTTCATTTAATGACCTGTCCTGACCCAGCACGTTGCGTAAGGCTGCGGTAGATTTCCAAAATTCTCTGAGAGCGTGTTCCGTTTCCTTGTGATTCTTTGAATCGGTCACCCCAAAAACTGGCTCAGTCAACGAGGTTTCAACAGCCATGTGAGCCATATGCCACCTCTTCCTTTCGTTGTTCATTCACTAGGAGCCAAGTAAATCTCTATCACACGGGGCACGGATACAACCATTCAGGCCCTACGCACCCTAATTCTATCCCTGACCTGTATGAAACATTCTGGACAGTAGGTATGAGTAAGAAGGCAATCGGACGGCTTCACGCCATGTATCTTTCGATATGCTTTCTGGGTGACCCAGCGCTCATGATCATGTGAGGCTCTGGTCTCATCTCGAATAAGTCCGCAGACACAACAACAGGGGAGTAGGGATGTCCTTCCCCCAGGAGCGGATAGTGCCTCATGAATTATCTGAGCACACAGCGTTTCAACAGCCATACACTACTTCCTGTCTCATAGTTCACTGACTGCCACACAGAGAACACTGGATGAGCGGATTATAAGGCCACGCAGTCGTTTACGGCACTGGGGAACCCCCTAGCTCCCGCGCTTGCGCCTCGCGCCGATACCCAACTACAGTACGCCTCCCTGCGAGGCCCCTATGCCCTTCACGCCTCGGCCCTTCCGTCGTTTCCCCGTGCAATGGGCTACCAGCCCAAGCCAGGGAGTCCCGCACTAAATCGGGAGACCCCGCATCATGTGCCCGCCGCAAACCTCGCAACGTAGCTCGGAGTTATCCTGCGTCGTCACTGCGCTGCGGTGTTATCGGGCCTGGCTAATCAACAGCACGTATTTCTCGCGTTCTACCTCGTTTATCTTCGCTTCAATCCTACTTCCTGGGCCAATGCGGACCCCCAGTTGTGTGCTTAGGTCGATATGCAGAATCTCTTCCTCACCGTCCGACTGCTTGACGAGAAGTCTTGCGCCATTAATGTGTCGTACTTCACCCGTGATGGTGCGGATCCCCTGCCGTGTTTCTGCATCGCACTTCACGAGGCCAGGTAATTCGCCTTTCCTTTCAGCACAGGAGTCGTGTTTCATTCCTGCCTGAGAGGCATTGGACAGACTCAAGCACAGCACGACGCCACACGCCATCACACCGATTATGTTTAGGATAGATACCATGGGGGGGGCCTCCTCGGTGAAAGGGACATGGGCCGCGTCCCACTTAGTGGGCGGTGGTTTATTGGATCTGGCGAATCGACAACGCGTGATTCTCACTGTTCACTGTTGCCTCAACATGCTCTCCTTTGCCAATACGCCCAGTCATCTGGGTGGTGTCATCGATATGCACACGCACTTGATCACCGTTGTACTGCTTGACGAAATAGGAACTGGGTTCAACGCGCCACACTTCGCCCTTAATTATGTGGGGGGCATTCAGGGCCAGACCCAGGCCCAGTAAGCACCCACATGCTAGGACACCGATTACTTTTGGAATAGATACCATGGGGGGCCTCTTCGGTCAGGTGCAAAAAACGCATAGAGGAAACGATACGCTCACTTTGCAATCAATGGACCGGGTGAGACGAATCGAAAAACCCAATGCTTTTAGGGGCGGATAGCGATAAAACGGAAGGCGCCGACGGTCGGTACACGGACAACTTGTCTGCAACGGCGCAACTTGTTCACTTGAGAGGAGGTGTCATATGCCGTCATCCTATGTCAGCCGATTCTTTGATCGGTCGTTCGAATGGGCCACCACGTCGGGCGTACGCGTACTGCTGATCGGAGTGGCGATGCTCGTCTTGTTGGCTCTGCTGAAGCGGAGCGTGGCGAAACTCAGCAGTCTGTATGAGGGCACACTTCCTATTCATGGCCAAATCAAGAGAGCGCATACGTTGACACACATCGTCAGGGATGTTGTGCGACTTGTGATCTTGTTCGTCGGCATGACGATGATCCTTTCCGAGGCCGGCGTGGACCTGAAGCCTCTGTTGGCGGCGGCAGGACTTGGTGGATTGGCCATTGGGTTCGGCGCCCAAAGCCTGGTGAAGGACCTGATATCTGGATTTTTTATCCTCTGGGAAAACTCTGTTCGGGTCGGGGATGTGGTTGAGGTCGGGGGTGGCAGACTGGTCGAAGAAGTTGAACTGCGAACCATCAAGCTCCGTGATGTGTCCGGCAATCTCCACGTGGTCCCCAACGGGGTTATCGATAAGGTGAAGAATTTGACGAAGGATTATTCTTACTCTGTGTTTGATATCGGAGTCGCGTACCGAGAGAACGTCGATGAGGTGATGGGGGATCTGCAGGGGATCGCCGAGGATTTGCGTCGAGACTCTCGGTTTGCGGATGATATTCTTGAGCCACTGGAGATGTTGGGCGTGGACCAATTTAAGGACTCTGCCGTGATGATCAAGTGTCGCATCAAGACCGAGCCCCACAAACAATGGCGGGTGGGTCGGGAGATGAATCGCCGGATCAGAAATACGTTCGATGCCAAAGGGATCGAAATCCCGTTCCCTTACCAGCCAAGCTACTGGGGCGAGCCCAAGAAGGGGATGCCGCAACCTACATAGATTGCGGAATCGCGGCCAGATGGGACCAACGTCAATCACATGCTGGTCAAAGCAGGCTGGTTTTGGTGGGATCGGAAATACGCTGTTGTGCCCAAGTTAAATTATGGACAGAGGGCTGAGTCAACTGAATTTTTCAAAATCCATCGTACTAGGAGACAGCCGAGGATCTCCCACCAGAGGCACGATCGAACGTACCTGGATATCCCTTTGACAGTGGGGCTACAGAAGCGACTGAATTACTTAGAAAACGATGGTCACAAAGGAGAAACGATCTGTCCACAAATTAAGCGGGGCAGTGCACTCTGTAGGTGATCGAGAAGAAAACGATGGATACGATCAGGCCCTATTGTCCCTAGGGACTTCAGTGTTTTTAATTCTCGTCCCGTGGCGCTTGCTGATGAGGTCAATGCTGTTGTCTTCTTTTGTTCCCTTGCAGCATTTACGGGATGGGAGCCATGAGCAAAGTTACCGGCACCGTCATCCCATGACGGGAGGTGTGTCATTAGGGGGATAAGCGAAGGCGGCAGATACGCGGTGTGCCAGACTTTACGCGTTCTCACGCTCATCCATTGCAACGGGATGCAAACATCACCCAATGCTAAAGAGTAGGCTGATCGCCACTTTCCGCTGATTCTGGCGAGGTTTCGTCGCCAGCTAAATTTGCTTGTGGTGGACTTTGAAGGTCTCACTCACGTCGGTCTATCATGCCAGGGTTGATGATCAGCTGGATCATTGTCACCTTGGGCGAAAGATACAAGGCTCATAGCTAGCCGAGAACTGCGTTTGGCGGGCACGTAGGAGGACAAGACCATGCGGCGTTACAACAGGACTTTCCTCATCGTCGTTTTCTCTTGCCTGTTCCTGCCTGGCTCCCCTTCTGTTGTGCCGGATACCGGGCAGGCTCATGCCGGTCCTCAAGAACGAACACCGATCATGGTCAATGTTCGGGAGAACTTAGAACGATTGCTCGCGGAAGAGGATACAGATGGCGACAAGAAAATCACGATTAACGATACGCGTGTGAAAGACAAGAGCCGCGACGATAAGCGGTTTTGGCTCATCGCCACTAATGGAAAGCGCTACGAAATTGATCGTACCTACTATTTGTCCAACCTGCTTCAGGAGCTGCGTTTGAAGCAACGAGCCGGCTTAGAAATCGCTCCGATCGATTTCGAGATGGTCTTTGAAGAACCCGTGCGCCGAATCTCGCGCCTTATCAGAGATCTCTATTGGACTACTCTCACAAGAAGGATCGATCAGGACGGCATTGACCGGCTATTGAATGATGAGAAAATCCCCACGGGTGGTGTTCGCTACCTGTATGTCCCGGAGGGTGACCCGGAGGCGTTGCGGTACTTTTCGGAGCTCGCGCAACAGCGTCCGGAATTAAAGTTGCGCGTCGAACCCTTGCCGGCCATGGTTACTCCTCAATATGTTCGTGGACTTGAAGGCAAACATGGACTCCTGAGCCTTGCCTTGAGCCGGACGACAAGCGGAACCTATGCCGGCGTCCCCTTCATTGTCCCCGGTGGCCGGTTCAACGAAATGTATGGGTGGGACAGTTACTTTCATGTCCTTGGGCTGCTGGAGGATAACAGAATCGACCTGGCCAAGGCCCTCACGGAGAACCTGGTCTATGAAATCGCCCATTACAGGAAGATTTTGAACGGGAACCGCACCTATTACCTGACGAGGTCGCAGCCGCCGTTTCTGACCTCCATAGGGTTAGCGGTTTATGAGCATCTGCCAAAGACTGACGAGGCACAAACGTGGCTTGCGCGGGTGTTTCGTGCGGCGATCGAGGAATACCACACCGTGTGGATGAGTACCCCGCATCTCACTGACACGGGGCTCAGCCGCTTTTACGGCGAGGGGCTTGGTCCTTCTCCGGAGGTTGAAACGGGACATTTTGATGCGATTTACAGGCCCTATGCGGAGGAACGCAAGCTGGATGTCCGGACATTCGAGGAAAAGTACAAAGCGGACGAGTTTACGATTCCAACACTCGATAGATTCTTCGTTCACGACCGGTGTGTTCGAGAATCGGGGCACGACACGACCTATCGCTGGGACTGGCAGGGGGATCGCTGCGCGGATTTTGTGACCGTCGATCTCAATTCCCTGCTGTATAAAACGGAAGTCGATATCGCGCGAACCATCGAGACAATATTTGGTGGAACGCTCAAGTCGGAGAATGGGTCGGAGGAGACGAGCGCGGCATGGTATGCCCGTGCGAAGAGCCGGAAGGATCTGATCACCCGACTTCTTTGGGATAACGAAGCGGGCATGTTCTTCGATTACGATTTTGTGAACAGGAAGCGGCACGGGTTCCTCAGCGCGACTACCTTCTATCCGTTGTGGGCAAAAGTGGCAACGGCGGAACAAGCGGAATTGTTGATCCGCTACGCACTCCCGTTACTGGAGACGCCGGGCGGGCTTGCCGGGTCGGCAGAGAAGTCGAGAGGAGCCATCTCGGAGAGGCGGCCAGCCAGGCAATGGGATTACCCATACGGGTGGGCGCCACATCAGATGATGGCCTGGACTGGATTGTTGAACTATGGATATGAGGACGTAGCGCAGCGGCTGAGCTACCGTTGGCTGTATACCATTACGAGGAACGCGGTTGATTATAACGGGACCGTTCCGGAGAAGCTGGATGTCGCCAAACGTTCCCACGAGGTCTTTGCCGAATACGGCAATGTAGGAACCGACTTTGAGCACATGTCCACGGAAGGATTCGGCTGGACGAATGCGTCATACCAGGTGGGGCTCAAATATCTGTCGCCGAACTTGCGCGCACGATTGAATGGTCTTGTCCCTCCCGAGTGGCTCTTTGAGTAGCATCGTGCGGTCAAGCTCGTTGAGACGTGACGAAGCGTTCGAAGCAAGAGGAGTCGGTGCGTGACCTGGGAATTGGATGCTCCGACGGGAGGGGCCGTGAGGGGACGGCGGAGGCAGCAGCGTACCTCGAAGGCTACGGCATTGGCTGTTCCGACCTCGAAGTCATAGGAACTTTCCTGGCTTAACGCATCAGCTCCGGCTTACCGGAACGCATATTATTTCACCCCGACAATTAGGGTCCCGCTGCGAGCGCCGCAGGCTCACGCCAAGCAGTAATTTCCGCCTACTAACGCGCAATTTGCCCTTCCGCCACTCCTGAGCGACCCCCTGTGGTTGTACCAACATGAGGGAGAGTTTCCTGCATAATCGGCATCGAGAAGGGGAAGGAGGACGCCGTGAAGCAAAAAAAACGATTCAGTGTCGAGCAGATTGTGGAGGTACTCAAGCAGGCGGAGATGGGGACCCCCGTTGCCGACCTCATCCGCCACCTCGGGATTGCTGAGCAGACGTTCTACCGGTGGAAGCAGCGGTATGCGGGACTGGAATCGGAACAGGTTCGGGAGATGAAGCTCCCCGCAGCAAGCTGCGGGGAGCTTCATTACCGTCCTAAGATATTATTCTAAAACTGTGAATTGCTCTCGCAATTCCCCTACGCTATTCACTACGCCGCCAAGGAGGGCGTCGCGTCGTCTTGCTAAGTCGCTGAAACGTTGGAGCCGGCGATCCGGATTGAACGGACGACCTGCGGTTTACGAATGCGAGCAAGACGTTTTTAAAAAGGCTCGGTGTTTCAAATGGTTTCCCCGTTTTATATTTGAATACCGAGGCTTATAGACTTTCCAACGACTCTACTGATTTCAATGGTTCTCATCTATTCGAACAACTTTTAGCACAAATTTAGCACACTCTGTTGGGGTGAACCCCTCCGTTGAGACACGAAAATGAGCACACTCCTATTGTTCGGTTGTTCTTTTCACACTCTTTGCTCCTTCAGATTCAGCGTCTTCGGCTGGCTGAAAAAACTGCAGAGTCGCGGCACCGGATAGAAAACTCTCGCAGCTGGCGCTATCGTGGGGTTTGCCGGTCTGCTCATGCTCGGGATCATGTGATGGGTCTTGAAGGAGCTGCATGTACTTGCCCCAGACATACTGCACACCCCGATCCGAGTGATGCACCAAGCCAGGCGTCGCCTGGTGAGTGACCACTGCTTGGCGCAACGCCCGGATCGGCAACCGGCTGGCAGCGTGTTCTCCAGCGCCCAGCCGCTCCCTGTTCAAATATTAAGTGGGCACAATACGCGACTTTAGGGAGCGTTCGCGTCCATGCCTTTGTTAGGCAGGGCATGCTGCAACTGTGGCGTTCCATGCTGGATAGCCTCCGAGTAAATAATAACCTTGAAGGGGCTGAGCTCTTGGTATTTCTCTTTCTGCTTCAAGAAAGCCATCTTCCTCAGCTCCTGCAACTTGGCACTGGACGGATATTGAGTCAGTGCCCATGTCGTTGTGCGTGCCGCGAGTGCGTGGTCGCCGCTCTCCAGCATGTTTTCAATAGCACTGACCAGCTGTTGTTCTGAACGCTCTAAGTAGTGCGTCAATAACAAACCGAACTCTTCCTGACTAAGATGGTCCATGCCTTGAAGGTCGGGCTGCCAGTAGCCGACGTTCTGATCGTATATTCGGTTTATTACATTCTCTCGCATGACGAGAAAGGGGAAGTGCACCTCGGGATTCTGATGGATGAATGGCGGCATCAGATTTTGATGATGGATCGCCGCTCGGCTCATGCCATTCCTGGTATGCTTCAGAGTTTCTTGGTAAAGCCATTCGAGATGGATTTTGAGATTAGCGAGCATGCCCCCAGTACTCCAGATCCGCGTGAGCGGCTCATGCCCGTGGAGCAGGTGCTTAGAGTTTAAGGAGACAACGACATCAATGGCTGCTAAGAGTCCCGGGAGGTCGCCCTCTTCAACGAAGGGAGCGCCGAGATACGGCATGATGAAATCACCGACGAACAGCGTGTCATGCTCAGGTACATGAATAAAGAGTCCATCGATCGTTTCTCCACCGGGAACTGGAATGAGGGCAAAGCGAGTCCCTCCTACGGTGATTTCGGTACGCTTGCCGACGGTGATATCGGGCTTGAAATCAGAAATGAAATCATCTTTAAAATCGTCGCCAAAAAAGTAGCGAAATCCTCGCGTACCTGGGGCAACGATCTCCAACTCCTGACGATAGTTGTCCCTGGCGTAGAACTTCACCTGCGGACCCAAATCGTGGAAATAACGGTGCCCACCAATATGGTCCCAGTGGCTATGAGTCACAAATACCGTCGTCAATGGGGGGAGGTCAGGGAAGCGATGTCGCAGGAACTCGTAAGCGGCCTGGGCCGCGTCGGGCCGGGTGCCAGCGTCGATGGATATCAGCTCCTTGCCGTCCTTTGACACGATGAAGTAATACTCGGTGAACTCAAAACCCGACAGATTAAAGATCTTGCCGGGAACGATTTCTCTTAATCGCTTGGGATGGAACGTAAAACCTTTGGTGGCATTGACCGCATACGGCGTAGTCAGTGTGATGGGTTTGTTGAAGCCGTCATGGCCGCTCAGTTGCAAATAGGCTTGCGCCTGTTGTTGATCTTTGGCCCGATCGTATAGCACGGCCAGGTGATAGTACGGCTCGCGCAGCCAACCGTCATGGGGTGCCTTCGCGATGTTGTCCACACACCATTTGAGATCGGTCAAGGCGGCGTCGGCCTTGTTGAATCGATCGGGGAGCTGCGCATAGACAACGCCTATCATCCATCGTACGAGAAAGTATTCGTTCTTGGTGAGAGTCCGCGCCTGCTCTAGGATCTCGATCGTCTTATTCACCCAAGCGATTCGACTCAATAGGGGCACCTCATTGGCATAGGAGGCGCGCAGAACGCCCAAGGCGCTCAAATATAACCCTGTTTGCTCGGGAGAAAGCTGCCCTCCGTGCTTTTGTAGGAAGGATTCGAAGAACGCGATGGCGGCGTGCTGCTGGTTGGCATTCATGAACTGCTGCATCAAGAAGGCGACGAGCTGAGGCTCAGTAACCGGACCTGCCTGATGCAGCGATTTCAGATATTCCAATTCGGAGTTGTACGTTTGAGACGGAGAAGGGGAAGTTGTGGTACAGCCGCTTCCGAGCAGGATAGCCGCAATCAGAGAAATGGTAGTAATCGCGAGAGAGCATCTATTAGGTCTTAGCATGGTGCTTCCTCCTGAATGGGGTTGAAAGGGTGAGCTTCATAGGCCAGGGTCCGGTAAAGAAGGGTGTTCCTCTGGGACGAGGTGATACGCTTGTGTGCAGCAATCACGGGATCGACCATTGCCCCACAGTTGAGGCAACGCCATCCGGTAAACTCATGATCACTCGACCAGAGTCCGTCAAGATCTTCAAACTTCTCATGCACCATCAATCCATCGCAGCGTAGGCACGTCATTGGGTACCTCCTTTCCCTGACGGGATCTTGTGTCTGATACGCCGCACCCTTTTCTTCCCCACCTCGGCCAATTGGGGCTGAAATGCGCTCATACCCCACGTGATCAGCAGCACCATCCCCATCGTAGTTAGCAAAGAAAAGATTGTCGTAAATGTCATGTGGTCCATGATTGTACCCTTCCTTTCTTCTCACTCATCATTAAGGTTTGTTCCCCATCGAACCGGCTTCTCTGTCGTCGAGTCGTTTCCGTATAGCTGTGAGGCCTTCAGAGTCATGACCAACCAGATCCCTCAAGACGGCGGGCGACCCACCGAAGGTTCGCCTGACCAGCCGCCGCCAAAGGCCCGATAGAGGGAGACCAAGGCTACGCGCACCGCAGTCTCGGCCTTGGTGCGCTCGTCGCTGGTTGCAAGCCTTGTCCGCTGCGCGTCGAGTACCGACAGGAAGTCCACAGCTCCGCGTTGGTAGAAGGCGTGGGCGTGGGCGTGGGATCGCTCCGCCGCTGTCTCGGCCCGGACCAACTGATCGCGGCGCTCCAGGGCCGCGGTATGCGCGACGTAGGCGTTTTCCGTGTCCTCCAAGGCGAGAAGAAAGGTCTTCTCATAGTTGGCCGCGACGTGATCGAGCCGCGCATCCGCCGCAGTGATATGCGCTTTTATGCGACCAGCATTGAATATCGGTGCCGTGAGACCCGACCCCAGCGCATACACGCTTTCTGCCAGACTCGGAAATCCGCCGACCGACAGTGCACCGAACCCGCCGCTCGCCGACAGGACGAATTTCGGATACAAATCCGCTCGCGCCGCACCGAGGCTGGCGGCTGCCGCATTGACCTCTGTCTGTGCAAGCCGCAGATCCGGCCTCTGCTCCAGCAAACTCGAAGGCAGGAGCCTGGGGATACTCGGCAGGGTTACAGGCAGCGGCATGGAATGAGTCAACCGCTCTTCCAAGCTCGCTGGGGTTTCTCCCAGCAGTACACTGAGTCGATGGATCAAGTTTTTCGCCGTGCTTGTCAGGACTGGCAGTGTACCTTCCGTGCTGTGCAGGAGCGTCTCTTGACGGGCCACATCCATGTCATTCACCAGGCCAGCTTTATAGAACGTTTGCACGGCTCTCAAGCGTTCTCGCTGAACCTCAATGTTCTCCAGCAGGATGTTGGTACGTTGCTGTACCCCGCGCAGCTCCAGATAATTCGTCGCCACCTGAGCCAGTAATCCCACTTGCACTGCGCGCTGGGTCTCTCCGGTTCCCGCCGACTTCGCGACGGCAGCCTCCGCTTCAAGATGTCTGCTGCCGAACACGTCGATTTCCCACCGTGCCGCCAGTCCGCCGCTGACCACATCGGCGGTGGGCGTGATCAGTTGGATGCCCTGTGGACCCGGCACTCCGATGACTCGGTCTATCCTCTTTTCCCGACCGCCGGACGCGAACAGATCGATGCTGGGATAGAGCGCCGATTCGGCGACAGTGACCATGGCCTTGGCTTCACGCACGCGGGCCTTGGCGAGTCTGAGATCGTGGTTGGTGGCCAATGCGTGATCGATCAGATCGTTTAGCATGGGATCACCGAACCCTTTCCACCATCGGCTGAGATCCTTGGACGTTGAGGCCGGTTCAGCATCTGAGGCGTTCTGCCAGCGTTCCGGAACTATGAGTGGCGGCATGCGGTCGCTGACACGCGTCGGCGTGCAGCCGTTCAGCCCCATCAGGGCCACTGACAAAACCATTATTGAATGCCAGGCTTTCATGCGACACCTCCCGGAACAGCAACCGGCTGTTCCTCTGGCGTACCGTTATGTGTTGGATAAAAGAGAAGCGCAGTCTCTGGGCTCTTCGCCTGAGGCGCCCGTTCGACCTTGAACCACGCGGCATAGAGGGCCGGGAAAAAGAAGATCGTGAGCGCGGTGGCGACCGTCAGCCCGCCCATGATGGCGATCGCCTGGGGCCCGAAGAAGTCGTTGCGCGACAGCGGTATCATGGCCAGGATGGCCGCCGCCGCGGTCAACAGAATGGGCCGGAAACGCCGCACCGTCGATTCGACGATGGCGGACCAGGTGTCGCGTCCGGCCTTTTCGTCCTGTTCGATCTGATCGACGAGGATCACCGAGTTGCGCATGATCATGCCGGCCAGCGCGATGATGCCGAGCAGGGCCACGAAGCCGAAGGGTGCCCGGAACAGCAGCAGGGCGAAGGCCGCGCCGATCACGCCCAAGGGCGCCGTGACGAACACCAGGAAGGTCCTGGACAGATTCTGCAACTGCACCATCAGCAGAACGAGCGTCGCGATCACCACCAGCGGGATCCAAATCAGGATGGACTTCTGGGCAATCCAGGCGTCCTCCTTGGCCGCGCCGGTTTCGATGAAATAGCCGGCCGGCAGTTGTGCTTCGATAGATTTGAGCTGAGGGATGATTTGCGCCGCCACGTCGGGCGCCAACATACCGTCGGCCACGTCGGCTCGGACCGAGATCGCCGGAAAGCGGTTGCGGCGCCAGCGTACGCCGTCCTCGAACACGGTTTCGAACTTGACGAATTGGGCCAGCGGTGCCGATCGACCGTTGGCCGTCCGAACCGTGACGTCGGGTAATCCGTCGGCCGTGACGCGCAGGTTCTTTTGCGCTCGCCACACGATGTCGATGAGCTTGTCCTCCTCGCGGAACTGCCCGACGGCGATGCCCGAATAGTGCGCTTGCAACGCTTGCGAGAGGGTTGACGTTGAGACTCCGAGTGCGCGCGCCTTGTCCTGGTCGAGCACGAGACGGAACGAAGGGATGCGCTCATGCCAGTCGTCGTTGACATCCACCGTATGGGGGTTGGCGCGCACGACCTCGGCCACCCGGTCCGCGAGGCTTCGAAGGAGCGTGGGATCTTCGCCGAACACCCTGAACACCACCGGATAATCCATCGGCGGCCCGACATTGAGGCGCATGACCCGTCCGCGCACGTCCGGGAAATCCGTGGCGAAGGCCAGTCGAATGCGTTGCATCACCCGTTCGCGGGCTCCGTTGTCTTTGGTCATCACCACAAATTCGGCCAAATTGGTATTCGCCAATTGCTGGACGATGAGCAGAAAAAACCGCGGACTACCACCACCGAGATAGGCCGCATAATTCACCACGTCCTCGTCCTTGGCGAGAAGCGCCTCCATGCGTTTGGCGGCTGCTTCGGTTTGCGTGAAGGCACTGCCCTCCGGCAACCAGAGGTCGATGATGACTTCCGGCCGATTGGACAGCGGGAAAAACTGTTCGGGCACTTGGGCCAGGGTCGCAACGCCGACGCCGAACAACGCCACCGTGCCGATGATGACTGTCTTGCGATGTTCCACGCACGCATCCACCCAGCGGCGCAAACGGTTGTAGAACGGTGTATCGAACAGGTCCTGGCGGAGCGTACCGCCGTTCGCCCGGACCTTGAGCACCAGAAAGCCCAAGTAGGGCGTGAAGACCACTGCGCCGATCCACGACAGCAACAGCGAAATACCCACCACCTGGAAAATCGCCACCGTGTATTCACCGGCTGAGGACTTCGCGAGACCGACCGGCAGAAAGCCCGCAATGGTGATTAAGGTTCCGGTCAGCATCGGAAACGCCGTGGCACGGTAGGCATAGGTCGCGGCGCGCATCCGATCCCAGCCTTCTTCGAGTTTGCGTGCCATCATCTCGATGGCAATCATCGCGTCGTCTACCAGGAGACCAAGGGCAAGGATCAAGGCTCCCAGCGAGATACGATGAATTTCCATCCCAAACAGCAGCATACATAACAGCGTGCCGGCCAGAACCAGGGGCACCGTGAGCGCGACCACGGAGCCGGTGCGAAAGCCGAGGCTCAAAAAGCTGACGAGCAGCACCGCCGCCAAGGCCTCGAAGAAGGTGCGCGTGAATTCGCCGATGGCGGTCTTGACCACCCGCGATTGATCAGCGACCCGTTGAACTTCGATCCCGACAGGAAGTTCCTCCTCGATTCGGCTCATGGTTACTTCCAGCGCCTTTCCTAATTCCAGCACGTCGCCGGTTTTGTTCATCGTGACGCCGAGGCCGATACTTTCTTTGCCGTTGAAGCGCATCTTGAATTCGGACGGGTCGATGTAGCCCCGAGTGACCTTGGCAAAATCGCCGACGCGCAAGGTTCGGCCCTCGACCCGCACGGCCAGGTTCGCCATGCTCTCCACCGAGTCGAAGGAGCCGGTGAGTCGTAGGGGTAGATTGCGCTGTGCGGAAATCACCGTTCCGGCCGGTGTCATGCCGTTCTGCGCCTGCAAGGCCTCGGCAACAACCGAGGCGTCCAGTCCCAGTTCGGCCAGCTTCTTGTCGGAAAACTCGACATAGATCTTTTCATCCTGAACACCAATGAGATCGACTTTCTCGACATCCTTGACTCGCAGGAGTTGCTGACGGGTCGAATCGACCGCCTGTTTGAGCTCGGCGTAGCTATAGCCTTCGCCAGAAAATGCATAGAGGAGGCTGTAGGTATCGCCGAACTCGTCATTGAAAAATGGCCCGACAATGCCGGGCGGCAGCGCCATGCGGATGTCGCCCACCTTCTTGCGCACTTGATACCAGAGTTCGGGAATGTCTTGGGGCGGTGTATCTTCACGAGGCGTGACAAAAATCACCGATTCGCCGGGTTTCGAGTAGCTGCGCAAGAAGTCCAGGTTCGGCAGTTCCTGAATTTTCTTTTCCAGCCGGTCGGTCACCTGCTGTTCCACTTCCAGCGCGGTAGCGCCGGGATACAGGGTTTTGACGACCATCACCCGAAACGTAAACTCCGGATCTTCACGCTGTTCCAGCCGGACTGAGGCAAACATGCCTCCCAGCAACACCAATACCATCAAAAAACCGGTGAACGCGCGGTGTGTGAGTACCCATTCACTTAGATTGAAGTCTTTCATGGCTGACCCCTCCTGCTCTCGGCGCTCTCTCCATTCATCGCCAATGCGATCGCTTCCGGCAAACGCACGACCTGTCCTTCCGCAAGACGCTGGACGCCGGCGCTGACCAGCAACTGTCCAGACGCGAGTCCCGTTACGGCAATGCGTTCCCCATCCAGCGTTTCACCGACCTGAACCGGCACGGATCTGACCGTGCCGGTCTGCTCATTCACCAGCCACACATGGGGTTGTCCCGGCTTGTTCTGCGGGGTAAATACGGCCGAGAGCGGAACGGTCATTCGAGAGGGCGTGTTCGAAGGAACCCAGACCGTCGCCGTCATGCCCAATTGCGCGGCTTCCTGATTCTCAAGCAGTGCGGCTTTGACACGATACGTGCGGCTGGCCGGGTCGGCCGCCGAAGCAATCTCGCGAATTTGGCCCTTCATGCGCTTTTCGTGATCGGCCCATAGAGTGATGCTCACGACCTGCCGACGTTTGAGTCCCGGCAGGCGATGCTCGGGGACATCGAAGTGGATCTCCTTTTCGTCGAGTTGAGCCACCTTGACGATGGACTGACTGGCGCTCACGACCTGCCCCGTTTCGACTTCCAGTGCTGTCACCACGCCGTCCCGGTCGGCCGCCAACTCGGTGTACGCCAACTGATTGACCGCATGGCCCAGTTGGGCTTCGAGCGCCGCCGTCCGTTCTCGCGCCGTGGTGTAGGCGGTTTGATGGCGGTCGAATTCAGGTGGGCTAGTGACCTTTTGCGCCAACAGCTCACGGTATCTCGCCACATCGTCGCGTAAGAAGTCCCGATCGGCGACTGCCGAGGCCAGCTGCGCCTGAAGGTCTTGCACGGCGAGACGGTAGTCGTTCTGATCCAGCCGTGCCAATACCTGTCCCTTGCGCACGCGGTCACCCACGTCGACGTGTCGTACTAACAACTTGCCGGGCACGCGGAAGGACAACATCGTCTCATAGCGCGCTCGCACGTCCCCGGCGAAACTCATCACACTGTCAGTCTGATCCACGATGCGGGCGACCTTCACGGGCCGGGACATCTGCGGGGATTGCTCGTCTTGATGATTGCATCCCAGGGTGGTCATCAATGCCACAACGAAGACACCAACCAAATAGGTGGCGGGACCGGTAAGGCTAAGTCGAGTGCGTGTCATGATGTGCTCCTTTCCGTGTGCTTTCCTCGGAATCGATGCAGGCGACGGCGTCCTCACAAGTCACGAGAACCGGCCTGGAAACTGCTTCACCAATCCTGTCGTGAGCGTATCTGCAAAGAGATAGACGTGTTGTCGCATCATCGGCCAGGTTTCATCTAAGTGCACATACTCCTTTCTCATGTACTGGTTGATTTGGAGAACATGATGGGCCCCATGCGCCGCGATCATGTCCCGAACGGTGTCTTTCGGCAGGTGGTGGGGATTAACTCCGTTGATGAATTCGGCAAAGAGGTCAGCATTGGACGCCAAGCGAGCAAGCGCAGTTTCCTGCCCTTGCGTATTCGCAAACGTGGTAGCCTCGGCGTAGTCTTTGACCGCGGCATAATGGCCCGTCAGCAGGGCAAGGAACTTCTCAGATCTCGCTTCGCCATAGAACGGCGTAAGGGTGCTCGCAATCGTTTTGCGTTGGCCAGAACGTGCTTGTCGGCGGCATCCTGCTCTGCTGGATCGGTCGTCGTGTTGAACAAGACGACACGCTGAACCCAAAAAATGTGCCCGAGCCAAAGATCGCGAAGGGTCTTCTGCATAGTCGCCACATGGACAGGATTCACATTCTCGACGGCGTGCGGTTTGTGGTCACAGCCCACTAGGCCAACGAGCGAGAGGACCAACGCTGCTACCGATGCTGCTATTGACCGACGTATCTTGCTCATAACGCCCTCCATTGAAGTGGGGTTAAACGCTTGTTTCCGACTACTAGAATTGGGTGCCGCTTTGCGTCTGTCTTGCTTCCTTCCTCTCTAAAGCACGATAACTCTCTGAGCCATGTCGCGGGACAGGTAGGGCTGAGTCGAGTGAGGTTCACGATGTGCTCCTTGCGAGAGTTGGTTAAGGACGATACGGTGCGTAATGGAATCATATGTATTTGTA
Source organism: Nitrospirota bacterium (assembly GCA_963782735.1). Taxonomy (GTDB): domain Bacteria; phylum Nitrospirota; class Nitrospiria; order Nitrospirales; family Nitrospiraceae; genus Palsa-1315. The sequence continues at coordinate 17,404 of CAWAKW010000020.1, forward strand.
TATGCAAGTACATGGTCAAAAAAAAGGCCCTACCCTGACGGCAGTTCGATTCTATTTGCAGCAAGCTTTCGCAAGAGTGTCGCGCCATCATCCCCAAGAAACTTCTCCGTGCGAGTTTGGGCCTTTCGCCAAGACGGACCGATTTGATCCAGCAGGTCACGACCTTGGACTGTAATCTGTACTGGGAGGCCCCGGCCGTCTTCCCCATCCGCAATCTCTTGGATCCAACCATTGGTCAGCATGATCTTCAGATTCCGGGTCAGGGTGGATGGGTCGAGGTGCAGACGCTTCCCAATCTCGATACGTCGAATGGGGCCGAGCCTTTGCTACAAGCACCAGAAGTGTAAGTTTGGCTGGCTTTCAGACCGAACGGCCGAAGTTCAGCATCGTAGATGCTCGTGAGCACACGATCAAGTTTGCGCACGCGCATCAGCAGGCACTCATGCGCGATTTGATCAATGATCTCGTTACCGTGATTCATCCGTTTATGTGTTTCCGTTTTCGTCATGGCATAATATTGCATATACAAATAGATGTTGTCAAGCCCCCTCCTGAAATAATTTTTTACCCGCTGCTGCTGTAGACAGTTACCGTGAAAATACGGTTGTGTAGTGACCTCAGTTCACTCGTAGAGCAAGGCCCTAGAGAATGTAGTCGGCGAACTTGGCCTTGCCGCGGGTCACCAGTTTGCCACGAACTATGATCCGGCCTTTCGTGAAATAGACCTCCTCGTGGATCTGTGACAGCACATCCCAACCCGACTGCTTGACTGCGGGCGGGACGAACTTGGTGCAGATGTCATGTTCACTGAGCGCTTCTTATCGAGTCCCGGCATATCAAAATACCCGTCAGCTGAGGCTTTAGGGAGCCGGATACCCCTCTCCCGGTGGGAAAGCACCCCAACTTGGGAGGGCGTTGGCCTGGAAATGGAGCCTTCATCCCTGTCACTCGCGGTCACTCCTACTGAAATCGGCACAGAGAGACCGTTTTTTGTTCAACTTCTTACCTTTTGTGTACCCGCCAGCCTGATACATCCATTATTGTTCTCCTTTCTTAATATTACGCCTTCCTACATTTGTACACTGAGGTTGCATCTCCCTCCCGCTCGCTCGTGACCGTTGCCCCTAAGAGTCCCTAACTGTCCTAAGCAGGCCTAAGCAGGGTACTTCCTCCACACATCTCACAGCGGTATGGTCAGCGCCGTGCTGCGCCGCACCGGTAGAAAGGACTGGGCATGAAGAAAGAGTTACTCACGGTGAAGGAATTGGCGGCTGAACTGCGCATGAGCGTGAAGTCCGTACAACGGGGGTACCGCAGTGGCGAGATTCCCGTGCAGTGGTTGCGTCGGATGGCGCGGTTCGATCTCGCAAAAGTTCGACGAGCGATGGAACGCAACGGACGAAGCCGCATGCGGCGTCTCAACGTCACCTCGATACCGCAGGGCGCGACCGCCGGCCAAGGCCGGCGGCGCGGCCCGAAGAAACGCCCCCGTTCGGTGACACGGGGGCACTACCCACAGGGATCGTTACAGGAGGTCTAAGGATTCCATGAGTTCACCCTTCACCCTCACCATTGATTGGCTCGCCTTCACCCTGCCGGCAGGCTCCGCCCAGGACACGATGCAGATGCTAGGAGGCGACTGGACCAAAAGCACAGCTGGCTTTCGCGGCTATCCCGCGTCCTGGATCACCGCGAGTGCCAGCCGAGGGGTGGGCAAACTGGGTACTCGCGCGCCTCGTGCTCCCCTTGAAGTCCATGTCGATCTCTCCGCCGGAATTGTTGCCCCTTGGCCTACGGAGAAGGTCCGTACGGTCCTCCAGTGGATTCTGAAGCAAGACGGCCATCTGACGCGTCTCGATTGCGCGCTCGATGATCGGAACAGCTGTGTCCCACTTTCGACGATCAGACAGGCCATTGAGATCGGGCAATGTGTGACGCGGGCGGACCGTATGCAGCGCATTTCGTCCAGATCGATCCATACAGACACGCCCAGCGGAGAGACCCTCTATCTCGGGAGTCCGCACAGTCAGACCCTCCTGCGCGTCTACGATAAACGCCTGGAGCTGCAAGCCAAAGAGCGAGAGGATTGGCAGGAGTACGGCATCCGCTGGGAGTTGGAGTTGAAGAAGGACCGAGCCCAAGTCTGTGGACAGGTCCTGTCCTACCTGGAGGAAACCGACTGGCTCGAATTCATGGTCGGGGTGCTACGAGGCTATGTGGATTTCCGAGCCACCACCCGAGACGAGGAGGACGAGTTTCGGTATCGGGCCCCGCTCCTGGACTGGTGGCTGCTGCTCACCGACGGGTTCAAGAAGGGCCGTCTTGTCGTGGAGAAGGAGACCCAGACCTTAGCCAAGGCGAAACGGTGGGTGAGTCGGTCAGTGGCCCCGACGTTGGCGATGTGCGTCGAACATCCCGGTGGACAGGCCTGGTTGGAGCACGTCCTCGTCGTGGGGAAGAGCCGATTGAAAGCGAAGCATCGGCGACTGTTGAACACCTCCCCCCACGCCGACCCTTCCCCATCGGATGGGGTGTCGCGGTGATGGGGATCGCGCAGACCGCGTCAGCCGTGATCTGGGTCCTCTCCGGCTCGTGTGGGCCTCAGCCTTCACGCGCCAGGCCAGCCCTGGTCGGCGAAGCTGTAGCAGCGCTCTTCGGTGAGGATGAGATGATCCAAGAGCGTGATGCCGAGCAGGTCGGCGCCCTGCCGGAGTCGGCTGGTGAGCACGCGATCCTCTGGGCTGGGGGTGGGATCGCCGGAGGGGTGATTGTGCGCACAAATCCAGGCGGCGGCGTTCATCAGGATCAGCGGTTTGAAGACTTCTCGCGGATGCACGATGGCCAAGGTCAGGGAGCCGATCGAGACGATGTTGACGCCGATGATGGCATGCTTCGCATCCAGCCCGCAGACGAGGAATTGTTCACGGTCCAGTCCCGCAAAGAGCGGTCTGAGGATGGCCGCAGCGGCGACCGAGGTGGTCAACGGCGACGAGGGCGGGACGGCCCGGTTGTCGCGGACGAGCGTGACCCGGTATCGAGGCACGGCGTATTCATTGCTCGGCTTCGGCTGCCGTTGCCCGTTCAGCATGCCCTGGGAACCGTGAATGGCCATGTCCGCCTCCTTCTTCATCACGATGTCTAGCCCCACCCTTCACAGCACAGGGGTGGGGCGTCGAAGAAGCAGGCGGGATGGCGCGCTCGCGGGGGACAGGCCTGAAGTGGCACCCGGAAGGCCTGGCCGCTGCTCTGCAGCGCCAGCTCGCACCCACTGGGAGTGCAGTCCGACGCCGGCGGTCACGCGGACGCACCATATCAGGGGGGCGAGGGGGTGTCGTCAGACTCCCCCTTCCTGTCGTGACCAATGCTCTTAACGGTAAAAGAACTCTCAGCACGGCTCAACATCAAGCCATCCACGCTCTATCTTTGGGCGGCTCAGGACAAGATCCCCTGCCGAAAAATCCATGGACTGATCCGCTTCGATTGGGACGAGATCCAGCACTGGCTGGCGTCCTTTGCGACAACACCATCGAATCCGGTGTCCCACATGCTAGACCGTACGCCCAATATTCCTGTCGATGACCTCATTGCGAGAGCGAAGCGCGCCGTCTATACTCCCGGCCACGGGGAAACCATAACACCGAGTCCCACTGGAAAGGAGTGAACGGGATGGGACTCGTGAAGAGAAGCAATACGTGGTGGATGTCGTTCATGTATCAAGGGCAGCAGGTCAGACGGTCTACGGGGACCGCTGATAAACGGTGGCCGACGCGATCTTAGGCAAGGTGAAGGTCCAGATTATCGAAGGGCGATTCTTCGAGAAACCGGAAGCGCAACATCGGACCTTGAAGGAACTGATGGATCGGTACGCAAGTGAGCATGCGGCGAGGCGGGCTAATCATCGGCGGGAACTCACCAGCATCAAAAACCTGAAGATGTTCTTCGGGAATCCGACGCTGGATCACATCACGCCGAAGCTGATTGTCGCCTACAAGAACCAACGCTATACCGATGGGGTGAAACCGGCCACGATTAACCGGGAGCTTGCGACCTTGAAGAAAGCGTTCAATCTGGCTCGTCGAGAGTGGGAATGGTGTACCGATAACCCGGTCTGCCGCGTCTCCATGGAGAAGGAAAACAATACGCGGGATCGTTGGTTGACCGTGGAGGAAGAACAGCGACTTCTCCCTGCTGCGGCTCCGTGGTTGCGAGAGCTCATGGTCTTTGCCATCTACACCGGTATGCGCATGGGGGAGATCCTGGCCCTCACATGGGCCGGTGTCGATCTGTTCCGTCGAACGGTTACCGTCTTTCGCTCAAAAAACGGCGAGCGACGGACGATCCCGGTGAATACGACCGTCCTTGATCTCCTGAAAGGCAAATACGCGGCGCGCCTAAGGACGATTGATATCGTGTTCCACAGCGAAAGCCAGACGCCCCTAGATGGGAGCAACATCCGGCGAGCTCTGACCATCGCGCTCGACAGTGCGAAGATCCACGATCTCCATTTCCACGATCTTCGCCATACGTTCGCAACCAGGATGGTTCAAGCCGGAATAGACCTGTATAAGGTGCAACGGCTCCTGGGGCATAAGTCGCCCATCATGACGCAGCGCTATGCCCATCACTATCCGGAAAGTCTTACGGGAAGGGGTGGATGCGTTGGAGGCAGGACGGTCGTTTAGCACAAATTTAGCACAATCGCAGGTTCGATCTTGCGAGGCTTCTCTAAGCCACTGAAAAACTGGAGCCGGCGATCCGGATTGAACGGACGACCTGCGGTTTACGAAACCGCTGCTCTACCAACTGAGCTACGCCGGCTAGGGGTCGTTGACCTGAATGGGCACGGACGCTCGAAAAGTTCGGGCCATGATACAGACCGGGCTTTGGACCTGTCAATGAACCCAATCTGTTCGGAAGAGGAATGGTACTTGAGCGCAGTTCTAAATTCCAAATTATTTGAATCGCGCAACGGGCTGCAGTCTGACCAAGGCCCCCTGGCCTGGCCCGGGGAGGCAGAGGGGCTCCTGTTCGTTGCCATACTGTTCCTGTGCTACCTTGCGCACCTGCTTCTTGGTGTAGATACAGAGTTCGCCGGCGAGGATCGTGCCGTCCTTGTCGAGATCGGCTGAGCCACCAAACCCTTTCAAGAGGTGATAGGTAAACAGCCCATGCTGACCGGGATCGTAAGAGTGCGCCGGTTGGACAGCGCGGTTGCCGATTATCCACATGATCTTTTCTTTCCCACTGCCTTCCTGTTCCCACAACGGGGTGATCGTACCGACGGCCTCTGCGCTTGGCGCCAGTTCAAGCGAGAGATCGAGCATCACGACGGCCTGTTGAATCGGCAATTTGGCCAAGGATTCCTGCAACCGGCGAAGCGAGTACCGGCTGGCGCCTGACGTGGCCATACTATCGAACGACAATATCGAGACCGCGCCGGTGACTGGCTCAACAACTCCCCGTCCTGTGACTGAGACATAGACGACGGTGGTGGGGGTTACCTGCGCGGGCAGCCACTCTTCCAAGACCTTAACCAGATCGCTCTTGAGGGCATGGGTATCCACAAGGGTGCGCACGCGCTCGGGAGGAATTCCCCCGATTGATTTGAGGTACATGGCCATGACCTCCGCATCTCGTTCGGCATACTTGATCCTGGCAATGCCGCTCTCCCGAAACTGCCCCACCCCGACGACAATGCCGACAGCCTTCGGCTGTTTGAGCATGCTGGTCCGCTTCGGCAGCTGATCGACATCAACCGGCAGCGCTACAGTCCCCACCGAAGGCTCAGGCGTCATCGCCACCAAAAACTTTTTGGCGGGCGGCAGCGTGACCGATGAGGACCCTGCACGCAATATCAGTGTCAACTCCTCCTGCAGGGGATCTCTCACCATGCCGACTTTGCCTTCCAGCGTCAGATGCTTCTCCTCGCCAGGCTGAAGATCGCCGATGGTGACCACGCTTGGAATCCGCTCGATCAAGGTCGGCGTGGCAGTCACCGATAACTCGACAGCCCGTGCGGACCCAGGCCCTTCATTTTTGACTTCAATTTCAATCGCGATAGCTTCGCCACTATGGAGCACCTGATTGCGATTGGCTTCATGGACGATTGCTCTGAATATGACCGTGGCAGGTTCGTCCGCTGGAACCGGCACAGGAACGGCTGCCGCCGACTGCGGCGCGGCTGTCGGTTTCGCCGATGTGGATACCCCACCGGTTGAAATAGAGGACAGTGGAGGGGCGGCCGCCGTAGCTGCGTTGGATGTACCTGCCTCGCGGGCTCGCGCAGCATCGATGATCTTGTTGGACGTCCCGAGTTGTTTGGCCATGCCATCTGTCACATAACCCATGGCCTCTTGGGCAATTGTATCGAGCCCCTTCACCTCGCACGAAGCCTCGGTCACTTCGACCTCTCCACGCCCGATGCTTTGTATTTTCTTGCTGTAGAGGACTGTGCCGTCGGCGGCCTTGTACGCAAAGTCCAATCCCATGGTAACCGTGGCTGGATAACGCTTGTTGGCCTTTCGAACGATAGCGAGATCGACATAGGCCAAGCCCAACGATGCATCGACAACGCCATCCGGCATCGACGAAGGTCTCGTCTCACCTGTAACGACCTTTTCAAAGACGCGGCCTGTTTTCCGTCTGAGCAGTTCTTGTAATGGAGCGCTGATCGGTAAGGATTGCCTCTGGCCACAGGCGTCCTGATAGGGAAGTTGGGCTCCAACGATGCTGGGGTCGGATCGAAGGTGGACGGTCAACGGGAGAAAGTATCCGATGGTTTCGGAGTCTCGACTCGATAAAGACGAGCAGCTCACCAACGTCGCAACGCACAACCCCACGACAACCCCTGAGGCTGCACGAAACAGAATGGACGGACGCGCTGGATCAAGAACCTGCACAATCATTCTTATACAGAAAAGCAACCAATGAGCACAACTGACGAGCGAGACGAGTGATCCGGTCTATCTGGTCTGTCTCGTGTTAGTCAAGCAACAAAACAAACTCGATAAACCAGACCAACCAGACAGACCAGATAGACGAGACAGACAGAATAGACCAAGAGTCTCGGCGTTGACAGCCCGGACACCCCTCGGCTAAGGTCACCCGCATGACCGAGCCTTTTTCACCGGCACCGGAATCGTCATCGCCGCCTAGGCTCTCCTGGTCGGCTACCAGCCGGCTCATTCGCTTACAGAGCCAGACTGGGACATGGCTACTGATGTTCCCGACTCTGTGGTCTTTGGTCTTGGCCGCGCGCGGTATTCCTCCGCTTCGTTTGCTTGCCATCTTCGTCACCGGGTCCTTCGTGATGCGCAGCGCGGGAGTCGTGCTGAACGATTTAGCGGATCGATCTTTCGATCGACATGTGACACGCACGCGGGTACGACCACTCGCATCAGGTGAATTGAGCCGGACACATGCACTGCTGGTCGTCGGCTTCTTCCTCTTGCTCGCCGGAATGCTCGTGCTGCTCCTCGACCCGCTGACGATTCTCTTGAGTCCGATTGCCGTCCTCTTGGCCGGCCTTTATCCCTTTGCGAAACGCGTGATCCACATCCCGCAAGCGATGTTGGGTATCGCTTTTGGCTGGGGCACCATCATGGCTTGGACCGCCTCGCGGGGAGACATCGAAGCGCCGGCCTGGTGCCTGTTCGCTGCGACGATCTGCTGGGCGATCGGATACGATACGATCTACGCGCTTCAAGACCGGGAGGACGATCGTCGGATCGGTGTGAAATCCTCAGCGCTGCTGTTCGGTTCGTCGACGTGGATTGCGGTCGGCGTGGTCTTCTGCGCGATGCTGCTGCTGCTGGGACTCGCAGGCTGGTTCGCCCACATCGGATGGATCTACTATGCAGCGCTTGCTGCCATTGGAGTGTGGTGTCTGCGGCAATCCCTACAGCTTAGACAGACCATACCGACTCCCACCGCTTTCCGCATGTTTCAGCAACATGTATGGGTAGGAGCCGCGGTCTTTATTGGAATGATTGCAGGATTTTTGCTGTAACGGAGGGAGAGGAAACAGTCCGCAGCCAGTCTTGTTCAAATAGTCCGTCTGGCCTATTCGGTCTATCTGGTTAGCTTCATTCAAGCAAATCAAGGAGACAGACCGATAGACCAAGTTTTTCTCAGTTCTCGAACGCTTATTTTTTGGCCTTCTCTTCCTTGGCCTTGGCCGCAGCCTTTTCTGCCTCAGCCTTTTCCGCTGCAGCTGCAGCTGCAGCCTTCTGGATATCTTCCTCGGTCGTCATCGATTTCAATGTCGTCAGATATAGCGTCACGGCTTTGGCGTCGGCGTCGTTGAGACCAAGCGCCGGCATCCTGGTTTCTGCATTCATCGCCTGTGGGTTCTTCAACCACCGATAGACCCAGGTCCCATTCAATCTAAATCCCGCCCGGTCGAGCGCCGGCCCAACCTTGCCGCCGTCAGGGCCGATGCTATGGCAACCGTTGCAGCCATATTTGTTCTCATAGAGCCGTTGGCCGAGCGCCACCGTCTTCGCAAGCTGGTCCGGCTTTATCGTGAGATCCGGCCTGGGAACACTCGTGCCTTTCCCTGGTCTGGTCACGAGATTCGTCATCGCAGCCTGCGCGACATCGAGTTCTTTTTTTGCCTTGCTCATGGCCGCTAACTCGTCGGCATAGGAGGATTCGTCTGGCTCCACATCCTTCTTGAGCGCTTCACTCTTCTTTTCCGCTTCCTCGCTCGCTTGCTTTTCGGCTGCCTCATAGGCCTTCGTCGCCTGCTCTAAATTCGTTTTTGCCGTTTGGAGCGCCGTTTCAAGCTGCTTTTTCCGCTCCTCGACCTTAAACTCCATTTTTCCGCCATGGAGTCCGCGAACATAACCGACAATGGCCCAAATCTCTTCTTCCGATAGGGTGTACTTGAAAGTCGGCATGGTCGGCACGGCAAAATCGTCGTCGCCGATTTCATCCCCACCTTCAGCCACATCAGTCGTGTCCTTCATGTCGCGTGAAATCGTATTGAAGATGTCTTCGTCTTTAAAGGTGCTCATCTCTGATTTATTCGTGAGATCCTTGGGCTTCGGATCAGGCATCGAGGACCAATTGAATCCTTCGTTCTGCTTTCCACTCTCACCATGACAGTGTGAACAGTAGTGGCCGTAGAGTTCATGTCCCTTCCCCCCCTGCTCGTTGGCACAGCCTGCCACGGCAATCAAGGCACCGACCCAAGCCACTGCTCCCACCACTCCCATTGCGTATAGCCGAGCCGCCTTCATGCTGATTGCCCTTTCTTTAGCTTGCGGATCAGAATGAACTGAAATCCGAGAGCCAGGCCCACGGCAATGGCCGCATAGTAATAACCAGTGTAATCCGGTGGCGCCTCTGCGCGGAAATACCACCAGGATGAGACGGCCTTTTGGGAGCCCTTCTCCTTCAGTTCGCCGCTGCTTGGATCCTTCTTGCCGTCCCAGGCAGCGAAGCCGATATTGATGAAGCCGGCTGTCGTGATCTGCGTATCTTCTTCAGGATGTCCGGTGTCGAGTGGCCGCGAAAAAACCACTTTCCATCTGCCGTTGGCATAGGCCCCCTTGGCCTTCACATCTTGGTGGTCCTGGATTTTTAGCGTACCGAAACCCTTGGCGTTCATGTCGACGCCTTTGCCGTCCTTGTTCTTCCAATACCAAATATTGACCGGGCCGCCCTCGACCTGCGCCATCGGTTGGCCATGCGCAAAATGGGCCTTCTTGTCGCCCACCATGAACTGAATCGCGGCTGCATCGTCCGGATCTTCCGTCGGATCTGCGTACTCCAAGAGAATCGCCACGTTGGTCCCATCGTGCAAGCCGCGCACGATCATATCTTTGACCGTCGCTTCCAGAATACGGGTCGGCCAATGCACTTGAGGCGACATCGGGAATGTTGCCATGGGGGCGCTGCTCCACACTGCCGCAGTCGGGTCGTCGGCAGGCAGGGTACCCTTCACCAGCGGGGCACTGACCGACGAGCTTGCCGCAGTTTCTGCTGGAGCGGCAGCCTTGGGTTGTTCCTCGGCTCCAGCCAGCTGCAGGGGCAAGAATGCCATAGCAAGCCATACGGCGGCGGCGACATTCGGAACGATTCGACTGAGTCCGCGTATCATAAGTTTCGTCCTCTCCCTACTCACTAACTCCCCACTCACTCTTCAGCGGGTGGGGCTATGTGCCTTCCACTGCGCGCGTTCACCGCTTACCTTCTTGACGTGCGCGGTGCGCGAGCACAGAAGGCATATCGGCCTACCCTCGTCTATTCCCAGGTCCTCGGTGATTGATGCGCGCCATCGTACTCGCCCATGATGATTTTCCAGATCCATTCGTCGGGAAGTTCGAGTTCCCATCGAGGCATCGCGGATTTCCATGGCATCCCTTCGATCGGGAGACCGACGCCGCCTTTTTTAATCCGCCAGAACAAATAGCTTTCCTGGAGCATGGCGATCGTCGTGGGATCGGAGAAGTTAGCCGGGGGAGGATTGAACCCCCTGGCCGCCGAACCCTTGCCGTCGAAGTTTCCTCCGTGGCAGGGAGAACAGAATGCCGCATAGAAGCCCTTCCCCTGCTGAATCGTGTCCGGTGTCTTTGGAACCGGATTTGACAAACCGGCATATTCGCCTGGTGGAGCTGGATGAATGGTCCTGTTTTCTCCAGGAGGCGCATCGCTGACCGCCGTACTGTTATAGGTTTGCCAGCCAACCAGTAAAGGGAACAGAATCAGGACACCATACCGTAATGCTTGCAGCCCGCCGATACCTTCTCCAACCAGGAAACGTTGTATCGGGCCCCAAAAATCTTCTTTGGACTCCGCGCTCACTGTGGCAAGGATGAGAAACCCCGACGTCGTCAGCAACAGATAGAGAAATACCAGACTAGCCGGCAGCGGCGCCGAGCCAGGAATATTGGGCACTACAAATTTCAAAATCAAATAGGTGATGACATTCAACGAGATCAGCTTGATCAACGGCCCCATACGTTCCTCCTCAGTGCGCTTGCGCCACGGCCATCGGACCGGACTGAGCTGCCTTTACCGGAGCGGCTGGCGCTTGTCCCGGCACCTCCAGTTCAGATGGATTGATAGAAATCGGTTCGCCGCTCATCTGCTGTAAGAATGCGATGACCGAGAGAATCTCGTTCCTGGATAGTCCGATGGGGTTCTTATTGATGGCGGGCATGTCGGCTGGATAGTGCTTCGGCAAGCCTTCATGGCGATAGTCCATATAGACGTACGCCTGTGGCTGCGTCAGACTTTCATAGAGAAACTCACGGCTCAGCTTCGCTCCAATCCCCTTCAAGTCCGGGCAACGGGCCGATTCGCTGGGTCCAATAGTGTGGCACAGCGCGCATTGGCCCTTACTAAAGAAAATCTTCTGTCCAATAGCCGCCAGATCAGTCGGCGTTTTTACCGTGGCAATGTCGAATTTCTCCTCAACGGGCGGCAACGACGCCATCTGCGGAATCGACAACGACGTGAGCATGAAGATGCCGAGCACAATCGCAACGAATCCGATGACCCTCGGGAATACGGATTTGATAAAGAGGAGGATGAGGATCCCACTCCCTACCACCGAGAGACATATTAATTGCAGTCTGACTACTTCGCTCATATATCCCCTTTGGGTAGTTAGAAGTGCTGAGTTCTGAGTCCTGGGTTCAACTCAAAACTCATCACTCAAAATTCAGAACTTGCGTTCTCCCGGCTTATCGAGCGCACTCGATGCGCCTGCCATCGCCGGCATGCCATGGGGCAACTCCCCCTTACTCGGCGATGCGCTAACGACTTTCGCCTTATCACCCATCGTGGCTACCCAGAAAATGAACGCGACAATCATGCAGAAAAAGAACGTGCACAAGGACATGATCCCGGACGCATAGCCGAGTGCCGGTGAAAATGCGTATTGCGACGTATCGCGGAGCACGCCATAGACGTGCCAGTGGACGCGAGAGGAGGACCGTGCGTACCCCATCAGTGTCATCAGGAGAATGACCATGATTGCGTTGAGGACCAGGGAGTAGCCGGCACGGGGAGGCATCTTGCCCCAGACCATTTCCGTCGTAGTCTTGGCGCTCTTCAGCAGCAAGGCTGTCAGCGGCGTGATGGTCAACATGACCCCGATCACGATCAACACCTGCGACGTCGAGAAATAATTGATGCGAATGATCGCGGGAACAAAATACCCCCATACGCCAAGGATGATGACTGCGATGCCCGCAATGACAAGGATGGCACCCATGATCGCTTTGGCAACCTTGGCCCAGCCGGCCGTGTCCTGCTTACCGGCTCGCCAATACATGATGAAACTCATGAATGTGACGAGAATCATCAAGTTGGATACGGTCATTTTTGCCGACATGACACCGAGGACTCCCAGAAGCGGATGGTGGGTTCCTCCCATCTTTGCCGCCTCTTCCAAACTCGCAACGAGCGAATGGGGGGTCATCCAGACAGCCAGGCACAATAGAAGCACCACCAGCATCGCCAACATCGGCTTCCGGTACTGCAACGCGGACCCGGGGATGCGATAGGTGATCCCGAGCCAGAAATAATAGTTCGACCCGAGAAAGAGCACTCCGATGAGCATGGCTTGCAGAATGAACAGCCACGACAGAAAGCCTCCCATCAGCGTGATACCCATCTGCTGGTTGTACTGGTAAATTTCACGCATGAGCCAGTAGCCGGCAAACGGGAGCGCCAACAGACCGAAGACACCGATGAAATTCCCGACATAGCCCATCCAGTCGTAGTGATCCCGCTCTTCCGGGGTTTTGGCAGACAGATAGCGAATCCCGGCGTAGGCGCCGCAGATATAACCGCCCAGGACCACGTTGGCGATGATCCGGTGAATGTTGACCGGCCACCAGGTCGGATTCCATGTCGCGGCCCAGGCTCGCGCCATATCCGTCCCCTCCGCAATCACGACAGGACTGGCCTGGAACGTAGCCCAGGAGTTCGGTATGATCATGATAAAAAACGCAAAGACGTTGAGCATGAGACCGAGAAAAATATGAAAGGTCTTCTTGCCGCCGTACTGCATTGCGTCCCAGCCATACCAGTAGAGGTACAGCGTTGCGGTCTCGACCAGGAAAAGGATGCAATAGATAATAAACGACGGGAAGAAAATATCGGTCAGATAGTTCATCAGCTTGGGATAAAACGCGATCAGCAGGAATAATAAGATGCCGCCGAAGAGCGCGGTTGTGGAATAAGCGGATGTCAGGAGTTTGGTGAATTCCTTGGCGAGTTTGTCATAGCGCTTTTCGCCGCCCCTCCAGGCCACGACTTCACATACCCAGGCAAACATCGGCACACCCAGCACAAATCCCGCGAGCAGCAAATGGAGCTGTGCGATAACCCAGATGACGTTGCGGCTGCCGACGTAGGGGATGTCACGATACTCGGTCGGGGCTGCCGGTGCGACGTCTGCCCCAAAAGCCAGCGCAGGAAGGCTGAGAAGGCCTGCTGCTATCACGAGCCCCAAGAGCGTTCCTCCGTGCTCGCTCCCGCTCCGGAGAAGCCGCTGAATCCATCCACGCTGATATCGCATTGCCCTCACCTCATCATCTCCCATGTTACTGGTTCCTAGCGGCAGCCGGAGCCGTTTCTGTTGCTTCCGGCACTTCCTGCACGTTCACGGCTTCTGTGCCTGCTTTGCCTTTTTCCTTGCTCCGCGCTTTTTCCAGTTCGGATTTCGCCCGCTGTTCTACCAGCATTTCGACCTGCGCCGCAAGATGCGCGATCTTTTTTTCGTTTGTATTCAGAGTCTCGAGAGGCTTGAATACCGGCGCGGGACTTTCTTCAATCTTCTTGCAACAATCGTGCGGGTGCGGGGTAAACACCGGGAGAAAAGACCAGAACAGGAGTGACAACACCACAGCCACGCTGGACAATACTGTCAGCATCAATCCCTGATCCGCCGGCACCCGCATCAAATCCCAGCGGGTAATCAGCCCTTGATAATTCTCCGGCGCATGACCTGCCGACTCCACCGTCCCTCGGATCACCCGTCCTATGAGTGAAAAACCGATGACCAACAGCAACAGCAACGTCCCTGTGGCTACAGTGGCCCAGAGGGTCAGATCGATACTGATCCGCTCCGCCACAGGTATTCCCCTTAGAAGATCCTTCTCAAATATCGAATGGGCAGCAGAAATCGCGCCTTCAGTGATCGCACTCTGAACCGCCCAGAGGATCGGCACATAGATGGCGCCGACCAATGCACACTTCCACCAAAGCGTCGGCCCCAACAAACTTGGCGGCTCGCGCCGTAACCGTTCGAGGAAAAATGTTCGACCCACGACCCTGAGCGCCCAGATGTCGATGGGAATCGACAGCAAAAACAGCAACACGATGCCAACGCCTTCACCGATGTGCGAATCCAGCCCCAGGGTGATTGTTGGAAGCGCGAATACCGTGACCGGACTTGCCAGGAGCATCAAGAAGGCGAGCCCGATTCTGTTTTCAAATTGCACGATTCCGAATGCCAGAAAAAGTACGGCGATGGCCAGCTTGAACGGCAGGCCGGTCCAGAAGGCGGGCCAGAGAATACCGAACCCGAGCTTTATGGGGGAGATGTGATCGTTCATGCGAGTACCCAACGATGAACGCCAGCGGGCAGGCAGGCTGAGGTCGAGGTTGAGTGAAGATCCGACGTGCTCATCTGAGCTTCAACCTTAGCCTGAACCTCAACCTTCTCCATGCTGGCAAACGTTTTCAGCATCCTGCTAATCCAAAAACGATCGATTGATAATGGCAGAAACCGTGAAAAGGAGGATCGACGCCGTGAGCACCACCCACCCTATCAGGGCAAACGGGCGCTTGAAAATATTCCGCTCTGGGTTGCGGTCGAAGAACGGTAACAACATCAGCATGACCCCAAGGGCGCTGGGAAACGCAATCGAACCGAGAAACTGTCCAAACTGTCCGGAAAACATCTTCAATCGAAGATGTTGGAAGATAAACAAGAAGTACCATTCCGGTTCCGGATGATATTCGCCCGGATCAGGCGTCGCCTCATCCAACAAGACCACCGGCTCCCAGAAGGCCATCGCGCTGATGCAGGCAAAGACCACCGCCATCCCGACCATGTCCTTCCAAATCTGCCGTGGGAAAAAATAGTCGGTCTTCGCCTTCAGCTCTGTCGGCGTACCCTGGAATGGACCAGCTGGCCCCGCGCATCGAAAGAGAAAGAGATGCAGCCCGGCCAACCCAATCAGGGCCGCAGGGAGCACCATGACGTGAATGACGAAGAACCGGCTTAAGGTCATCTGTCCAGGGATCGGACCTCCTTTAAGAAACCGCGCCAAAAAGTCGCCCAGCAACGGTATCTTATCTATAATCTCGACGCCGACCGTCGTGGCCCAATAGGCTCGCTGGTCCCACGGAAGCAAATAGCCTGTAAAACCAAACCCCAGCACAAGAGCGAACAGCGCCAACCCGACCAACCAGATGAGTTCACGCGGTTTCTTATACGCGCCCCAGAGAAAAACTTGGGACATATGCGCAAAGACGCAGAGCACCATGGCTGAAGAGCCCCAAAAATGGTAACTCAGCAGGAACCAGCCGTAGTCAACATTGTGAATGATGTACTGGGTACTGGCGTAGGCATGGTCCGCCGTGGGCACGTAGTAGAACATCAGCAGCACGCCCGTGACCGCCTGCATGATGAAGATAAACAACAGGATTGACCCGAAGACGTAGGCCCAACGAGAGCCTCCTGGAACCGCCTCATTGAGCATCTTCGCTGCAAGCAGCTTCAGGCCGACTCGCTCGTCGACAAAAGCGAAGACTTTTTCGGCGACGGTTGTCTGCGTGCCGGCAGAAGGGGTGTCGCTCATCTAAACGATCCGCGTTTGAGACTTCGTCCCGGCCTTAAATTCCATATCGATAATTTGCACATCGCCGCTCGCGGACACCTTAATCGGCAGCAAGTCGAGAGGACGTGGGGCTGGTCCATCCAACACCTGGCCGGACGCATCATAGATGCTCAAGTGGCAGGGGCAGAGAAAGACTTGCCCGAGCACCTTGTGTTTCCGCCATTTATACGCGCAACCGAGGTGAGGGCATTTACCGGAAAATGCCAGGTACGGCATGTCCTTCTTATTGGTCCAGACGGCTTTCCCCTCGGCGTCCAGAAAATCCATATCTTTCCCCTGATACACTTTTTCCAGCACCGCAGGAGTGGCCTTGATGAGCCACACATTCTTCTCGACCTCGGCTTCCGGCATATAAACTTCTTTGACTATGCGCTTATATTGGAATTGCGTCCCTGTGTCGGCAAATTTCACCTTCTCAATGTTACCGATCTTCAGCCATCTATTGTCCAGCGGCGCATACATCGGCTTCATCAAGAACTTCATCACGGGAAAAACCAGCGGCAATCCGATAAACAACCCCGTCACGTAGGTCAAATTCGCAAAAAACGTCCGCCGTTTGACATTCCGCTCCAACTCCGGAAACGGGACCAGGACTTCACCCGGCGTGACATGAATATGCCTCTCAAGACCCGGGATTTCTACTTCATGCAGCGTGACATAGTCGTCACGCTTGAATGGCGGCAAGCCCAGGACTTCGGACGAGGACGACCGCAGCTGCACCAGATCGTCCGCCACAGTCTGCACCGCACCCATGGGTACCTGCCGTTCGCCCCTGCCGTTCATCGACACGACAAGATGGCTGACCTCATGGGACAGCGGGTCCATGATGACCCTGGACACCTCCCCGATTTCTTGGTCCGTACAGCGGACTTTCGACTTCAGTTGAGGCTGCATGCTACTTCTTCTTAATCGGCTTTGGCGTGTTCACGGATGTATTTTTAAATGTGCTCAGCCAGGTGGCGAGTGCCGTGATGTCGCTGTCCTCCATCACGTCCTTAAACTTGTCCGGCATCTTGCCTTTCTCCCAGTCCTTCTCAAATCCCTCGGCCATAATGCTCTTGGGGTCCATAATTTTCTGCTTGATCTCGGCGACTGTGAGGTACGAGCCGATGTTGTCCAACTCCGGACCACGCTTCTTCCCCCCCTCGCCCTTCAGCTTGTGGCAGTTGTAACATTCTTGCAGCTGCCACTGCTCTTCACCAATTCTCATAAAGTCTCCTGCCGGCGCCGTGCTGGTCACGATCGGGGGAGTGCCGGTCGTCGGCAGTTTCGTCACCTGAGAATCCCCGCCCAGCGACATGAGCTGCACCTCTAACGCCTTCACCTGCTCATCGAGCGCCTTCACCCGTGCGATTAACTCCTCGGCCTTCCCCTGCTCCGTGGCTTTCCGTTTCGGCTCGAGGACCTTGGCGATCTTCCCCTTTTCATCTTCGGGATCAAATTGCGGCCACATTGAGGCACCGGAAATGAACACCGTGCACAGCACGATGTAGAACATCACAGTGGCAACCACAGATTTCGCCCCGCTCATAGTCCTGACCGACGGGGCATCCAGTAGCATGAAAACGGCGGCCCCGAACATCGCTTGGGCGAAGAACATCATCTGGAAAACGAATGGAAACTCGAGCGCCCTCGAAAGGCCGAACAGCGCGCCACCCACCACCAAACCGATGACCAGCTTCTTAATTACGTTCCCCATGCAGACTCTCAGTCCTCAGTAGACGTGCTGCGCCCCGATTACTTGGCCCTGGCAGGAATAGGACTGCCTTCGGGTACATGCCCCTTCGAATCGGAAGGCCGAAGGGCCACGAAAACTGCAACACTTACAGCGATGAAAAAGACGACTGAAATTCCCGTAATACACCAGGCAGAATACGACAGCGTCGGCGTGAAGGACTCCGCAGTGAAGTCGGGTATCAAACTGTAGGTGTGGAAGTACTTCCGCACCAGCGAGCGGACGGCGCCCATCAAACCCATCATCCAAATTGAACTGAAGGCCAGAAAGATCAGCACGAACTGAGAGGCGAAATCGATTTTCCCCCAGATAATCGTGCCCTGTTTAATGGCTCGGTTATACAAGACATAGTTGACGACCGTGGCAAACACCAGCGTGAATACCGCGGAAAGTTTGACCGGCATCGACGACAGAAACTCCCAATCAGACGGCAGCTTCAACTCTTCCATCATCTTGGCGCTGGTGGGCGCGAAACCATGGGGAGTGAGCCAGATCGCATCGCCCACAATGACCATCAAAAAGCCGATTTTAATCACAGTCCGCGCAGACACCGTATACGGAATGAACCGGCCCAAGAGCGGCGCCAGAACCAATGGGAGGAGGAACGCCAACGACATCGGGTCGGGAATCCAGTAGTAATTCATCACCACCATCATGGCAAAGGGGAACGCCACCATCACGATGGGAGCCAGGATCGTCATCCGGACCTTTTCGACCCCCTCAATACGTTTCATGCTGAGCCAGACGTAATAGTTACTGGCCAAGAACATGAGTCCGATCATGGCTCCCTGCATTTCGAAAAACATCGAGAGCTGATCGGCCATCATGTACGGACAGAACGAAAAATCGTAATCGCACATCTGGTACGCGTACAGTAATCCTGTGAAGGGCTGGAACAGCATCGCGCCTACGCCGATCAGATTTCCGATAAAGCCCATCCAATCGTAGTACGCCCGCTCTTCTTGATTTTTCGCCCCCATATACATGTAGGCGGCGATCATGCCCGTCACAAATCCTCCGAACGCCACATTCCCATCGATCCGGTGAAGGCTGAGCGGAAGCCAGCCAACATTGGCGATCTTGTCCCATAAGCTCGCAGCAACGAGAAACTCTTGCGGCGAGATACCCTCAGCCTTCGGCGGCGTATTCATGAACGACGTCGGGCCGTTGATCACGAACATCGTGATCATACAGATGAGATTCAAGAGCACACCGAGGGCAATATGACGCCCCTTCTTCTCGCCCTTCCAGGTGTCCCACATGTAGAAATACATGTACAACACGATGGTCCCGCTGATGAACAACAGCGGGTAGATCACCGCGAACACAAGATAGAATTGATTTATGAACCACGTGGTAAACTGCGGGTACGCTGCGAGGAGCACGAAAATAAACAAGCCGCCGGTGACGGCCGTTATGCTGAAGAGAATGACGGACACCTTTGTCAGTTCTTTGGCCAGGCGATCATACCGAAGGTCTTGCTTCCGATACCCCAACCATTCTGAGATCACAATAAAGATCGGGGCGCCGAGAATGAATGCCCCAAACAGCGTGTGAAGCTGGGCGACAATCCATACGGCGGTCCGGTTCCCTGTATAGGAAAACTCTACCGGAGACACTCCAGGAACTTGAGCATAGGCCACGCCTCCGAACAACGCCAGAAACGCACAGACCGCCACCAGACCGCGCTGCCACGTTTTCATAATATTTCGCCGCCCCTCTTCGCTAGGAGCCTATCCGACATTGAGACATCTGCATCATACGTTCTCTGGATTAGATCCAGCGCACCACTAGGCAGCCAAGGTTTGTCCCCTTCTGCAGTTCCGCAGTACCCGCTCACTCCACTCTTACCCTGTAGCCAGAGGACTTGGGCGTCAGGGGGTTGTTCGTCGTGCAGAATAGCGTCATTTCACCGTATGAGCCGTGCGATGACTCCGCGACAAGGACTGACGGGGGCAATGAGAAGATCTGGTCATGGCCGTAGAAGCGAACCGTTCGTTCAGGCATCGCATGGCATCCTAGGCTATTATTATGCGAACACACCACTAGGCTGCCCTGAAGCTCAGTGCAAGAAGTGTTTCTTGGATTACTATCGCACAAACTCCCAGCATGAAACCGCTTACTTACCCGCCGGTGCCGGAGCAGCTGGAACTGCAGCCGGAGCAGCCGAGCCGCTCGCCGCATCGACCCAAGTCTTCTTTTCGGCGTCCCACCCCTTCCCAGGCATCCCGAAGCTCGCCTCAAACAACACTAGCTTCCAGACATCTTCGTCTGACAGCTTGCTCTTCCACCCCTTCATCTTCGTATTGGGAACTCCATCGGCAATCCGCCATGCCCACACGGAATCAGAGTAGAGCTTCATCCGTTCGCTGACGCGGAAGTCACGGGCGCCCGCCTTAGCTGGCTTGCCGTCCTTACCATGGCAACTGGCACAATTCACATCGGGGTTTTTTTCGCCGGTGTAGAGCTTCCGCCCTTCTTCCAGTTTGGCCGCATCGGTCCACCAACCAGCCGGCATATGTTTATCAGCCCATTCGGCTGGAGCTTGAGGTGGTGGAACGATCGGCCCCTCCCCCCCCTCTCCTCCGCATGCCACCATGAAGAGCCCTACCCCCAACACCATCGCCAACTGATGAACTTTCGTCTGCTTCATAACCTTCACACACTCCTTATTTCTCAGCCACATCGATGACGATTGGCTCTCGTACTCAAATGAACGGCGCTTTCACCGGGGAGATTTATCCACAGTAAAAGCGCCGATTCTATAAATACCGTGACACCACGCGCATTCCCCCCGCCACTTCGAATCACCGATCCAGCGAGGTGCACATCAGCCCCATGGACCGCTTCGGTTATTTCTTCCGCTTGCCCTGAAACTTCCCTCGTTTCTGTTCCTGCTTCCGCCACGAACGAATGAGTTTGACCCCGATGAACCCACCAACTGCCGCCGCGATAGCCCCAGACCCGAGATAGACCCACAAAGGAGTAGTGTTCCTGTCCTGCGTACAACCGGTCCCAAAATTGACCTGAATGACTCGCTCTGCCTCCAGATCCTTCGGGTCGAACGAGACTTTCTGTTGTTGCTGTTGCCCGTTGGCTTCAATCAGCAGCGGATCGCCAAGGTTATCGTTATGAAGATGAAACGAAGCCTTATAATGTCCGTCTCCATCGGTCTTGACGATCTGCCCGTAGGAGATCTTTGTATCCTTGACGAGCACGTCTACATTCGCGCTGCTTTTCCCATCTGCCCCACAGACATACCCTTCGACCGTAAACCGGTGGTCGGCCTCATGCGTCGCGGCCACGACAGAGGGGAAACCGCTCAATATTGCAATGGCTAGAACCCATTCTCGCCATCGTGACTGACTCTGTGCGATCGCTCTGCGCCTCCCACCACGATACGTGCGATTACCAGCAATCTCGGTCAATTTTAGGACTGCGATTTTTAACATAGCCCCTACCTGTTAGTCAACGAACTGACGCTTGACCGGATGGAGAGATAAGCCAATTTTCAAGCACTTGGCGAGGACCATTCTCGATACGCCTGTGTAGGGGAAAAGGAAAAAAGAGATGTAATTGGCAGGTGGAGAATTTACAAAATTCCTCGTGTTTCTGCCTCGGCTTCGACACGTTTAACTTCGACTTGCCGCTCCGAATCTTTCTTGGCAATCCAGGCCTCCCAGGACTTCCCCGTTGCCGTGTCCTCACCGGTGAAGGCGATCGCCGCAATCTGGTCATAACGAATGCGCCGCGCCTCGGAACTGTCGGAAGGGAACATCTCAAGATAGGAATCTGACCCGCTGACCTTACGATTGAAGAGATAGCCGAAAATGGCTTCACCGGATTTTAACGACAGCGTCACATCGCCGCGATAATCGAACGCCAGCTCCACCGCTTCTGCAAGCTCGGAGAAAGAAGCCGGCTGAAATACACGACCTTCGGGCGATCCTGTTACCCCCTCACCACTATGGTTCTTGGTGTCAGTCATCAGGGGACCGTTAAACGTAAGACGTGAACCGTGAAACGCCTATCAAGAAGTTGGCTGGGCGGCTCCGGTAAACGACGGGAGGCGTGCGATGCTGCACGTTCTCTATCATCGCGAGGTGGGAAGCATCGTCAACTTGACGGTCCGGCCAAACCCGGACAGCGTGCCGAACGTATCCTCGACAGCAGAGGGTTCATAGCCGCAATGCACCATGCAATCGGCGCATTTCTCGTTCCGCCCGGTTCCGTAGTGATCCCATTCCGTGCTCTCCATCAGTTCACGGAACGTCTTCGCATAGCCCTCTTGAAGTAGATAGCAGGGCTTTTGCCACCCGAACACGTTATAGGTCGGATTGCCCCAGGGTGTACATTCGTATTCCCGCCGGCCCATCAAGAATTCTAAGAACAGCGGTGACTGATTGAACCGCCACTCCTTCTTCGGACTACCCAAAATACGAGAAAACAATTCCCTCGTGCGCTCTCGCTTCAGAAAATGTTGCTTGTCCGGCGCTTTCTGATAGCTGTACCCAGGTGAAACCATCATGCCTTCGACGCCTAGCTCCATCATCGCATCAAAGAACTTCCGCACACGCTCAGGATTGGCATCATCGAAGAGGGTCGTATTGGTCGTGACCCGGTGCCCCCGCTTCAGCGCCGCCTTGATCGCCTTCACCGCCACATCATAGATACCGTCCCGACAGACCGCCAAATCGTGCTCGTCTTTCAGACCGTCCATGTGGACGCTAAACGTAAGGAACTTCGAGGGTTGATACTCGTCGAGTTTTCGCTCCATTAAAATCGCGTTGGTGCAGAGATATATATATCGCTCCTGCTCAACCAGCCCACGGACAATCTTTGACATCTCGGGATGGATCATCGGTTCGCCACCGGGAATGCTGACGATCGGGGCCCCGCATTCCTCCGCCGCAGCCCAACATTGCTCGGGCGTGAGTCGCTTATCCAGCACATGATCCGGGTATTGAATCTTTCCGCAGCCGGCACAGGCCAAATTGCAGCGGAAGAGGGGCTCCAACATCAGCACGAGCGGATAGCGCTTCACCCCACTCAGCTTCTGGGAGAGCACATACTTCGTAACAGTAGCCATCTGGGAAAGTGGAACGGCCATTCCTCTCTCTCCTTCTTTTCAATCTGTAATGGTGACGACAACGATCCGGCCACCGAACTAGCAGGTGATAATCGCTAGGGATTCTAGCACCCAGTTTCACCGCCCGTCAATTTCCTCCGCACATTAGCCCTGCCATATTACTTTCAAGGGACTCAATTGCCATCCATCATTTCACTCGACGGGGTAGTGACAGGGACAAGACGGCGCGAGATTAATCAAGAGAGTTGAAAGCCCCGCATTCATATGTATGGGGTCGCGCAAACTCTGTGTGGAGGCGCCGAGCGGGGTCGAACCGCTGCATCGCAGTTTTGCAGACTGCTCCCTTAACCACTTGGGTACGGCGCCCTAGGCACGCATTATAGTCTGGACAAGGGGAGAGAGGCTAGAGGAACGATCTACCGTTTACTGGAGAGGACAGGAATTTCTTTTCCGAGTGTCGAGGGCCGATCTGATTCAGGCTCAAGGGACTCCCATCCTTCATTCGAAGGAGCAATGACCGCCCCGTCTCCTTCAGCATCTTTTTCCTTCGCCATCAGCTCGACCTCGTAAATCAATGTATCCATCAACTCTTCGATCGGCACCTTTCGGACGAGCTTGCCCTTCTTGAACAGGATGCCTTTGCCTTCGCCTCCGGCGATTCCGATATCCGCTTCCTTCCCCTCACCGATCCCGTTCACGACACAGCCGAGAACCGAGACATTAAGCGGGGTCTTAATATGGCCCAGCTTCTTTTCCAGTTCGTTGGCCAATTTCACGACGTCGATCTCGACGCGGCCACAGGTGGGACAGGCAATGACATTGATCCCTCGATGGCGCAGTTCGAGCGACTTCAAGATCTCGAATCCCACCTTCACTTCTTCGACCGGATCGGCAGCGAGCGACACGCGCAAGGTGTCGCCGATACCCTGCGAAAGTAAGTATCCGAGCCCCATGGTGGATTTGACGGCTCCGGTCATCGCCGTTCCCGCCTCGGTAATACCGATGTGCACCGGATAATCGGACTGGTGCGCAAACAACCAATAGGCATCGATCGCATGGTGCACATCCGATGCCTTCAGCGACACCTTCATATTCGTGAATCCCACATCTTCTAACGCGTGGACGGCATTGAGCGCCGATTCGGCCAAGGCCTCCGGGGACGGCCAGCCATATTTATCCAGCAACGGCCGCTCGAGCGACCCGCCGTTCACGCCGACGCGCAAGGGGATCCCTCGCTCGTTCACGGCCTTGATGACTTCTTCGACTTTCCACCAGGCCCCGATGTTGCCGGGGTTGATCCGGACGCAGTCCACGACCGCAGCTGCTTTCAATGCCAGCCGATGGTCAAAATGGATATCCGCAATCAGCGGCACAGTCATCGCCGCTTTGATCTTAGGAAGCACTGCCGCCGCTGCATCGTCCGGCACGGCCACACGGATCACTTCGCACCCTGCGGCTTCCAGCTGGCGAATTTGCTCGATCGTCGCCGCAGTATCGCGCGTATCAGTCGAACACATCGACTGCACGGACACGGGCGCATCTCCACCGATCTTGACCTTGCCGACCGTGATCTGTTTGGTTTTTCGTCTGGTAATGTGCATCGTGTTTTTTGTTGCCTTCGTTGTAACTGCTCAGGTGTTCAGGCTGAAGGCTGAAGGTTATAAATGATCTCGCAGAGTACGAATCTAGGCATTCAACACCTTCTCGGTTTCTACGGCCTTGGGTTCAAACAGAGATGAATCCTCGTTGCGCAAAAACCCAACCGCTAAAAACCTTCAGCCTATCTACCTGAGTCGCTACCCTTCGTTTCACGCCTTTAATCAGCTTCCCTGTTCATCTCCGTGCGGCAGCCGATCGGTCGATGAAGTCAGAGTGAACTCCTCTCGTGAGGAAGCCGGTGTCTTGTCGATGAGTTCCTTCACGCTTTGATAGATGCCTTCTGCCGTCAACCCGTATCGTTCACGCAGGAAGTCCTGCGGTCCTTGCTCGATATACCGATCCGGCAACCCCAAGACCTTCGTCATCACGTGCGTCACGCCGCCGTCGGACAGAGCTTCGAGCACGGCTGAGCCGAACCCACCCATCTTGCAGCCTTCTTCAACCGTCACCACATAGCGAACGCGCTTGGCCACCTTGACGATCAAATCCTGATCCAGTGGCTTCACGAAACGCGCATTCACCACCGCCGTGGAAATACCTTCTTCCTCAAGCCGTTTCGCCGCCGTCACCGCATGCGAGACCGGCACACCGATGGCGACGATCGCCACGTCCGTCCCATCGCGCAACAACTCGCCCTTCCCAATCGGCAACACCTTCGGCTCCTGATCCATCGTGACGCCCAGGCTCAGCCCGCGCGGATACCGCACCGAGGCAGGCCCGTCATACTGGACGCAGGTTTTCATCATATGCTGCAATTCATTTTCATCCTTCGGCGCCATGACGACCATATTCGGCATGTGGCGCAGAAACGCATAATCGAATGCGCCGTGGTGCGTCGTCCCGTCTTCCGCAACCAGCCCCCCGCGATCGATACAGAAGGTCACCGGGAGATTTTGCGTGGCGACATCGTGCACGACCTGGTCGTACGCGCGCTGTAAAAATGTGGCATACATCGCCACCACCGGGCGGAGGCCTTGCGTCGCAAGCCCCGCGGCAAATGTTACCGCGTGCTGTTCGGCAATTCCCACGTCGTAGAGCCGGTCAGGAAATTCCTTTTCGAAAATATTGAGACCGGTCCCTTCGCACATCGCAGCCGTAATCGCGACGATCCGCTTGTCCGCTCGAGCCAGCTTCACCAACGATTCGATGGCGATCTGCGTATAGGACGGCCGCGCCGCTTTCTTCGCCGGGACTCCGGTTTCCCGAACAAACGGCGGGCAGGCATGGAACCATACCGGATTCTTCACCGCAGGCTCATAGCCCAGCCCTTTTTTCGTAATGACATGGAGCAATACCGGCCCCTTCATCTTCAGCACATTTTCCAAGGTGGGCAGCAGGTGCTCGAAGTTATGCCCGTCAATCGGCCCCGTATATGTGAACCCAAGCTCTTCAAAAAGCAGCCCGGGGAGGATCGCTCCTTTGGCCAGCTCTTCAGCCCGGCGAGCCCACTTCTGCATATCTGATCCAATATGGGGAATCTTCCTCAACAGTTGTCCTGTTTCCTCCCGCATCTTGCCGTAAAACTCGCCGGTAAAAGTCCGGTTCAAATAGGAGGAAATGGCCCCCACGTTCTTCGAGATGGACATTTGATTGTCGTTCAGAATGACCAGGAAATCTTTCCCCAGCCCTCCGGCATGATGCAGGCCTTCCAGCGTCATGCCGGCCGTCATAGCGCCGTCGCCGACAATGCAGACAACCTTGTGTCGCTGTTTCAACTGCTCACGCGCTTCAACCATGCCGTAGGCCGCGGATACACCGGTTCCTGCATGGCCTGCGTTGAATGTATCGTAGGCGCTCTCTTCGCGTTTGGTGAACCCGCTCAACCCCCCGTACTGTCGAAGTGTGTGAAATCGTTCCCGACGCCCGGTGAGTAGTTTATGCGCATAGGCTTGATTACTCGTGTCCCATACGATCTTATCCTTTGGAGGATTGAGCAAGGAGTGCAATGCCACTGTGAGTTCAATCACTCCGAGGTTCGAGGCGAGGTGCCCTCCGACGTTGGACACCACGTCGATAATCTGCTCGCGCAGCTCCTGACACAAGGCAGGAAACTGCGTCGGTGACAGCCGCTTCAGATCAGCTGGGCCTTGAATGGTCTTTAAGATTGACATGAAGAATGCTCCTTTACGTCAATGTGTACGTCTGTAACAATGAGCTGGGCTCAGATAAGCATTGGCGAAGTAATGTGGTAGCTTAACCGCTGGCAGGAGGAAGTTTCACACGGAAGTCCTATGTTGTCAAGTGTTTAGCCGTAAAGCTTAGCTCATTGACGATTCGAGCCTGGTTCGAACCGATAGGTGAGTACTGTTGAAAGGGTGAAGTCTGCAGCACTCCCGGTAATAAAGTCGAGATTTTCCACCGCATACACTTGCCACAAGAAGCGCGGGACTACACGATAGCTGAACCCCAGGACTGATTCTGTCACACCTTGGTCGAATACAGGTGAGCCGGTCCCGGAAAACGGCGACGAATAGTAGTCAAAGTGAGTCGTGATCGACAGGTTTTCCGACCAAAGATATTCAACGGCGGCAAGTCCTGACAGAGTGGGCCGTAGGCCAAAACCTGCTATGGTGCCGGTCGGGACGACTCCGGTCATGTTTGCATAGAGTAGCCATCGGCCAGCCACAAGCTTTTCAGCCGCTAGACCCAACCCGAAATCCGGACTCCCGCTTCCGAAAAAATCCGCTTGATTCCCCGTCGGCAACTTCACTGCGCCACGGAGCGAAACAGCCGGCATCGCTGCCCCTTCCGTCAGGAGTTGATACTTACTCATCAGCGTCGTATCCCCCAACCCCATGGCGCCAGGACCTCCGCCCATGATTGTTTGTCCGTTCCGACTGACATTAAACAAGAAGCTGGAATTCCTAAGCGCCGCTCGTGCCGGATTCTCGCCAGTCGTTGCCCGCTCGGTCGCAGTAATGGCTCCATTCATAAATCCCTGATACCGGTAGAGCACCGGTACTTCCAGCCCGAGCTCCAATTTGTCCGTGGCGCCATAACGAAGGAAGAGACCGGATCTGAGGGTTTCAAATTTTACGTTCACATTGATCGGCGGCGTATTATCATTATAGATACTCGCAGTCTCAGCAAGTTCCAACCGCACGTCGACCGTACCCGGTTTTACGACGGCGGCACGGTCGCCGGGAAGACTCAACACCAACTGCTGAAAGGCCTGGAAGTTTCTGACGGGGAATGGACCGAACCCCTCTGCCCCAACCGGTACAGGCTGGGGAAAAATGGAGAGGAGGAGCGCGGCTAAGACTACTGGATAAACCACCAACGATAACCGGACTTTCACAGCATCCCCTGCTCCCCAGTAATCCGGGCTGATGAGCTTATCCCAGCCTCCCAGTATTCGAGGACGCACCCATTCGCTGCAAGCTGACAGCCTACGTTCGTTAGCAGGCAGTCAACAGTAGACTCCGGATGATCCCAACAGGTCTGTTGCGTCCCAAGTGCCATAACGTTTTGCGCAGGGTAATGTGGGAAAGGGGTGCCTGGCTATCCCTCAAGAGGTGGGGAGTTTACCTGAAATCATGTTAATCGCAATACCCAATAAAAAGAGCCGATTCAGAGCCGATTCACCGCTGGGCCGCAGTCTGGAAAGAAAGGGAAAGGACGAATGCGGCGAGAACTCTGGAACAACATCATGGACCTGCACACCTAATGCGACTACCCATTAGTACGGGAAGTCGAGCCCGGCAAAGACCGCACCACCCTCCTGGCTGTAGCCGTAATCGACCCGCCCAACGACATTGGGCTTGACGAGTCCACGGAACCCGATACCCGGAGTCATGCGGTAGTTCTTAAAGGTGACGTCATTAAAACTATTGAAGACCTGCCCAGTGTCCAAAAACGGCGCCATCTCAAAATCCGCCGTCGCCCCAGCAATCTTCATTCGCACCAGGTGAATACGCTCTTCAATACTCCACGCGACAAGATTCTTATCGATGAAGCGATCGACACCATAGCCTCGCAGATTGTTCTGTCCTCCCAACGAACTTTGCTCGAAGAACGGCACCTGATCCCCGATGGTGGCTTGAAGGTCCGCCCGCATGACGAGAATCGCGCGCTTCGATTCGCTCGGGAGCAGCTTCTTGACCTCAAGCTCATAGCGGGAGTAGACGGGATGATCGCCGTTGCGGATATTCTGGTTCACCTCCGCATAGGCCGTAACGGCCATCCCGTCGGTGGGTGAAACGAGGCTGTTCCGCGTATCGTAATGGAACGTCGCCCGGTTCCCGAAAATGAGCGTCTCACCTTGAACGCCGTCGACGGAGGGGTACTGTTCTTCCGTAAATGGAAGATCCGTTGCGCCCCTCTGCAGACTCACTTGGCGAAATCGCTGACCAACGGAGATCTGCGTCACCTCATTCACATGAACCCCGAATCGCCAGTTCACCCGTCCTTCACGCGCGGTGTAATTCGATTGTCCTGACTCTGATGTCCCATCCCCTAAGCCGAAAAACCGAGCGGTGGCGTTTTTGAAAAACGTGGCACTGAAGTTCAATGAGTAGCGCCCCTGACTGAAAGCCGGATCGGCGTAACTGAACAACACTTTGCGCTCGATCTTTTCCGCGGCCGATACGATGAGCCGCATTTCTCGCCCCCCTGGCTCGTATTGAAACAGATTGATCGCCCCGCGCGTCCCAACGATGGAATTATGAATGAGCATCGGAGCGAGGAGGTATCTGAGCTCTCCATCAGGGTCAGTTTTTAGAATCGGAACAATCAACCCAGCATCGTTCCCATCGTTCTTGCTGGTGGATACGGCAGGAACCGGAAAGTATTCGACGCCGGCTCCTCCATCCTCCGGCAGCAAGATGACACTCGCCGCGAGGAACACGAGGGCAGCGGCAATGAAGCCGCGCAGGCTTGTCATGGAATTCATGGAAGGAGTTATGGGGCTTTAATCTTATCGGATTTCTTGCGAAGCTGGTCCATCAAGTCGGCGAAGGTTGAAGTACGGAGGATCTTCGAGAACTGCCCTCTGTAATTATTTACTAAACTGACACCGTCCACCACCACGTCATACACTCGCCAATCGCCGCCCTTGTTGAGCAAGCGGTAGTCAAGCGGAACTTCGGTCTTGCCGGTCAACACCTTTGTCCTGACTTCGGCATAGTCTTTCTCAGTCCGTTCATTGATATACTGCACACCTTCTCCGGAATAGGTTTCGATCTTGTCGGCGTAGGAATTGGTCAATAATGTCTTGAACAGCACGACGAATTCTTGCTTGTCTTTGTCGGACAGCGTATTCCAAGGAGCCCCCAGCGCCCGCCTCGACATTTCCGGATAGTCGAACCGATCCCCGATGACCTGTTCCAATCGCTGTCGGCGCTCTTCGGCTTTCCCCGGCTGTTTGAGTTCCTTGTCCTGAACAATTTGCAGTACCTCGTCGATGGTGCTTTTCATGGCCTCGGTCGCGCCACCTGCCACTGCCGGCTGAACGGCCACCCCGCCAAGCAGCAACAGCAGACAGGCCATCCCGCTCGCGACCCTACCCCAATGCCATCTCTGCTCTTGTATAACAGCAGATCCCTGGATCTCCATGTATTCTCTCCCTCTATACGTCCACATGCTTTCCTTGATCAGTCCATCACTTCACGTTGCCATGAACAAACTGACTCACCAACTCCTCAAGATCGAGACCCGATTCGGTATCGCGTATCGTATCCCCCGGCTTGAGCGGATCGCCGCCCCCTCCCGGAGACAGGGCCAAAAATTTCTCTCCAATGATGCCTCGCGTCTTGATAGAGGCAATGGTGTCCGTATAGAGCTTGATGGTGTTGTTGACCGCCAGTTTCACCATCGCACGATCCTGGTTGAGCGTAATCCCTCGGACCCTGCCGACTTCGACACCGGCGATTTCGATCGTCGAACCCGGTTTGAGCCCCGAGGCACTGTTGAATTGCGCCTCGACTTCGTAGACGTCGCCACTGATCATCTCGAGTTTCCCGAGCTTGACCGACAGATACGCGAGACACAATATGCCGATGAGCACGAACACGCCGACCACCAGCTCCAACTTGGTTTTTTCCATCCTTGCTACTCCCCTCTCACCTAACCGACGAGCGACCCCGGCAGCGCCACCGTCCCACCGACTGAAATGAATTCTCGGATCTCCGGATCGGTGGTCCGCTGAAACTCAGCAGCCGTGGCCATCAATGCGATTTTGCCTTTCCGAAGCATCGCCACCCAATCGGAAATCCCGAAGATCTCAGGAATTTGATGGCTGACCATGATCGCCGTAAAGCCGAATCGCCGATGCATGGTGACGATCAGATCGTGAATCGATTTCGCCATCAACGGATCCAACCCGGTCGTCGGCTCATCGAAGAGGATAATCTCCGGTTCCATGACCAATGCGCGTGCCAATCCAGCCCGCTTTCGCATGCCACCGCTCAACTCAGCAGGAAACTTGTGCCCCATCCCCGCCAAGCCGACTTCCTCCAGCTTCTCCTCGACCCGTCGCCCTACTTCCGGGCCCTTCATACGCAACTTCTCCCGCAACGGGAACGCCACGTTCTCAAAGACCGAAAGCGAGTCGAACAACGCTGCCCCCTGAAAGAGCATCGCAAATTGTTTCCGCACATCGTTCAAGGGCGTGCCCGACAGCCGGGAGATCTCTACATTGCCCACCCATACCTCGCCGCGATCCGGCTGCATGAGCCCGATCATGTGCTTGAGGAGCACGCTCTTTCCCTCTCCGCTGCGACCGATAATGGTTGTGAGTTTGCCGACAGGAATCGAGAGATCGACGCCTTGCAGCACCGGCTGCCCACCTAACTTCTTTTCGACACCGACCAGCTTGATCATATACAACAAGTCGTAATGTCTGATCGTCGTCAAGTCATCAAGTCGAATCATCCGCCGAGCGACTTTTGACTTTCAGACTTGATGACTTTCGCCGTTTTATAAGAGCAGCGACGTCAAGATATAGTCCCCTACGAGGATGAGCACCGACGACAAAACCACCGCCTCCGTCGTCGCGCTCCCAAGCCCCTCGGCGCTCTGCCTCGTGTAGAACCCTTTATAGCAGCAGACCCAACTGACAATCAGCCCAAAGCTGATCGACTTGAGAATGCCGCCGTAGACGTCTTTCCATTCCACAGCCGATTGAACCGAATTCCAATAGGCCCCTTCGCTCACGCCCAACAGGTCCACTCCGACGAGGGAGCCGCCATAGATACCGACCACATCGAATATGGCCACAAGCAACGGCACCCCGATCACGCCGGCCACCAATTTCGGTGCGATCAGATATTGCCGCGGATTGATCGCCATGGTATCGAGCGCATCGATCTGTTCTGTAATCCGCATGATGCCGATCTCAGCGGTCATGGCTGATCCCGCCCGCGCGGTCACCATCAACGCAGCCAACACCGGCCCCAACTCCCGAATCATGCTCAACGCCACCGCGGAGCCCAGCAACCCCTCGGAACCAAATTTCCGCAAGCTGTAATAGCCTTGAAGCGCCAACACCATCCCCGTAAACCCCGCGGTAAGCACGACGACAAATGTGGATCGATATCCGATAAAGTGGAGCTGTTTCATGATTTGATGGAATCGAAACGGAGGCCGCGCCAGCCAGGCAAACGCCGACAGGACAAACAACAGCATGCGGCCCATCTCCTGTACGCGCATGACAGCCCACGCACCCAGCTGTTCAATCACGTTCGTCATCGGTTACCTGGACGGCCGAAGAGATTCACTGCCTGTCTCCGCATAACGCTGAAACCATTCTGTCAACCGGCTCCCAGCCACCCGACTCTGCTTTCGCAGCCGATTCAGCCCTACGAGGCTGGAGGGGCAGCGAATGAGGGCCTGCATGCCGTTGATCCAGCCAGTGGGCCTGAGAAAGAGATTGAAGTCAAGAGGGAGATCTTCATCCACCAGATCGGAGACCGTCCGCACGATTGCCACAGGCAGGCCTCGCTCCGCCGCCTCCGCCGCCACTGCCGCACTTTCCATATCGAGCCCGGTCGCATCGGTCAGACGCCGCAGCCGGTGCTTCTCCTGTGCCTGCCACACCACGGTCCCCGATGATACGACTGTTCCAACCCGCGCGACTAGCCCCGCATCTTGCGCCACGATGAGAAGGCCTGCGCGTACAGCCCCATCGCAGAGCACACAATCGCTCCCCACCGTCCAGGTTCCTTCACTATGTACAGAAGACACCGCCGTGCCGACGATAAGGTCTCCCACCTGAGCCGGGACGAGCGCGCAGGCAAAGCCCGTGGATATCACCAGCGACATGGGCTGTGCCTTCAGCACCCTTCCCGCAATAGAGCGAGTGGCAGTAGGACCGACACCGGTCTGGATGAGCCAAAAGGTGCGATTCCCTTGCTGTCCAATATGACAACGGACTCCGTCGATGGTCGCAACACGATCCATTGCGAGCCCACGCCGAACGGCCTGGAGTTCCCAGCGAGTCGCGGCAAAGATGGCGATGGGATTCACCGAAGGTCCTGAGAGGGGTTGCCACGCGCCAACGGATGACGCCGGCGGACTGGTCAACGTTCGGCTCGATGACACCCGGACACGAGTGCGTGCTGCCGTACTTCGTCGGCCTGCATCTTCCCGCGCGTCCGTAAATTCCGATACATGGCCAAGGCCCACAACGGAAAGTATTGGCAGTACCAATGGTAGCGGAGATAAAACACCCGAGGGAATCCAGTGCCTGTATGGCGGACCTCTTCCCACGACCCATCTTTCATTTGGTGACGGAGCAGATATTGGACGCCGCGAGCGACGCTGAAAGCGTCGGTGATCCCCGCTGACATAAGTCCCATGATGGCCCAGGCCGTTTGAGAAGGTGAACTGTCTCCCTTCCCACTCCACGCAGGGTCGCCGTACGACAGGCACGACTCGCCCCATCCACCATCGGGATTCTGCTTCGACTCAAGCCAGGCGACCGCACGGCAAATATAGGGCTCCGAAAGGTCTACCCCAATCGCACGGAGACCGGCCAGGACAGACCAGGTGCCATAGATATAATTGACGCCCCATCGGCCATACCAACTCCCGTCGGTCTCCTGCTCTCGCTTGAGGAACCGGATAGCCGGCGCCACGGCGGGGTGCGTCCGATCGTAGCCCAACGTCCCAAGCATTTCGAGGCAGCGTCCGGTCAAGTCGGATGTGCTTGGATCGAGCAAGGCATGGTGGTCGGCAAAGGGAATATAGTTGAAGACGATGCGATTGTTGTCCTTGTCGTACGCCCCCCACCCACCATCGGACCCTTGCATGGCGAGCACCCAATTCATGCCTCGCCGGATGGATTCCTGCAAGTCAACGGTATGCGCCATCTTGATTTTCGACAGCGCCATCAACGCCACTGCCGAGTCATCCACATCGGGATAGAACTCGTTCTCGAACTGGAAGTACCAGCCTCCCGGTTCTGCATCGGGAGACGAGACCTTCCAATCTCCAACCGTTTTCGTTTGGCGAGAGACCAAGTACGCACCCGCTTTCTGGAGGGATGGATGGTCCTGCGACATTCCTGTCTCGATGAGGGCGTTCATGAGCAATGCCGTATCCCAGATTGGAGAGTGACAAGGCTGAAGATGCAGGGCTTCGACGCGCTGCTCGCCGATCGATACCGTGCTGTAGACTTCCAGCGATTCGATTTCTTGGAGCGCCTTCCGTACCAATGGATCATCCACCTGATACCCCAAACATTGCAGCGCCATGACCGAATTGGCCATGGCCGGATAAATGCCGCCCAGACCCCCGCTGCCCTTGATGCGATCCAGCATCCAGGTCGCGGCGCGATGCAACGCTTTTTCGCGCAGCCGCATGAGAGGCATCCGGTCATACAGTTTCAGCATCGCATCCAATGCGACAAATAAATTGTGCGGGGTGAACCACTTTTGATCTTTGTTGAATGGCGGGAACTTCCAATAGCGGATCTCCTTGCGCGGAATGAGATACAGCTCCTCAATCCCCTGCTCCCGTGGAATCTGACAGACCGGGCGGTGCGCGAAGATGATCAGCAATGGGGTTAGGACCGTACGGGACCAATAGGAAATGGCATAGATGTTAAAATAGAATCCCTTCGGGAGCAGCATCAGCTCAACCGGCATGTGGGGGATGCCTTCCCAATCGTATTGATCGAACAGCGCCAGCGCGATCTTGGTAAACACATTCGTTTGGACCACTCCACCCTTCGCGAGGATACAGTCTTTGGCTCGCACCATGAAGGGCTCATCTATAGACACCCCGCTCAACTTCAAGGCGAAATACGCTTTCACAGAGGCGCTGATCTCCGAGGGCCCTCCATAGAAAATCGGCCAGCCGCCATCGGGCGATTGCATGGCACGGAGATAGAGAACAGCCTTGCGCTCTCGCTCGGGATCGACCCAATCGAGAAACCGCCGCAGCATGAGATATTCAGCCGTCAGTGTCGTATCAGCTTCAAGCTCTGCAACCCAGTAGCCCTCTGCTGGATGTTGTCTGGACAACATCCAGGCTTGACTGCGCCGAACTGCGTCGTCAAGCGCATCCACTTGACTCATCGAATGGTTGGTGGAGCGGCGTGCTGTGGTCTCGACCGGAGACGAGAGCAGGGGTTTATCCGATACCAGTCGCAGCGGAGACACGTTGTTGGGCTCGGTCGCCAGCTCTAGCTTCTCCGACATGGAAACGAAGAAGTTCTCGGAGAGACGATCCAGAAGCGTTCGAATCAGCTTCATCGTATTAGTCTGTGGAACACTGTGGGTGGATGGGACGATGCGGGTAACTCGCTTCGCCCCCGTTTACGTAAAGCTCGATCTGCGAGCGGCACGCTCATAGATCTGCCTGCCTAGGGCTATATAGCAGACCCCCTGCTAGAAGGTCAAGAAACTGAAAGACGGAAGTCCTCTGAAGTACGAATGTTTTAGCCAGTCCGGTCTGCATAGACCGGCTGCAAATTACCCAGTCTTACTGAGAGGACTTTTGAGATGCCCGGCTCTTCCATCGTGACTCCAAACAACGAATCTGCAATGGCCATCGTCGCCTTGCTGTGGGTGATGACCATGAACTGCGCACCTTCAGAAAGTTCATGCAAGACGCCGGTAAAGCGCCCGATGTTCTCTTCGTCCAGCGGCGCGTCGATTTCGTCGAGTATACAGAACGGCGTCGGCCTGATCAGGAAACTCGCAAAGAGCAGAGCCATCGCCGTCAAGGTCTTCTCACCGCCCGAGAGCATGGTGATGCTCTTCAAGCGTTTGCCCGGTGGTTGCACCACGATATCGACTCCCGGCTCCTGCGGTCCACCCCCTTCTATCGTCTCATCCGCCTGCGCCTCAACCAGCTGGAGTTCAGCCCGGCCACCAGGGAAGAACTTCACGAACACCTCACTGAATTTCTGCTGGAGCTCGGCAAAAGTACCGGCAAACATGTCTTTCGTGGTGCGGTTGATGCGCTGAATGATTTCTTTGAGTGAACCGATGGAGGTGGAGAGATCCTGTTCCTGCGTCGTCAGGAATCGATACCGTTCATCCAGCTCTTGATGTTCGTGAATGGCAGCCAAATTGATCGGTCCCAGGCGATCGAGCTTCTCGCGAATCTTCTGGAGTTGCTCCCGTAATGTCAGCTCATCGACCGCCGGAGGCTCTGCCGGAATCGGCTCCTCTCCGAGAGGCAGCTGGTCTGATGTCAGCTCCCCAACCGGTGCATCGAACAACGTTGCGAGATCGACCTGGTACGTTCCCAAGAGCGTGGACTCGACGGTTCCCAATTGCATCCGAACTTCCGCCTTCTTGACCTCCACCGCCATGCGGGATTCGCGAAGAGACGTCACCGCGCGACGAACATCCTCCAGCCGGGTATCGAGCTGATGCGCCGCCGCCATGTCCTGCGCCTGTTCTTCTTGAAGTTCGACCAGCCGAGCCTTTATCTGGGCTGCCGATCCGCCGAATTCCCGACAATGCGCTTCTTGGCTCTCACGTTCAATCCGGCTCTGTTCGATCGAAGCCGTGAGCCCCTCGACATGGCGTGTCAGCGTCTCAATGCGTACGGTCGCGTCTTGTTGCTGTTGCTGAATCCTCAGTAGGTCGCGACGGCGATGCTCACGGGTCGTCCGAACTTCCTGCGCCACCAATTGCGCCTCTGTGAATCGCTGCTGCAGCCCCTGCATACCGTGATCGATCTGCTCCACTCGCTCTCGCACACGGCTGAGCCCGGCTTCCTGGCCGTCCTTCTCCGCTATCCACTGTGCAAGCTGCGCTTCACCGGAGCGCACATCATGATTGAGCCGCTGCGTTTCCACTGAGCCTCGGTGCTCATCATCCGTCAATGCATCGATCCGCAGGGCAAGATCTCCCAACACATGCTGGAACCCAGCTTCATCTTTTCGCAGTGAGAGCTCCTGCATTTCAGCATCACGCAGCGACTCCATGAGTTGCCGGCTCTGCTCTCGCAATTCCTGTCCCTGTGCCAGCAATCGTTCTCGTCGCTGCTTCCCTTCTTCAAGACCTCCTGTCAACGAGAGGCGCTGGGCATCCAGGTGAAGCACTTCTCGGCGCCGTTGCAGCAGCCCCCCCGTTGCGCTGGTCTGGCCACCGATGATCACCCCGGCCGCATCCAAAGTTTCCCCTGCACGCGTCACGAAGATAGGCCCATCGGGAGCCGCGCAAGACTGTTGCTCCCACAATGCCGTTGCGTCCTTGAGGGTGTCGACGAACACAATTCGATCGAAGAGATAGTCACGGGCCGCTTCGCGCTCGCCCTGTACAGGGATCAAATCGACCGCGCGTCCGACCACGCCGAGCTGGCCCTCCATCGCGGCCCACCACAGATGAGGCGCCGTTTCCCGCGGCGTCCAGCGAGGTTGTTGCGGGATGAACGTGCCGCGACCGAGATCTTTCCCTTTGAGAAATTCGATCGCCTCACACGCCGCGGCAGGACTGTCGACAAACCAGCCCCTGACTCGCTCGCCCAAGATCGCTTCCACCGCACGGTCCCATCCTGGAGGCACGACCAACCACTCGGCAATGGCATCATGGACCCCGGTACAGGCTTTGAGTGCCGTCGATTCTTCGTCACCGCGCCGCCCATACCCCATGTCTTCTTGCAGCACGCCTTGCAGCGCTCTGAGATGAGAGTCCACTGCGGCCAACTCTTCCGACTGGCGAAAGACCAACTGATCGACTTCAGCTAACTCGGCCGATACCTGTCCGCTCTTTTCCTCAACTTCCTGCTGCTGCAGACGCAGGTCGGCCACCAATCGCTCCGCGTCATGGCAGGCCTGCTGAAGCCCCTGGCGCTTATCCGTTGCCGTAACATGCTGCAGCTGAAAGTTTTCCCGCTCATAGGCCAACCGTCCTTCGCGCGCCGCCGCCTCTTGAATCCGTGTGGCTAATTGCACCAGAGTTTGTTCAGTATTCGCAACCAATATCGCCAGGTCGAGTACGTCACGGCGCCCTCGTTCTTCCTCAGCCAGAGCTGTGGTTCGTTGCTGAACCAACTCTTTCATCTCTCGGTCGAGCGTTGTGAACACCTGCTCCCGCTCAGCACATTCATGCTCGAGCGTGGCTAACGTCTCTTCAAGGGCTACAGCCTCTGCCGCACTCTGCTGCCGTTCCTGGATGAGGCGCTCGAGTTCTTCCCCTCCCTGGCTCTGCTGCTGCGCATAGAGTTCACCACGGTTACGTTCAACTTCCGCAGCCGTCAGGGCCCGCGCCTGTTGCTGTTCAACTTTCGACAGTTCCTCACGCCGTTGCCCGATCGCCTCATTCGCAGTGGCAATCGCTAGCTTGACCTGCTCGAGTTCTATATTCAGGTGCGCGAGTTCAGCGGACCGTTCGGATTCATGGTCCCCCAACATTTGTAACTCCGACTCCACTTCCTTGAGCGTGGTGCGGAGAACGCGGTATTCGTTGGTCAACAACTGAATCTCCAACGACTTGGCCTCTTGGTGCAACGCCTGATAGGACCGCGCCTGCCGTGCCTGTCGCTCGAGAGAATTCAACTGCTTTTTCACCTCAGCAACGATGTCCCGCACCCGCAAGAGGTTTTGCTGCGTCGCATCCAGCTTGCGCAACGTTTCGGCCTTCTGCTTCTTGTAGCGAATGATGCCCGCGGTTTCCTCAATCAACTCACGCCGATCTTGCGGTGACGCGTTCAGAATCTGATCGATCTGCCCCTGCGCAATAACTGTGTGCCCTTTTGTCCCGGCCCTGGTATCCAGCAGAATGCTCCTGATATCCTTCAACCGGCAGACAGTCTTATTGATAAGGTATTCGCTCTCGCCATTGCGGTATAGGCGGCGCGTAATCATGAGTTCTTGATACTCCGACAGCTGGCTCGAAAGACCGGATAGGGGATCTAGATGGATCCGATCCAGCCCACTGATCACGAGCGACACTTCCGCCAGGCCGAGAGGCTTTCGCATTTCGGTCCCGTTAAAAATCACATCTTCCATCTTTTCGCTACGCAACGCCTTCGTGCTCTGCTCACCAAGTACCCAAAGGATCGCGTCAACGACATTACTTTTTCCGCTCCCGTTTGGCCCTACGATCGCAGTGACGCCATCGGGAAATTCTATCCGGGCTTCAGCGAACGACTTAAACCCCACCATTTCAAGTGATTTCAAATACATCGGAGACTCCTTCGGTAGCCTGCCTGGGAAAGCTCAAGCGGATAGAACGGCTGGTTTTGTAGCACAGACTTAGAGGGGAAATCAAAGAAAAATACTGCCGGTGGTAGGCACGAGGAGCGAAACCTACAATATTTGGGGAATGGAACGGTGGCGAGGAATGCGGTTATCCCACCTGAGCCCCGACTGATTTGCTGGAAGACTCAATGGTGATCAATTCCTTGGGGAGAAGAAACTCCACGTCCTCTTCAATTACCGTCAGGTCTTGAACCTCGGCGGTCCCAAAGGTCTTGAGATACGTCACCACTTCTTCAACCAACACCTCGGGCGCTGAAGCGCCGGCAGTGATCCCGACAGCTTGCACGTTCGTGAGCCAGGCTGGATTAATGTCGGACGCGGCATCGATCAAGTAGGACGCAATTCCACACTGCTCCCCCAACTCACGTAGACGGTTGGAGTTCGAGCTATTCGGGGAACCGATGACGAGAATGACGTCCACCAGCTTGGAGAGTTCCTTCACCGCATTCTGGCGGTTCTGCGTCGCGTAACAAATATCTTCCTGATGCGGCCCCTTGATGTGCGGAAACCGCTTGTGAAGCGCACCGACGATATCCCGGCACTCATCGACGCTCAGCGTCGTTTGCGTGACATAGGAGAGATCGTGGACGTTATCGACATGCAGCTTCTCGACATCGGCTACGGAGGAGACCAGGTGGAACTTGTCCGGAATCTGTCCGAGTGTCCCGATCACTTCGGGGTGGCCGGCATGGCCGATCAGAATGAGATCATACCCTTGCGTATAGTCGCGGTTGACCTCGTTATGCACTTTGATGACCAATGGACAGGTGGCATCGATCACATGCAGTCGGCGCCGATTCGCTTCGTCCCAGACCGACTTGGCAACCCCATGGGCACTGAAGATCACAACCGAACCTTCCGGCACTTCTCCCAACTCCTCCACAAACACAGCGCCCTTGGTGCGAAGCGAGTTCACGACATGCCGGCTATGGACGATTTCGTGCCGAACGTAGATCGGCGCCCCATACTTTTTGAGAGAGAGGTCGACGATATCGATTGCCCGGTCGACTCCGGCGCAGAACCCTCGTGGATTGGCGAGATAGATCTTCATAACCGCCCCCTTCTCCTGAACTCGGTACAGGGCCACATTTCTGCCCGCGCATACTCACAGATCACCGGTGTCCACCTTACGTCAGAGCAGCGGGCCTCGTCAACTGAATTGGCCCGCGCCTCTCTCCCGGCCCGTCTTGACACGATGCCCTCTCCCCCGTAGGCTCTCACTACCATCCATGCCAAGCCCCACAAGCAAAAAAATCCTCATCGTTGAAGATGAGCCCGACATTCTCCAACTAGTCAAACTGTATTTGGAGAAAGACGGCTTTCAAACCGTATCGGCCAAGACCGGTATGGAAGGCCTCCAGCAAGTGAAACAGGAGAAGCCCGATTTGGTTGTTCTCGACTTGATGCTGCCAGAGATCGACGGGTTGGAGGTCTGCAAACGCCTTCGATCGGCCCCAGCAACCGCGATGCTCCCCATCATCATGCTGACAGCCAAAGCCGAAGAATCGGATACCATCATTGGCCTGGAGCTGGGAGCCGACGATTATGTCACCAAACCATTTAGCCCCAAGACGCTGGTTGCCCGCATCAAGGCCCTCTTTCGACGGCTTGAGCGGAAACCGGACGACAGCCCAGCCCAATATCGCTATGGTAATCTCGTCATGGATCTCGCGCGGCACGAAGTTACGGTGAAGAAGATGGAGGTCCCTCTCACAGCGAAGGAATTCGGCCTGCTCGAACATCTGTTGCGCAATCCTGGCAGGGTCCTGACCAGAG
This sequence comes from Nitrospirota bacterium, assembly GCA_963782735.1. GTDB lineage: Bacteria > Nitrospirota > Nitrospiria > Nitrospirales > Nitrospiraceae > Palsa-1315. The sequence continues at coordinate 58,188 of CAWAKW010000020.1, forward strand.
ACATCCTCCTGAATACCGTCTGGGGATACGATTACTACGGAACGACGCGGACGGTCGATGTCCATATCCGAAGACTCAAGCAAAAACTTCCCTCGCTCAACGAGGCGATTATTTCGGTCAAATCCCTGGGGTATAAACTCAAAGAATTGGATCGTTCGGCATGACCCTCTCCATCCGATGGAAGGTCACAATCGGAGCCCTGTTGGTCCTCGCCTGTGGGCTTCTCATCGCCAGAATCCTGGCGGTTCGCTCCCTCGATCAACAGGAGATCGTCCAATCGGGCCAGATACTGGAGGCTCGAACCAGTCTCGTCGCTTATGGGCTGCAGCCGTTTCTGACACAACCAGGGGCGCTGTCCTCAACCCCCCAATTACAAGCGGCCGTACGAGATCTCAGCGCGCGTGCCCTCGCACGCGTGACCATCATTGCCCCGGATGGACGGGTGTTGGCCGACAGCGCCGTCTCAGATAGCAACCTCACTACGGTTGAAAACCACCGAATGCGACCGGAAATTCAGCAAGCCGTTGCCACCGGGCGAGGAACGAATCTCCACACGAGTCACACCACCGGTGAGCGCACAATGTATTTAGCTGTCGGTCTGAGCAGTGCGAACCAGGCGACGCCATCCGTCTTCTTGAGGCTGGGGTTACCGATGACCACATTCGATCGTGAAGAGGACAAGTTGCACCAGAACTTGTCCCTCGCCTTCGGAACTGCATTCTTGATTGCCGTCGTGCTGAGTGTGTGGCTCGCTCACAGCATCACGAAGCCCTTGTCCGATATTACGATCGCTGCGCAGCAGCTGGCGAAGGGCGGCCATGCCATCCGCATTCGAACCGGATCGCGTGATGAAGTCGGCCTCTTAGCCGATACGCTCAACCATATAACGGACCAACTGAGAAACAAGATCGATGAACTGTCTGAAGATCGATCCCAGCTCTTGGCCATGCTGACCTCGATGGTCGAAGGCGTGATGGTCCTGGACCGTCGAGGACGCGTGCTGCAAATCAATCCTGCGCTGGAACGAATGTTCGACGTGACCAGGATGGAAGCGCGAGGACACCCCTGCTCCGATGTCTTCCGGCATCCTCAGTTGGATACGTTGGTCTCAACGGTCCTGACGAAACGCGTGAACGAAGAAGATGAAATTCTCCTGCACCCGAGTGGCCGCCGTCTCCATATCGAGGCCTCGGTGACTGAATCCGATCGAGAGAACGACGCGTGTGCGGTACTGGTCTTTCACGACATGACAGAATTACGCCGCCTGGAAATTATCCGGAAAGATTTCGTCGCCAACGTGTCCCACGAGCTGAGGACCCCGCTCACGTCGATCAAGGGGTATATCGAAGCCTTGCTCGATGGCGCCAAAAATGATCCTGAGACCAACACGCGATTCCTCAACATCATTCTCAAGCAAAGCGACCGGCTGAACCTGATTCTGGAAGACCTTCTCCAGCTGTCGAAAATCGAATCAGGACAGGTCCAGTTCAAGCGCGAGCCGCTTCATCTTCAGAGTGTCATCGAACGAACGCTGGCCATGATCAGGCCCTTAGCAGAGAAGAAGGGGCACCAGCTCATCTCCTTCGTGGAGGAAAATCTTCCTGCGGTGCTCGGCGACGAAGACCGGCTGATACAAATCCTGTCCAACTTGCTCGATAATGCTGTCAAATACACTCCCGATAAAGGGACCATCACCGTGGCGGCCCACCCGGTTTCAGACGATGCCGAACAGCCCGCGATTGTCACGGCTGTGGAACTGAGCGTGACCGATACCGGCATGGGAATTCCTGAAATGGATCGCCCGCGCGTATTCGAACGATTCTATCGCGTCGATAAGGCTCGCTCGCGTGAGTTGGGTGGAACAGGGCTCGGGCTTGCAATCGTCAGACACATCGTCGAGGGTCTAGGCGGGCGGGTGTGGGCCGAAGCGAACGCCCCAACCGGCAGCCGTTTCGTCGTCAGGCTACCTGTCCAACAAATCGGTCACCCAGCGAGTCGTGAGACGTGAATCGTTAAACGTGAAAGGCTTCAGAGGAAGAGGACTCGTCCGCCCCACGTTTCACCTTTCACGAAGGCAGCCCTTACCACCGAACCAACCCTGCTGCCCACGTCACGCCACCGCCAAAACTTCCCAACAGAACGATGTCGTGGGGCATAATTCTTCCCGAACGGACTGCATGGTCGAGCGCGATCGGCAATGACGCTGAAGACGTATTGCCGTAGCGCCCAATCACGGAACAGACCCGTTCAGGCGAGACTCCAAGCCGCTTTGTGAGCTGGTCGAGAATCCGCCCGTTGGCTTGGTGCAAGACCAGCTGTGCGATATCGTGCACATCGATACCGAACTCTTTCACGATCTCGCGGATGACTTGCTCCAATCGCTTGATCGCCAGACGAAAGAGCGGCGCCCCTTGCATCCGCAACGTATGGCTCTTCGCCTCAACCGTCCCTGACGTCGTCGGCCGGCGCGATCCGCCTGCAGGAATCGTAATCAGGCCATGCTGGGCGCCGTCCGCGTGGAGACGGACCCCCAAAATCCCTTGACTCAGCTGGCCTGCCTCCGGCTCGCCCCGCAACAGGGCTGCGCCGGCCCCATCGCCGAATAAAAGAGCCGTATCACCATCGGCGGGATCGACGGAACGAGACTTCACTTCCGCGGCCACCACCAAACAGGTCTTGACCTGCCCGCTCCGAATCATTGCGTCGGCCATCGAGAGTCCATAGAGAAAGCCTGAACAGGACGCCGCCACGTCGAATGCCGGTATTGTGGAACAACCGAGCATGCGCTGAACATGACAGGCAGTGGAAGGAAAGACCGAGTCGGGAGAGGTCGTCGAGAGCACGATCGCCCCCAGCTCAGAAACCGAGAGTCCGGCAGCCTCAAGCGCCGGTCGCGCTGCTTCCACCGCAAGATCGGAGGACGCTTGGGATGCAGCAGCCCTGCGCCGCTCCTGAATTCCTGTTAAGCGAGCGACAATCGCCGGCTCAATGCCCAACGAAGCCCCTACCTCGCGATTCGACACCACCCGTTCAGGAAGGTATGAACCCGTTCCAATAATTCTCGTTCGTATCATCTGCCTGAAGACTATCGGTTCGCTGCAAGATTCGGCGGGATTATAGGTCTCGGTGCTACATGGGTCAACTCACAATGGAGGCGAAACCTTGCATTCAGCTAAGGCTCCTGCTACATTTTCTGGCAGCGATGGTACGCTTTCCCCCTATCTCGACTGCTGCGCTACGGATGACAGTGGCTGTCGGCCTCTGTATCGCGGCAATCTCTGTCATCACCGCCTGCTCCAGCGCACCCAAGAATCAAGATATCTCGAAGAAAGCCCTAAGCGGCACCGACGAGCAGATCTTCCTAGGCGATGGGATCAAAAAGAACTACGACCCCAACGTCATCATGAAGCGAGGAGAGGCATACTTCGAGAAAGAGGAGTATACCGAAGCCATCGTCGAATATACCCATTTCCTCGATCTCCATCGCACCCACATCCTGGCCTCCTATGCAGTATTTCGCATCGGAGAAAGCCAGATGAAACTGACCAGGGGATTCCAGCGTGATCCAAACCCCATTCAGAAAGCCATCGAAGCCTTTGAACGGGTGCGGAAAGATTTTCCGGGAAGCCGGTATGACGGCCCAGCGCTCCAGAAGATCCAAGAATGCCACGATCTCTTGGCGCAGATGCATCTCTTCGTGGGGGAATTCTATTATCGGCGGGGCTCCTATCTGGCCGCCGCACATCGCTTCGATCAAATCATGAAACTGTACCCAGACAAGTCAGTTGCGCCCGATGCCCTGTACTTTCTGGCACTCAGCTACCACGACATGGGTGCGGACGATTGGGCCAGCGAAAAGCTGACGTTGCTGGCAGAAAAATATCCGGGCAGCGCGCATTCCAGCGAAGGAGCAAGCCTCCTAGCGAAGATCGAAAGGGAAAAACCCACAACAATGCTGGCCCTAAAGGCCGAACCCGCGCCCACCTCTGCTTCGCCGGCCTCACCTCCATCGGGAGATCAACCGAGTCTTGCCGCCGGGCTGATTCCCTCTGTCCCGGCTGGATCGTTCCGCCTCCCTTCCGCCACAGCATTAGGCCAGTCTTTTGTAAGCTGCCGCCTCGGCGCCTGGTGCTGATCCAGCGGGCAGGATGCTGAAAAAGCCCGCCAGCTTCGTTCTCAGCTTATCAAAATCCTCAACATACCCCTGAGGGTACGCCTCCGGTTTCGACTCGCTTGCGGTCTTGCTGGACGGCCTTTTTGAGCATCCTGCAAGATCTGCTGCCTGAGAGCTATTCCGGACTCAACGGAACGACATGGCTTCGAGGAGCAGATCCTTGAAGGAGGATTTAACCACACTCTTCGCGCGGACATAAAACGTTTGGTAGGTCTCACGCCCACGGAGTACATCGTAGTAGAGCATAACAATGTGTTGATAGCGGGGCAGAAGGCGGTGGCAGAGATACGGATACGAATAGACGAGACTCGCCATTCGGGCCGCCACCCGAAACTCCTCGTAGATCTCCCGCCTGACGTCCTCTTCGTAATCGGCCAGCGACCGTCGCCGATCATTGAACTGGTTCAGAATCGATTCTGCAGCCAACTGTCCAGACCTCACCGCGTAATAGATGCCTTCGCCGAATAGGGGATCGACAAGGTGCGCAGCGTCTCCCACCAGCAAGGCGCGTCCGCTCACCAATTTGATCGACTCCCGATTGTCCTTGGACACGCTGGGCTCACTGAAGAGCGGAAGTGGATGGCCGACCGGCTGCGGTACCTTCCAGAGAGCCAATCCTTTCTCTCCCTGTACGAATTGATCAAAAATCTTCTTCGGGCTCGCGAGACCTCCGCGAAGGTCCCCCACGCCGATCGAGAGCCGTTCCTGCTTTGGGAAAATCCAGGCATAACCTGCAGGTGTTGCGCCGATATCGATGAGCGCACGGCCGGTGCCGGGATAATGAGGTGCAGGCCCGATCGGGATTTCACTCTCCAGGGTCGCCATCCGACGGCTCCGGCGGCTCGGAAACAACTGCTGCGCTACCAGGCTGTTCGCCCCATCCGCCCCGATCAGAGCCTTGGCCAGATACCGGCCCCGATCTGTCGTCACTTCAATGCCATCGGGAAGCTGCCGGCAGGACGTCACCGGCTCGTCTTCGTGCACCTCGGCGCCCACTCGCCTTGCTTTCTCCACGAGGAAATGGTCGAACCGGTCGCGCATGACCATGTAGGCGATCGGACTGGAAGAATCAAGGAAGAAGGGATCCGCACCGCGGTAGGAAAACTGTATGCCGTAGATCGTATGCTCGACGACCGACTTGTAATCATCTTCCAAAATACGGTCGATGCGGGCGGACAACCCTCCACCGCAGACTTTGTACCGTGGATGTGTAGCCTTGTCGAGCCCGAGCACAGACAGGCCGGCTCGACTCAACCGAAAAGCAGCGGTGGCACCAGCCGGTCCCATGCCGACCACAAGCGTGTCGTAAACTTTCACCTCTGGAAGTGTGAGCATGCGCCGGCTTCGCTTGTGAGTTCTAAAGTTCCGAGTGCTGAGTGCTGAGTTGTAAGTTAGATCACAGAGGCGGAGCGAAACATTTCTAACTCAGGACTCAAAACTGAGAACTCAGAACTTGGGCAGGACCGCCCTGCGTTACTGCCCCAGATACCAGCCAATCCCATATCGCTCCAGAAAACTAGTAATCATTGTGAGGCTATTGGCGTATATCATGACGCCCACGACGATGAGCATCACTCCGCTCACAGTGGAGACGCCCCACAAATACACACGCGCCTGTTTGAAATAGGCAAGGAACCGATCGACCCCCAGGGCCGTGAGAAACAACGGCACCCCCAGTCCCAACGAATAGCTCGACAGCAACAGCACCCCGTTCAGCATCGACTCAGTCGTGCTGGCATACAATAAGATGGTCCCGAGCACCGGCCCGACGCAGGGTGTCCACCCGGCGGCAAATGCCACGCCGATCAAGAACGATCCCACATACCCGACCGGCCGATTTCTGAATTGGAAACGATGCTCCATTTTCAGAAAACTGATATTCAAGATCCCCAATAAATAGAGGCCGAAGATGACGATCACGATCCCGCCGATTCGTCGAACGTAATCTTGATAGGTCACCAGAGCCTGGCCGATGAAGCTGGCCGATGCGCCAAATGAGATAAAGACCGCTGAAAATCCACCGATAAACAACAGGGCATTGACGACAATGGTTTTTTTAAACTTCGACCGCACCGTCGAGTCGGTAAGTTGTTCGATGGACAGCCCCGTGATGTATGAAATGTAGGAGGGAACCAACGGGAGCACGCAGGGCGAGACGAACGACAGCAACCCAGCCGAAAAGGCCGCCACCAAAGAAATATTCGTGATCGATTGCGACAATGCCGGACAGGCTCCTAGCAGGCTTTGGAAAAACTCTGTTGGTACGATGGAACTTCCCTGATCCGCATGTCTGGGACAACAGACGAATACCACGCAGGATGCTCAAACTGGTTTGTTTTGTTTATCTGGTTCATTTGGTCTGTCCGGTTTAACCAAACAAACGAGATAAACCAAATAACGGTCTTCTTCTATTGGCGGGCTTTTTCAGCATTCTGCTAGAATTTCATCAACATCTGCACAAGCTGATGCGCTTCAGCCGCTCCCCAGTCACGCGCACCGAAAATTTGATGGCGGACAATCCCTTGCCGATCGACCATGAAGGTCATCGGGAGGCTCCGAGCGCCATAGGTCAATCCCACACGATAATCGGCATCGTGGAGGATGGGAAAGGTCAACCGGTTTTCTTTTTGGAACGGCCTGGTCACCGATACCCCTTCCGCATCGGTAGACACGGCGAGAATCTCAAAGTCCTTCCGCGAAAACGTCTGATAGAGCTGCTCCATTGCCGGCATCTCGACTCGGCAGGGACCGCACCAGGTAGCCCAGAAGTTCACCATCACCACTTTGCCGCGCATGTCCGAAAGCGCTACAAGACGGCCCTGCAAGTCCCGGAGTTGGAAGTTCGGCGCCGGCTCACCTAGCTTAACACTGTGGCGTCCGGCGACCGGCAAAATATCCGGTGGCGCCGCACCGCCTATCCCAACTATGGCGGTCATAAGACAGAGCACCATTCCCGTAATCCCGAGCCTCATTGTCCTTTTTTCACTCCGCAATCCAACTCCTGAAGGTCCACCACCTTGGGCCTGATAGTAACTCCATTGGCCACCCAAGGCATAATTGGCCCACACCGCCCCGAGAATGATACTGAAGGCCAGTAAGGGAAATCCGACCATTATCGCGTTGTAGCTTAACTCATCAATGGAGGCGAGATCCGCAGAATCAGGTTATTTTACAAGTGCCTGAAAATGGGTGTCAAGCAAGCCGGGGCGTCAACATCCCGGACGATCCCCTACTTTACGGCGGAATGGACAACAGAGGACTCATTCGGATAATATCGTGCGGATTCGGCCTATTGTCCGATTATTGATCACCTGAACCCAGAGGGGCTAATGCGACAAAACTATCTGTTCACATCAGAGTCCGTCACGGAAGGACATCCGGACAAGATCGCCGACCAGATCTCCGACGGAATCCTCGACGCGATCATTGCGAAAGACAAATATGCCCGAGTGGCCTGCGAAACGATTCTGACCACCGGAATTGCCTTCGTGGCCGGGGAAATTTCCACCAAGGCTTACGTCGAGATTCCCGATATCATTCGCGAAGTCATCAAGGATGTCGGCTATTGCGACGCCGCGTGGGGATTCGATTACCATACCTGTTCCGTCCTCACCGCCATTCACCAGCAATCGAGCGATATCTCCATGGGCGTGGATTCCGGCGGCGCAGGCGACCAGGGACTGATGTTCGGTTACGCCACCAACGAAACGACTGAACTCATGCCGATGCCGATCGTCCTTGCCCATAGGCTTACCAAGCGGCTGGCTGAAGTCCGAAAAAAGAACATCCTCCCTTGGGTCCGTCCCGATGGAAAATCCCAAGTGACCGTGGAGTACCGGAATAGCAAGCCGGTTCGGATCGACACCATCGTCGTCTCGACGCAACACAGCCCCGATGTGACGAACAAGCAGATCGAGCGCGACATCATGGAGAAGGTCATCAAGCCCATGATGCCGAAAGGACTCTACGACCCGACAAGCGTAAAACACCACATCAATCCCACTGGCCGTTTCGTGGTCGGCGGTCCAATGGGCGACACCGGACTGACGGGCCGCAAGATCATCGTCGACACCTATGGCGGCCACGGCAGCCATGGAGGCGGCGCATTTTCAGGCAAGGATCCCACGAAGGTGGACCGGTCGGCCTCGTACATGGCCCGCTACATCGCAAAAAACATTGTCGCCGCCGGGCTGGCCCAGAAGTGCGAAGTCCAGCTCGCCTATGCGATCGGCGTGGCCGATCCCGTCTCGGTACTGGTCGACACGAAGGGTACAGAAAAGGTGGCGGTCGAGAAACTGGATAAGCTCGTGCGGACACACTTCCCCTTGACCCCCCGTGGGATCATCGACTACCTCAAGCTCCGCCGACCGATCTTCAGAAAGACCGCTTCGTACGGGCACTTCGGCAGGAACGAACCGGAATTCACCTGGGAAAAGACCGACAAGGCTAAAATCTTGCGCAAAGACGCAGGACTGTAGTGGAAGGCTGAGGCCAAGGTTAAGGGCAAGCAAACTTAGGCTCAGGCTTAGGAGCGAGGTTGAGTTTTTCACTCAGCCTCGACCTTAACCTGAGCCTTCTTTTCGACAAGGAGGTTTTCGTGGAATACGATGTGAAGGATATGAAGCTCGCAGACCAGGGCAAACTCAAGATCGAATGGGCCGAAGCGACCATGCCAGTGCTGCGGCTTATCAAGAAGCGGTTTCTGCGAGAGAAGCCGTTCGCAGGGCTCCGCATGACCGCCTGCCTCCATGTGACGACCGAGACCGCGAATCTGATGAAAACGCTTCAGGCCGGCGGAGCCGATGTGCGGCTCTGCGCCTCCAACCCGCTCAGCACGCAGGATGAAATCGCGGCGGCGCTCGTCAAACATGACGGCATTCCGACCTTCGCTATTAAAGGCGAAGACAACAAGACCTACTATCAACACATCCAATCGGCCATCGCCCACAAGCCGCAGATCACCATGGACGACGGGGCCGATGTCGTCTCGCTGATCCATTCCAAGCGTAAAGACTTGCTCAAACACGTCATCGGCGGCACGGAAGAAACCACCACCGGCGTCATCCGGCTCCGCAGCATGGCCGAGAAGAAAGTGCTGAAGTTCCCGGTAATCTCCGTGAACGATGCCGACACCAAGCACCTGTTCGACAACCGCTACGGGACCGGCCAGAGCACCATTGATGGCATCATCCGCGCGACGAACCGATTGATCTGCGGCACCAGCTTTGTGGTTGCCGGCTATGGCTGGTGCGGACGCGGCATCGCGATGCGTGCTAAGGGCATGGGTGCCGATGTCATCGTCACCGAAATCGATCCGGTCAAGGCGATTGAAGCGGTGATGGACGGATTCCGCGTCATGCCGATGGAACAGGCAGCCCTGATAGGAGATTTCTTCGTCACAGTCACAGGCAACCTCAAGGTCGTCCGCGGCGAACACTTCGCCAAGATGAAGGAAGGGGCCATCGTCTGTAACTCAGGCCACTTCAATGTCGAACTGGATATTCCCGCCTTGGAGAAATTGAGCCGCAAGAAGCGCCTCATTAGACCGGGCGTCGAGCAATTTACGCTGAAGACCGGCAATCGGGTCAGCCTCCTCGGCGAGGGACGGCTCGTGAACCTGGCGACGGCCGAGGGTCATCCCTCAAGCGTCATGGACATGAGCTTCGCCAACCAGGCGCTCGGTGCGGAATACCTGGTGAAGAATTACAAGAAGCTGGAAAAGAAAGTCTATCCGGTCCCACCGGTGATCGACAAGGAAATCGCACGGCTCAAGCTCGCCGGCATGGGGATGAAGATCGATACGCTGACGAAGGAGCAAGTAAAGTATCTGGCGAGTTGGGAGATGGGGACCTGATGGCGGGCTAGCCCATTCCGCCATCAGCGTTAGGACAAAGGCACTCCGCGATAGAGCAGGAGAGAAGAGACGAAAAGGCCACCGGAAACGGTGGCCTTTTTGTCTCAATTGCTTAATTCTGCCTCGACCTAATCCCGCTAGTGTTGGATTGTCCACTCGGCCAGCGGTTTAGGAAAGCGGGAGGTCTGGACGAAAACCCAATAAACTGTGCGAAACGTGTTGTTCAGCGAGAAGAACGGCGGGGTCTTCATACCCCGTCCGTTCCACTACTTTCTCTGTCGCACTCCCCTACGTTTTGTCACTAAGATTTTAGGGTTACTGAATGACACCACACGCCCAACGTACCCCGCCACCGCCCAGAGGAGCCGGTTGGTCTGCGTAATTATCGCCTCCTGTATGGATCATCAGAGCACGGCCTTTGAGGTCAGCCATTTTCAAACGTGGTGCCAAGACAGGACTGGTGTTGCCATTTGCATCCGCGGACAATGCGGGCAAATCCCCCAGATGACCGTCCCCCCAGGGCGCACTATGGTGTTTGCTGCCTGCTGGATCATAGTGGCCGCCAGCCGCTAACGCAGGCATCTTTTTGCCGTCTTTTTCCTTCGGCTCGCAACTCGCGTTTTCGTGTACATGGAACCCATGCAACCCAGGTGGTAGACCGGTGATTGCAGGGCTGAACACGAGGCCGTACCCCGTTTCACTGATTGTGACTTGGCCAATCTCCTTCCCCACACCATTCTCATCAACAAGATTCATGGGGACGCCGGTATCTGCTTGTGCAGCAGCAGTTACAGACAGTGCGCCCAGGAACAAAAGAAATCGAATCTGTTTTTTCACGAGTTTCCTCCCTTTCGACAAATCTGGTTCAGAATTGACCGGCCCTATCGAGAATATGGTGCGGATTATCCGGGGTTTCGTGATGACTTGTCAACGCCCTCCGAGAGCGCTTATGGGACCTGGCAGATCAAAAGCCCTCCTCGTTCTTGCTTCGGTTAGGCCGTTGAAACAACCCCTTACGCTCCAGGATCATCGAATCCAAAATCAACTAGTGTGGTGTCTCTCAAATAGCTATACAGTCAGCACCTGCTTGGCACGGTGAATCTTGCGGAGGATCTCCTCCCCCTTGGCTTTCCAGACGTAGCGCGTTGTGAAAGAAAACGGTGTCAGGAACAGTTTGCTAATGCAGAGGTAGCTACCGGTCCAGGTGCTCGATCTCGCACATCATCGCGCATGTGCGCAGGGAGATAAGAAAACGGGGACATCCTAAATTTTTCTGCTGCCACGGGTTCTGAGGGTTGGCAGGAGGGAAGATCACCGGAGGCGCGGGGCCCCGCCGAGGCTCGACCTGGAGGTAAGCGGAAACTGACTGAGTCTGTGAAGGAATTTCAGAAGGTGTTCTGCCTCTCCGATCCTGTGGGGTCGCACCGGGAGATATGAAAGCCAGACAGGCGGTTGTATGGGAAGATGGAGCGGCAGTACAGGTTCAGCATTGCTGGGTGCATTACCGTTTCGTCCGCGCCTTGGCTACAAGTTCTTTGAGGCTCGTCAATTCAAGCGCGCCTTGATACATTTCACCGCCTACAAGAAACCCCGGCGTTCCCGAAATACCAAGAAGCTTGGCCAGCGCGTGATTGCGATCGATCGCAGTTTGCCGCTCAGGGGCCTGCAGGTCCGATTCGAGTTTCTTGACGTCCAATCCGACTCGCAGGGCAATTGCGAAGACTTCTTCCGTGGTCAGCTCATTGTCCGATGCCAGCATCGCCTCGTGGAACGCTTGGTGTTTACCTTGTTCCCAAGCGGCTAACGCAGCGCGAGCCCCAAAGACCGAGGCTTCCCCCAAAATGGGATAATCTTTGTACACCACTCGCACGCCTGGCTCGTCTTTTTGCAATTGCGTCACGGCACTTGCGACTCGCTTGCAGTAGCCACAGCGATAGTCAAAAAACTCGATCACGGTCACATCTCCATTCAGATTGCCGCTGACGGGAGAAGCCGGATCTCGGAGCAACTCCTCTTGGTGTGTCGCAATCGCCTGCCTGACCCGCACTGCTTCATCCTCTTGGCGCTTGACCTCATATGCCTGCAAGGATTGCACAATGACCTCGGGATGCGAACGAATATACTGCTCAATGGCCTGGTCTAGTGCGAGCTGTACAGGAGCCGATGACGGTTCAGCCCCTGCAGGAAGTATCGGGCCAACGGCAAGGACAGTTGCACTGAATACGAAGACAGCACGAAGTTTCATGGTATCTCCATTAATAGTCTCGTTCAAAAACGGCAAGAACATCCCAATCGATTCGACACCAATAATACCGCAAAGCTTCACCCGACAGACAGCGAAGGCTCACCAGGTTTACGCCGCTACGTATCCTCCATCAAACAATCATTATTTTCCAGAAAATATCGCCGTGGAAACAAATAAGGACATTCTGATTTTCCTGACGTCTCAGCGGGCTGTCGGAGGCGAAGGCCACCGAAGGCGTGGGAACCAGACGAGATTCCATCAGACCAAGAAATGAAGAACCGCCGTATGGCGCTACGGTGAGGAATCGGGCGGGACGAGCGGCTCCAGACGGTTGATCAGCTCAGGGATGTCACGGCTCGCAATCTTCCACCCCCAGCTCTTGCAGCCCACTTGTTTGTTCCCGTATGTGCCTCGCTCAAGAAGATGGTGTCTGACGTCTTCCCTCTACCCTATAAGCCTTGGTCACAATGGGAACAATTCAGGGCATCGGATCACTACCGGAGCCTGTTCACGCGGCTCGGATCGCCCGCTTCTTCGTGGGAGCGGGGATCTCAGAGTCCTTCGGACGCAGAGCTGAGACCCACGGGTTAAAGGACCACATACTACGGAGTTTTCGCGCATCGAAACCCATTGTTGTGGCTCGGGTGGTGCGCCGATGGGCTGTAGTTCCGGTTCGCGGAATGGAGATGCCCCGGCTTGCTGTGCCACGAGCCACCCCGCAACACTTTGTAGTCACCTCGTTCCGGCCCCTTCGGGTTCTGCGACGGACTCTTCTTGTAATAGACCTTGTCATACCAGTCGCTGACCCATTCCCAGGCATTCCCGGCCATATCATAGATGCCATAAGGACTCTTGCCATCTTCCATTGTCCCCACCGGTACCAACGCCGCATTCTTGTCCCACTTCTTTTTCCCATAGTTCGCCCGTAGCGAAGTGGGCAATTCATTGCCCCACGGATACATTCGCCCATCCGTCCCCCGTGCCGCTTTCTCCCATTCCGCTTCAGTCGGCAGCCGCTTCTCGGCCCACTGGCAATACGCATCCGCATCCACCCAATCCACCATCACGACCGGATACTTCTGATGGGACGGCTGATTCAAGATCTTCCATTCTGGCGGCGCTCCCCGTCTCGTCGCTTCCAGGAACTTCGCGTACTGTTCCACGGTCACTTCGTACTTGTCCATGTAATAGGCATCGAGGGAGACCTGATGCACGGGCTTTTCCGAGACAGCCTCGTTGCTCCCCATCGTAAATTCCCCCGCCGGCACCAGCACCATTGGCACCCCGTCTTTGCCCGTGATTTCCTGTTGCTGCGCCTGCCCGCCACCCGGCAGCGCCACGAGGCCGACTAATACAAGTACAATGGCCCCATACTGCTTCCCGTGTCTTGTCATGCTCCCTCCTTCTTATACGATCGTGCCAACCCAGGTGACTGTACCATTCTTTGCATACCTCGCGGCCAAGTTCAAAGAGAGAATTCTTCCGGCGGAACTCGGTGATGATGCCGTAGGGTCTTGCTTCGTGCAGAGGCCCTTCCGTTCGAGCAACTCCACAATGGCGACAATCTCCCACATATTGGGACAAGAAAACAGGGGCATTCAGAATTTCCTGCTGTCGCAAGTAGTAGGGGCTGCGGGAGTGGAGGTCACCGAAGGCGCGGGAATCCGCCCAGGCTTGGCCAGGCCAGAAAATGAAGAACCGCCGTATGGCGTTATGGTGAAGAGTCGGGCGGGACGAGCGGGTCCAGAGTGGTGATCAGCTCAGAGATATCACGGCTCACAATCTTCTACCCCCAGCTCTTGCAGCCCACTTGTGTACATTTGTATATGCCTCTCTCAATAGGATGGTGCCTGACACCTTCCCTCTCACCCCTCACGTGCAGGCTTCTTTTTACTTGAGGGACGATTTGGGCGTATCCTGCCAGTCATGAAACGGTGGTATCTGTATCTGATCGCTGTGCCCCTTGGGTTAGCGGTATTGCTTTACCTTGTCGGATTGAACTTTTCAGTTAATTTCGCCGACATGTGGAGTAAGGGCCCTCAAGCAAAGAACACACAACGTGATGTCGGAAAGATTCTGGAGGAGAACGCAGTCCCGAAAGAGGCACTGAGGCTACGGCGCAAGCATCAGCTGAGACCGTTGACTGAACGGGAAGAGCGAATAAAAATAGATGAATTGCCGGATGGAATATACGGTTTCTCAATGTGCAGCGTCGTCGCGTTACGCGCGACGCGTGGCAACACATTCTCGTTAGAGATTCAGAAACATGATGGGATCATTTTCTATGTTGGGTATGCCTCTGACGAGGACATAGAGAAATATCTGACTCGTCAAAAAAACTTTCATATCCTCACGTCTCCTTACCCAAGGAAAGGGGCGTCATCCCTATTCGAAATCCCCGTCGAGTTTGTCTCGAAATGCGAGGAGCGTACTGAGGGAGATGGGTATCTTTTCAATCTGATTATTACCACTATCCCCGAGTTGCAGATATAAGTAGGTGTGGTCCATGGCAGCCGCCGCAGGCGGGGATTGGTTGTATGTTAGCTCACCCCTTAATGACGATGGTCAACCTACTCATTCGTTAGGAGTCGAGGCTCTTCATGGGCGGCTTTCTCGCGCTGGTGCTGGCAATCGGAATCGTCCTCGGTGCGCACAAGTTATGTGATCTGATTGGAGCGCCACTATGGTTCGCAAAGTTTTTGTTCATCAGCGCGTCTCTCGCCACCACCTACTTTTTCGCGGAAGAGGTCTTTCCCAACAAGCCTTGGGGTATTTGGCTCGCGATGCTCGGTGCAGCAACTGGAATAATCCCGATAGGTTTCATTGTGTTTAAACACATTGAAGACGACGACAGGAAAACACGGGACTTTTCTCGATACCACTCGGATTAGGCCGCACAACAAGAAATGGGGTCTAACATGAGTGTCGATCCCACTCTTGTCATCCACGACCCGCGTTGTTCCGAGCCATCTGCTCTTGGAGTTTTCCAATCCATGACTCGTTTTTGATTCACTTAAGGTGTGGTAAAGTAGAATCCACCGGTGGGGTTGTGAGCATCTGAGACTTCTATGAGATCAACGAACTTCGCTCCTCTTGACCTCTCCTATTACGAGATCTCGCCTGAACAGGGGTTTCTCCCGAAGGACCCACTTGAAAGCATTCCAGACTTTCCGGCTCTCACCCATCTTGGGCATGAGTTGCCGAAACTGCTGAGCGCTCGGACGGTCCGGCGGTTCATCGACGAGCAACGCCAGCTGCTTCCATCCATCCCCACAACGTGGAGCACGGAAGACTGTCGGGCTGCGATGCGAATACTTTCGTTCGCCGGGCATGCCTATGTATGGGAAGTGCCGGACCAGCCGGTTGCGACATTGCCGCCACAATTGGCGAAACCCTGGCATGAAGTGGCCCAGCGACTTGACCGACCTCCAGTTCTCTCCTACGCGTCCTATGCCCTCGATAACTGGCGGCGACTCGACAAGACCAAGCCGATTCAGCTCGACAACATTGTGCTGCTTCAAAATTTTCTCGGTGGTTTGGACGAAGAATGGTTTGTCGTGGTCCACATCCAGATCGAGAGGGAAGCGGGGCCAGGACTGGCCGGGCTCTTGCGCGCAATGAGGGGCGCGGCCGAGGATAAGGAGGGCGAGGTCTTGCTTGGACTCAAATCCTTGGCGTTGGCCCAAACGGCGATGCACGCCACGTTGCTCAGGATGAAAGAGCGCTGCGATCCTTATGTATACTACAACCGCGTGCGCCCCTACATTCACGGCTGGAAGAACAGCCCTTCCTTACCCAACGGACTCACCTACGGAGGCGTGAAGTCCTATGCCGGGCAGCCGCAGCAGTTTCGAGGCGAGACCGGTGCGCAAAGCTCTATTGTGCCCTGTCTCGACGCCGGACTCGGAATCGCCCATGCTCCTGACCCCTTGACTCTGTATTTACAAGAGATGCGCGACTACATGCCTCCGCGCCACCGCGCATTTCTAGAGACCCTAGAGAAGGCTACTGACGATCTTGGTCGTCCGTTGCTCGCCGGCTATGTTCGCGATCGGAAACTCCGCACTCCCGATCTCTGGACTGCCTATGGCACCTGCGTCGATCTCCTTGCACAGTTTCGTGAGGTCCACATCGGCTACGCCGACAGTTACATCCACCGCCAGCATCAATCCCACGCCAGCAACCCCACGGCCGTGGGAACGGGCGGCACACCCTTCATGCAGTACCTCCAAAAGCACCTGGATGAAACGAAGCAGGCGATCATCGAGTAGCCCAGCATTACCTGGGCGGTCGTTGACTTACTTTCTCTCCCAGCCTATCGTTTTCTCCATCTCCAATTGGGGACAGGGACCGGAGCAGACAGCGAGTTGAAGAAACAAGTACATTCTGAATTTTCTGCTGTCGCAGGCTGTGGGTGTTGGGTGGATCGGGAGAAGGGGTGACAGGCCCACTCTGATGTCCTGCAAAACACGTCGTTTTTCTTTCCGGATAGGAAAACCCATGCTAGGGTGAGGGCACAGTTCTGATTAATGGAGGGCTATCATGCTCGAAACCATCGTCGTTGCCGCTGCATTGTTCGTCTGCCCTGGCGGGGTCTATACCGATACACCCCGTGCCGGTTGTCACCCGCTTCAAGAGTCCAATAAGGAAGGCTTTAGCACGATTCCGGAGGCGCCGGAGTTCAATTCAAAATCGCCAGCTCCCGTAACGAGCGATGCCGAAAGATCAACGAGAGAGACGCAGTCTCGCCTTCCCGCAGCATCAGCCAAGGAATGTGCGATGTACGAGGAATGGGTCACATTGTCCACCAAATCGAGCAGTATCGGAGCCCGGGATCTCTCGCCGGGAGAATTCGAACGGTGGACAAACCTCAAGCAGGTCTTCGGGAACAGTCCACCTCCTAACTGTCGGTAACAATCCGCTGTTTTCCCCAATGCGCAGCCATCGCTCGGCCACATCCAGCTGGGCCCCTCTTCATTCATCCCCCTCGTGAAAACGTTTCTAGCTCACTTCCGTTCGACCCTGGATCCCAGCCGTGGAGGAGTGGTCGTTGACTACGTTTCCCCAGTAGCGTAGCGTATCAAGTCACTCAACTCAAAAGGAGGCCACAATGGCGATCATGTGCTCCCTGGCGGTCTGCAAGGCACAGGCGGGGCTGTGCGGGCATGAGAAGGTGATGTTCAGCGTCGCCGCGCTTCTGGTTGCAGGTGTGGGCGCCTACCTGCTCCTCGGCTGACCGGAACATTTGAACAAGCTAGCGTTCGGACGGCCCTGCTTGGGGTCATGTTAAATTACTGCGCGGCTTCCCCGGGCAAAAAACTGCGCTCTTCCATTCTGTTATAATCCCCGTCGCTGTTCCCTATAGCTGTGCTGCTCCCTCCCCGCGAGACCTCGCCATGGCCACAGCCTATCAATACGACCCCACGCTGGCGCGGGTGCTCATACTCGACGAGCTGTTCGATCTATCGCTCTACAAAGCACTCCGCGCGGTGACCCGGCCGGATGTGCACCACACCCTCGATGAACTGATCAAGGTAGAAACCGCTCACCTGGCCTTCTGGCAGAAGTTCTTCGACCTCAAGATCAACGAGTTGAACGTCGGCCGGCGCATCAAACTCTCCGTCATGATGCTGGTCTGCGGGATCTTCGGCTCGATCGCCGTCCATCTGGTACTTGAAGCCATCGAGGTCCATGGCGTGCGCAAATATCTGGCGCTGTGGCACGAGTATCAAGGTAAGCCTCTCGGCGAAGCGTTACGCGGAATTTTGATGGACGAGTTCAAGCACGAGGATGTGCTCGTCACGGAACTAACGAAGCGGAAAATCAACCCGGAAAGGATTCGCAATGTCTTCC
The DNA here is from genome assembly GCA_963782735.1 of Nitrospirota bacterium. Taxonomy (GTDB): domain Bacteria; phylum Nitrospirota; class Nitrospiria; order Nitrospirales; family Nitrospiraceae; genus Palsa-1315. The sequence goes on from CAWAKW010000020.1 coordinate 76,314, forward strand.
TGGGACTCAACGACGGTTTGGTGGAAATTCTCGGCGCGGTGAGCGGCTTCTTCGGCGCGTTCGGCAGCGCCAGGCTGGTCTTGATTGCCGCCTTAACGACGGCTGTGGCTGGCGCGCTGTCGATGGCCGCCGGTTCGTTCTTGGCATTGAACAGCGAAAAGGAAGTGAAGACGACCGAGATGGCCAGAAAAGTATTCTTGGGCGAAGAGTCGGACGTCACGCCCATGGAAGAGTCGCCGCTGAGATCGGCTATGGTGGTGGGAATAGCCTATATCACCGGCGCACTGGTGCCGGTGCTGCCCGTCCTGGTCGGTGCGAAGGATGCCCTCTTCTCCGTCTTCACCGCCGGGCTCATGGTCGTTCTCGTCTCGACGATTCTGTCATTCCTATCCGGCATGGACATTACACGACGGATCGTGCTGAATCTGGTCATTATCACGCTGGCTGTCAGCGTGAGCTATGCGATTGGATTAGCAGCGAAACAAATCTGGGGGATTGAGGTCTAAGAGGAAAACTGCCTGGCAGGATGCTCGAAAAGGCCGCAGCAAGTGAAGTAGGCTGAGGTCGAGGCTCAGGTTGAGCGAAGATCAGACTTTGTTCTCAGCCTTGACCTCAGCCTTAACCTTCCAAAAGGCTGCGCTAGCGGCTGTGGACCATCGGCAGTTCGCGAGAGCCTTCTGCCTCTTGCTGAATCCGCAACCGTTCCAGCCGAGACTCTTCCATCACGCTGTGAAGCATTTCATCTGTCATCTGGGTCATCTGCGCAGCCGCGTCTTTCATCTCGACATGCTCGACGGCGCGGGACAGCACTTCAGCCTTCGTAGCGCCTTTCTTTTGTCCCAGAAACGGCTTGATGATAATGTAGGCCACATCCCGCGCCGGCATGAAACGGAGAAACCGCCGTAGCAGCCGGAACGTCTGGATGGGATAGTGCAGAAGCTTGTACACGAACAGGCGCTTGAGCCCTTGACGACGGACCTCATTGATCACTTCTCCAGGCAAGCAGGTCGGATCGATCGTAGAGCATTTGAAATACTTGTACCAATCGGTGGTTTCGTTGACCAATCCACGCTTTACATATTCTTGCCAAAGCGGAGTTCCCCGATACACACAGAGCCGATTAAAGCCGAACGTATCGAGCGGCAGCTTGGAAGCCAAGTCGAACGTCGCGTTCATATCTTCGACCGTTTCATCTGGGTTGCCCACAGTGAAGAATCCGTGCACGATCTCGATGCCGGCCTTCTTGGCGTTCGTGACAGCAGTGGCCACTTCTTCCAACGTCTGTTCCTTCTTGAGGCGATCGAGAATCTTCTGACTCCCGCTTTCAATCCCGAACATCACCGTCCGGCAATGGGCCTTGGCCATGGCAGGAAACAAGTGCTGGGCAACCGAGTCCACCCGCCCTTCGATACCCCATTGGATCGAGAGTTTCGCGTCCATCACGCCTTGGCAAATCGCCTCAATCCGCTTGGGTTGCAGCAGAAAATGGTCGTCGACAAAATAGACGGACCCGTAGCCGCATTCTTCGAGGTACTTGAGTTCCTTCACCACATGCTGAGCGCTCCGCGCGCGCCACTTACCTTCGTTGAAGATCGGAATATCACAGAACACACAGGGCCACGGGCAGCCGCGTGAAGTTTGCATCGTCGTGAACCGCTCCATCGAGAGCACCGCAGGCACATCGAGCGGCATTGACTCTATAAAGTCGAGCGGAAGGCCTTCACGGTCTGGGAACGGCCACTGATCGAGATGGCGTTCCATCGGCCGACCGGAGTTCTGCACGACCCGGCCGTCCTTGGCCCAGGTCAGCCCCGCGACATCGGCTGGGTCATCGATCCGTTCGAGCAGGTCGAGGAGCAACTGTTCGCCGTCTCCCTTGCAGATGAAATCTACTTCAGGGCACTGCAGTTTGACCAATGCGGCATTCAAACTCGCAAACACTCCTCCAAAGGCCAATTTGACCTTCGAATTGGCGGCGCGAATCTGGCGGGCCAGGATCTTCGCGTAGGGATAGCTGGTGGTACTGAGGAAACTGAGGCCGACCAGGGCCGGTTGTTGCCGATTGATCTCCTCGAGGATCACCTCGTTCGGCGTGTCGGGGTTCGCCTGATCGAACATCACACACTCGTGGCCGGCCTGTTTCAGTACCGACGAGAGGGACATGATGCCGATGGGAGGAAAGCCCATGACCCGGATACGGCCGTTTTTCGCGCGTGTTTTCGCCGGAAGGGCGTAGAACTGTGGGTCGCGAACGTGGATGAGAAACACCCGCATACAATCACCCTAACACGAATAACCTGGCAGATGAAGGGAAATAACTTGGCTCACGGGAGCGAACACCAAATAGAGCTGAGCCTAAACGAGACATGCAAAACTGGCGGGATGAGTGATACGAAGTGGGAATTGAATTTGTCCGCGGCGCGCCTTTCGCGCATGGCTCGCGCTTCACACACCACGGTCTCTGTCTAACTTAAGCGAGGCGAAGTTCTTACTTACCGTCCGAGCGCAACCTTCACCGCATTGCCGATCTCAGCCGGGTTCTTCACCACTCGGACACCCGCTGCTTCCAAGCTCTTCATCTTCTCGGTTGCCGTGCCCTTGCCACCGGAAATAATGGCGCCGGCATGGCCCATACGCCGCCCTGGCGGCGCCGTGATCCCGGCGATAAAGCTGACGACCGGCTTTTTCACTTGCTTCTTGATGAACTCAGCAGCTTTCTCTTCCGCATCGCCACCGATCTCGCCGATCATCACGATCGCCTGAGTCTCAGGATCTTTCTCGAACAACGCCAGTACATCGACGAAGCCCGTCCCATTGACAGGATCGCCGCCAATGCCGACGCACGTCGTTTCGCCTAAACCAAGTGTCGAAAGCTGATGCACCGCTTCGTAGGTGAGGGTCCCGCTGCGTGACACGACGCCAACAACACCCTTCTTATGAATGAAGCCCGGCATGATGCCGATCTTCGCTTCATCGACGGTGATGACGCCGGGACAGTTGGGTCCGATCAGTCGGACATCCTTGCCACGAAGTGCCCGCTTAACCTTCACCATGTCGTTCACCGGAATGCCTTCGGTGATGCAAATGATCAGCTTAATCCCGGCATCGGCAGCCTCCAGAATCGCATCGGCACAAAACGGCGGAGGCACAAAGATCAGCGATGTGTCGCACTGGGTTTTCTTCACAGCATCGCGCACCGTATTAAAAACCGGAATACCCTCGACCTCTTGCCCGGCCTTACCCGGCGTCACACCAGCGACGACCTGCGTCCCATAGGCCTTACACTGCGCAGCATGGAACGAGCCTTCCTTGCCCGTAATCCCCTGCACCACCACCCGCGTATTCTTATTAACGAGAATGCTCACAATTCCCTCTTCTTTCTTCCTCTCGCTCCCTCATGGCTGGAAAGCTTCCCCAGGGGAGCGACAGGGTTGAGGCCCTGACTGCGGCCGTCGAGCGAGCACAGTTTCACCGTGCGCGCTCCGGGAGCAAAAGGGACTTAACCCTGTCGCTCCCCACTCTTCATGCCGCTTTTCCAGTCAACTTCACAATTTTTTGTGCCGCTTCCCACAAATCGTTGGCCACTTCCAACTTCAGGCCTGACTCCGCCAACAGCTTACGGCCTTCATCCGCATTGGTCCCTTGCAGTCTGACGACCAACGGCACGTTGATCTTCACTTCTTTGGCCGCTTCGATGACGCCCTGGGCAATCCGCTCGCAACGAACGATGCCACCGAAGATGTTGATGAAGATGCCCTTGACGTTCGGATCTTTGAGCAGAATCCGGAAACCGGCCGCCACGGTTTCTTTCGTCGCGCCGCCACCCACATCCAGAAAATTCGCCGGCTCACTGCCCGCCAGCTTGATGACATCCATCGTCGCCATGGCAAGGCCCGCGCCGTTCACCATGCAGCCAATATTGCCGTCGAGCTTGATATAGTTCAGATTATTTTCTCCCGCTTCGATCTCGAGCGGATCTTCTTCGTTGAGGTCACGCATCTGCTGCACATCGGCATGCCGGAACAGCGCGCTATCGTCGAATGAGACCTTGCCGTCCAATGCGATGAGTTTCTTGTCGCTGGTGATGACCAGCGGATTGATCTCGACCATGGCCGCATTCTTGTCCATAAACAGGCGATAGAGGTTCCCGAGCATCTGAATGAAGGGATTCACGACGGCCGGTTCCATGGCAGGAAGCCCAAGCGCAAAGGCGACATTTCGCCCGTTGTACGATTGAAATCCGACAGCCGGGTCAATCGCCTCCCGGATGATCTTCTCCGGCTTGTGGGCGGCGACTTCTTCGATCTCCATCCCGCCTTCGGTACTCGCGATAAACACCGGCCATCCGCTGTCCCGATCGACGAGGAGGCTCACATACAATTCCTTGGCAATCGCGGCCCCCTCTTCGATCAGCAACCGTCGCACTTCCCGCCCCTTTGGACCGGTTTGGTGGGTGATAAGGGTCTTGCCGATCAGTTCCTTCACCAGGCCGGGAACGGCCGCCTTGTCCTTCGTAATTTTGACGCCACCGGCCTTGCCTCGGCCTCCTGCGTGGATCTGCGCCTTGACGACAAACACCGGGGTATTGAGCTCTGCGGCCCATGCCGCTCCCGCCTCTGGCGAGGTGATCTCTTTCCCGCGCGGGACCGGAACCCCGAATTGTCCGAACAACTGCTTCGCCTGAAACTCATGAACGTTCATCTCAATCCTTTCAGGTCAAGGCTCAGGCTAAGGCCAAGTGAAACATCTTCCTAGCCTCCCTCAACCTCGGCCTTAACCTCAGCCTATTCTTTTCTAGTGTACGCCGGCAGGATCATGGGTGACACGATTCCGTTTGAACTGCCGTGCTTCTTGGCCTCGGCACGGAATCCCTTCAGATGCCCAACCGTCAACTTTCCTTGCGGCATGGCGGCGGCGCGAGCCGCAGCCGTCAGCCCGGATCGTTTTCCAAAGACCATCAGGTCGAGAAGCGAGTTGCCCATCAATCGGTTCCGTCCGTGCAATCCGCCGGACGCCTCGCCCGCAACGAAGAGATTGTGCACATTGGTTTCTGAATTGGTATCGATCTTCACGCCGCCGTTCTGATAGTGCAGCGTCGGGTAGATCAACACGGGGTCTTTGCTGATATCGATGCCGAATCGTTCGAACTGCATCATCATCGCGGGGAAATGCTTCTCCAAGGTGCCGGGACCATGTTCGGCATCGAGCAGCGGGGTATCGAGCCAGACGCCGATGCGCCCGGACATCGTGCGGATGCCGCGCCCCTCTTCACACTCCCGGATAATCGAAGAGGACACGACGTCGCGGGTGTCCAATTCGTTCACGAACCGCTCGCCCTTCGCATTGACCAAATGTCCGCCTTCGGATCGAATACCCTCCGTCACCAACGCCCCGATGAGTTGTTCGGGATAGACCGCGCCGGAAGGGTGATACTGGAACGTATCGATGTGCATGAGTTTGGCGCCCATCCGGTAGGCCAGGCAGAGCCCATCGCCGGTTGCACCGTAGTGATTGCTGGTCGGGAATCCCTGAATGTGGAGCCTGCCGATCCCGCCGGTCGCCAGAATGACGGACTTGGCTGCGACAACGACATGGCGTTGGTTGTCGAGATCTTTGAAAATCGCGCCGGTGCAGTTCCCCTTCTCATCGCTTGTCAGCTCGACCGCGGCGCAAAACTCAAGTAGCTGTATTTTCTGATTCAGCACCTCGTCCTTGAGCACCCGCATGATTTCAAGGCCTGTGTAGTCCGAACAGGTGAGAAGTCGAGGCTTCGAACTGCCGCCGCCTTTCTTCACATGAAGATTGCCGTCCCCATCGCGATCGAACAGCACGCCCAAACTCAGTAGCCATTTCGCGATCGAAGGACCTTCCTCGACCATCACCTTGAGCAGCTGATGATCGTTCTGCATGTGGCCGCCCTTCAGCGTATCCACGAAATGCGTGACAGGCGAGTCCTCGGGCGATACCGAAATCTGCATGCCCCCTTGGGCCATCACGCTGTTGGAATCGCCGAGACGGAGCTTCGTCGCCAGGATGACCTTGGCGCCGGCTATATGCGCATGGAGCGCCGCCGCACAGCCGGCACCGCCGCCGCCTACTACCAGGACATCGGTCGTGTAATCTGCCGTCAGATCGAACTCGTCGGCAATGGGGCTGTCCCCCTCCAGCAATGATGCCAGCTCGACGACTGTCTTATCCCCATCGTTGGGGCCGAAGCGGATCGGACGATAGGCCCGCTCACGATAATCCGGATGATATTTGTGGATCAGTTGGTCGCGGTCTTCCGGAGAGAACTTGGGAAGGATCTGCTTGCGTCGAGCATCCCGCGATCCGTGAACGATCTGTTGTAGGGCGTGGATGTCCATGTTTCCTTAGTCACAAGTCATAAAGTCCGAAAGTCGTCAGGCCCACTACAGACCTTAGGACTTGAAGACCTTCAGACTTTCTCACTTGACGGTTGCACAGTGATCGGCCAGTTCTTTGTCTGTCATCTTGAGGATCTTGGACCACTCATCATTGAAACGGCCATCTTGGATTTCCTTGATGCGCGTGTCCAAGCCCAAAGGCTTTTCGGTGAAATGAGCGCCCTGTGCCCGGCTCACATAGAGCGCCACGAGATTGGGGGCGATGTCGGCAATACAGACCGGGGTGCACATCCCGCACATGACACAATCCATAAACATTTCTGACACGCTCTTGAAATCTCCGAAGACGGCCTTCCAGACTCCTTCCCGCACATCAATCTGCTGCGGGCAGGCTTCGGTGCAGGCGTTGCAGTTTCGGCAGAGCGGCGTCTCAGGATAGAGATTGAAGAGATCCTGTTTCGGATCCTTGAGCGCCTGCATGTCGTAGGTGGCCTTCCGGGCTGGGAACGGTGGCATCATCGTGATCGACATGCCATCTTGCACCGCCATTTGGCAGGCCAGACAGGTCCTCACTTTTGGATCGTCCTTAGTCCGATAGTAGGCAGCACAGGCGCCACAGAACCCGCCAAGACAGCCGGCTCCACGCACAACTTCCTGGCCCGAGTACCACAAGGCCTTAATGACTGTGATCCCTTCCGGCACCTCGTACTTCTTGCCGGCGATCTCAACAGTGACCATCTTGTGCCGGATGACTTCCGGCTGATCGATGACGTTGCTATCTTCTTGTGCCATTGTCTCCTTCGTGAGGCGTAAAGGGTTCACGAGCCCATCCCCTCACGCCTAACGCCTTACCCCTAACGGTCTCTATGCAATCGCATCCACGATCGCATTCAACGTTGCGCTGGGACGCATCGCTTTTGACGCCTTCGCATCATCAGGATGATAGTACCCGCCGACATCTACCGGCTTCCCCTGAGCAGCAAGTAATTCGCCCGTGATCTTGGCTTCATTGTCCGCCATATCCTTTGCGATCTTGACAAAGCGTGCTGCCAGGTTCTTATCCTGAGTCTGTTGGGCCAAGGCTTGTGCCCAATACAGCGCCAGATAGAAATGGCTCCCGCGATTATCGATCTCGCCCACCTTGCGGGCTGGCGACTTATTGCTCTCCAAAAACTTCGCATTGGCCTGATCGAGGGTGTCGGCCAGAGTTTTTGCCGCTTGATTGTTCGCGACCTTGCCGAGATGTTCCAGTGACGCGGCCAGAGCCAGGAATTCTCCGAGCGAATCCCACCGCAAATAACCTTCCTCCTGGAACTGTTGCACGTGCTTCGGCGCGGATCCTCCCGCACCGGTCTCGAACAGCCCACCGCCGTTCAGCAGCGGAACGATCGAGAGCATCTTGGCGCTGGTCCCGATTTCGAGAATCGGGAACATGTCCGTGAGATAGTCACGCAACACGTTCCCTGTCACAGAGATCGTGTCCTTCCCTTCTTTGATCCGCTCCAAAGAAAGGCGCGTCGCATCGGCCGGAGTCATGACCCGGATGTCGAGGCCCTTGGTATCGTGATCTTTCAAGTAGGTTTCGACCTTCGTGATCAATTGCGCATCGTGCGCTCTGGTCTTGTCCAGCCAGAAGATCGCCGGGGCTCCGGTGGCCTTCGCACGATTCACCGCCAGCTTAACCCAGTCCCGAATCGGCGCATCCTTCACCTGGCACATCCGCCAGATATCGCCTTCTTCGACCTTGTGCTCCAGCAAGGTCTTTCCCGAAGCATCCACCACGCGGATCGTGCCGTTGCCCGGAGCCTTGAAGGTCTTGTCGTGCGAGCCATATTCTTCCGCCGCCTGCGCCATCAGACCGACGTTGGGCACACTCCCCATCGTCTTCGGATCGAGAGCGCCATGCTTCTTACAAAATTCGACGACCTCGTGATAGACCGGCGCATAGCTGGAATCCGGGATCACACACTTCGCGTCATGTGCCTTGCCGTCAGGGCCCCACATCTTGCCGCTGTCGCGAATGACCGGGGGCATGGAGGCATCGATGATGATGTCGCTGGGCACATGCAGGTTGGTGATCCCCTTGTCGGAATTCACCATCGCCATCGGAGGCCGCTTCTGGTACACAGCCTGAACGTCGGCTTCGATCGCTTTACGCTGATCGTCGGGCAACGCTTTGATCTTGGTATACAAATCACCGATGCCGTTGTCGGGATCCACGCCCAGCTTTTTGAGCGTCTCGCCGTGCTTTTCGAACACGTCCTTATAATACACCGTCACAGCATGACCGAAGATCTTGGGATCCGAGATCTTCATCATGGTGGCCTTCAGGTGGATCGAGAACAAGACCCCCTGCTTCTTGGCATCTTCGATCTGCTCCTCGATAAACTGGCGTAAGGCCCGCTTGCTCATGAACGTGGCATCGATGATTTCATTGGCCTGCAGCGTCACTTTCGGCTTGAGCACGGTCGTCTTGCCGTCCTGACCGACGAACTCGATCCGCGCATCAGTCGCCGCAGTCGTCGTCATGGACTTTTCGTTGGACCGGAAATCTCCGCCCTTCATATGGGAAACATGCGTCTTGGAGTCCGGACTCCAGGCTCCCATCTTATGCGGATGCTTTCTGGTGTGGGCCTTCACGGAGAGCGGCGCACGACGATCGGAGTTGCCTTCACGCAGCACCGGGTTGACGGCACTACCTTTGACTTTGTCGTAGCGGTTCTTGATGTCCTTCTCTTTATCGTCTTTCGGATTCTCTGGATAATCGGGAAGCTTATAGCCCTGACTTTGCAATTCCTTGACAGCCTCTTGGATCTGAGGAAGCGAAGCGCTGATGTTCGGAAGCTTGATAATATTGGCTTCCGGAGTTTTGGCCAGTTCGCCCAATTCAGACAGCGCGTCCGCCTGCTTCTGCTGCGGGGTCAGGTAATCGGGAAATACCGCGAGAATGCGCCCGGCCAATGAGATATCGCGCAATTCAACGGAAACACCGGCTGCCTTACTGAACGCGTTGATGATCGGCAAAAATGAATAGGTCGCCAGCATAGGGGCTTCGTCGGTTTTCGTATAAATTATTTTCGATGCGGTTGTGGTCATGATGATATCTCTCCTAACTCCGTGTTAGTTCAACGCATTCAACGCTGAACCGGCCTTGAACCACGCAATCTGTTGCTCGGTGATGCTGTGGTTCGCCTGAATGGTGAGTGCCGAACCATCCGCCTTATGGATGGTCACTTGCACCGGTTTGCCAGGAGCCAGACTGCTTAGCCCTGTCACGCTGATGCGATCCTGTTGCTCGATCTTCTCGTAATCCTTCGGGTCAGCGAAGGTCAACGCCAAGATCCCCTGCTTCTTCAAGTTCGTCTCATGAATACGCGCAAAACTCTTCGTGATGACGACGCGGACATTGAGGAATCGCGGCGACATCGCGGCATGTTCCCGACTGCTGCCCTCGCCGTAATTTTCGTCGCCGACCACGATCGAGCCGATGCCCTTCGCCTTATACCGGCGGGCGATCTGAGCCATCGTGAGCCCTGTTTCGCCCGTCAAGACATCCGTGCCCTTCCCAGGTTCGGAGAAAAATGCATTGTTCGCCCCCAGAAACATATTGTCGCTGATCTTGTCCAAATGGCCGCGAAACTTGAGCCAGGGACCGGCGGGAGAAATATGATCGGTGGTCGTCTTGCCCTTGGTTTTGATCAAGAGCGGGAGTTTTTCGAAATCCTTGCCGTCCCAGCGCGGAAAGGGCTGCAATAGTTGTAGTCGCTCGCTGGTCGGCGGAACCTCGACGGTCAAACCCTCGCCACTGGCTGCTGGCGCAACAAACCCTTCCTCACCCTTCGCGAACCCCTTGGCCGGAAGCTCTTCACCCACCGGAGGCAGGAACTTGAATTCCTTGCCATCCGCCCCCTTGAGCGTCTGATTCACAGGATCGAAGCCAAGATCGCCCGTGATAGCGTAAGCCGTCACGACTTCAGGACTCGCGAGAAACGACAATGTTTCGTTGATGCCGTCATTGCGGCCAGGGAAATTGCGGTTAAAGGAACTCACGATCGAGTCCGCCTTCCCCTTCACACCATCGGCTCGCTTCCACTGCCCGATGCAGGGACCGCAGGAATTCGACAACACCGTGCCGCCTAACTGTTCAAATGTCTCCAAGAACCCGTCGCGCTTCATCGTATGATAAATGCGCTCGGAACCAGGCGACACGAGAAACGAGGCTTTCGCTTTGAGCCCGGCCTTCAACCCTTGCCGCGCGATGTGGGCCGAACGGCTGATGTCTTCATAGGATGAATTGGTGCAGCTTCCAATGAGCGCCGCCTTGAGTTGGACTGGATAGCCTTTCTCTTTGGCTTCCGCCGCCATCTTGGAAATCGGCCTGGCGAGATCCGGTGTATGGGGCCCAACGACATGGGGCTCGAGCGTCGATAAATCGACTTCGACAATCTGGTCGTAATATTTCTCTGGCGACTGAGAGACCTCCGGGTCAGCTACCAGCAATGACTTATTGGCAATGGCCAGGTTGGCCAGATCGGTTCGATCCGTGATGTTCAGATAGGCAACCATCTTCTGGTCGAAGGGAAATACTGACGTCGTGGCGCCCAACTCCGCCCCCATGTTACAGATCGTCCCCTTACCGGTCGCGCTGATGGTTTCGGCGCCAGGGCCAAAGTATTCGACGATTTTATTCGTCCCGCCCTTCACCGTGAGCAAGCCGCAGAGATAGAGAATCACGTCCTTCGGCGAGGCCCAGCCGCTCAACTTGCCGGTCAGGCGGATGCCGATGAGTTTCGGATGGAGGACTTCCCACGGAAGGCCGGCCATCACTTCGCCTGCGTCTGCACCGCCGACGCCGATCGCTAATCCACCAAGCCCTCCGCCATTTGGCGTGTGCGAGTCGGTGCCGATGATCAAGCTGCCGGGAAATGCATAGTTCTCCAACACGACCTGGTGAATAATCCCGGCGCCTGGCTTCCAGAATCCAATGCCATACTTCTTTGCGGCCGAGGCAAGAAAATTATAGACTTCCGCGTTCTCATCCACCGCGCGGATAAGGTCCTTCTCGGAACCCATCTCGGCGCGGATCAAATGATCGCAATGAATGGTGCTCGGCACGGCCACTGTTGCCTTGTTGGCCTGCATGAACTGCAGCATGGCCATTTGGGCCGTCGCATCCTGCATCGCCACGCGATCGGGCCGCAGCGCCAACATTGCCTTACCGCGCTCCCACGTCTGCGTGTCGAAATTGTCTGTGTGTGAAACCAGTACCTTCTCCGATAACGTCAGGCCTCGACCGAATTTCTTCCTGGCCTTGGCAAACACATCCGGCATCTTCCTATAGAGGTTCTTGGCAAGATCTATCGACATAGCTTTCGCTCCTTAGAAGTTCTGAGTCCTGAGTGCTGAGTACGGATAAAAGACCCGCTGCCCAGAACTCAGCACTCCTTAACTCAGCACTTACTTCAGCGGCGGCACTTCGCGCCGTTTCGGCGCCGCATAATTCACCAGATAATCGAACAGCCGGATCAAGCGGCTATCCTGACGCTTCTGATCCACCCAATGCCCGATCAACCCGATGGTGCGTGAAAGAATGAAGAAGCCGTTCAAACTGTCGACCGGGAATCCGATATCAACGAGTACCGCCGCCATCGTTCCGTCCACGTTTAGAATCAGGTTGTCTTTCTTCACTGAAGTAATCTTTTCCACTTCGAGTGCAAAGTCCAGGCAGGGAGTCTTGATGTTCAAACTCTTCACGTACCCGACCAGCTCCTTTACTCGCTTGTCCGGATTGCGCAGGCTCTTGACGCGATGGCCAATCCCCGGTACCGGACCGTGATTCTTCTTCATGTAGGCCAAGAAATCATCGACAGTCATCTTGTTATCAACGGCATACTTGAAGAACCGTCCTGCATCGGTCACGGCGCCGCCGAAGCGAGGGCCGATCATGATCAATCCTGCTGCGACCGACTGGGACAGGCCGATCCCGGCGCAGGCCGCGATGATCGTCCCCAGGGCTCCGCTGACGCAGGGGCCATGGTCGGCGGAGAGCATCATGATGCGCTTGACAATCTCAGCTTCTTGCTTGGAAATCAGCCGTTTGTCCCACAGCAGACCCACGATATGGGGAATTTCGTAGCCTTTGTTGATAAGTTCGGAGGCAGGGTATCCGTCGTAGCAGGGTTCGTCGCCACGGTCGTCGCTGATCGTGGTGCGGATCAGCGGAGCGACCATGACTTCGTCCGCCTTCATCGCCTCTTCGATCGATCTTCGGCAACTTCGGCAATGAAACCGGCTCAACCAGCTCCTTGACCTGACCGGACTTCAACAGTTCTTGATAGGTCTCTTTAATTGCCGGACCCAAAGCGCCGAACGTCGCAGGTACGATCGCGCCGGACTTTTTGAGGGCATCGGACTTGGAACGGGCCGACCCTTCGCCCTTCAAGCCTTCCTTCGCGCCGGCATGGCCGAACTTCATGCCCTTCGGCAAACTTTCCTGGCAGAATCCTGAGACGACAGCCATCAACTTCACGCGCCGTTTCTTGGCTCCGTACCACTCGGCTGCCCGCTCTTCCAGATCGCCGCCCATTTCACCGACGATGACGACCGCCTTCGTTTGCGGATCGTTTTCAAACATGTCGAGATAGCTGACGTAGTCGGTCCCCGGATAGGTATCGCCGCCGATCCCGATGGCCGTCGTGATGCCATCGGCAAACTGCGAGCAGATCCAGATAATTTCGTTGGAGAGACCGCCCGACTTGGTAATGACGCCGAACGAACCTTCGCGGTAGAGCTTCGACAGAACCAAGTTGTCGAATGCGCCGCCAATGACACCCAAACGGCAGGAGCCGGCTGAGACAATCCCGATCGATGAAGGACCATTGAAGACCTTCCCGAGCTTGGTCGCATGACGGCCCAGGATCTTGGCATCCTTTTCCGGCACCCCCTCGGTGATCATGGAGACCACTTTGATATGCGAGTCATCCAAGGCTTCCATCCCGCCCTTCATGGCCCGATCCGCGCCGATGTAGACGAGACTGGTGTTGATCTGGGGATGATTCTTCGTCGCTTCCGCAACGCTCTTATAGATGGGAACGGCCACTAAGCCGCTGCCATAGGGAATTTCGTGTGTCTTGCCTGCATCAGGCGGATAGACGAAGGCCAGGACATTCAACGAGCGTTTAATCAGGTAGCAGAACTCGGCCATCCGGCGCGCGGCGTTCACGCCTGCGACGCCCCCCTGAATGACCACATAGGTATCTTTGTTTGCCAGGATACTCATCCGGATCTCCCCTTCTCTTCAATGCTGAGTGCTGAGCCGGACGGAGCTTCCTCCTACTCAGCACTCAGGTCTCAGCACTCGTTTCTATTTCAAAAGCGCCTTATCGACGATATCGGTCAGCGGCGTGTTGCGGTCGAAGACGTTGATGTCGAATCCTTCGTCCTTGAGCGCGCGCATTGCATCAAGCCCTTCCTTCTCACGTGGACCGCCACGGCGCACCCAGATCTTGACGTCCTTGAGCTTGCCCTCGGACTTCGCCTTGCGGAATCCATTGATGATGCCGCCGAACGTCTTCTTCACGTCGGTGAAATTGGCAATCGCCCCGCCGACGATGATGTTTCTTGATCCCGGGCAACGAGCAGACCTTGTCGGTCAGGACTTCAACCGCCCAGTCGGGCGGATCGCCGGAGTATTCGGCGTAATTGGCCAACTTGCCGCCGCGGGCGACGACCGCATCAGAATAATAGACGCTGGCCCCGCCGCCTGCCGGGAGCATGGCCGTATCCCCGCCTGGAATCTCGATAAATTTGACCGAGCCTTTGATCTTAGAGTCGACCGCCATCACTTCCATTTCGTGTTTGGAATAGGCCCGGCCGAATTCTGCGGCAAAGGCAAAATTCCAATCGGGATGCCGAAACTTGGCATCGCCATCGAGCAACGTCACCGCATCCAATGCGATGAGTTCACTCTCGTGCTCGCGCAGGACCACGGGGTTCACTTCCAAATACTGCGCATCCTCGCTGTCGAAACAGGTGAACATCTTGCCTGCGAATTCGGCCATCTTCTTCACAAGCGAACCGGTAAAACCCGCATCCTTGGCCAGCCTCTCGAGCGTGTCCTCCGAGGGCTGCTGCCCGACCTCCACTGTCAGGCGCTTCACGCGATCCCAATTCGATTCGACTTCAATGCCCCCGCAGTTGGCGACCAGAATGTCCGTCCCTTCTCGGGTGGATTTCACTGCGCAATAATATTCTTCCTTATGCGGAATCATTTCGGACACGATCACTTGTGAGACAGTGATGCTGCCCACTTGGCGGCCAATCATTTCCTTGGCCGCCGCTTCCGCCCCTTTCAGATCCAGCCCGACCTTCACCAACCCGAGCTTGAATCGAGAGCCGAGCGCTTCATGGGCCTTGACCACCAACTTGGATTTCTTGAGCCATTCATTGGCTTGGCCGAGCTTCGTCAATTCGTCAACCGAGGTGACGACGACATAGTGGGGGACCGTGATGCCCCACTTCTTCATCAGCCCCATCCCGGGACCTTCAAGCACCTTCGCCATAACATCACTCCATCAGAATGGTGAGAAACAATTATAAAGGAGGAGGATTCTAACGAAATCGGCTGGGGGACTCAATACGTCAGAGGGACTAAACGAAGAAGGCTCAAAAGACCTAGTGGAGAAGACGCCGGACTGACTATGGCCTAAGTGATTGAAACTGTTTGGCAATCAGCATTTTTATCACGGATCACCTCTCATATATGCGACAAGAATTATCTTGAAGCTCGGTTCGATTGGCAGGCTGGACAATAAAATGAACTACGTTCACTTCGGAGACGGAGAATGATCCGTCCGCAGTGGTTGGGACAGGGCTGACCTTCTTTGCCGTACACGAGATGGCGCTGCTTGTAGTGACCTTCCATGCCGTCAGGGGCAAAGAAATCTTTGACACTCGATCCGCCGCAGGAAATCGCCTCACGCAGTACTGCTTGCATAATGTCATAGAGTTTGAGCATCGTCGCCACGCGCAGCCGACTCACTTCACGGTTCGGATGGAGCCTGGCGCGAAAGAGAATTTCGTTCGCGTAGATATTCCCAATCCCTGCGATCACTTGCTGATGCATCAAGAGCGGCTTTAACCGTCCACGCCTGGCTTCCATCAGACTGATAAAATCATCGCGCGTTACCGTGAGGGGATCGACCCCAAAACGTCGAGCACGATAGCGGTCGAGTCCTGCCCGATCGAGCAAGGAAAGCCGTCCGAACCGCCGAGGATTCCAATAGCGCAACTCTGATTCACGGCTCCCCGTGAACGACATGCGGGCATGCACATGCTGCGGGTGTTTCGTCTGTGTCGCGCGAAAGAGAAGGAGGCCGGTCATGCCCAGCTCCGCGACGACATACCTGAGTTCTCCCTTATTTTTAAACTCCATTGCGACGCTCTTGCCGTATCGCTCTACCCCTTCCAGCGCCGCACCGTGGTACCACGAGAGCGTGGACAACCCTTCCCGAATAATATCCGCTCGCCCCACCCAGCACTCGTTGAGCTGAGCACCAAGGAGATGAGTCCGTAGTTGCTGAGCAACGACTTCAGCTTCCGGCAATTCCGGCATGGAGAAAGGCCCTCAGTAAAGTGCTCGTATCTGTGCTCTACGATTTTGGATTAGGCCATGGGCGGCACAGGAAAGGCAATGTGTGAAGAGCTGCTACGAGGAAAAACACTTTCGATACTGTGGTTAGGTGCCGGAAACTGGCCGTGAAGCGCGCTTCTTCTTATCCTTCGCGCGAGCTTCACGTAGAAGGCTGACTTTGGTGATAGCTTTTTCGAGGTTAGGAAGGGGCATGGCACCGGGACGGCGCCTCATGACCAGTTTCAGGACCTCATCATACGTCATCCCTTGGACACAACAGAGATAGGCCATCACAACCGACACAGATCGGCCCATGCCGGCGCGGCAACAGACCATGACCCGATTGTCTGAAATATGCTGTTCAACCCAGCTCACGGCTTGGTCCAGCAAGAGCGGCTCGGCTTCGGCATACTCCGTAAACGGAATCCTGCTAGAGATCAGCCAATTGGGGGACTCCAAGGCATACTCAGCAGCAACAAGGAGCAGCGCGCCGATCTTGACCGGCGGTTCCTTCGCGTCGTTGATATTCCCTACCAATAGATTCTCGGTGATCATATGCATGATGCAGTTAGTATAAGAGCGGTGCTCGCCAGGTCAAGGGAAAACCTGGCAGGATGCTGAAAAAGTCTGCCAGCGGCGTTCTCACATCGCTCAGAGGCTCAACGTACCGAAGCGTACGCCTCCGCCTCTTCGCTCGCTGCGGCCTTGCTGGACAGCCTTTTTGAGCATCCTGAGGCTATTCTGGCATCAATACCGTATGGAAGATTCCAACGGCTATAGCGCATTAATCGAGTTCTTCCGCAGCCTGCTGGTCCCGTTGCAGTCACTTCCATGCGAACGCTATACTGGTTGCAGCATACAGCCGAGTCTGCACAAGGAGCCTCCCAGATGCCAAACCTGACCGTTAAAGAAGTGGAAACCAGGCTTGGAACTGTCCAGTGCGCCATTTGTAAGGGATCAAGCTTTGGAATAGATGAACGCTCTATGCAGGCAGATGGTGAATGGCGAGGCATCTGTAGAAAATGCTACTACACCTTCCCAATCTACACAGATATGGAGTTCTACCTGCGCACGCAGCCGGATATCCCCTATCGGCTCAAAGAGATGTCCTGTCCGACCTGCAATCAACGAGGCGTAAGCCTCAATTTTCGTATCACCATGTCTGTCCGAGAATCGATCTATTTCCTGACCTGCACCGCATGCCAGAAAACATACCCGGAGCGTTCCTCCCTGGAAGCGTTTGAATAACTCCCCTTTTCACCCCCTGCGTGGTGTATAATCTCTGTATGAGTGAGACACCAAAAAGTCCGGTCAAGGCCCCCGAAGCTCCCACTCCAGAGCCAGTGGCCAAGCCGAGAAAAGAAATACCGCTCATTGCCATTCAAGACGATGGTGACATGATCGCCGAAGAAATGGCGGAGATGTTCGACGAAGACCGGGTGAGTCATCAGCACGGAAGCGCAGAACCAGAAGCGGATTAGTCCTCGTCTCCTCTAACCAACCTCAGCCATCAGCCTTTCTGATCCTATAGCAGGTGACCGCTTCTGCCCTGCTCAAACGCTTCGGCTCGACCGCACTAAGCCTCTCATCTGCTCGGCTGTGGAACTCGTTCCTTCCCAGGCTTCGCCTGAAAGGAACTTCAAACAGTCCTCGCCGTCCGCCTTCGGCGGATCGCATCTGTTAGGCAAGTGCGAAATCACCCAGCCGCCTCACCGTCTCGGCGGCGTCCGCAGACATGACGCTCGTTATTCCTCGCGTCGCGGACCCGTCGCCTTCACAAAAAACGCAGCCTGGCTTTGGAAAAGAAGCACAACTCTGCACGACGTTAGGCAGCTTGAGCAATTCCTCCGAGGATCAGTTTTGGATTCAGGATGTAGCCGGACTCGATGTCGCCAAACACTTCGTTGCGGTCGAACCCCCAGTACCAAAAATAGTAGGCCACATACGCACATAGCAACGAGTCGAGTGTGTCTTCATACGCCTTCAAGGTCCGACCACGAAGGGCATCCAGATCCACCGATAAGAGTTCGGCCATTCCCTCACTAGAGAGCAAGCATGGTTCTGCATAGAACAATCGAAACAGTAGCGCTCGGAAGGATGCAAGCCCCGTTCGTTTCTCGGCTACTCGCCCTTTCTTATATTTTATTGTCTTCGGCAGATCGAACAACGCAACCAGAGCGGCATGTGGGTAGACCTCGGCAACAATACGACCTCGGCACCGCGAGACCATTAGAGCATGGTTATACCCTTGCCTCAATAATGCCGAGGCCAGCTTCACACTTGAAGCACTGGGATAGAGACGAAGATTCGATGTATGGCACGACGCCTCACGAGCGCTGTACTCTTTGCCAACAAGCGTCTCGCACACTCTCTGGCCAGACTCATTGGCGATAATGAGAGGTGCGTCAATCGCAACAACGCTTTCCGAGCCAGAATGTTCAAGAACAAAGGAAAGAATGGCTTCGGTTGAAGTGAGACGGTCCGAGCGGGCACAGAGATTCGCGCCAGAACGTCCTCCACGAAGGACTACAACCGTTGTCGGGTTCTGGTCAGACTTCCACGCGAGATCGATACCGATAAAGTTTGTTGGCATTTGGATCGGGTTAAAGGGTCAGACCCTTTTGATTCCTCGAACACTATTTTCCGTCACTGAAAGCTTTATCAAATGCGGTCCTCATCGCTTCAATTTGACCAAACAACGTTTCCGATTTTGCCTCATCGAAGCTTGATATGAGATCCTTGTATTCAATGCTGTGAGAGTATAGTGGATCCTCAAATTGTTCCGCCGTGAAATCATACCTCGTTCCATCAATCCGATTGTAAAAGTGGCGTCCATTCGGAGGCCATCCATCGGTCCTGAGGATTTCTCCTCCAAAGCGTTCCCATATGACGATTGCTGTGGGAGCACACTGCCCATAGGACGCTGCAGCCTCTTCTGAGTAGCAAACACTTGTTTGCGCTGACCAGCTCCGCAGTAAGGCAGATTTAATCCTTTTCAGTAACTCTTCGTTCATACCTTACAGTGCCTGTCCGCTTTCAATTGCACAACAATATGATGACAGTCATCGAAATGCACCGAGGGCGCGCCAAACGTAACGCACACCTTTCATCTTGGCGGCAATGCCATATGGTCCAGACTTCCGTCGGGAAGAATGAAATCCGCGTGAGCACAAAAGTGAGCCCCTCGCAGGCCATCACCACTTTCTGAAAGGACTCCAATCAATGACGGAGGAGCCGATTCTGAAACTCTGAAGACCGGAGCCCCACTCATTCCACCTACATGATCTGGAAAACTCAAATTGTGCGGATTGATCAAGACTTCGCGCCGAGCGTTTTCATCGGCGATGGTAAATCTCCTATCTCCTACATCAGTAACATAGTCCAGTATGGGCAATACTCTTGTATTAATCCTGCTCTCGCTCGCCTCTCTGTGTAATTTTGGGAAACCCAGGATCAACGCATTATCACCAACACGGGCTCTGGTGGATTGGCACAAATCGAGTTTGAAACAATGTTCGTCCAACCCCTCGCATTCAGCTTCTTGCGGAATTTGAATTGTACAAATGTCGACGTGATCATCACGGGCGATAATGGGCCACAGTGTGATATTGGTTAGTGAAGTACCTGGCGTGCCAAGCAACACTACAACATCTGAGCTCTGCCTAAGTTTCTCGATCTCGGTGACGAAATGATCAGCCGTAACCAAAAATCGATGGTGCTTTGTTCGGGCGAGTAAGACTGTGCCACCGGTTATCCAGCCATCGATCCCACGGCCAACTCTTGGATAGACGAGAACCGGTGCGACATAGGGGAGCAAGGAGGGCACTAAGAACTCAATCTGCCTTCTGACTTCCTCTGGGGTGCGATCGGTCATTCTGATATCGAGAGTCTGCGATTGGTGAAGCCTGTCTCTTTGAGTATGCTCACCGACAGAGTACATGGAGACAGGCCAAACGCTGGAGGCAATTCTTTCGCGCATTCAATCCATTGTCAATAACCTAGTCCGAGACTCGGGACCGGTATAGAAGCGGCGGGCAGGATCCACACGCTCTACGGAAGGATGCGGCGGCGAGCGGCTTGTGCCAGAGCAGCGAGGCTTATCTCCACTTGCGCGCGTCTGACAGACAATGGTCTCTTCAAGCTTACTCGTTTGTTTTTCCAGGAGGTGGCCTGGTTGATCCTCTATTGCGCGCGTTGAACGAGGCTCTTCCGACTTTCTTACACTTTTCCTTAGAGGGAGTGGCCGAGGCTGCCCTTTACTGCGCGCATCGAACGAGCACATTCTTATCGTGCGCGTTCTGCGAGCAAGAAGGGCACCTGGCCACTCCCTCTCGTCCTTCCACTTCAGAGCGCCGTGGAAGGGGTGCCGCGGGAGGCGCAGGAGCGAGAGGGCGCATGCTTCCTTCTGTGTCTGATTGTCGAAGGCTTCAGAACGGAGACCGGTCGATGATCTGCACTGCCGCATCGCTCTCAATTCTTCCCACTGGCGAGACCTTCCCTTCTCGTTCCTTGCGTACAATCCGCTCGATCTGCACGATCGCACCGCGATGCCAGCTATCGACAGCCGCATTGTGAGGAGAGGCCTTCCGATCCAGCCGCCCGACTTCAGGCCGCCCTGTTTCATTGCACAACCAAGCTCGCTTCTCCCCTTTCAGTTCTCGCAGTTCGCTCACGACACGGAAGGTCTGCGGGCTCCGCGTCACAATGGTGCGACCATCTGTGCGCAACAGCAGATAGGAAAACTTCAACGCGTCTTTGATGAACCCCACCTCTCTGATCGAGCGCAGCAATCGCAGGAGGCGTCTGCCAGGGTCGCTCCTCGTGACACCAATCGTCTGGATGGTCTAAGGCAGGACAGGCCCCCTCGTGCAGGCAGGGACTATAGACCGTACAGAGGCCCTGCTTGAGCAGGTGATTGCGCATCTGATGCAACGCTCGGGCCGTCTGCCGCAAGGCCGGCTCGACGATCATGATCGTGCCGTGCGGTGCGAGAAACGGCAGAAGTTGTCCGACAATCGCAGCACGCTCAGCCGGAGGGATCGACCGACGTAGGAAACAATTCATTGAGGCAGTTCGCCATGATAATCAGGTCGTATGGCCCGCCCCGCACAATCTGCTTACCAAGATCACCCTTGAGCGGATGTTCCAGATTACCCTCGATACAGCGGAGACCTGCGTTGGGTATTCCAACCTCGTTGCAGTAGGCCTCCCACAACCTCTTCGCGTCCTGCAAAGATGCCTGAGACGCATCGGCCGCCAGGACCGATAGAGATTTCGCCCGTTCAGGGCTGCGATGCCACAGCCAATCCAGCAGGGCTAAGGATCCAGTCCCTGGGCCACAGCCGAGATCGAGCACAGCCATCGGACGGTCTGGCATTTCATGCTGATAGTCGTTCGGCAACTCATCCAGCAGGACTTGGACTTTGGAAAGGTTCACAGGGAGAAAATACGAGCTGATAGGCGGCAGCGTGGGCAGGATCATCCAGGTAACGAGGCGGCAATGATGGGCGTGCGGTCGTGAACAAACGTGAAAGATTCACGACCGCCTGCGCCAGTGCGTGACCACGAAGATCTCTTTCTGGCGATACCTTTGCCAGAACCTTTAGAATTTCCGACGACAGGCCAGCCGGTTTCTTCTCGTTGAAGGGTTGCATGGGCATAGTGTAAGCTGATGGCGATTAGGAGGACAACCATGACAGACGCAATTCTATTGGCATACAAAGATGTTGAACGCTCGATGGAACGATTCACCC
>CAWAKW010000021.1:0-140731 GCA_963782735.1 Nitrospirota bacterium
CTCCTTCAAAGCCATGTGGACACGATGGGTGCAGCCCCATCCCACAACGCCGATCAAGTTTTCCGCTTGTCGCAAGGCACCAAAGCGATGAGGGATAGCGCGATGATCTATCTCTCCTACGCCAAATACGTCTCCTATGGCATGCCGGAGAGTGAAGACATGGTGCAAGACGAGCTGCAGGGGTAGCGAAACGGTCTGATTGGCTCATCTGGTCTATTTAGTTTGTTTTGTTCAGCGAAATAGACCAAACAAACGAGATAAACCAAAAAACAAAGAGCCCGATCCTTTTCAGGATCGGGCTCTTGATTTTAGTCTCCAAACCTACCGTCTAGATGCTGCGCATGAAGTGCGCGACGTCATCCTGATTGACGGCACCACCCATAATCGAAGACTGGGCGACATTACTCGACTTCTTCCCGGTCAGACCGGACTCGACTTCGTCCACGATCAACTCCACCGGCATCGATTGACCACCGTACACCCGCGGCCCACCGATGATCTTGGCTTTGGAGTACCCGTAAATCGCGGTAGCCACCTCTTTCGCCAGCCATCCGACATAGTTGAACTCCGGAACGACAATGAGCTTTGTTTTCCCAAGGAGTTGCCGTAATTCCTTCGTCGGAAACGGACGGAGCGACCGAACCTTGATCAAACCGATCTTGATGCCCTTTTCGGCGCAAATACGGACCGCTTCCCTCGACTGAGCCGCTGCACTACCTGAGGCAACAATCACCGCCTCGGCATCATCTACATTCTCAGCCGTGAGCAACCCGCCCATATACTGATTAATGTATTTGCGTGACCGTTCGACCGCCGCCCATACTTCCTGTTGCCAGACCGCATGAATATTGTAGGCCATGAAGTTCGACTTCTGAACCGGGGCGTCACGTGACAAACGAGCGGGAGGATTCTCCGCATCGAGTACCGGCACCGCGCCACGCCAGGCTTCACGAGGAGGAAGCTTCATGCTGCGGTCCTGCATCCGGACGTACCCACGGGCGTGGGTCACGAAGAACCCGTCGCAGCAGACGCCGACTGGGAGTGTCACATCGTTCTTCTCGCTGATCGAAAACCCCGCCATGATGAAGTCGTACATGTCCTGCTGATTCTCGGCATGGAAGACGATCATGCCGCAGTTCAATAAATAGGCCACTTCGATATTGTCAGGCTGAATGGCCAACGGGGCATTGACGACGCGGCAGGTGAACATGGCGACAATGGGCAGCCGATGCCCCGGCCAAGATGCGATGCCTTCCAGACCCCTCAGCGTACCGGGGCCTGCGGTCGCCGTAAAGCAGCGGACACCGGATCGAGATCCGCCCGCCATCGCCGCCATGACGCCGACTTCTTCTTCACCACGATAATACTCTTTCACGTACCCTTCGCCGTAGAGCACGCCGATGAGCTGCATCGTTTCGCTCTGTGGGGTAATGGGATAGGCAATGGCCAGGTCCACGTTGGAGCGCCGAACAGCCTCTTTCGCCGCCTCGCTGCCCGTTATAAACTCTTTCGCTCGCGGGGCTTCGAGGAACAAGTATTCCGGCGTGACCACCTTCTGCCGTTTCGCTTCGGCATGGGGGTCTTTCCTTACGCCCGTCGTCTCGGCCGGTTTAGGGGCCGCGACACTCGTGATGGGATCGCCCTGGGGGTTGGTCTTTTGTTCTGCTTCGAGTGCTTCACTCATAGTGACACCTCTTCGCTATATCGCCCGTGCGGTTCGACCCTACTCAGCCTTCACGCTTCATCTGCTCGGCCGAATGGCCGAAGGCAGCCGCGCCGGCAACGCCAGCAACAGGCGCAAAGGTGAGGGGATTGGTGTGAGTTTTCCCGCCGTGAACTCTCGATTGCGTGCCGGTATATCGCACGTTTTCGCCGTTCTCCGGTAACTTAATGCCCATTTCTTCACGCACTCGCTTGAAGACCTGCGCGGTCTTCCTCAACTTGATCGTGTCCGAATCCCGAATCGTCAACATCGCATCTTCGTGCCCCTGTTCCGCACAGATTGCCATGGTCAGACAGTTCGTCCCGGCACGAATCATTTTCAAGGTCAAGTTGGCATAATGGCAATGCACGCCGATGAAGATACAGGCCTCGATCTTGTTGCCCCAAATCGTCAGGTTCGGATGGTTCGGATTGATGACCTCTTCCGGATCGATCTTCGGATACTTCGGGCGATAGTCCGGCATGGGGATGATCATGACGTCAGGAATCTGGGCGGCAATTTCCAGCACTGCCTTGGCCTTTTCAATGGCATGATCGTTCCAGGCCCAGAGTACCAACGGTCCTGGAAAGATCGTGGCGTTGGGGCTGGTCAACATTTTACGGGCCATCTCTTCGATGACCTTGTCCTCATTTTCCTCCAGCAACCCATAGTAAAGTCCTTGCCCTGGGTCAGGCAGCGCGACTCCCAACTGAGCCGCAGACGGCGGATGGAATCCGGCGGGACCAGGAACAATGATGCGTTCTCTCGTGTCTGTCGTCGTTGCCACTCCCGTACCTCCTTAATTACCCACCACAATCATCGGATCGGACAGGACCGCAACGGTGGTTTTCTCTTCATACCGAATGTTATCGGTAACGGCAGCCAGCGGTAATTGATCGATCATAATCATCTTAATGGCATTATTTTTTGCCATCGTATCGCACACCCACACACAGAGCGCACAACCCTTGCACCGATCCACTGCTATATAGGCAGAGCCGTACTTGAAGCCTCTATCCGTTCCCATGGTTTCGCTATACTGAATAGTATTGGCTTCAGGACAATATTGCGTACAGAGCTTGCAGCTCTTCGAGGCACATATCTCAACATCGATATTGGCTACCAGATACATGGTACTCCTTCGTGCTACATCCTACGTTAGGCGCTTACCGTCGCACGGACATCCGACCGTTTGACCGATGTCGCAGCCCAACCGTGATCGACTGCATAGTTCCAGCCGGCCTGAATCACCGCGACATTTTTATCGATCAGTTCCTGCTTCTTCTTGAATTTCCGCTCGACGACACTGTCCAAGGCCGCGGTTCCACCGGAAACGACAAATCCTTTACCAAGGAACCGGTCCTTCACCGACTGCTCCAGCGCCTCGACCGATGTCAGTCCCGTGATCGCTCCGATGCAACCCATCAAGGCCATGTTCGTCGCAAGGTCCATCCCGGCAACTTCCAGGGACAGTTTGGTAGCGGGGAAATAGTAGAGCTTCGCATGGCGCTCATCCAACTCACGCTGCTGATCTCTGTGAAGGCTCATCGGACCATCGTTGTTGATCAACGCAATCCCATTCTCCTTCAACCCGAAATAGAACGGCATCGTATAGGACTTGCCATGGGTAATCACTTGTGGGTGGAAGATAATAATGATATGCGGGAAGGTGATTTCCCCAATTTCGTAGATCGGTTCATCCGACACACGGACGTAGCTCTCGACCGGTGCCATCCGTTTTTCCGATCCATAAAACGGGACGATCGTGCTTTCACCGCCGGCATGGATCACCGCGGTGCTCAGAATGTGTGACCCCGTCACGACACCCTGACCGCCGACCCCTGCCATTCGAATGTTGAAGCGCTTTGCCATGTCCGAGCCTCCCTCCGAATCGTTTACGCCTTGTTAGGAATTGCTGCGGCAGGAGCAGCCGCCTTCGGAAGATAGTCTTTGTAGCCATACCGCTCGGTCAGATACTGCTTGGCCTCATCGCTCACGTATTCCGTGAATTGATACCGATCGTTCTCAACGGTCTTCGCGTCTTCCATCACCTTGTCGGTCGGAATCGCGTACTCGATGTTGCAGGAGGTGTAGGCTTGAATGTAGGTCGAGCCCACTTCGCGGGCAATCAGCACGGCCTTCTTGATGACGCTTTCGACACGTCGAGGATTGTTCGGAACTACCGTCGCCACGTAGGCACAGCCGGCTACCTTCGCCATTTGCAACATGTCCATCTTCTCGAACTTCTTCCCCAACGGAGCCATCTTTAAGACGGCGCCACGATTGGTCATTCCGCTCTCCTGCCCGCCGGTGTTGCCGTACACTTCATTGTCCAACATGATCGTCGTGAACCGTTCCTTTCGGAACCAGGAATGGAGCACTTGCTGGAAGCCGATATCCGCCGTGCCACCGTCTCCCGCCATGACGACCACATCTTTCGGTTTGTCACCAAACCGCAGCCGCAGCCCACGTGACAGCCCGCTCGCGACACCGTTTTGATCGCCGTAGTTACCGTACACAAACGGGATCGCAGCCTGTGAAATTGCTAACCGTCCACAGCCTGCTGTTCCCACAGTGATGGTATCTTCCGGATTGGGAAAAGCAATGATCGCCAGCCGGATGAACAGAGTCATCGCGCAACCAGCGCACATGGGATGCTCTTCAAGAATTTCCTTGAAGCTTCCCATTTGGGAAACGGAAATTTTCTTTCCAAACGGGCCATGCTCAACCATGTCCCGATATTCTTTGGGCATGAACTTCTCAAATCCACCAGAAAACTTTACATAATCAAGACTCATCGGAACACCTCCCTCTATCGTGGCAACAGCAATTCATTGCCTGTCGGAAAGATACGTTATATGCAACAAGCCCGCAGGAATTCAGGGCTGATGAACGGGACTGATCTGCTCACAGGCTGTACATGGTAGCAAAGCCTAAAAAAGACTGTCAATGAGAAACATCCATATCATATCCTCGAACCATACGCTACGCGTAGGATACTATAACTTCCTGATAATCAACGCAACTTCTCAGAAGGCCCACGATGCCAGAAAGAAGCCCTAGCACACCACACGCCTGTAGGCCATTCGCCCTAACAACTTGCGGCTCGCCCTGTTTCCGCACCTCCCGAACATGCGACTTACTTTATGACATTTGGAAAGAGAGATTGCCGATTCCACAAAACCTGTCTAGACTAGACCCCTATGTCAACACGCGTAATCATCCCTGGGGAAGACGAAGGCGCTCAGCACACCGGTGGAGTTCATAAGCGTCCCCCAATTCCCGACAATTCGCTCAAAGCCGAGTGCCCGAAATTCATGAGCCACGGCCCTTGCGGAGGTGTGCGAAAAGGAGGCTTGTGCGAAGTGTACCCCGAAATGCCTTGTCCCTGGGTGACCCTCTACATTCAATTAGAAAAAATCGGTCAAGTAGAATGGATGAAACAAGTCTAGTAGAAAGACGTGAGGCGTAAAACGTGAAACGTGAAACGCTGGGGAAGAAACCTAGAAGCACCAAGCTTGGATACAACGAGCGGCATGCAAAGAGCGGTATTACCACTCCATTGCCCGACATCGAAACATTCCCGAACCAATACAAGGGCTACGAAATCACCATCGAAATTCCAGAATATACCGCCATCTGCCCAAAAACTAATTTGCCGGACTTCGGGACCATCACCGTGCACTACATGCCAGACAAAGAATGCCTGGAGCTGAAGTCATTGAAGATGTATCTCCATGCATACAGAAATCTTGGCATCTTTTATGAAAACGCGGTCAACCGCATTCTGCACGATGTCGTGAAAGCCTGCCGGCCTGTGTGGGCCAAGGTGACCGGTACTTTCGCCGCCCGTGGGGGGCTGCGAAGTATCATTGAGGCGAAGTACCCGTGAGTCTCATCCGCCATTCCTGCTCCTAGGTTTGAGAGACTCCCGCTCATGGCTACCTACGCAATCGGCGATGTGCAGGGATGCGATGACGCCCTGCAACGCCTCGTCGAACAAATTCAATTTGACCCCGCATCCGACCGCCTCTGGTTCGTCGGCGATCTTGTGAACCGTGGGCCAGACTCGCTCAAGGTCCTCCGCTATATCAAAAGTCTCGGGGCTTCAGCCGTCGTCGTTCTGGGCAACCACGACCTGTTCTTACTGGCTGTTGCCGAGAGCATTGCGACACCGCGCCCAGAAGACACTCTGCAAGCAATTCTTGCTGCACCAGATCGTGACGAGTTACTCGCATGGGTACGCCGGCAACCCCTCCTCTACCGTGAACACCCGTTCGCCCTTGTCCACGCCGGCATACTGCCACAATGGTCGCTCGACGATGCTGAGGAACTGGCGCATGAAGTCGAAACCGGATTACGGAGTCCCTACTACAAAGACGTACTCCGCGCGCTCTATCCCAGTAAATACCTGCAATGGTCTTCGAACCTGACCGGCCCAACTCGACTGGCTACAATCATCAAAGTTCTTACGAGGCTCAGGGCTTGTTCGGCTGATGGCCTGATGGAGTCGTCGTACTCCGGGCCACCGAATCGTATTCCTGCCGGATTTCTTCCTTGGTTCCGAATCGAAAACCTCGGACGGCGGGACACGACCATTATCTGCGGGCACTGGGCCTCGCTGGGACTCTACTGCGAAGATAATGTATTGGCCATCGACAGTGGTTGTGTGTGGGGTCGGCAGCTCACAGCCATGCGATTGGAGGACCGAAAGGTGTTTCAAGTATCCTGTCATACCGTTGGGTCTTGCGGTGACTGAGCCGGAACCGCCTGACCCCAACTGGCCCCGCTACTCCCCGCATCCGTTCCCATCCTATCGTTTCGTGCCAAGCCAGACACCGCATCCACGACGAAGCCCTCTTGGTCATTCTTACGGTCAACCAGAGCCGAACCCAATGCCATTCCCTACAGCCCAATGGCAGACCTCGGAGGAATATCTGTATGGGATAGACCTCTACAACTACGCCTACTGGTGGGAATGCCACGAAATCTTCGAAGGACTTTGGCATGCAGTTGGCCACGACACTGAACAAGGGAACTTCTTCCAAGCCCTCATCCAGTTCGCCGCCTCCAATCTCAAACGATTCACCGGTAACCACCGGGCAGCGGGGAATCTGGTAACCAGCGGCATAGTTCGATTGCAAAAGATACCGACGCTCTACTATATGGGGATCGACGTGGCCAGACTCGCAGAAGGCTTTCGGCAGCATGTGGTTGGTTCGGACTTTCGTGCACCACTCATTCGCCTGTATGAGCGGGAACTGGTGTAGGCCTTCGACTGCAGCCAGGCTGCTCAAAAGGGTCAGCCATCTCACCCTCCCATCCCGCGTGCGCCGAGACGCACGCCTTGCCCATGCAAGGCCGCAGGCGAGTAAGAACCGGAGCTTACCCTCTGGGGTACGTTGAGGATTCTTTCGACCCGAGAACGAAGACCGGGAAAGGGCGCATCCCTGGGCGAGGAGGCTGTCTTGGCAGACTCGGGGCGGGAGGGTGTAATAGCCGCCGGGGCGGGATGAAATGGGGCCTTTTTCAGCAGCCTGTTAGTGGTAGCTTTCGGAGTCGCTCGGAAACTTGCCCTGCTCGACTTCCTCTTTATAGCGGCGAAGCGCTTGCAACGCATCCGCCTTGAGGTGGGCGTACGGTTTCACAAACTTCGGCACGAACTCATCGAAAAGACCAAGGAGATCGTAGAGCACAAGAACTTGGCCGTCGCAGTGGGGACCGGCCCCGATTCCAATGGTCGGAATAGTCAATTGTTCCGTGATGGTCTTGGCCAACTCGGTTGGGATTGCCTCGAGCACGATGGCGAAGGCGCCGGCTGCTTCGAGGGCCTTGGCATCGTTCAGCAAAACCTGCGCTTGATCCGATTCTTTTCCCTGCACTTTGTAGCCGCCGTACCGGTGAACGGATTGGGGAGTCATACCGAGATGCCCCATCACCGGGATGCCTATACTAGTCATCGCAGCCACACGATCTGCCACCACCCCGCCGCCTTCCAGCTTGATGGCTTGAGCCCCGGCCTGTAGAAACCGGCCCGCATTACGCAGAGCATCTTCGCTGCCGGCTTGATAGGACATGAACGGCATATCGCCGATGACGAGCGCTCGTTGAGCCACCCCGGCCACAAGCTTCGTGTGATAGAGCATGTCGTCCATCGTGACCGACAAGGTATTCGCTTTGCCTTGCACGACCACACCAAGCGAATCGCCGACTAAGATGGTCTCGATGCCGGCCTGTTCGACTATGCGTGTAAACAACGCATCATAAGCCGTAACGACGATGAGCTTCTTCTTGTCGAGCTTGTGCCGTTGAAATTCGGGGATCGTCATCAACCTACATCCGCTTTGGTGATAATGTCCGCCAGCCGGTGCGTGGCCTTGATGGCCATAATATGGACCCCGTCGCAGTACGGCCGCACCGCCTTAATCGTCCGCACCGCGATATCCACCCCCACATCCTCCGCGCGCTCGGGGCCGGCCGCCCTGAGTTCGTCGATCATCTCCTGGGGAACTGACACGCCAGGAATATTGGCATTCATGAACTCCGCCATTTTGGCGTTCCGGAGGACGAGAATGCCCGCCAGCACCTTGGCTTTGAACGGGCGAACTGCTTTCATGAAGGACGCGAACTGTTCCGGATGGTAAATTGCCTGCGTCTGAAAAAACTGGGCGCCCGCTTTCACCTTGACTTCAAACTTGGCGAGCATGGGCCCCAGCGGGTCGGCTTCCGGAGTCACTGCAGCCCCAATGGTAAACTGCGTCGCACCGTCCAACTTGTTCCCTGCAAGATCCCTCCCGTTATTGAGTCCTTGCACCAACTGCATCACTTGGACTGAGTCCAAATCATAAACCGGCTTGGCCTCTTTATGATCTCCGACAGTCGGATAGTCCCCGGTGAGACACAGAATATTGCGGATGCCGAGCATGGAAGCGCCCATTAGGTCCGACTGCATCGCAATACGATTCCGATCGCGGCAGGTCATCTGCATGACCGGATCATGACCGAGTTCGTAGAGAAGTCGGCAGACAGGGAGAGACCCAGCCCGCACCACGGCAGCCGTGTTGTCCGTCACGTTGACCCCGTGCACGCGCCCCACCAACTGCTTGGCATTCTCCAACACGCCAGAGATGTTGGTCCCTTTGGGAGGGTTGTACTCAATCGTGACAGCAAACTGTCCCTGATCAAGCACGTCCTTCAACCGCCGAGGTTCTCGACTCATTTCTTTCCCTATCCCCCCTCACTCTAAAAAGAGGTGCCTGGGTTGCTCCATTGTGCGCGCACTATCTCACCCGCCCACCCTGTGCGCGACGAGACGCACCCTTGGCCCAAGCGAGGGTTTCCCGCGACCGCGCGTTGCGCGAGCACAGGAGCATCCAGCCACATCACATCATTCCCGCCATTCTCTTAGCAGACTCCACTGTGTTGTCCAGCAGCATCGCAATCGTCATCGGCCCGACACCGCCCGGCACAGGACTGATCCAGCCTGCTTTCTGACTGACCGGCTCAAAATCGACATCGCCACACAATTTACCCTCAGGAGTTTTGTTCGTTCCCACATCGATGACGACTGCCCCTTCTCTCACCATGTCCGCCGTGACAAACTTGGCTTTCCCAATCGCAACCAGCAACAACTCAGCTTCGCGACAGACCGCCGGCAAATCCTTGGTCTTGGAGTGGCAAATCGTCACCGTGGCGTTGCGCTGGAGCAACATAAGCGCCAACGGCTTGCCGACGATGTTGCTTCGTCCCAGTACAACAGCGCGCTTCCCTTCGATACTCACGCCGGTGGATTCGATCATCTTGATGACGCCCTTCGGTGTACAAGCTTCAAACACCGGATGCCCCTCAACAAGCCGACCGAAATTGTATGGATGAAACCCGTCTGCATCCTTAGCGGGCGACACCGCTTCAAGCACGACTTTACTGTCGATATGCTTCGGGAGCGGCAACTGAACCAATATCCCGTGGATCTTGGGATCGGCATTCTCCTTTTCAATCAAGGCCAACAGTTCTGCTTGCGTGGTGCTCGCCGGCAATTTGTGGTCATCGATATAGATGCCTGCTGCGTCACAGGCTTTCTGTTTGCTCTTCACATAGAGATGCGAAGCGGGATCATCGCCCACCAAAATTGTCGCCAAGCCTGGCTTCATCCCGGTCTTTACCAAAACTGCCGCCGATTCGGTTGCCAACCGCTCACGCACTTGCAAGGCCAACGCTTTGCCGTCGATCAATCGTGCCGCCACGGATTCCTCCTCCGTTGAAAGACTGCCAAAAATCACGGCACCATAGCAGGGCATTTTTGAGCAAGTCAACGACCTCTCAGACGTAAAACGTGAGACGTAAAAGGTAAAACGAGAGAAGGGAGAATCGTGCTATCGACCGCTGTGATGTTTCCCCCCCACGTCTCACGTTCACGTCCATTTCTTGACAGTCTCTTCGCCTGGCAGCTACGATGCTAAATGAACCACACATAATAGCCATCTATCTTGTGAGCAGAACCCCCTCCGTGATGCCCCGTCTAATACGTGTCATGAGCCATCCAGCGGCCTGGCTTATCTGGATCGTCTCCCTTGTGATCGCCAGCCCGCTCAGCGCCCAGATCACCGTGACGGAACTGCAATCTCCCTATAGCTTCGTCAACGATCCCGTGGAGAAGGGCTATTTCATCTCGAGCGTGAACGGCGAAGCGGAAACCGCCGACAATAACGGATTCATCACCAAGCTCAATTCCAATGGGAAACTTCTCAACCTGAAATTTATCCAAGGAGGGAAAGATGACGTTACGCTCCATGCCCCCAAAGGCATGGCCTTGGTGGAACACGTACTCTACGTGGCAGATCTCGATACCCTGCGAGGCTTTGACACGACAACCGGCAAGCCGGTCATGGCGCTCACCATGCAATCGCCCGCCACCTCACGGTCTGAGTTGCCACCGACCTCGTTGAGCGACGTAACTTTCGATGGCAAGGGCCACCTCTATTGCTCCGACCAGAAAGCGAACACGATCTACCGAGTCGATCTGGCTACCCAGACGGTTTCCGTGCTCGTCACAGACCGCTCCCTCGCAGGCCCCTCTGGCCTTGCCGTCCATCCGAAATCGGGCCAGATCATCGCGGTCAGTTGGGAGAAGGGCAAGATTTCCGAAGTCTCTCCGGAGGGCGTGGTGACGGAACTCTTTTCCAACAGCTTCTTTTCCAACCGCTTTCAAAATCTCCGCGGAGTAGACTTCGACCGTTGGGGCAACATGTATGTGTCCGACTTCACAACGGGAAAAGTCTGGCGCATGAGCTGGGACAAGCGATTTCAAGTTATCGCCGAATTTTTGCCTTCGCCGGGAGATCTCAGCATCGACCGTGCGAATAACCTCATCCTTGTGCCCTATGAACTGGCGCATGCGGCGGAGATGAACGGGCTCGAAACCCCCAGCAGTGCGAAATCAAAACAAGAAAAACGGACGTTGGCAGACTATGGCTTCATCCCTCCACCGCCGAAGCCGGCACCGGAAGGACCGGTGAAAAAATGAGCCACTGCGCCTATTGTACGCAACGAAAAGGCAAGCGGCCTTGTCCCGCCTTGGCAGGGCTGATCTGCAGCCAATGTTGCGGTGAACACCGAATCGTGAGAGTGTCATGCCCGGCTGACTGCGTCTATCTCGAATCCGGAAGCGATTATCAGCAGAAACGGCTGGCGGTGCAATTCATGCCGGTGCGCCGAGATTTCTATGGTGAACTGGCCGAGCTCGGCGACAAGAAGGCCGTGGCTCTATTCAATCTCGTTGAAGTGGTCATCTTCGGTTATTTCCAAGGACGCCGCGACGGGCAAGATGCGGAAGTCGTAGCGGCACTGCAGGCCTTGAGGCGAACACTCAGCCCCCTCCATGTGCCTTCCGCCCCGATGCCGGTCTTCGCGGAACATTTGAAGAAGGAGTACGACACGTTCAAGAAACAGAACCCTCAGGAAATCGCCGATACGTCTTCCGCACCGGAAATACTGGACCGTGCGATCGCCTTTGTCTCACGATTTTCCGGTACGGACTTCCAGTCACAACGGTTCCTCGGTGGTCTCATCGGCTATGTGCGAGCCTACCATCCGGAAATTGCTGAGTACCTGACCAAGCAACGTGAACCGGGGCACATCATCTTGCCAGGGCAGCAGTTCATGCCGCCCCCGGCGCCTGAGCCCCACACCCATGGGCCAGGATGTCACCACCGCTGACTGGGGGCCACTCCCGATGACGGTAGACCAGACACCATGAGTGCGGATAAAGAGCGAAAGATCAGAAAAGCACGCCGGGTGGAGTTACGCGGTACTCTGGGATTTTCTTCCGGCGAGGTAGAAGGCGACGCCACGATCACAAACATCTCGACGTCCGGCTGTCGAGCCGAGTCCGATGTCAATATGGCCGAAGGGCTCGATATTCAGGTCATTATTCAACTTCCCAACCAATCGCCACCAGTGAAAATCGAACGAGCCTCGGTACGCTGGGTCTCCGGCAACGCGTTCGGCCTTAACTTCATCCTCTTTTTCCCATCTGAACGAGCTCGCCTCCGCACATTCATCGAAAACATAAAGAAGTAACCACACCCGCAAGGCAGGCACGCGAAATAGCCCGGTTGCCTCGCATACTTCTACTCGACAATCGTCACCGTTATCTCAATCCGTTCGTTCGGCAAGTCATGATCGTTTCTCGGCAGGCCCACAATCCTATCGGCAATGCCAAGGCCTTGTGTCACCTCACCGAACGCCGTGTATTTTCTATCGAGGAAGTGGGACGACTCGACAACAATGAAAAACTGAGACCCCGCAGTGTCAGGTTCGCTCGCTCGCGCCATCGACACAATGCCACGCTTGTGAGGAATGTCGCTAAACTCCGCCTTGAGCAAGACAGGATTGCCTTTCTCATCCTTGGGTCCACCCTGCCCATAGGTGTCCTTACGCAGCGAGCTCTTGGTATTAGGATCACCTCCCTGGATCATAAAACCTGGGATAACCCGGTGGAAGATCGTTCCATCGTAAAATCCTGACTTGGCCAGCTTGATAAAATTTTCAACATGCTTCGGGGCTACATCCGGATAGAACTTGATATGGATGTTTCCGAACTTGGTTTTGATAATAGCTCTTGGGCCAGGGGATGAAGGAGAAGCAAGAGGAGCAACCGGTGTTATGTCGGTCTTCCCTCCACAACCAGTGAAAAGACCGATCGCCAACAGCACTCCGCACAGCATCAGACTTCTCATAGCAGCAGCGCCACGTATCATTGCCCACCAACCTTGCATCATTTACTCGACCACCACAACCGTTATCTCCGCCCGTTCATTCGGAAGATCGCGGCTGTTTTTCGGCAAGCTGACAATCTTGTCCGCCACCTCCATCCCCTTCACCACCTCGCCAAAGACCGTATACTGCCCATCAAGAAAGTTCGAATCCTTGACGACGATGAAGAACTGCGAACCGGCACTGTTGGGATCGCTCGTGCGTGCCATCGAGAGAATCCCTCTTCGGTGAGGAATGTCGTTGAACTCCGCCTTAAGCCGCTGGCTCGGCCCCCCCTGGCCGTAGGTCTCCGGCTTATTCAGATCTTTGGTGTTGGGGTCGCCGCCCTGAATCATGAATCCTTGAATCACCCGATGAAAGATTGTGCCATTATAGAAACCGGACTTTGCCAACGCGATGAAGTTTTCAACATGCTTGGGAGCCTTCTCAGGAAAAAAGACGACGTCCATATCGCCAAACTTTGTTTTGATCGTGGCCTTGGGACCTTTCGCCCCTTCTACTTTCCCTGCCGGAGCCTTGTCGGCTGCGAAAAGAGTTCCCATGCCCAGCAACAGACTTCCACCGAGCACGAGCATCACCGCCGCCATCCTCACTATAATTCGTCTCTGCATCATCAGCCTCCCTGAAATAATAATAACTGGTCCTATTATAAAGTACTCCTACCGTGCCGACCGGATTAGATCCCTACCTGTCGGAGGGCCTGTTTCGCCGCCTGTTGTTCTGCTTCCTTTTTGCTTCGCCCGGACCCCGCACCCACGACCTCGCCCTGAATGGACAGTTCTACCTCGAATAACTTCTGGTGGTCGGGCCCTGTTTCTCGAACAGTCTCGTAGCGGGGCAATGTGTCATGCCGCTTTTGACACCACTCCTGAAACTGGGTCTTGTAGTCGCCCGCTCCAGGCTGCTCTTGTTGCGCGGCAATATGCGTAAGTTCCTCTGAGAAAATGTGGCGCGTTACCGTGCGGCTTGCCTCGAATCCTCCGTCAAGATGAACCGCCGCAAGCACCGCCTCCAGCGCATCGGCCAACAACGAGTCTTTCTCCCGCCCCTTCGAACGGTCTTCCCCGCGCCCAAGCTTGAGGTGCTCCCCCAGGCCGAGCCGGCGAGCCACCTGCGCCAATGATGCCTCACTTACCAACTGTGCTTTTAGCTTCGAGAGGGTCCCCTCTGAAGACTGCGGTAACGCGGAGGCCAAATACTCACTCATCACAAGCGACAACACGGCATCGCCAAGAAATTCGAGCCGCTCGTTATGTTGAGGCGAAGCCGCTTTCTGCTCGTTCACGAGAGAGGAGTGAGTCAAGGCTTCCTCGATCAAGACAAGGGCCTTGAATCGATAGCCCAACGAGGATTGAAGCGAGTCGGCGGAAGAAGCCGAAGTCATAGTCGCGAGTACATCCCTCGGAAGGGCCTATTAGGCGTCTGGCTTTCTAAAGAGCAGGCAGGCATTGACCCCGCCGAATCCAAAAGAATTCGACAGTGCCACTGTCACTGCGGCCGGCCTAGCCTTGTGCGGAATATAGTCCAGATCGCAGGCAGGATCGGGATGATCCAAGTTGATCGTCGGAGGAAGTATCCCATGGTGAAGCGCGAGCACACTAAACGCCGCTTCTATCCCACCGGCTGCCCCGAGTAAGTGGCCGGTCATCGACTTGGTCGAACTCACCGGGATGCGGAGGGCCTGCTCACCGAACACCTGTTTGATGGCCTTGGTCTCAATGGCATCCGCCATCGTCGAGGTTCCATGCGCGTTGATGTACCCGACCTGGCCCTTGCTGATGCCGGCATCCCTCAACGCCAGCTCCATGCACCGGACTGCGCCCTCCCCCTCTTCAGACGGAGCCGTAATATGGTAGGCGTCACTGTTCATGCCGTAGCCAATCAATTCAGCATAGATCCGAACGCCACGCCGGCGCGCATGTTCCAGTTCCTCCAAGACCACGACTCCAGCGCCTTCGCCAAGCACAAACCCGTCACGGTCCTTATCGAACGGCCGGCTCGCTTTCGTCGGGTCATCATTGCGAAACGACAAGGCTTTCGACGCCGCAAAGCCCGCAACTCCCAACGGCGTAATGGCGGCTTCCGCCCCGCCCGCAATCATGACATCGGCATCGCCAGCCTGAATCAGCCGGTACGCGTCGCCGATGCAATGGTTGCCCGTCGCGCAGGCCGTCACCGCGCAGGAGTTCGGCCCCTTGGCACCCAGTCTGATCGCCACTTGCCCTGAGGCCAGATTGATGATGGTCATTGGAATGAAAAATGGCGAGACGCGCCCGGGGCCTTTTTCCTGCAGAATCTTGTGGTAGTGCTCGATCGACCCAAGCCCCCCGATGCCCGACCCGATATACACACCGACTTTCGTGGCCTCTTCCGGCGCCACGGTAAACACTGCATCATCCATCGCCAGCTGGGCAGCGCCCACAGCATAGTGGATGAACGTATCCATCTTTTTGATTTCTTTTTTTTCGATGAACTGGGCCGGGTCGAAGTCTTTCACTTCACCGGCGATTTGGGCGTCGTACGCCGCAGGATCGAATTTCGTGATTCGACCGATGCCGGACTCACCGGCACAGATGGCCTTCCAGGACTTTTCAACACCCGTCCCTAGAGGCGTGATCAGCCCCAGACCGGTCACCACAATCCGCCTGGTCGAACGAGGACTCATCACGACCTACGACCGCTAGGCCTTTTCCTTAATGTAGTCCAGCGCTTTCCCGACCGTTAGAATCTTCTCTGCGTCTTCGTCGGGGATCTCGATGCCGAATTCTTCTTCGAGAGCCATCACCAACTCAACCGTATCGAGCGAGTCGGCGCCAAGATCTTCCACAAAGCTGGCCTCGGGCGTGACCTCATCCTCTTCAACTCCGAGCTGCTCACCGATAATCTTTTTTACCCGTTCATCCACAGTACCCATTGATTTTCCCGCCTCCTTCCCCATCCTAGACCCTCCTTGTTGCTGCGAGCCTGACGCTGCAGCATCGTATAATGTTCTGTCCGCTCAATCTCAGGGCATCAACATCCCCCCGTTCACGTGCAACACGTGCCCAGTGATGTAGGCTGCCTCGTCCGACACTAGAAACCGCACTGCCGACGCAATATCGGCCGGTGTACCTAGCCTTCCCAATGGAATTTGCTTCTGAAGCGTCTCTTTCACCTCCGTCGGCAACCCCTGCGTCATGGCAGTATCGATGAATCCTGGCGCGACCGCGTTCACCGTCACTGAGCGGCTCGCATATTCCCGTGCCACCGTCTTTGTCAACCCGATCACCGCCGCCTTAGACGCCGCATAATTGGCCTGACCCACATTACCCATCACCCCGACGATCGACGCAATGTTGACGATACGACCATAGCGCTGTTTGGTCATCGGGAGCAAGACCGCCTTCGTACAGTTGAAGGTTCCGTTCAAATTGACTTGCAGCACCAGATTCCAGTCTTCTTCCTTCATCCGCAACAACAGTCCGTCTCGTGTAATCCCGGCATTGTTCACCAGAATATCAACCTTCCCCCACTCCTTGAGTACCTGGTCGATCATCGCTTTGGTGTCTGCGGCATCGGCCACATTCACTTTGACGTTCAGCGCCTTGCGGCCCAACTGCTCCACTGCCGCAACCGTATCCTTCGACCGGCTCGGATCAAGATCGGCGACCACAATATCGGCCCCAGCTTGCGCCAATGACTCGGCAATGGCCCGGCCGATCCCTTGCGCCGCCCCTGTGACAATCGCAACCTTACCATGGAGTGACATCCGCTCGTATCCTCACATCCCTTCACGCACTGAACGCAGCGCGGGTCGCATCGAGCGACTTAGGATCATTGACATTCATAGTCGCCGCGTCCGGCAGAATCCGCTTGATCAAGCCGCTTAGCACTGTTCCAGGCCCAACCTCGACGAATGTCGTCACACCCATCGCAGCCATGGCTTTCACCGAATCTTCCCAGAGTACCGATGAAGGAAGTTGTCGTACCAGCGATGCTTGAATGTCGCTCGCCTTCGTGATGGCTTTTGCTTCGGCATTGTTAATCAGCGGCATTTTGAGATCGGACCAGGTAATCGCAGCCAAATCTCCGGCAAGTCGATCGGCAGCCTTTTGCATCAGCGGCGTATGCACCGGCACACTCACGGGAAGTGGAATCGCCCTCTTACATCCCTTGGCCTTCGCCAGTTCAATAGCCCGTTCCACGGCAGCCTTTTCCCCGGCAATGACAATCTGACCGGGTGAGTTGAAATTTGCCGCGGCCACGATCCCCACAGATGAGGCGTCCCGGCACACCTCTTTCACTACATCGACCGTGAGGCCGAGCAACGCAGCGACAAGGCCTGTCCCAGGCGGGACGGCTTCGGCCATATAGCGACCTCGCTTCTGCACGATCGCCACCGCCTCACGATAAGTCATTCCCTCAGCGGCAACAAGAGCCGAGTACTCACCCAGGCTATGACCGGCCACTGCGATCGGCGCAACGTCAAACGGTTTGAACGCATAGAGTGCAGCAAGGCTGCTCACCAACAATGCCGGCTGAGTATATTCCGTGAGATTCAATTGCTCCGCCGGCCCATCAAAACATAGTGCAGCGATGTCATACCCCAACACCGACGAGGCCTCTTCGTAGAGCTCCCTGATACCTGGATAGGCTTCAGCCAACGCTCTCCCCATCCCGACCGACTGAGACCCCTGGCCAGGAAAGACCAATCCAATTCCAGATGACCTTGTTGGTTGGAGCGTCGTCATACTACTAGAGCGATTGCGCGAGGCTGCTGGCTACACTCATCATCGTAATATTGAAGCTGGAATGAACGTGCCGCACCGTCTCCGCGGGATTAGATATCGTCGAATTCCCCTTGAATGTCAACGGGAAAAGTTTGTTTGACGCTGTCAGCCCTCAGCCATCAGCCAATCCTTTGAGCTGAATACTGATTGCTTCTCCTGCTACCACCTGATAAGTGCCGACGCCCATGTGAGTCCCGCACCAAACGCACCCAGCATAACAAGCGAGCCGTCTTTGATTCTTCCCTGTCGCACGGCTTCATCCAATGCAATGGGAATCGAAGCTGCGGACGTATTACCATACCGATCGAGATTCAGCATCATTTTCTCCAGCGGAAGCCCGAGACGCTCGGCCACGGCCTTG
Source organism: Nitrospirota bacterium (assembly GCA_963782735.1). Classification (GTDB taxonomy): domain Bacteria; phylum Nitrospirota; class Nitrospiria; order Nitrospirales; family Nitrospiraceae; genus Palsa-1315. The sequence continues at coordinate 18,107 of CAWAKW010000021.1, forward strand.
AGAATACGCACATTCGCTTGGTGCGGCACATACAGGTCGAGATCCTCAACACGGAGATGATTCGCAGCCAAGGTCTCCCGCGCGACCTCTTCCAAATTCCGAACCGCCACCTTAAAGGTCTCGTTCCCCTTCATCTTGATGTACTGCATCCGTTCCGCCACGACCTTTTCAGAGGGCGGCAGACGCGATCCTCCTCCTGGCACTGCAATCAAATCACAGAGTGCGCCATCGGAATGAAGATGCGTCGACAGGATGCCGCGGTCGTTCTCACTGGCACTGATCACCGCCGCTCCAGCCCCATCGCCGAACAAAATACAGGTATTGCGATCGGTCCAGTCGGTAATCGCCGACATCACTTCCGATCCGACGATCAATACATGGCGCATGCCGGTTTTCACATAGGCATCCGCCACCGATAACGCATAGACGAACCCGCAACAGGCAGCCGACAGATCACAGGCCGCTGCACGCGTCGCTCCCAGCTGATGTTGAATCAGACAGGCGGTGGCAGGAATCGGATAATCCCCGGTGCAGGTAGCCAACAGAATCAGGTCAAGATCGGCCGCACTCACCCCCGCAGCCACAAGAGCCCGTTCCGCCGCTTTGACTGCCAGATCGGAGCAGGCTTCACCGGGACCGGCCACATGCCGTTCACGGATACCGGTCCGTTCGACAATCCACTCGTCCGAGGTCGCCACCATCCGTTCGAGGTCGGCATTGGTCAGCACCTTGGCCGGCACGTACGATCCGGTCCCTGCAATGCGGGCCTTCATGCCGGCGGATCCTCGATGGGCTTGGACTGCGAAACACTTTCTTCAATATCGCGTCGAATCAGCTCATCGACTCGACTCTCTGCCAACCCCTTCGCCCGGCGAATGGCATTCTTGATCGCCTTGGCTGACGAACGGCCATGGCAAATCATCGTAATGCCGTTGACACCCAGAAGCGGCGCTCCGCCGAATTCCGCGTAATCGATTCGCTTCTTTAAGTTCAGCAGCGGCTTGGCAATGAGCGGGTAGGCCAAACGGCCGAAGAAGGATCCGGAGATTTCCTTCACCAGCAACTTCTTGATCGTATCTGCGACTCCCTCGGAAATCTTCAGCGCGACGTTCCCGATGAAGCCATCGCACACCACGACATCGGCGCTCCCGCTATACACATCACGGCCTTCGATATTACCGATGAAGTTAATCGGGCTGGCCTTGAGGAGCTTGAACGCCTCCTTCGTAACCTCATTCCCTTTGCCGTCTTCTTCCCCGATACTCAGCAGCCCAACACGTGGGTTGGGCTTCCCAAAAAGATATTTGCCATACTCATTCCCCATGATGGCAAATTGGGCCAGATGCTGAGCCGTACAGTCCACATTCGCCCCCACATCCAACATGATCGCCGTACCGGTCAGCGTAGGCAGACTGGTCGCGATCGCCGGGCGCTCGACACCCTTCGTCAGCCCAAGCAAAAAGAATGACGCCACCATGCTGGCACCGGTGTTCCCGGGACTAACGACAGCGCTCGCCTCGCCGCTCTTGACCAATTCAGTGGCCACCCAGATTGAAGAATCCCGCTTCTTCCGGGCGACGGTAGCCGGCGACTCATGCATCTCGACGACCTGAGAAGCGTGCCGAATAGACAGGCGGGGGTCCGTGCAGCCGAGACGGCGACATTCGGCCGTGAGCGTAGCCTCGTCTCCAACCAGCAGCACTTCGACATCGCATTCCTGGGCGGCCTGGAGAGCCCCCTCAATGGCTGGGGCCGGTCCATGGTCACCGCCCATGGCATCAAGCGCAATCTTCATAGAGGCTGAGTATTCACCGACTGATGACGTGTCACGCGGTCACGAAAGAAGAGCAGCCGTCACCACGCTATATGCGGTAGGATTTTAGTTCAGTGAACTGATCGACGCAACAGGCAAACCGATATCATCCCGTCGTGATCCATGAAACCACCGAGTCCAACAAGCACGGCTAGCGGTCCCGTCACGAGCCAGCCGAGCAGGCTGTTCAAAAAGGCCGTCCAGCAAGGCCGCAACGAGCGAAGAGGCGACGCGTACTCCGTCCCGTACGTGGAGCCTCTGAGCGACGTGAGAACGCCGGTGGCGGACTTTTTCAACAGCCTGCTAGGATTCTTCGACCTGGATGACCGCCTTGCCCTTATACGTTCCGCAATTCAAACAGGTGTAATGCGGCAGCTTGATCTCGTGGCACTGCGGACAGACGGACATGCCTGGCGGGGTGATGCGCAATTTTTGTGTGCGCCGCTTGTCGCGTCGTTCCCGTGAATGTTTATGTTTCGGATTCGGCATGGCAACTCCTTCTCACTTTCGATAGCAGGCGGTCACACTACGATGCTGACGATCCACCGGTCTTGCGTTTCATGCTCTGGACCACCCGAAATATCGGAATCGGTGGTTCCGCGGCACACTGACAGGGTCCCTCATTCAAATTTTTCCCACATCGCGCACAGAGCCCCAAGCAGTCGTCACTGCAGAGCGGCTGCATCGGCGCGGACAAGATCATATGTTCACGCAACATTGGAGCCAAGTCCAATTGATTGCCTTGATAGTGATATTGATCGTCGGGCTCCTCTTCTGGTTCGGTCTCCACAACCTCCGCACGCGCCTTTCGAGGATCGACTCGCTTCGGATGACGCGGCGCCGACTTGGGCTCCGGGATAAAGGCCGCCCGCACAGAAAAAGCCAGTGGATCCTCATACTCCTTCAAACACCGCACACATTCGCGGACAATCGTGCCTTCCAACACACCGGTTACGGCGACCAGTCCCTTCGATGTTGGTCAGGTCCAGACTCACCGCCAGCGGACTCGGGAACACTGCATCATCCTCGGTGAGGTCGAGTTCCTCAACCGTCACCTCGCCGACCAGCGAGAGTCCATCGACAGTGATGTCAGCCAGCAGCGGTCTGAGCAGTTCCATCGCAGCACCTACCTGCATTCCCATCTCCAACGTGACTAGTTATCGCTCTTCCGCAAAGCTGATGAGTGCGATGTGCCGAGCCCGCTTGACGGCGGCCGTCAATTCGCGCTGGTGCCTCATGCAATTGCCGGAGATGCGCCGTGGGACAATCCGACCCCGCTCAGTTAGAAAGTTTCTCAGCAGCCCGACATCTTTGAAATCGATCGACCCTTTATCTATACAGAACCTGCAAGGCCGTCTGCGTTGGAAAAACCGTCCGCCACCGCCGCCGTCTCGGTCTCCGCCTGTTGTTGTTCACGCTCCATAAAAACCGTCTCCCTCTCTATTAGACATGCTCGTCAGATTCATACCCGGCATCATCGTGCACAGGCGCCTCAGCCCCGCCTCCGCCACCGCCATCCTGGCGTTTCGGCATGAACGTCACCGTTTGGGCCACCACCTCGTGCTTGCTGCGCTTCTGGCCGTCTTCCGTTTCCCATCGGCGCTGCTGCAGCCGCCCATCGACGATGATTCCGTTCCCTTTGCTGAGATACTGCCCGCAATGTTCCGCCTGCTTGCCAAAGACGACAATGTCGACAAAGCAGACTTCTTCTTTCAATTCATCGCCCTGCTTGTACCGCCGGCTGACCGCGAGGCCCAAACTGGCCACCGGCGTCCCATTCGGCGTGTACCGCAGCTCAGGATTCCGCGTGAGGTTCCCGAGGAGAACGACTTTATTAAATCCGGCCACCGGCAAACTCCTCCGATGACGTCTCGAGCGGCCGTGGCGGCACCAGTTCTTTTTTGAGGTGGACCGTCAAGAACTTGATGATCGTGTCTTCCAGCCGATAGGACCGCTCTAATTCACCGACCGTGATGTTGGGCGCTCTGAAGTAGAAGTAGACGTACGTGCCCTTGCGCTCTCGCTTCACCTCGTAGGCGAGTTTTTTCTTGCCCCAGTTTTCCGATTTGATGAACTGCGCGCCAGTCTTCTCTGCCACCGCCTTCATCTTTTCGATCAAGGCCGTGGTCTCCTGGTCGGAGACAGACGCACGAATAATAAACAGAGACTCGTAGAGCTCCATGCAGCAATCCTCCTGGACAAAGGCCCCCAACAAAGTTGGGAGCGAGGTGTAGGCGCCTCTATATGAGGCTGAAAGAACGGTGGAAGTTATCACAGCCAAACTCCGGCTGTCAACGAAACGGCGCGCTACTCGCAGCGGAGCGTGTGCCTGGGCTCGTCGCTGCCTCACCTCTCGGAGCGGAGCGCGACGGGAAGCGTGAACATGCTCTACGGTCTCTCAATAGTCTTGGCGAGAATACTGGCAAATTTTCTGCCTGCGCAGGCTGCTCAAAAAGGCGGATAACAAGGCCGCAGGAAGCGCGACGACTGAGGCGTACCCTTGTGGTACGTCGCAAGGGAAACGGGCGACCGAGAACGCAGTGAGCCGCCTTTTTCAGCAGCCTGCTACACGTTGAAGCGGAAGTAGACAATATCCGCTTCTTTAATCACGTAGTCTTTGCCTTCGAGGCGAAACAGTCCCTTCTCCTTCACCTTTGCCTCTGACCCGCAGACCATCAGATCATCGTAGTGATAGACCTCTGCACGGATAAACCCGCGCTCCATGTCGGAGTGAATCTTTCCTGCTGCTTGCGGCGCCTTCGTGTTTTTCGGAATCGGCCAGGCGCGGGATTCGATTTCTCCAGCCGTGAAGAAAGTCACGATGTTCAGCAATGTGTAGGCTTCCCGGGTCAGCCGTACAAGTCCTGATTCCGCGAGCCCCATCTCTTTCAAAAAGTCGGTTCGTTCGGATTCGGGTAACGTGGAGAGTTCCGCTTCGAGCTGGCCGCAGATCGTGACGACGCGCGCGCCGCGTTTGTCGGCGAATTCGCGAACGGCCTTCACCATCGCCTCGTCGGCGCCGGCCTGCTCCGACACATTCGCCACAAAGAGCACCGGTTTCGCTGCCAGCAATTGACATTCATCGAGCACCACGCGCTCTTCGGGGCTGTAGGTCAGGTTGCCCAGCCATTCGCCCTTATCGAGCAATCCGCTCAGTTTGTCGATAAACGCCAACTCAAACGCGGCCTTCTTATCGCCTGCTCGAACCTTCTTTTCCGTCTTTTGCTTCCGCCGATCGAGCGTGTCGAGGTCAGCCAACAGCAACTCAGTTTCAATGATGCCAATGTCACGGAGAGGGTTCACCGCTCCACTGACGTGCACGACATCCGTTCCTTGAAAACAGCGGACAATATGGAGCAGCGCATCGACTTCTCGGATGTGCCCAAGAAACTGATTGCCGAGGCCTTCACCCTTACTCGCTCCTTCGACCAGTCCGGCAATATCGCGCACCTCTAGCGTACTATAGGTCGTCTTCTTCGATTTGAAGAGGTCGGTGAGGACTCCAAGCCGAGGATCCGGAACCAGGGCAATTCCGGTATTGGGATCGACCGTCGCGAAGGGATAGTTAGCCGCCAACGCGCCACTGCCTGTGAGCGCATTGAAGACGGTGGTCTTCCCCACGTTCGGGAGTCCGATCATGCCGCAACATAAACCCATTGATTACCTCAGTGCTGAGTCCAAAGTGCTGAGTGCTGAGAATAGGCTCGGAGGCTCTTTCGTCTCAGCACTCAGCACTTATTCCTCTTCCGGCGTCTCCCGCTCCCGCACATTGAACTCGTTCATTGCCACTACTACTCCTCGATGAATCACACATTCCAACGCATCGACAGCGCGATCGAGACAGGGATTCAATACTTCGATCTCTTCTCTCGTGAACGCCTGCAACACATAGTCGGCCGAATCCTGACGCGGTGCCGGTCGACCGATTCCGATCTTGACTCGCACAAATTGGGGCGTCCCGATCGCATCGATGACCGACTTAATCCCGTTATGTCCCCCATGCCCACCGGCTTGCTTGATCCTGAGACGCCCCAGATCGAGATCGAGATCGTCATGGATGAGAATCAGGTCGTCGGCGGTCAGTGAATACTCACGCAGGAGGCCTTTGAGCGGAGGACCGGTGATGTTCATCCAATCGAGGGTGCCGGCGAGTTCGAGGAGTTCCGACCCAAGTCGTCCCGATCCACGATGAGCCATGCCGCGCTTGGCGAGACGGATGGACCACCGAGCCGCGGCCCGCTCGATGGCCCACATACCGACGTTGTGGCGGGTTTGGGCATAGGCCGCGCCAGGATTGCCCAGCCCTACGATGAGGCGCAACGTTACTTCTTCTTTTCGGCTTCTTTCTTCTCAGTTTTTGGCGCAGCAGCGCCTTTCTTCTCGCCGCCTTTCGCATCAGGAGCAGCCGCTGCCGCACCGGCTTTCGCCGGTTCACCACCCTCAGCGCCTTCACCTGCCACTTTGCCCTTCGCGGCCACCTCAGGTTCTTTCGCGCCCTCTGGTGCGGCTGCACCGCTTGCGAGGAGCGATTCAAGCTTGGCTTCCGTCATTGGCGCAGCCACGCTCACAACCATCTGCTCAGGGTCGTCCAGATAGCGGACCCCTTCGCGTACGGCCAGGTCTTTCAAATGGAGACCTTGTGCAATGGCAAGCCCAGAGGCATCAACTTCGATAAAGTCTGGCAACGCAGCCGGCAGACACTCGATATGCAACTCACGCATATTATGGTGGAGGATGCCGCCTTCTTTGACGCCGGCAGGCACTCCGCCGGTCAAATGCAGAGGCACCTTCACGCGAATCGGCTTATCCATCGAGATTTCAAACAAATCCGCATGCAGAATATTCCCTTCGACCGGATCGACCTGAAAATCGCGTAGAAGTGCGGTACGGTTCGGCTTCGACTTCGCACCGCTGAGCGTGAGCGACACGAGCGCGGCCCCCCCTGCCTGTGCCTTCAAAATCTTGACCAGGCTATCTGGTTCAATCGTCAAGAGCAGGCACTCGCCCTGCCCATACAAGACGCCCGGGACCTTGCCCTCCCGCCGAAGCTGGCGTGCCGCTCCCTTTCCCGTTTTCTCCCTTACTGTGACTGCTAGATCGAACTTCATGATAAGCCTCCGTCCCCTTCTTACTGGTCTTTCAATACCTCGGTCTCAAGTTAGCAAGATGCTCAAAAAGTCCGCCAGCGGCGTTCTCGCGTCGTTTAGAGGCTCAACGTACCGAAGCGTACGCCTCGCCTCTTCACTCGCTGCGGCCTTGCTGGACAGCCTTTTTGAGCATCCTGCGAGCGGTTCTCCTATTGTCCTAGACGTGCGAACCAGCGAATTCCCACCGTGCAACGATGGTTTTTCCGCAACCTGCTAGGCAAATAATGAACTCACCGACTCATCTTCGTGGATTCGCCTGATCGCCTCACCTAATAGTGGCGCGACCGATAATTGATGTAACTTCGGGCAAATCTGCTCTTTGCCCCGTAATGGAATCGAATTGGTCACGATCACTTGCTTCAGGCAGGATTGCTGGATCCGTTCCAATGCCGGCCCGGTGAGCACCGCGTGGGTACAGGCAGTCCACACTTCCCGAGCCCCGCGATCCATACAGGCCTGCGCCCCCTTCACGATGGTGCCGGCCGTGTCGATCATGTCGTCCAGTAACAGTGCGCTTTTACCTGCGACGTCGCCGATGATGTTCATAATCTGCGTCTGATTCGGTCCTTCACGGCGCTTGTCGATAATCGCCAGGCTCGCTTCGAGCCGTTTTGCAAAAGCACGAGCCCGCTCGACTCCACCGGCGTCCGGCGAGACGACCACCAGGTCACTTACTTTCTTCTTTGTAATGTAATCCAACAATACGGGCAATGCGTAGAGATGGTCCACCGGAAGATTGAAGAACCCCTGGATCTGTCCCGCATGGAGGTCCATCGTCAACACCCGATCGGTACCGGCGGTGCTGATGAGATCGGCCACGAGTTTCGCTGAGATCGGCACACGAGGCTGATCCTTACGATCCTGGCGAGCATAGCCAAAATACGGGATGACCGCGGTAATGCGATTTGCGGAGGATCGTTTGAGCGCATCAATTATAATCAACAACTCCATCAGGGAGTCGTTAACCGGCTGGCAACTCGACTGCACGACGAACACGTCGCCGCCACGAACGTTTTCCTCGATCTTGACGCGAACTTCGCCGTCACTGAACGACCCAACGGTGGCCTCGCCGAGCTTGGTCCCAAGGTAGGCGCAAATCTCATGGGCCAGGGCCGGATTCGCGTTGCCAGAGAATATCTGTAACTCTCCGCTCATCGATTCCTCAGAGGGTCTCTTGATGCAAACCGCGTCACATTCTGATTTCGTAAAGGGTTCGTCTCGACGGCGGGCGTCGGTGGGCGAAGTCGCGACCCGCCTACCGCTATTCGCTGCGCGCTGTTGAGGAAGCCAGCTAAGGGGTGAGACTGTAACGGAACTTACGGGGAGTTGTCAACCGAGCCACGGCTTATCGGGGACGTTCATACCGCCAGCCAAGTGGGCCAGAACAGGTGGGCACGACAAAAACATTCATCAAGTTCTCACTCACGAACTGGGCCTGGGCCAAACGCGCGCGCGCCTCGTCTGCGAACACTCCAAACACCGTTGCCCCGCTTCCGGAGAGCAGCGCAATTTCCGCTCCGTGAGCCTGCAAGATTTCGTTTAATCTCCCGAAGCTTCCCATGTGTGGCGAAGACCGGCGCTTCGAAATCATTCTCTGCTGCATCAATCAATTGGACCCAGCTCACTCCAGATTGCCGGTCGAGTTCTCGCTGAACCGGCGACAGCGGTATAACAGCAGTCCTGGTCGCAGCCAATTCTTGATAGGCCCATTTGGTATTGACCCCAAATCCCGGGTTAACGAGCACGACCCAGCGCGCCCCTTCAACGACGACCGGACGAACTGTTTCCCCACGACCCGCCACAAACGCTGAGGGGGCAAAGAGAAAAAATGGCACATCACTACCTAACAATTGCCCAGCATCAGCCATCTGCGCCGGGGACCACTCCAGCTGTAACAAACAGTTCAACCCTATGATGGTAGCTGCAGCATCGCTGCTTCCGCCACCGAGGCCGGCTCCCATCGGAATGCGCTTACGCAGGTCAATGTCGAGACCGATCGATTGCTGGGCTCGCGCCAATACCTCGATGGCGGCACGATAGACGAGGTTACTCTGGTCTGCAGCCAGCTGCGTCACATCACATCTCAGCTGAATACCCTGTCGGTCAGGACGCAACCTGATCTGCACCTCATCTTCGAGAGCAACCGTCTGCATGATCGACCAGAGATTATGGAACCCGTCGGGGCGGCGGTTGAGGATACGAAGAATCAGGTTGATTTTGGCGGGAGCGAAGACGGTGATCTCGGAGGGACTCGGCTGCGGATTAATCACGGCCCCCCTTGATGGCATACTTCTCTAGTCGATAGCGAAAGGATCGCGTGTTGAGCTTGAGAAGCCTGGCGGCCTTTTTCTTCACCCACATGGTCCGTTCAAGGGCCTTCAAGAGCAAATCTTTTTCAATGCCGTCGATCAGCGCTTCCAAATCCAACCCGTCTTCAGGCAAATCGGTGGGCACACCCTGCTGCTGAGGGGTCACGACTCGATGAAGCCAGCCACGAATATCCTCATCCGAAATAGGCGTACCGACAGAAAACGTCACCACGCGCTCAATCAAGTTCTCAAGCTCGCGTACATTGCCACGCCACTCATGGCCTAGCAACACATGCATCGCCTCTGGTGTCAATACGGGAACAGGCTTGCCGCTTTCCTGTGAAAACTTTTCGAGAAAATGTTTGACGAGAAGCGGGATGTCTCCTGTTCGAAGACGCAACGGTGGGAGCCGAATCGGAATCACGTCTAAGCGATAGTACAAATCTTCGCGAAACGAGCCGTCGGCCACAGCTTTTTCAAGGTCCTTATTGGTCGCGGCCACAATGCGCACATCGACCTTAACATCCTGATTACCGCCCACACGCCGGAACTCTCGTTCCTGAATGACGCGCAACAGCTTGACTTGAATCGTTGGGGTCGTATCGCCGATTTCATCCAAAAAGATCGTACCTCCGTTGGCGACTTCAAACAACCCCGCCTTATTGGCCATCGCGCCGGTAAAGGACCCCTTCATGTGCCCGAAGAGTTCGCTTTCGAGCAACGTCTCCGGCACCGCGCTGCAATTCACCGCCACAAACGGCATCGTGCTCCGGACACTATTATAATGAATCGCGCGCGCCACCAACTCTTTTCCCGTTCCGCTCTCCCCACAAATCAACACATTGCTCTTGGCGTCTGCAACTTTGCGCACCACGTCGAACACCTTCTGCATGCCCTCGCTTTGGCCGACAATCTGCGCAAACGACGACTGGCTCGCCATCTCGCGCTTTAATAAAATATTTTCCGTCGAGAGACGCCGTTTTTCCAAGGCGTTACGAATGATCAACTGGACTTCATCGACCTGGAACGGTTTGGTTAAGTAATCGTACGCGCCCTGTTTCATCGCATCGACCGCCGAGTCTGCGGTCGCAAACGCCGTAATGACGAGGACTACGGTTTCAGGAGAAGAAGACTTCACCGCCTTCAGGACTGCCATGCCATCGGCTTTTGGCATGCGGAGGTCGGTGATGACGAGATCGAAGATTTCCTTGTTTATATGACCAATGGCTTCTTCGCCATCCGATGCTTCGGTCACGGCGTAGCCCGCGCGTTTGAGCATGATGCTCAAGACTTCTCGCAGCCCCCTCTCATCATCGACAACTAGGATCTTTTCCACGGCGTCCGTCCCTCATGCCACAACCGCACTCCGGCATCCCCTGAGCGCGGCATACATACGACAAACCGCGAGCCTTGACGCTCCTGACTTTCGACCTTAATCCACCCCCCGTGCAGATCGACAATGCGATGCACTGCTGCAAGACCTAGCCCAGACCCTTCTTTCTTTGTCGTGAAAAATGGAAGAAATATCTTGTCGAAGTTCTGCTTCGGAATACCTTCCCCAGTGTCTTGAAACGCAATTTCAATGACATCGCCTTTGCGGCCGCCGGCATCAACGTGGCGGCAATTCGTTGAAATCGTCAACTGTCCTCCCTCCGGCATTGCGTCAAACGCATTCGTCGCCATATTCCAAAAGACCTGCCGGAGCTGATCTTGATCGACCAGGGCCGTAAGCGCCCCGGTTGCCAGGGACGTGACAATTTTGATCTTGGTACGCGTTCGCGCTTCATGTTGAACGAGATCGAGCGTCTCAGCAAGTACTTTGTTGAGATCACGTTCTGTGAGATTGAGCGCCGGCGGACGTGCATATTGGAGAAATTCGGTAATAATATTGTCGAGCCTGGTGGCCTCTCGAATCGCAATGTCCATCAACCGGCGATCGGTTTCGTCTTCCATGGCATCTTTTCGAAGCATTTGCATCGCGCCAGCCAACGCACCAAGTGGGTTCCGAATCTCATGGGCCATCCCGGCAGACATCTCGCCCAAACTCGCCAGCCAATCCTTGCGCCGCATCTCCTCTTCGAGATCCCGAATTTGTGTTAGATCTTTGAAGACACCAACCAAGCCTGTCCGTTTCCCCTGCTCATGCAATGGGGAAAGTGTCATACCAAGAATCAGGCGATTGCCGTCAGCTCGCTTACATTCCACTTCGAATCGCGTCGTCGTCGACACGGCACCACCGAGCTGCTCGTCTGATTCCTGGTTAGGGTGCCAGTTGAAGACTTCGCGCCATGGGCGTCCGACCACGTGAGCGATCGTATACCCGGTTGCTTCCTGTGCCGCTGGGTTGAACGACGTGATACCCCCCAAGGCATCTGCCGTAAATACGCCGCTGCTGATGCTGTGGACGATATTCTCATGGAAAGCTTGGAGGCGAGTCAGTCCCTGTTCCTTCTCGCGCAACGTCTGATCAGCCTGCTGAAGCTGTTCAGCTAAGGTTCCGCCCAGGATCCCAACGACAAGAAGGGCGAGGGCATAGACACCGAACGTTTGAAATGTTTCAGGCACGGTCAACCGACTCGGCGACAGCCACCCCCACCCCTCAATCAGACTATATAATTGAATGTTCGTTAAGAGCCCGAACATAATAATGGAGAAACAAGCGGTAAGAAGCCCTACTCGCCGACGGGGAACAAGACTGGCCACCGCCACCGTCATAACATACAGCACCGCGAAAGGACTCTCGATCCCTCCTGTCCTGGCAACCAGCACCGTTTCAAGAAGAAAGTCGATTCCTACCTGCACCCAAAAAAATATCGTGAGCGCCATTGGTGAGGTAAACACACGGAGTAGAAGGGCGGAGGGAATCGTCAGGATATAAGTGACGATAATCAGAGTGTAGAATGTTTCGACCCACCCGCCCTTCGCAGCTTGAAATGTGAGAGACAGTCCGAGTATCAGAGTCACGAGGGCCATCCGAAGCCCCATAATCCAATACAGCCTTGAGCGCATATCATTCATGATTGGAAAACCACTGGACAAGAAGGAGATCGGTGGAGCATGAAAAGAAGTGTTCCTTGTTCATTCTCCTCGAATTTGAGGCCTGAAACCGTGCTATCGAACACCTGACGGAGCGCCAAGTGGTTTGGCCAGAAAGGGGACTTAGAGCTTTCAGGCAGGGAAATAGGCCAGCCCTGTGAGAGGGGCCTGAACACCGTCCGCTATCCGATCGCAGACGCCATTTTGAAGATCGGGAGATACATCGCAATCACGATAAACCCAATCACAATCCCCAGAAACACCATCATCATCGGCTCAAGCAGAGCCGTCAACGAGGCAACTGCCTGATCAACTTCGTCTTCGTAAAAGTCTGCAATTTTCCCTAACATCGCGTCCAGCGCGCCAGTTGACTCACCGACGGCGATCATATGCGTCACCATCTTAGGAAAAACCCCGCTTGATGCCAAAGGGTCTGCGATAGTCTTTCCGCCACTGATGCTGAGGCGGGCATTGATCAACGTTTCTTCAATAACCTTATTACCTGAGGTTTTTGCACAGATGGTCATTCCATCGAGTAATGGAACTCCGCTGGAGAGCAATGTCCCGAGTGTACGTGTAAACTTGGCAACCGAAGCTTTTCTGATTAAATCTCCAACCACTGGTAACCTGAGAAGCAACTTATCAATAACCATACGCCCTTGAACGGTGCCGCGGTATTTTTTAATACCCAATAACGGTGCCCACAATACCCCCGAGAATGACATACCAGTACGCGATAAAGAAGTTGCTGGTGTCGATGACTATTTGTGTGGGGCCAGGCAACGCCACTTTCCCGCCTGATAGTTCAAGAAACATCTTCGCAAAGATTGGAATGACAAAAAGCATGAGAATAGTGATCACAGCAACGGCAACTCCCATGATCGTGGCAGGATAGACCATGGCAGACTTGATCTGTCCTTTGAGTTTCATCGCTTTCTCGATGTATTTTGCGAGACGGGTCAAGATCGTATCGAGCAGGCCGCCCACCTCCCCTGCGTGCACCAAATTAACGTAGAGGTCGTCGAAAACTTTCGGATGGCGACGTAAGGCATCCGAGAAGGTCGAACCTGCTTCCACCTGAATCTTCACTTCCCCGATGGTCTCCCGCAGTACCTTATTCTCAGACTGGGTTGAGAGGATTTCGAGACACTGCACCAAGGGCAAACCCGCATTAATCATCGTGCCGAATTGGCGTGTAAAGACAACCAAGTCTTTATCGGTAAGACCAGACCCCAAACTAATCTTGAATCCGCCTGCGCCACTTTTCTTTTCTTCAAGGCTCGTAACGACGACGCTTTGCTTGCGGAGTTGATCCACCGCCTCATCTCGGGTTTTCGCGCTCAGCTCGCCCTTCTTGACGGCACCCGATCTGGTTCGTCCGACATACGCAAAGGTAGCCATACGCAACACTCACCCTTCGATGTGGCCATTGCCCTGGCCGGTTGTAGACTGAGGGGAATACCTACCAGGCGAGTCTACTGGCCACCCCAAAACCTGTCAAACAAATGCAGAATCTCTGCGCAGGCGACGAGGCACTCAGGCTCAAGCAATATAGAGCCTTAGCTGCTGATCGCATTCGTGTACCGAAAACCTCGGTAGAGATAATGCAACCCGGACAGTAGCGTGAAGGCGACCATGCCGAACAAAAGAGGCAGGATGAGTGTAAGATCGATGTGACGGGAGCTTAGGAATATGACCAGTACGACATAGGCCAGCTGGAGAAACGTGGTGCCCTTGCCCAAGAAGGAGGGGGTAAGATCCACACGAGATTCTGTGAAATGCGCCACCGCCGTTCCCAGTAGCAGTATCACGTCCCGGCTGACCACGAGGATGGTGACCCACAACGGAATCAAATGAATCATTGAAAGCGTGATGAACCCGGAGGTGAGAAGCAGCTTATCGGCCAGAGGGTCCAGCACAGCCCCAAGCCGAGTATGCTGATTCTTCATCCGGGCGATTGCCCCATCCAGCGCATCAGTAATTCCCGCCACAAGAAGCACAATGAGCGCTTGATCGAATCTGCCGTAGATAAGCAACCCAATATAGCAGGGAATCAGGAGAATACGGAGGATGGTCAAGCTGTTAGGGATATTCATATCTTCCGTAACACAGCGGCCTGCGGCAGCGGGGGGAGATGATAGGAGGGCGCTACACAGTTGTCAACGGCTTGCAGTCAGCGCGGCCCCACCCTATACTAATCAACAACGCTGAACTACTTCATTTGTGCGTCATGGAGATCGTAATGAGTTCGCTTCCACTGCTTTTCAAAAAAGAAGGACTGATTGAAAAGCACCAGGTTGAAGGAGTCGACCCGAGTGATCGGTATTTCAATCGCATGATCCTCGTCAATCGAACCGCCTCTGGCTACGCAGCCAAGGTCATGTATGAAGCCCTGACGGTCGAAGGGCACTCGCATCCGACGATCACCGCTGCGGTGCAAGAACTGATCGAAGCGATGCAGGGATTCGGCTTCAGCAAATTGAGAACCCGCGCAAATTTCAAAGGCACGAAGTATCTCGCCGAAAAAGAAACCTGGCTCGATTACCAAGATCTCGCATAGCCCTGCCCCTTACGCAGACACAAACTCCCGGTAGACTAGGTCATGAATATAAGGGCGGAAGGCCTTAATTTTCTCATTCCTTCGGCTCGGATGTACCCGGTTTGATAGCAGCACCACCTCCAATTCGCACAACGGATCAATCCACACCGACGTACCTGTGTAGCCAAGATGCCCGAACGACCGATCGGAAAAACTGGACCCCGATGAGGACGGCGCAGACGGAGTGTCCCATCCCAATGCCCAGCTCGGTCGAGCGACAGATTCTTGGCGGGTCGTAAACTGTCTGACAAGCTCCCCATCCAAAATCGACTCTCTTCCATGATAGCCGCAGAGCCAGGCTCCGGAAACCGCCAGTACAGATTCGGAAGTCCCGAATAGCCCTGCATGACCTGCGACACCACCCATCGCTGCGGCATTCTCGTCGTGCACCTCCCCACGTAACAGTCGATTTCGCCACTCGTCCTGTTCGGTCGGGGCTATTAGTGAAGCATCTATCGTAGAGCGTGCAACATCTAATTGCGTTCGCCCTACCGTGGGGCTATACATCATGGGGTTAGCCCGTAGCGGTCGGACAATTGCCTCTTCGCACCAAAGATCCATCGGCATTCCACTGAGACGCTCAACCAGAAACCCTAGCAACATGAATCCAAGGTCGCTATAGACGCTTCGCTCGCCCCGCACATAAATTAACGGTTCGTCACGAACCATCTTCAGTACATGTTGCTTAACAGGCTGATTCCCGCCAGAGAGCTCAGGAACAACACCTCCGGCGTCAAGCCGCTCGTAAAATGGTCGCCAGCCGGGCAAGCCCGAGCGATGGGCCAAGAGGTCTCTCACCGTTGCCTGGCCGATCGGCGTCCCTTCAAGTTCGGCTAATACCTCTTGCACCGGATCCTCAAGAGCCACCTTGGCGCGTTGAGTCAGGAGTAAGACGGATGTGCCCGTCGCCAGCGGCTTCGTGAGAGAGGCAAGGTCATAAATAGTGGTGGGTTGTACGGGAGGGCCTGGAGGCTCTGACGACAATCGCCCAGCTACAACCACGCATTGCAGCTCTCCACGCAGACGCACCGCCAACTGGGCACCGGGAAAGACACCCTCGTCGACGGCCGATTGCAGTGCCGCCTGAATGACGTGATGGGTAGCCATAGGCGAAACACCTGTCATGCGTGGGGGAGTCTGCTGGTGGGCGGCGCAAAGCAAACCAAGAACCGCATCAGTGAACGAGGACCGACCAGATCCAACACGTCACAACGCCGGGCTCGATTCTCCTTCGAGCTTCTCCTCAGATGCAGTCGAGGAGTCATGGAACGCTTCCTGTTCTTCCACTTCCAACATACGCTCGAACATCCGCAATGACGCGCGCAACCGTTCAACCATGAGCAGTCGCTGTTTCTGGAGCGCCGAGAGGTCGCGCTGCGTATCGGTCAGCTCAACCCTGGCCTGACGGATCAACTCGCCGGCCTTCAGTTCAGCCTCCTTAATGACAAGATCCGCCTCCCGATGAGCACTCCTCTTCACATCCTCTGCCAGCGATTGAGCAGACAGAAGAGTACTCGACAATGTCGCTTCCGTCCGCTTCAGCTCAGCAAGCTGTTGTTCTAGAAATATAATTTTTTCTTGCTGAATCGCATGGTCTCGATTCAACGACTCGACGGTCTGAGCCAGTTCTTCAAGGAAGCGATTGACCTCTTCCTTGTCGTATCCTCGAAAGTTGACCTTAAACACCATTTGCTGGATATCGAGTGGTGTAATTCTCATGGCATCCCCCATGGTCATCTCAGTTCATCCTCATGGCCAATTCCTTGAGTGACTGCACAACTGCCTTTTGCAGAAAGATAATAATCAGGATCACGACGATGGGCGACACATCCATCCCTATCCGCATCCCGATCATCCGTCGAATCGGAGCGAGGACAGGTTCGGTCGCACGATTGAGAAATTGGACGATTGGGTTCCATGGATCCGGGTTGACCCACGAGATCAGGGCACGAGCAATGATCACCCACATATAGAGCTCTAGCACATAGTCAAGAATGGTCGCTACCGCGGAAAGAACATTCCCCGCGACAAACATCAGCGTCCCAACTCTTTCGATCGCGTGGTCGCCGCTTCGACCGCCGCCATTAATGTAGCACGAAATCCTCCCTGTTCGAGCCGATGAAGCCCGGCGATGGTGGTACCTCCAGGAGACGCCACCCGATCTTTCAGTTGAGCGGGGTGTACACCTGATTCGAGCACCAAGCGAGCCGCTCCGAGCACCGTCTGGGCGGCAAGGAGTTCGGCGGTCTGCCTCGGCAAGCCCATCATCACCCCCCCATCCGCCAACGCTTCAATGGCCTGAAATACATAGGCCGGCCCACTACCGCTCAGTCCGGTCACAGCATCCATCAATCGTTCCTCAACCAGCACCACTCGACCGACCGCTTCGAATACCGTACGAGCCATGCGACTATCATCTTCGGACACCGCACTGCCCAAGGCCAAAGCGGTCATACCCTCTCGGACCAATGCCGGAACATTCGGCATCGCACGAATGACCCGCGTCGTCCCGGCAATCTGTTCCACGATTGTCCGAATCTGCACCCCCGCGGCAATAGAAATCACAAGGGCATGGGCCATGATCGGGCCAAGCTCACGAAGCACAAGGGGAAGCGTCTGGGGCTTCACCGCCAAGACGACCACATCAGCCCAAGCGACCGCTTCACGATTGTCAGGACCAACCAGAATGCCGAACTGACCTTTTAAGCGATCACGGCGTTCAGAAACAGGATCTGTCGCCCATATCGACTCAGCAGAACAGACCTGCCCTGAGAGGAGACCACCGATCATGGCCTCGGCCATCTGGCCACCTCCGATGAACGCGATCTTGCTCGTGATCGTTGGATTAGGCACGCCGCACTTCTCCACCGGATCTCCTCGAAAACGAATCGAATGTTCTCACCAATCGAACCTCCAGCCTGCAGATCCATCTCATCTAATCAGCCACAGCTGAAGCGCCGTCTCTCGAAAACTTGGAAGTATTGTACCGAAACCGCCTGGCAAATGTCAGCGCGCGCATCCGGACTAGGAGTCTGCGGAAAAACTATTGTGGCACGGTGAAACTTCCATGGCCC
Source organism: Nitrospirota bacterium (assembly GCA_963782735.1). Taxonomy (GTDB): domain Bacteria; phylum Nitrospirota; class Nitrospiria; order Nitrospirales; family Nitrospiraceae; genus Palsa-1315. Next base: position 36,085 of record CAWAKW010000021.1, read on the forward strand.
GCACGTCAAGGACAACAGGAGATCACCGCGCAGGATGCTCAAAAGACCAGATTTCTCACCCTCCCAACCCTGGCTACTTCACCCGCCCGCCCTGAGTCTGCCAAGACAGCCTCTTCGCCCAGAGACGCGCCTTATCCCAAGCAAGGCCACAGCTCTGCGGTTGAGCCTCGTCTACGTTTCACGGTTCCTGGGAGCGAAGCGAGAACACCGCTGGCGGACTTTTCCAGCACCCTGCTAGCTCCTATCGGTGAGAGAGCAGAGTGATCCCGCTGACCATCGTCCCGTTCACCCGGCCTTCTCGTCGATAGGAATAAAAGAGTTGATCATGACAGATCGTACATAAATTGACCGCGGAAATAGAGAGCGCGGACACACCCTCTCCTTCCACTTGCCGACGGATCAAGGCCTTGAGGTCCAGCCGAGCCTTATGCCCTCGATAGTCATGCACAACCGACTCCCAATCAGACAGCCCCATTCGGAGCTGACTGAGCACCGGATCATCCACTTCATAGCAGCAGGGACCGGCCGAGGGTCCAATACTGACTCGCAGATCCGACCTTGTCGATCCAAATCTGTCCGCCATCAGCGCAAAGGTCTTCGAAACAATCCCGGCCACAGCGCCCCGCCAACCGGCATGAATCGACGCGACAACACGCCGGCGAGGGTCATGCACGAGCACAGGAACACAATCCGCCGTGCGCACCGTCACCGTCACCCCAGGTTGATCGGTCACCAGGGCGTCCCACCCGCCGTGGAACTGATCTGATGTAGTGAGGGGACGATCCAGCACCAAGGCATTGGTCCCATGCACTTGCTTGACGGACAGCAGCCAACCGCGCCCCTGCGCCTCAGACTGACGAGCGGGCACTCCTACATCGAATGCCAGCGAGTCTGCATGACTGCGCGTCCCGAAGAAATGTCGAACGCCGTCGCGCTCGGACGCGAAGGCAGGAACCGTGATGACCGCTGCACTCATAGCCATACTCCGCTGAGGCTACTCATCCCTACAGACCTGTCGGCTCAATCGACCTGCTTGCGCAGAAAGGTGGGTACATCCCATTCATCATCTGTGACCGCCGCGGTTCGCTCCATCGATTCTCTACCGTCTCCCATCCGCCGCAAGAAGGTCGGACGGTCGAGATCTTTGAAAGGACGCTCCGCATACGAGCGTTCTCCCATCGTCTGGCCGGCACCGGCCATCGCCTGTTGCCCGTTGCGGGAAGTCCGAGCCGCAGCCACGGGAACCGGAGCGGACTGCTCGTCTCGTTCAAATCCGGTAGCAATCACCGTCACGACCAGGTCGTCGCCCATATCGGGGTTGATCACCTGTCCGACAATGATATTGGCTTCAGGATCAGCAGTCTGCTGGATAATCGTGGCCGCTTCCTCGATTTCGTGCAACGACATGTTGGGCCCGCCGGTGATATTCAACAATACACCACGCGCGCCTTCGACACTGCCCTCCTCCAACAACGGGCTGCAAATCGCCTTTTGAGCCGCTTCGATCGCCCGATTCGTCCCACGCGCCACGCCCATCCCCATGACAGCGCGACCCGTATGCGACATCACGGTGCGGACATCGGCAAAATCTACATTCACATGACCGGTGGTCGTGATCACATCCGCAATCCCTTGAATGGCCTGTCGAAGCACGTCATCGGCCACCTTGAAGGCTTCAAGCAGCGGCGTCGCTTTGTCGACGATGCCGAGCAATCTCTGATTCGGGATCACGAGCAAGGTGTCCACATGGCGGCGGAGATCGCGAATCCCTTCATCCGCATGAACCATCCGGCGATGACCTTCGTATGAAAAAGGCTTTGTCACGACCCCGACCGTCAAGATACCGAGCTCGCGCGCAATGCTCGCCACGATCGGCGCGGCACCAGTCCCTGTCCCACCGCCCATCCCCGCAGTCACGAACACCATATCCGCGCCCTCAAGACACTCCCGAATCTGATCTTTGCTTTCTAAGGCCGAGTCTTTTCCGACTTCCGGTTTCGCCCCGGCGCCGAGTCCCCTCGTCCGCTCAGGACCCAGTTGAACCTTATACGACGCCCGCGACCGATCCAACGCCTGCAGATCGGTATTCGCCGCGATGAAATCGACCCGCGCCAATCCTGACGTGATCATGGTATTCAGGGCGTTGCACCCGGCGCCACCGACACCGATCACTTTGATCCGAACGGGGGACACAACATCTTCTTCAAACGAAAACATCAGGACACCTCCCTTGATAAAATCCGCGTAGCGGACATCCGCCCCGCGCAACGGTTAAAAAAACTCGAACATCCAGGACTTCATACGATCGAATACCTTATGCAACGGCCGTCCGCTGCGCAGACCAGCCGTGGCCATCTCCTCAAGATGGTGCCGGGCATGGAGCAACAGGCCGACACCGGTGGCATGCATGGGATTACTGACGATGTCGCGAAGCCCTCCGATCCCACCGGGCGCGCCTCGGCGAGCCGGAAGATTCAAGACCTGCTCTGCCGCATCGGGCATCCCCTCCAACAACGACGTCCCGCCTGTAATGACCACTCCTGCCCCCAGCATGCCCTCGTAGCCGGCACGCGCAATTTCCCGGCGAACCAGCTCGAATATTTCTTCGACCCGCGGCTCAAGAATCTCGGCAACGTCACGGCGCGAGAACGTCCGTGCCGGACGGTCTCCGACCGACGGGACCTCCACCGTTTCATGGCCTTGCACCAATCCTGTTCGAGCGATCCCACGATGCAGTTTGATCTTCTCGGCTTCGGTCTGAGAGGTCAGCAACCCGATGGCGAGATCCTTCGTCAGATTCTGCCCGCCGATCGGCAAGACCGCGGAATGCCTGATGCTCCCATCGAGGAAAATCGCGAGGTCGGTCGTCCCACCACCGAGATCGACCATGGCAACTCCCAGATCCCGCTCCTCCTGGCTAAGGACGGCCTCACTGGAAGCCAAGGGCTGCAGCACCATATCCACAACATCGAGCCCTGCACGATTCACACACTTGATGATGTTCTGCGCTGAAGTCACGGCGCCGGTAATGACATGCACGTTGACTTCGAGACGGTTTCCGGACAGACCCAACGGCTCCCGAACCCCCTCCTGTCCGTCCACCATGAATTCACGGGGCAGCACATGAAGAATCCGCCGTTCATGGGGGATGACTGCCAGAGTCCGCGCACTTTCGATCGCACGTTGGATATCTTCCCGTGTGACTTCTGCCTTTTTGAGCGCCACAACGCCCTTGCAGTTTTCCGCAGAGATGTGGCTGCCGGCGATGCCGGTATAGACGGAATTGATCTGGACCGCCGCCATCAGCTCGGCTTCCTCCACTGCCTTCTTGATCGATTCCACGGTACTTTCGATATCGACCACAACGCCCTTGCGGAGTCCTCGCGACGGGCTCGAACCAACCCCGATGATGTTGAGCGCCCCTTCATCGGTAACTTCCGAAACGATGGCGCAGATCTTCGTAGTTCCAATGTCCAACCCCACAAGAATCTGATCACGCTTCGGCATAGCCCTCACGCCTTTTCTCGCACAATGACACGGTTGTCGTAACGCAGATCGATCTCGCTCACCGTGCGCTTCCGATCATCGAGTGGGGCAACTTTGAATGACGGATTCACTTTCCGGAATCGCTCCCACTGGTCAACCAGGGAATCGTCGCCAAACTGGAATCGCACCCCATTGGCTGACGCCACCACATTCGAAAACTTCGTGAGATCGACTTCAACCCGCCCATCGAAGGTACTGGCAATGAGCTTGGCCAGCACGATACCGGACTGAACCGCGTTGCGGGCGCCTGCCTCGCCGTGCTGAAGAGACTGAGTATCCAGCCCGATCAACAAGGGCAGCATCTGATCATCCTGCCTGCCCAACTGAGCGAGGAGGTACCCACTCTCATCGCTCAACCAATGGTCAGCGCCAGTCCGAATAATGGCGGCCGGTGTACGCTCCAATATGGTGACGTGCAGCCGATGCGGCGGACGGCGTTCGACCGTCGCCTCCTTGATCCAGGCATGCGTCCGCACTCGCTCGGCAAGAAATGCTGTACTGACTTGATGGAGCCCCATGCCGGGCTTCAAGACGAGCCGCTCCAACACCTCCGGTTTCGTCACATGGTGAATGCCCTCAATCTCTACCTCGCGGATTTCCAACCAGCCCTGAAGAACCGGTCCCATCTCTCGCGTGACCATGGTCAGCCCCCAGGCCAACACCGCAATACCGACAATCCATTTCCCCACGCGCAACGCACGCCGACCTCGCAAGAGGAGTCTCTCCCGGCGCGCCTGTTGACGCTGATCCGAGACCTGATCGGCACGGGCGCCCTTCCATTGGTTCACCCGAAGACCAACATCACGAACTGTTCGCTTCCGCATGAGCACCTTCATGGCATGCTCCCTTCCTCTGACGAATGGGCAAAGCGGGCCGCGCGAACGAGTGCGGACTCGAGAATCCGCTCGGTCAGCTCGTCATAGTCGATCTCACCCTGTGCCGCCGCCATCGGGAGCAAACTCGTTTCGGTCATGCCCGGCGCCGTATTAATTTCCAATACAACGGGACGGCCACGCGGGGTGATGCGGAAATCGACCCGGGCCGCGCCTTCACAGCCCAGCACCTCATAGGTGCGCAGCGCCAACGTGCGAATCTGCCGGGTCACCGCTGCGGTCAAGGGTGCAGGACAGAGATACTGCGTGGTCCCCTTTGCATACTTCGCTGCAAAATCGTAAAAGCCTCCCGGCGCCACAATTTCCACGGCGGGGAGCACCAAGGGGGAGGAAGTACGCCGACCAATGATCGACACCGTGACCTCATGCCCCGGAATATAGGCCTCGACCATCGCATCTGTATCGTAGCGATGGGCCAAAGCCAAAGCGTCGCGCCACTGCGACGTCTTCCGCACGATGGTGACGCCGATCGTGGACCCTTGCGACGCAGGCTTCACCACAACTGGCCAGCGTACTTTTGCCGCTCGCAATAAGGTGGCGCTGGAAACCTTTTCCCCGCGCTTCACGACTGTGCCGTCCGGCACAGGAATGCCCGCTGAGGCCAAGAGCGTTTTCGTCGTCACTTTATGCATGCCGATCGCACTGGCCTGGATGCCGGATCCGGTATAGGGAACTCCCAAAGTTTCCAGAAATCCTTGAATCGCCCCATCTTCCCCACCCGGTCCATGCAAAGCCAGAAATGCGAGGGCAACCTTCTGGTCGCGCAAGTCCTGAAAGAGTGTCGGTCCAACATCGATGGCCACCGCTTCGTAGCCACGACGGACCAACGACCGATGTACCGCAGCGCCCGTCCTGAGTGACACATCGCGCTCCGCCGATTGCCCGCCCATCAGCACCCCGATTCGGGCACGGGTCAGAAGGGGTCGCTCTGTCAGACTGGGCTCGCTCATACCGCTACGCCTTTCCTACGATTTTGAGTTCAAGACCTAACCGCACACCTGCTCGGCGTCGAATCTCGCTGCGGACCATCCCGATCAGCGCAATCACGTCCGCCGCGCTCGCCTGCCCCCGATTGACTATAAAGTTGGCATGCTTCATCGAGACTTCCGCATCGCCGACGCGTGCACCCTTGAGGCCAACCGCCTCAATCAGTCGGCCGGCAGAATCGTTCGGAGGGTTCTTGAACACACACCCGGCGCTCGGCATTGCAAGCGGCTGCGTGTCCCGTCGATAGTGGAGGTAGTCTTTGACCACTCGCTCAATCTCCGATCGAACCCCTTGCTTCAATTGAAGCCACACCCCCACGACGATGCCGCGCGGCAGCAAGGCCCGTCGATACTCGAACTTCACCTGGGCTGCCTCCAAATCCACAATGTGGCCTTTCATATTCACCATGCGAAGGGCCTTAACCGAATCCTTCATTTCCCCAAGCTTTGTCCCCGCGTTCATCACGACACAGCCGGCCACAGTACCGGGAATTCCCGCCGCCCATTCCAATCCCGCAAGGGAGTGGCGGATGGCATACCCAATCAATGTCGGCATTCCGACGCCCCCTTCGGCATAGAGGACGAACCCCGGTCCTTCCTTTATCCCCCGCAACCGCGCCAGGCTGACCACGATGCCGCGGATTCCCCCATCTCGGACCAACAGATTCGTCCCACCCAGGACAAACAACGGAATCTTGCGCGCGCGTGCCTGGAGCACCACCAAACAGAGATCCTCGATATCGGACGGCTCAACCACAACGTCTGCCGGCCCTCCGATCTTGAACGAGGTGTACTCTCGTAGCGGAGCCCGAAAGGACACGGACCCCCGGAGGCCTGCCATGGCAGCCCGCACATCTGCCTGCGTGAACTGCGCACGCACTCTCGCTGCTGTCGTGACATGCCGACCACCTCGCTTCATGGCATCATGCGGTGGGGTTCAATCGTGCTAACAGTCCAAGCCCCGCCTTCCAAATATCCCCCGCCCCTAATGTAATGACGAGATCCCCCGCTTTCAGATGGGGCAGCACTTGATCCACCAACTGCTCTTTTTGTTCCACAAAGGTTACGGACGGATGACCGGCCGCACGAACAATGTCAGCCAGCTTGGCTCCGGACACCCCGGCAATCGGCTGCTCCCCCGCCGCGTAGATGTCCGCCAAGAACAATACGTCTGATTGGTCGAACGCCTTCGCAAAATCCTCCAGCAAGTCTCGCGTCCTGGTATAGCGATGCGGCTGAAACAGCACCACCAAACGCCGGTCCCCCCACCCTTGCTTCGCCGCAGCCAGGGTGGCCTTGATCTCGGTGGGATGATGCCCGTAATCGTCCACAACCATGATCCCTTTGGCTTCGCCTCGAAGATGAAAGCGGCGCTCTACCCCGGCATAGGCCGCCAACGCTTTTCTGATGAGATCCACCGGCACGTCCAATTCGATCCCGATCGCAATCGCCACGAGCGCGTTGGAAACGTTGTGTCGGCCGGGCACCGCCAGGCGAAACGGACCCAAATTGCGCCCACGGAACTGCGCCCGAAACTCAGCGCCCCATTGGTTTAAGCTGATCTCTGTTGCAAAGAAGTCAGGCGTGACTCCCTCACGTTCACTGAGCCCATAGGTCTGATAGCGCTTCACGATGTTCGGAAAAAGCGCCCGGAGACGATCGTCGTCGGCACACAACACGGCCAATCCATAGAACGGCACCTTATTGATGAACTCGAGAAAAGACTCGTTGATGCGCTCCATGCTTCCGTAGTGATCGAGATGTTCCCGATCGAGATTCGTCACCGCGGCAATGGTCGGAGACAGGCGGAGAAATGACCCATCGCTCTCGTCGGCTTCTGCCACAAGGAAATCGCCTCGACCAAGGCGAGCATGACTTCCCAGCGCATTCACTTTTCCCCCGATCACCATCGTCGGATCCAACCCGCCCTGCGCCAGCACATTGGCAACCATCGATGTGGTCGTGGTTTTTCCGTGCGCGCCGGCAATGGCAACTCCGAATTTCAGTCGCATCAGCTCCGCGAGCATCTCGGCCCGAGGAATCACGGGAATCTGCTTCGCCTTGGCCGCCACGACCTCGGGATTCTGTGCTGACACGGCGGAGGAGATGACCACCACTTGAGCCTCCCCCACATTCGATTCCTGATGGCCGACAAAGATGCGCCCACCGAGTTCTTCCAATCTCCGCGTCGTGTCGGAGGTCTGCAGGTCCGAGCCCGTCACCTTGTACCCCAGCGTCAGGAGCACCTCGGCGATGCCGCTCATTCCTGATCCTCCGATTCCAACTAGGTGAATCTGTTGCGTCTTGCGAAACATTGGCGCGCGTTTTACTCCACTAACCGGTGGATACGACTGTGATCCCTGTCCACGTTGCCCAATACCATTAGCTTCCTGCCGCTCCAACAGACCGGTTAACATCATGATGCCCCTCCATGAGTGCGTAGCATTCGCGAACGATGACTTCGGCTGCATCGATTCGCCGCAGAGATAGGCTGGCCTCACCCATCGCCCGCAGTCGCTCAGGTTCCCCGAGGATACCCACCACTGTGCGGACCAACAGGGGGCCGGTGAGCACAGATTGCGGGAGCACCACGGCAGCCCCGGCTGCTTCCATCACCTTGGCATTCCGCGTCTGGTGGTCGTAGATGGCGGACGGCAGAGGAATCAGGATGGCCGGCTTTCCGCACGCCGTAAGTTCCGCCACCGTCATGGCTCCGGCTCTCGCCACCACGAGATCTGCCTGCCGTAATGCAGCAGGCATGTCATAGATAAATGGCATGACTTGCGGCTCGATGCCGGCACGACGATAGGCCTCGGCCACCCGCGCATGGTCGGACTCGCCGGTCTGATGGGTCACTGTGAGATGCGGCAGCTGCGTCATCAGATCGGGCAATCCTTCTGTCACCGCTGCGTTAATCGTCTTCGCCCCTTGACTTCCCCCAAAAATCAGCAGATGTGGCGATCCTGACTTCTCCCGGTTCCGTTCAATACTTTCCAGGAACGCCTTGCGAATCGGAGTTCCCACCACACGTACCTTGGAACGGTTGAACGAGTCGGCTGCCGATTCGAATGCGAGAAAGACGCGTTGAGCGAACGGCCCCACCGCTTTGTTAGCCATACCGGGATGTGCATTCGGCTCAAGAATCACACGCGCCACCCCGGTCAATGCTGCAGCAAGAAGCATCATTGGACTCGTATACCCGCCGACCCCGATCACCAGATCCGCCCGTCTGGTTCGTAGGATTCTCAGGCACTGCCACAAACTGACCGGCAGCGCGCACAGCCCTGTCAAAGCACCGAGCAGGCCCCTGCCCATCACTGGCTTGGCACTGATCAACGCCAGATCGAATCCCTCGTGGGCGAGCACCTTCGATTCAAGTCCACGTGCCGTCCCCACGAAGAGAACCTTGGCCCTGGGATCGTACCGGAGAAACTCTCGCGCCAATGCCACAGCCGGATAGAGATGGCCACCTGTCCCTCCTGCTGCTATGACGATCGTCATCCGTGATCCAACCCATCGCGTCCACCTCGAGACCCGCCGGCATGCCGGTCGCGAGAAATGCTGAGCAAGATCCCCACACCGATCAGACTGACCACCAACGACGACCCTCCGTAGCTCACGAACGGCAAGGTGAGCCCTTTCGTCGGCAAAAGCCCCGTCACCACCGCGGCATTCACTAATGCTTGACTGCCGATCAACAAGGTAATGCCCATGCCCAGATAGCGGCCAAACGGCACCCGCGCGCGCGCGGCGATCTGAAACCCCCGCCACACAAAAAATGCAAATAACAGAATGACCGTGGCGGTGCCGATAAGCCCCAGCTCTTCGCCGACCAGCGCCAAGACAAAATCTGTATGTGCCTCCGGAAGAAAGTAGAGCTTCTGTTTGCCCTCGCCCAATCCCACCCCGAACGGACCGCCGCTGCCGAAGGACAGGAAGGATTGCGTGATTTGGAATCCGCCGTCCGACGCATCCTTCCACGGAGCCAGAAACGTCATGAGCCGTTGGCGTCGATAACTGGAACCAAGAACCAGCGCCAGCACGACCGGGATCGCGCAGAGGCCTAATGCCAAGAGATGGAAGAAACGCGCCCCAGCGAGAAAACACATCCCGACCGTCACCAGTCCGAGCACCACGACCGTCCCAAGATCCGGCTCCAGCAACACCAGCCCACTCAGCAATCCGATCACGATCAAAGCCGGCAGAAGTCCATCGCGAAACAACGTGATCTTGTCCCCTTTTTTGGTCAGATACGCCGCCATATAGACAACAGCCACAAGCTTGACCATTTCCGCCGGCTGCACCGAGATGAATCCCACCCGCAACCATCGCCGCGCCCCCTTGGCCGCCACACCGAGCGACGGGAGCAGCACCATGATGAGCAGTAGCAACATGCAGGCCACCATCGGAATGGAGAGCTTTTTCCAAAATGTGTAATCGATACGCGACGCGAGATGCATCAACAGCAAGCCGAACGCAAGCCAGGCGATCTGCCGCTTCAGAAAAAAACCGGGATCCTGAAACCTGTTGCCCGCCACGATGGCGCTCGCACTGAACACCATGACCAGTCCCACTAGCGCTAGGATCATGGTGACCGCCAGCAGCGTGTGGTCCGCCGCCACCCGTTGCTTGCCCGATCGTTGGCTGGTCTGAGACCATGGGAGCGCCAGAGTCCCTGCTGATCGATGCGCCATGACTCAGAACCACCCCTCCCACGCCTTGCACGTCACGCCGGTAACGCATGAACCAATGCCTTGAATTGGCGGCCACGGTCTTGATAGTCCGCAAACATGTCGAAGCTGGCACAGGCCGGGGACAACAACACGACATCTCCCCGTGCGGCTCCCTGCGCCGCTAGATCCACAGCCTCACGCAAGGTGGCCGCTTCGGTCATCGTGGCAACACCATCCCAAGCCTGTCGCAGCAGCGGCGCCGCTTCTCCGATCAGAATCACGCGTGTGACCCGCCGACTGACCGCCTGGGCGAGTCGCGAAAAGTCGCCTCCCTTATCCCGTCCTCCAGCAATGAGCCAAATCGGGTGATCGATACTCTCTAGGGCTTTGAGTGTGGCATCGACATTCGTACCCTTCGAATCGTTTACAAATCGGACCCCCCGACGCTCGCGAACAATTTCAAGGGCATGCTCGAGTCCGGGAAATGTCGTGAGGACACGGCGAATCGCGTCGAGAGGACAGCCGCACAGCAGACCATAGGTCGCAGCTGCCATGACGTTCTCCACGTTGTGGTTGCCGATGATGCGGATCTCGCTTCGATGGCAAATTTCCTGCCGTACCCCGGTCACTGTCGTCACGATCCGGTCGCCTTCGATGTAGGTTCCCCCATACATATCGGAGCCGATCGTCGACGTGGTCGTAAACCCCAAGCGTTTCGCACGAACTTGATGTCGCAGCCCGGCCACACGGTCATCATCAAGGTTGAACAGCGCAAAATCCGACGCGATTTGATTCTCGAAGATCCGTTGTTTAGCTGCGAGATACTCATCCAGCGACTCATACCGATCCTGGTGATCGACCGTCACGTTAAGCAATGCGGCGATCCAGGGATGGAATTGATCGATCGTTTCAAGTTGAAAACTGGAGACCTCCACAACGAGATAATCGTACGGGCTCGACTTCCCTGCTTGACCGGCGCGAAGATCTTCCACCGCGGCTTCGCTCAAGGCGGTGCCCAAATTGCCGCCGACAAATGCCCGCTTGCCACTCTCAGCAAGAAACTTGCCGATCAGGGTCACAGTCGTGCTCTTACCGTTAGTACCAGTGACTGCGAGGAGCGGGCTTCGGAAGAACTGCGAGGCGAGCTCCAATTCGCTGATCACCTTTACGCCACGCCGACGCACCGCTTCGAGCGGGGCTAGTCGATAGGGCACTCCTGGGCTGATCACCACCAAGTCTGCCTCATCAAGCGACGACTCGTACCGCGCCCCGACGGCCACACTGACATGGTCGCGGTCGATACCGCCAAGGACCGATGTCAGTTCCGACGATTCCTTCCGGTCGGCGACCGTGACACGTGCTCCCGCCGCCTGCAGCAACCGGCACGCCGCTACACCGCTTCTGGCAAGTCCTATTACCGTGACACGTGCTCCCGCAAGTTCCACAGCCGCTTCTCCCACCATGCTGTCACCGAAGCTTTAAGGTACTCAGACTCAACAAGGCCAACAGAATGGCGATAATCCACAAACGCACCACGACCTTAGGCTCCTCCCACCCTTTCATCTCAAAGTGATGATGGATGGGCGCCATGAGAAAAATGCGTTTCCCGCGCGACTTAAACGAGATCACCTGAAAAATGACCGAGACCGCTTCGATCACAAACACGCCGCCGACCATTAGTAGAAGCAGCTCGTGCTTGCTGATCACCGCAACCGTGCCCAGCGCCGCTCCCAGCGGAAGCGAGCCCACATCCCCCATGAACACGGAGGCCGGATAGGTGTTGAACCACAGAAACCCCAGACTCGCCCCCAGAATGGCGGCAGTGAACACCGCGAGTTCACCCGCACCTTCGATGTGCGGAATGAGCAAATAATCAGACATGAGTCGATGGCCTGTGACATAGGCCACAATCGTGTAGGCCATCGCCGCGATCATGACGGGGCCAATCGCGAGCCCATCGAGCCCATCGGTCAGATTGACGGCATTGGAGCTCCCGACAATCACCAGCACGGCAAAGGCGACATAGAACCAGCCGAGATCCGGAACGATGTTCTTAAAGAACGGAATGCTGAGCTTGGTCGTATAGCCAGGCAGAAAATAGAGGACCAGCGCAATCGCCAAGGCCAGCGCCACTTGCGCCGTAAACTTCTGCCACGCCGACAACCCCTTCGATTGGGCCTTGACGAATTTGAGATAGTCGTCGACAAATCCAATCGCTCCGAACCCCAGCATGGCGGCAAGCACCAGCCAGACGTAGGGCTTCGCAATATCGGCCCAGAGGAGCGTCGAGAGGACCACGGCAAAGAGGATGAGCATCCCGCCCATGGTGGGTGTGCCGCTCTTCGCCAGGTGGCGCTTGGGGCCATCACCACGAATCTGCTGGCCCAGCTTAATGTCTTGCAACTTCTTGATCACCCACGGGGCCAGCACAAAGGCGATCAAGAACGCCGTCACAGCCGCATAGATGATACGGAAGCTCAAATATCGAAAGACGTTCAGGAACGAATAGTCTGTATGAAACGGATACAGCCAGTTGTAGAGCATTCGGTCTTTACCTTAACAATGACCCGTCCCGTTTGACCGACTCTTGAGTCGGATGGGCACCAACCCTTTACGATGCCTGCTTGATGACTGCCCTCATCCCTGTCAGCGCCGACACAACCTGTTCCATTTTCATGCCGCGAGAGGCCTTCACCAACACTACGTCACCTTGCCGCACGATCCTCTTGAGACAGTCAGCTGCTGCAGCCGCATCGACCACTTCGTCGATCTGCGAATCTCCCATCCCGCCCTGCCGGGCTCCTTCCGCAATGTCCCGACCCAACGTCCCGCAGACAATCAGCCGCGACAGCCCCTGTGTGGCGAGGAATTGTCCAACGTCCCGGTGCATGAGACCGGTCTCAGGGCCGAGTTCGAGCATGTCTCCCAACACAGCGATCCGTTCGCGTGCAGGACTCCATTGGGCCAGCAATTGAAGCGCCGCTTTCATCGACGCAGGGTTGGCGTTGTAGCAATCGTTGATAAAATGGACGCCGTGATGGGCCACCACCTGAGACCGCATCGCAGCAGGACGAAATCGGCCCAGCCCTTGAGCAATCATTGAACCGGAGAAGTTCAAGGCGGCACCCGTCGCCGCAGCGGCGAGCGCATTGGTGACGTTATGAGTCCCATGCACCTTGATTCGAACGATCGTGGGACGGCTTTTCCCAGGGAGATGCAAGCGGAAGGTCGTGCCTTGGCGTGCATCGGACGTGACCCCGCTCGCACGGACATCGGCCATCTCTGAAAATCCGAATGACAGAACGCGGCATTGCGCGCGCGCGGCGAGGTAGTCAAAGTAGGGATCGTCGGCATTCAAAATGGCCATGCCATCGGAGGGAAGTAGGTCCAGCAATTCCGCCTTGGCCTGCGCCGACCCTTCCATGCTTCCGAAGAACTCGAGGTGATCGGGACCAATATTGGTAATCACTCCGATCGTGGGCCTGACAATCTCACAGAGCCTGGTCGTCTGCCCCTGCTGATCCACCCCCATCTCAATCACGGCCGCTTGATGGCGAGCCGTGAGTCGGAACAGGGTATAGGGCACGCCGATCCGATTGTTGAAATTCCCCTCGGTCTTCAGCACCGGCCACCGTTGAGCCAATACCGCCGCCACCATTTCTTTCGTCGTCGTCTTGCCATTGCTCCCGGTCACCGCTATCACGGGGATATGGAATCGACTGCGGTAATGCGTCGCTAGCTGCTGATAGGCAAACAGCGGATCGCGCACACCGAAAAGAAAGGGTGCAGGTCGACCGTCGATCCGGCGTACCGCTGCGGAGCTTGAAGGAAGACAATATTCATCGTGAACGATGGCTCCCACTGCGCCCTGCGCGAGTACGGCCGGCACGAACTCATGACCGTCGAAGCGATCGCCTCGGAGCGCGACAAAGAGATCGCCACGGCGAACCGATCGGGAGTCTGTACTGATTTGTCTGATCCGGCGCTTCCCCGATAACGAGTCCTGTCCCGCAAGAATTTTCACGCTGATGACTTCTCGTAATTCCTCGACTGTAAACAGTCCCATTGACTCCTCACCTTGCATAGTCCCTGTCGTGGCCTGGATTCTCACGCGCAATCCCGCAATTGCTGAATCGCCTCGCGAGCCACCTCACGATCGTCAAAATGAAACTTCTTAGTCCCGATGATTTGATAGTCCTCATGCCCCTTGCCGGCAATGAGCACCATATCGCCTCGTCGCGCCTCGCGAATGGCAGCGCCAATCGCTTCACGACGATCCGGCACCAAGCGATACTGCACATGATTGCGACGCGTTAGCGCATCGCGCACGCCGATCTCAACTTCTTGGAGGATCGCCATGGGGTCCTCGGTCCGAGGATTATCGGACGTCAAGATCACCACATCACTGCATTCCACGGCAGCGCGCCCCATCTTGGGACGCTTCCCTCGATCCCGATCACCACCACACCCAAACACTGTAATGATCCGATCGGTCTTTAATGCTTGAGCTGCCGTCAGCAGCCTGAGGAGTGCATCTTCCGTATGGGCATAATCGACGACCACGGTAAAGTCTTCCTCGGACGAGACCCGCTCAAAACGACCTGGAACATTGGTGATATGAGCGGTCGCTTCGCGGATCTGATCGGTCGTCGCCCCTTCATGCAGCGCCACCCCGATCGCCCCCAGCAAGTTGTAGACGTTGTGCTCCCCGACCAACCGACTCTCGACAGTGAATGATCCAGCAGGAGTCGCTGCCATGAAAGTTGTACCGGCTAGCGAGAGACACACTCGTTCTGCCTTAAGATCTGCCTGGTTCTTAAGGGCATAGCCCCAGACCGGTACAGGACAGGCTGCGCGGATCGTGGCTCCTCGGGGATCGTCCAAATTGACAATTGCGCGCTTCCCGGTCTTCTGCCCCCCGGCCAATCCGGTAAACAATCGCAACTTCGCTTCAAAGTACTCATCCATCGTGTGATGGAAATCGAGGTGATCCTGCGTGAGGTTCGTGAAGACCGCCGTGTCGTATTCGCAACCCGATGTTCGGTCTAACGCGAGGGCGTGGGACGATACTTCCATCACTGCGGCGGTGAGTCCGCCTTCGACCATCTTCGCCAAGAGTGCTTGAAGATCAAGTGCGCCTGGCGTCGTGTGAGGGGCAGGTAGTGTTTCCTGCCCGATCTGGTACCCCACCGTGCCGATCAACCCCACCTGCCGGCCAATCCCTTCCAGTAACGCTTTACAGAGATACGTCGTCGTCGTCTTCCCATTCGTGCCCGTCACGCCGATCATCTTGAGACGGGCGGATGGATCCCCATGAAACCGGCTGCCAAGAAGACCGAGCGCTTTGCGCGAATCAGCCACCCGCACGAACGGTACCGACCCCAATGCCACAGGTGCCTGTGCGATCACCGCAAGCGCTCCGGCCTTGATGGCCTGCTCGACAAATCCATGCCCATCAACTCGCTCACCCTTCACGGCAACAAAGAGGCTCCCATCCGTCACCGCTCGTGAATCGTCCGTGATCGCATGCACCAGACGACTCACATTACCGCGCTGCTCTAAAACCTCAACTTGCCCATGGAGCGCCGCGAGCAACTGCGTGAGGGTGATGGGATCGCGCGCCATGGCCTAATTAGTGGTCCTTCATCGCCAGGGCGATTTTCACAGTGTCTTCTCTGGACACACCAAGATAGTTAAGCGCTTGCTCCCCGACCCGCCGAAAGACAGGCGCCGCCACAGTCCCGCCCCAAGCTTCGCCTTGAGGTTCATCGAGGACGACGATCATCGCCAACCGCGGAGATTCTGCCGGGACATACCCGACAAACGACCCGACAAACTGCGTAGAAGAATACGCGCCGGTTCGCGAATCGATTTTTTGCGCGGTCCCCGTTTTACCCGCCACGCGGAAACCCGGAATGGCCGCCTTGGTTCCCGTCCCATTCGTCACGACACCTTCCAGCATCGTCGTCATCGTCCGGGCCGTATCCGGTGACACGACTCGCCGCTTCACTTGTGGTCGCACTTCCTTAAGCAAGCGACCTTTCTGATCGCGCACTTCGGATACCACGTAAGGTTTCATCATCACGCCCCCATTGGCGAGAGTCGCCACTGCCGACACCATTTGGAGGGGCGTCACCCCGATCTCCTGTCCCATCGAAATCGACGCCGCTGATCGACGGCCCCAGTCTTTGGGCGCCTTCAAGAGCCCGCTCACTTCACCCGGCAAGTCGATCTCAGTACGTTGGCCGAATCCGAACGCTTGGAGATAGTGGTAAAGCCGCTGTTCTCCAAGGGCCATCCCGGTTTTGGCAGCGGCGATGTTGCTGGACTTTTGAATCGCCTCAGAGAACGTCATCCACCCCAGCTTGTCATGGTCATGAATCGTCGTATTCGCAATCACCATCTGGCCGTTTTCACCGAAGACCATGGAATCAGGCGTCATCACTTTTTCTTCGAGCGCCGCAGCCGCAATCATCGCTTTCATAGTCGACCCAGGCTCGTATGTATCGGTCAAGGCACGATTGCGCCACCGATCGGGCGTCAATGCGGCAACGACATTCGGATCGAATCGTGGACTGACGGCCATCGCGAGAAGCGCACCAGATTGTGGCTCCATGACGATGATCGTTCCAGACTTGGCGCGAGAATGAGTGACGGCCTCTTCGAGTTCTTTTTCCGCAATGTATTGAATGACCTCGTCGACAGTCAGTGTAAGGGCATGTCCCGGCGTCGGCGCTTGCTCCGCCAAACCCTTGGGAAATACCGTGCGGCCTAACGCATCACGCTGCAACACGGTGACGCGCTTCTCTCCATGCAAATGCGAATCGTATCGGCGCTCGAGACCCTCAAGCCCTTGCCCATCCATCCCGGAAAATCCGAGGACATGGGCCAGCAACGGGCCCTTGGGATAAAACCGCTGCCCCTCCATCACCACGCCGATGCCGTCCAACGATAACTGCTCCAACCTACGGCCTTGCTCAGGCTCGACCTTTCGCGCCAACCACACGAAGCTCTTGTCTTGCCGAAGCTTTCTCTCAAGCTCATCGATTCGAATGTGGAGTATCGGAGAAAGATTCCGGGCAACGATCGAGGGGCTCTCCAGCGACGTCGGTACACCAAACACAGATGGTACCTCCACATTCATCGCGAGCACTTTGCCGTGCCGATCCGATACCATGCCTCTGGCCCCCTCAAAAGATACGGTCTTTTGATGTTGCCGATCGGCCTTGGCCGTCAGTTCTGCCGCTTGAAGCACTTGAAGCGTAACCAGCCGAAAGAGAATAATGCTGAACCCGCAAAGAAGCAGGAGCAACACGACATAGCGACGACCACGAGAAGGGCCGGCAGTCACTCTCTCTCCCTCCCGATTAATTCATGTTTCGCCACACGGACTTGATCCACTGGTGGGAGCGTTAGGCTCGGAGCCTCTCCTGGCAGATGCACCATCAGCACTTGCCCCTGCTGCGGCGGAACCAGCCCCAACTTTTCTGTCGCCACCTTCGCGATCCGCGCTGGAGCCATCAGCGCAGAAAACTTCACTTGCAATTGATCCCGCTCTCGCTCCAGCAATATTTTCTGGGTCTTCAATCGTTCGATCTGATAACCCAATCGAACAACATCGACACGCTCCCACACAAACACAAAGACCAACAGCACACCCGCCACAATCGTCACCGTCTTCATGAATGACCCTCCTTGGATACCCGTTGGGCAGCCCGCAACTTGGCGCTGCGGGATCGAGGATTCCGGTCCGATTCTTCCTTAGTGGGGATCTGCGGCTTCTTAGTGAGCACCACCAATGCAGGATCGTCCTTGCCGGAGAGCGCACGTAGCGTGTGTTTCACAATCCGATCTTCGAGCGAATGGAATGAAATCACACAGAGGCGACCGCCGGGAGACAACACATCTGCCGCATCGCGCAACGCTGGATCAAGACAGTCAAGCTCGTGATTCACCGCAATGCGAATGGCCTGAAACGTGCGGGTGGCACAGTGAAGTCGACCATGCCGGTAATTCGCCGGAACAGCCCCCTCGATCACTGAGACCAACTCTTTCGTCGTCGCCAGCAGATGGCGTTCTCGCGCACGGACAATGGCACGGGCGATTCGTCGAGAAAACCGTTCTTCGCCGAACTGAAAAATTGTATCGGCCAACTGTACTTCCGGCCATCGATTGACCAGGTCAGCTGCGGTCCCGCTCATCGATTGATCCATACGCATGTCCAACGGACCATCCCCTTGAAAGCTAAATCCTCGAGCAGGTTCTTCCAACTGCGGGGACGAGATCCCAAGATCAAACAAAATTCCATCGACCTGGCCAATGCCACAGAAAGTAAGATGCCGTTTCAAATCCACAAAATGACCATGGAGAAGGAACACGCGGTCACCGAATCGTGCGAGCCTTTCTCGACTGGCTGCGATGGCCATCGCATCGCGATCAATCCCAATAAGCCTGCTGTCAGGACCGCTCGCCTCAAGAATTTTCTCAGCATGCCCACTGTACCCCACCGTACAGTCAAGATAGGTTCGGCCATTCTCTTGAACCAGCCAAAATAGAGCCTCTTTTGACATGACTGGGATATGTCGAGAGGCCTCCATAAATTTTTACTAGCCAGACTCACCCACTTTCTCCCACTAAAGGGCGCAGTATACACTCACTCAAAGACTTGTCAATAGAAAATTCATGTACTTATGAAGATTTTGACGCTTTCAGATTTTCCCTGAAATCTGAGAGAGAGAAAGAATGCCATACGGGATACAGCACTCCATGTGGGGAGAGAGTTCTCCCATTTTAGGTTAACTCAAACCCCTACGGAGAGAGCTTATTCGGCATCTGGGTCAGGGTAGGTAATCGCCACCGCCGATGGTCAAGTTGTAGACTCGGGGCCACCGAACGCTCGCTGGTCACTCTATTGGGACATGATTAGCTTAACGGCATCACATCTTGGCCATCACTCCGTTATGCGAACGAAGTTAGTGAGATTCATTGACAAGGATTCGAGTCGGGTTGAAAATGGTTTTATGCATTCACTCGTAACAGCCAAGGCCATCTGCGTGACTGTCTTCATGGTGGGAGTCGCCCTCACATCCGGGGGTATCACCGCCACCAGGGCGTCCGCGGCATCAACGCTCTATTGGTGCCCCGATCAAAAAGCCGATCGGCAATATTCAGCGAAACAAGAGCCAGGATGCGTGCCGGTTGTGGAGAAAAAAGAAACCCCGTCAACAGAGCAAGAAGGGGAGACACCTACTGGCGAGAAACCACCACGCGACTTCAAGATCGAGAATCTGCAAAGCGACGTATCGACATTCCTGAACAAGTATCGCGACTTCCTCGATTGCTGCAAGACCGATCTCTCGGAACTTCAGCAGATCCAAGAAATGGGAGACGAAGTTGGAGATTTACTCAAGTCCACTCAGACTAATATGTCGAATCATTCGATGGCTTCACGTGGCATCATGCTGCGCGAAATGATTCCGACTGTCTCCAAGGCCCGTGCTGACCTGAAAAAACTGCGCGCGACGCTCGAACGCATCAGCACCTCGTCCAACACTCGCGATGCAAGAGACTTTGAAGTTTCAGGCCGGGAAGCTAACGCGATTCGGGAAATGGAAGAATCGATTGAGAGAGACATCCGTGCGCCGAAGCTGTCGACAGGGCCAAAGACGGGCGCCAGCATCGGCAACGCCCCAGCCGCTGGACCAAGTATCGGAAAAACTCCGAAGACCGGCAACACGATCGGTGGGGAAGGCGTCAGCGGCAAAGACATCGGGGCGTCATCGAAAAATAGCCACGACATCGGCGGCTCAGGACCATCAGGGTTTGGGATCGGCGCCACAGGCCGTGCGGGCCCTTCAATCGGCGAGTCCACCTTCAACAGCGAATCGTCTTCGGCTGTCGGTTCATCGCTGCAACGTTCCACCGTGGGGTCTAGCCTGTCGGATTCGACGGTAGGATCGAGCTTTGGCGGCTCCAGTGTGGGATCGAGCCTTGGAGACTCGAGTGTTGGTTCGTCGTTCGGTTCGCCTGGTGTCAGTTCAACCAACCAAGAACGGAGCACCAGCCCACAGCAGTAATCTCCCTTACTGACTCGAAAGTGCGGTCGGCACCGATTCCCAGGTCTCTCCACGATTTTTACTTCTATACAAGCCGCTCCCGTTCGTGCCTGCATAAAACACAGCCGGATCGGTCGGACTCTGCACGAGTGATCGGATATTGAGTGTCGCAAGACCCGTATTCAACGTGCCCCACGTCGTCCCACCATCTTCGCTCCGATGGACACCTTCCCGACCGCCCAGATATATGACGCCCTTCTTCGTACGATCCAAGATCATCGAAAACAACATCTGATCTTGTAGCGACTGCCCAATCCGCACCCACGCCTTCCCGCCATCCGTCGTCTTATAGAGTCCTGCCAGCGTAGATGCATACACCGTATCCGGCTCAAACGGATCGACCAACACCGACGTCACATTGAGCGCCCGCGACGACTTAATGATGTCCGGCGACACAAGGCCGTTGTTCACCTTCTCCCAATGACCGGCCTCGTCGATCGTTTTGTACACTCCGCCGCTCGTGCCCGCGTATAAAATCGCCGGTCTTGTCGGATCCATGCCCAACGTGACCACCATCAGCACTTCCTTCATCCCTTCCATTTTCTTCACCCAATGCTCACCGCCGTCTTTCGTCTCAGACACACCCATCGTCGTGGCGATAAAGATGTGATTGCTGTCCGCCGGATCGAAGAGGAATTGATTGACCACCGACGAAATCGTCGCATCGTCTAACCCTGAACGCATCGAAGCCCAGCGCTGCCCGCCATCATGACTCTTATAGACCGCATCACCCTTCGTACCAGCATACACAGTGGCCGGATAGGCCGGATCAAGCGCCATCGAAATCACACGCGAGTGGCTCATCCCATGTGACAGATTCGTCCAGGTTTGGCCCCCATCGCGCGTCTTATAGATGTAGTCGTTCGTCGCGACGTAGATGATGTCGGGATTCTTTGGATTGAGCTGGATAACGACAATGGCATCGCCGCGATTACAGCCCGCGAGGGAGACGGCCAGAAGAAAACTGAGAATAAGAACTCTAGCCATGCACAAGACAAGGCCTTACGGGATGGTCAAAAGTGTCAGCCAGCGAGACCGCAGCGAGTGAAGGCCCGAGGCGTACCCTTGCGGTACGTTGAGGGTCTGAACGATGCGAGAACAAAGCTGGCGGCATTTTTCACCATCCCGTTAGCAGTTACCGGTAGTTGGTGAATTGCAGATCAATCCCAAAATCCTTACCCCTGAGAAACGCCATAGCCGCTTGAAGGTCATCCTTGCTCTTGCTCAGCACGCGCACTTGCTCACCTTGAATCTGCGCTTGCACTTTCAATTTTGACTCCTTGATAGCCTTCGTCACCTCTTTCGCCTTGTCCGCCGCGATACCGCTTTGAATCTTCGCCACCTGTCGCACCGTCCCACTCAGCGCAGGTTCCACGGTCCCGTAGGTGAAGGCCTTCAGCGAGACCCCGCGCTTCACACACTTGGTCTTGATAATGTCATTCACAGCATTGAGCTTATACTCATCGTCGGACACCAGGGACAATTCCTTTTCTTTCTCCTTCAACGTAATCTCCGTCTTTGAGTCTTTGAAGTCGAAGCGCTGCTTGATTTCCTTCGTCGCCTGATCGACGACATTCCTCATCTCTTGCATATCCACTTCCGAGACCACATCGAATGAAAACTGCTCAGCCACGATCCCCTCCTCTTCTCACGTTATCCGTTTCCTTTTCTATACTTCTCCAAAGGGAGTGGCCGAGGCTGCCCTTTACTGCGCGCATCGAACGAGCACCATCGATCTAATTGGTCCCTCCAAGCTTGCTCGTTCTCTCTTCAAGGGATGGGGGCTGATTGATCTTCCACTGCGCGCGTTCAACGAGGGCCTTCGGAGGCCGCGCGTTGCGCGAGCACAGAAGATCATCAGCCTCCATCCCTTCCCCCCTTAGCAGCAACCCCCGCCGGGCAACTGCAGCCGCTGCTTCTCATCATCATGACGAATCGTCGTCCGCAGTCTTCCCGGCGAGCCTCCGCCCGCCATCACCACCACTTCGCTGCTGGTGAACGGCCGCTTCAAGACCACATAGCCATACCACTGCCTGATACTATCGCCCAAGACGATCACCGCGAGCAAGGCCACCACCGCCACCAGCCCCGCATCCAGATACAACGCAAAGGCCTGGCCGCCATCTGCGAGAGACGAGGCCTTGGCCATAAACAGGCCGAACATCTCATAGGACCCCATCAAAGTGATCGTGCCGATAAACAACATCGGCAACGCGGTGATCCATAGATATTGCGCCTTCCGCATCTTAATGAGCACCGTCGTTCCGATACAGAGTGCCAAGGTGCCGAGCAGCTGATTCGCCGCGCCGAACATCGGCCAGAGGGTCGAGATGCTGCCGGTGCCGATGAGATAGCCCCAGGCCCCCACGATCAGCCCACTGCTCACTGCCACGCCAGGCCACCAATTGATGCGCCGCAACGGAGGGTAGAAGCGCCCGCCCATCTCCTGGATGAGATAGCGACCCACGCGCGTACCTGTATCGATCGTCGTCAAAATAAACAACGCCTCGAACACCAGCGCAAACTGATACCAATAGGCCATCAATCCAGCCATACCAGGGAGCGCAGAAAAAATTGACGCCATGCCAACCGCAAGCGACACGGCCCCACCAGGACGGCCCGCCACATCCGTCTCGACGAGTTGCGAGAGTTCTTGAATCCGTGAGACGGGAAAGCCCATCGCAGCCAACGCATCGGGCGAGAGCATCGTATTGATCGCCAGATAGTCGCCGGGGATCAACACTGAAGCCGCAATCAAAGCCATCACACCGACAAAACTCTCCAATAACATCGCCCCATAGCCGACCGTGGCCTGGGACTCCTGCTCAATCATCTTCGGCGTGGTCCCGGAAGAGACCAGCGAGTGAAAGCCAGACACGGCTCCGCAGGCAATGGTGATAAAGAGAAAGGGAAAGAGCGTGCCGGGAATAATCGGACCACCCCCGCTTGCAAAGATCGTCACACGCGGCATCTCGATCGTCGGCGCCATGAGAACCACACCCACCCCCAGCAAGGCCACCACGCCGAGCTTCATAAAGGTAGAGAGATAGCCCCGTGGCACCAGCAACATCCACCCGGGCAAGACAGACGCAAGAAACCCGTAGCCGGCCAATGCCCAGACCAACGTCGCTCTTTCCAATTCGAACCAGCCAGCAATCGAAGACTGAGCCACCACCCGCCCAAAGATCACAGCCGCAACCAACAACACCACACCAAGCAGAGACACTTCCGCCACCTGACCAGGCCGAAACCGTTGAAGATAGAAACCCATGATCAAGCCAATGGGAATCGTCATCGCAATCGTGAAGGTGCCCCAGGCATTGAGATAGAGCGCATTCACGACGGCAAAACCCAGCCCGGCCAGCGCCACCACCACGATGAAGAGCACCGCCACCGCCGTCGCCGTGCCGGTCACAAGGCCCAGTTCATCCCGCGCAATTTCAGGAAGTGAGCGGCCATTCCGCCGCATCGACGCAACCAGGATGATGAAGTCCTGCACCGCCCCCGCCAGCACCGCACCGATCACCAACCAGAGAAAACCGGGCAAGAATCCGAACTGCGCCGCCAAGACCGGCCCAAGCAGCGGTCCCGCCCCGGCAATCGCCGCGAAGTGATGACCGAACAACACATATTTATTGGTGGGATGAAAATTGACGCCATCGTTCAATCGTATCGCCGGCGTCACACGCTGATCGTTCAGCTCAACAACGCGCCGAGAAATCCAGCGGCCATAGAAACGAAACGCGAGCACATAAATACAGGCCGCCGCCACGACCAGCCAAAGACCGTTCACTTTTTCCTGTGGATTGACGAGACCGACAACAAAGGCGAGCGCAACCGAGCCAAGAACGGCAAGAAATCCCCAAAGCACCAGCTTTAACGCCGACATGCACGGCATCCTAGCACAAACGGACGGAAGGACACCCCTGTCGGTCCGTTGCTCCCGGAGCACGCGCAATCAGAATGTGCTTGCCGATGTGAGTTGGACTCAGGGGTGCCGTTCCAAAAGAAAGTAGCAAGCTCGCCGAAGGTACATTTGTCTTGCTAGCAGGATTTTATAGCGGGAGTTGTCGACATGGAGCCCAAGAAGGGTCGGATAAAGTTCACGGGTAACTTACCAATGGAATTTTCCTTCAAGCCCGACGATGCCACAAGCACTGGTGCCTGAAACGCTCAAGAGACACATTTGAGATGATAAGGGACACGGTTAAGGCTTATCTAAAGGCGACAGAATCGCTAGTTTCTGGCCCCTACTCTTCAATCAGAAAATTGGTCCCTCCTTACCTCAGTGACCCAGGTAATGTCCTAATTGCATGGTGTGACGATGGAATTGCCATACGCTTTGAGCGGAAAATTGACGAAGAGAAGCAGAAGATTGGCATGGCATGGGACCTTGAAGGAGGCTCCACTCTTTCCAGACTCGTTCCTCTCATTTCTCAAAACCTCATTTTCTGCGCTCCAGATAGAACTTCTATTTCTGCTGACCCAACAAATGGCCAAGATTTGGTACTTTTTACAAAGGATGCCCAGAGTGAGCAGCAAGCGGAAATATTACGAGCAAAGATAAGCTTTCACGCTGTCATTGAGAAACCAGGGGATCTTTCTTCCCCGCCTACGAAACCTTACTGCCTGCTGTCAGTTCAGAACTCACTTGAACTCTGCATGGAGGGAGAGGTTGTCTCACAGGGAGAGGAACTGGGGAGCGGGCAACACTTTCTTACTCGAACTGTGCTCCGTCTCCCGGTGGGATGGGATTGCATCGAGGTTTATCCTTTCTTCAATCTTGAATCCTGGAAGCCCGAGTATGCGAAGCAATGGGCAGAGCGCGACATACTTGCCTCTATTGTGAGAGCGCAGTGTAGAGACGCTGAACTTAACTCTCTTGATCCTAATGCTTCTGCAAGGAAACACTTCTCTTCGCTACTGAATCAGTTCAAGGCGTTGCTAGACTCTAACCCCGACCGTGAGGAAGTCCTCCAACAGTTTCTTAAAGATAATCCGGCATTGCTTTGCCCTGTTCACACCAAGATGTGGCCCAAACTTGCCCTCGGAGCCAAAAAAACTGATTTCGTATTTCAGGAGGCGACTTCAGACTATCTACTGGTAGAGCTTGAACGATCGACGCTGCCGCTTTTCGTAAAGAGCGGCGACCCCTCAAGAGAGCTGAATCATGCCCAAAGACAGGTTCTGGATTGGAAGAGATACATCGAGGACAACCTGTCAACTGTGCAGCGGGAACTAGGACTTAGCGGCATCTCAGTAAATCCGAAAAGTTTGATCGTAATCGCAACGAGACAAACTACGATTCTTTCTTTGCCTATCAGCTAGCTTCAGAATTTCCAAGCCATCTTCAGCGACCGCAAATTCCCAGAAAGCTTGCGGGGACGCTCAGGACACAATTTGACGTAGCAGAAGGGCTACTAACTTTGGCTTTTAAATTCGCCGGAGATTTTGGATTATCAACGGATGCCTTGGCCTCTTTGTCACCACATGGGACTCGGAAATCAAAGACTCGAGAAGCTTGTGAACAGAGATCGAGCCCCAAGTCTCATACATAAGACCCGCTGGAGAACCGCGCGTACTCTGAGAGAAGAGCCGGATTGCAGAATCTTGACTCCTCTTTCAAGTCTCACCCACCCAGTTTGATTCCGTTCTTGTTCAGCAGAACAGAGCCCACCATGCTATGGCTGATTCGGATCGCCAGGGAGAATATAAATGATCCTTCCAAGCTCGCTTGTTCTATCTCTCTCAAGGACAGTCGTGCTGCCGCTGCGGGCATCAGAGCCCTGTTGAGGTTCTTGCCGTAGCGAAGCGCCGCGGCCCGTTCTTACGGGTGGCGCAGCCTGTTCGACGTTCCGTTCGACGATGAGTCGGAATGGAACAAGTTGCTGCGCCAAGCGGGGCTTCGCTATGGCAAGCAACAGGGCTCTGCGCGTTCTGCGAGCGAGCAGGCACGACTGCTCCTCCCCCCCCTTCTAATGGGGAATACCTTCCCCTCTCCCGACTCCGTACACTCTGCTCCTCCATGGAACAGACCAGACCCTACCAACGCAGCCTCTACCGCCTAACAGTCACCTGCCCGGTGATGTACTGTGTGACGTCGACGGTCGGAGAAGGAACGATTAAAAATCTTTCGGCCGTGGGATGCACGATCGAAACTGGCCAACCCCTGCTGACAGACCAGAACGTCGCATTGCGCCTGATGCTCCCCGATCATCACGAGTCGCTACCGATCGATGAAGCCCACGTGCGGTGGGTACATGGTAATCTGGCTGGAATTGAATTTGTCGAAGTAGAACGTACCGCGAATCTCCGGCTGCACGGTTTCGTATGGGATGGGATGGTCCAACACTTCCAGTCGATTCAACAGAAGCGCGCAACATCTTAGCGGGCCACGGAAAAACCATTTTGGCATAACAGCGCATGAATAGGGGCAAGGGGAGAGCTTCCCCGCAGGATGCTCAAAAAGGCCGTCCAGCAAGGCCGCAGCGAGTGAAGGCCCGATGCGTACCCTGCGGTACGTTGAGGGTCTGAACGATGCGAGAACGACGCTGGCGGACTTTGGGGGCATCCAGCTAAGGAATCAGGAGCCATTTCCTGTATTGTCAGTCCGGCCTTCCTGAATTTCCGCTGCCCGCCCGCCGTCGAGAGCCAGACAGAGCAAGCCTAGCCCGATCCAGACCAACTCGCGGAACCGACGGAGCAGCGCGAAGGTGATGCCTGTGACGTCGGAATAACCAAAGGCGCTCAGCAAGAGCATGTTCCCGCCGTCTTGGGCGCCAAGGCTGCCTGGGATAAAGAAGGTGCCGCCTTTGATAAAGACGGAGAATGCGCCGATGGAGATGGCGGAGAGGGCCATAGCAGGGCCACCCAGATAATAGATGATGACATACACTTCCAACGCTTCCGCCATCCACCCAAGAAAGAACAGCCCGGTGGAGGCATAAAAGGCCGGACGGTTGTCGCGATAGAAGGTTAAGATCGTTCGATCCAATGACCGTAACTTTTCCTCACGCGCTTCGAGATAGGCAATCTTCAACCCGACCTTCCGCAGAAATCCCAAGAGCCACGTAAAGAGTCCTTGCCGCTGCACGAACACGAACGCTGCAGTTCCGAAGGCCAGCAACCCCACACTCACAAGTGCCGCGGCCACGGTGTGACCGGATGAATCGTTCCCGCCTAACAGCCACACACCCAATGCAATGCCGAGCAAAATGAAGAGCACCTCGGCAATCGTCATCGTTGTTTTCGCAATAATGACCGAGGCAAGCCCCTCGACCATCGGCACATGGTGTTTCTTGAGGAGATAGGCCTTGAGCGGTTCGCCCCCGGCGTAGGCGGTCGGGGTCGTCATGTTCACCACTTCACCAGCAGTCCGAATTGCGAGCACACGCCAGAACGGAATACACTTCGCCGACGGCCCCAACGTGACTTTCCACCCGTACGCTTCGACGACATACATGATGAGGGAGGGAATCAGCAGGACAAGGAGCGCAACCGGCCCGAGTTGCGCCGCTGCATCGTAGATTTGCCCGGGGCCAATATGCCAAACGATGAGAAGGAGGGTGAGGAGACCGACAACGAGTAGAAAAAGTTTTAGCACGCTAGACTAGAAATCCACGGTGAGAACAACCAGATAGGTTATAGGGGAACGTATCGTTATCTCCACTCCTTCAGCAAGAGAGCGCTTTAATGGCCTACACGTCTGGGACAAAAGGCGTATACGCTGCAGGATGCTCAAAAAGGCCGTCCAGCAAGGCCGCAGCGAGCGAAGAGGCGAGGCGTACGCTTCGGTACGTTGAGCCTCTGAGCGATGCGAGAACGACGCTGGCGGACTTTTTCAGCATCCTGTTAAGCACGGGTCCTGGCGGACGGTCTGATGACCCAGAGCATCAGGAGCGAGAACACCACAGATCCGGTCGCGGCCAGACCGAGAAACCAATCGAGCTTGCCGATCACAGCGAACACCAGCACGACGACGGAAAAATCCCGGCTCGCGACGTTCTTAAGCATGAAGTCCGACCAAGCAGCCTGCACCGGTGTCTTCCATCCATTCGAAGACTTGATCCTTTGCGCACGAGTGACGAGCCAAAATGAGAGCCCATTTCCAAGGACCGCTGCCGCACCCAGAGCAAGAGGAACCCAGGCATAATCGGTTCCAGCCATACGCAGGTAGGAGCCCGTGGCAATGCCGGCAAAGATCGCCATGTGCACCACGTTGTCCATTGTGATATCGAGCCAGGCCCCGAACGGCGATTCGGTAAACGTCAGCCTGGCCACTTCCCCGTCACAGCAATCGATGACCGCCGCCAGTTGGAACAACAATGCGGCCATGATGCCCGCGCTGTAAGTCCCGACGCCAAAACCGGCGGCCGCGGCCAACCCAACCAGGGTCGCCAGGATCGTGATGACATTTGGCGAGAAGCCTGCGGCGAGAAAGATACGCGTGAACCAGCGGGAGACCTTCCGATTGAAGTACCGGTCGACGAAACCCTCGAACTCGCTCTTGAGGGAATTGAACAGCTTCCTCTCAGCGGCCTTGACATCGGCAGCATCTCGCACGTCCTGATACCAGTGGGAGCGGTTCGTCTCCGTAGATATCACCCGCACATGCCCGTCCACCGCAGCCCGTTCGAGCCATGGACGAATCGGCACCGTACCGGTTTCCACATCGACTTGGCCGGCAGTGCGCATAAAGCCGGATGGAACTACTACCAGATCTGTCGCTACCAACGCTGCGTCGTCCTGTTTCGATGTGATCGAGAGGAGTCGTCCTGCCTGCACCTTCATACGCACACTCGACCGGCGTGACTGTCGGTCTCGCTCGCTATCGGCTCGTGCCACGACGATCGCCTGGCCCTCCTGCACCTCATGGCGCAGGCTCTCGATCAAGGGGCCAGCAAACACCCCCTGTACGCCGGACAGGAGACAGAAGCCGCGAACTTCAGAGGCCAGCGCCTCCCATGTGCGTGGATCATCCAACGGAAACTCACGAATCGGCAGCCAGCGCACGGGAATTGTCACGCGTGAACCTTTGCTCAACGCCTGTTTGAGCTGATCTTCCTCTGGCCCGACCAACACCATAAGCTGTCGAATACCGGCGCGCTGCAGTGTCAACACCGTCCGCTGAAACAGGCCTATGCCCACCACGCTGGTGAGCGGACCCACCTCCCCGGCATACAATCCAGCCGGCTCACCGAACAGACTCACTGACGGCAAGAGAATCGCCGTGTTTAATCCCTGGAGGCCTGTCTGCTTCTGAACTGTGCTCTCGCTCATGATCGGACGATCCTTCGTATACGGGGGAAAGGCTATTCCAATCACCCCGCCATCCTAACCGCCAGTATCCCGTTTACCCCGATACCCCACTATCCACGCTGTTAGAGTTTCGGCAACACATCCCGTTCCGCTTTCGTCACATCTTCCATAAAATCGATTTCGGTCCAGGGAAGTCCACCGATCTTTTCATGTCCGACTTTGACGTCACGGAAAAATCCCACAAGCGCATCTTCGTATTCCATCTGCCAGGCCTCACGATCCACATGGGTCTTGAGCGACGCAATCATATGTGGCGCATCGGCATGCCGGACCTTGAGGAACCCCACGCCTTCTCCGGCATAATCATAGTGTAACGGCATCGTTTTCGTCAGTGCAATCACGCGCCCGCCTTCGACCACGACCATGCACTCTTCCCCTGTCTGCTTGACGGTGTCGTCCATGAGCAGCGCGTTCTCATAGGGAGATTGTACCAAACGGCGCAAGATCTCTTGATGGAAGAGCACGTCTGCATCCATGACGATCGCGTCGTCATCCAATGCCGTGCGCGCGATCCAGAGCGAGGAAATGCTGCCGCGATGGAACTGCTCATTCACAAGGAAATTCACGCGCATGCCACAAGAATTCGCTGCCACAGCCGCGCGAATCATCTCCTGCTTGTAGCCCACCACCATGTCGGCACAGTGAATACCGACGCTCCGAAGCGACGTGAGGTAGCGATGCAAGAGGGTCTGTCCGCCGATCTCGATCAGGCACTTAGGCCGATGCTGCGTGACCTGCCACAGGCGCTTCCCGACCCCGGCTGCGAGAATAACGGCTTTCATACTGTGCCGCAAATCCGTTCAAATGCGTCGAGGAATCCGACCAACTGCGCCTCCGTGAGGGCTCCCATATTCGCGACACGGAAAATTTGGCTCTGGAGCTGGCCTTGGCCCGCATAGATCACGTAGCCTTGATCCTTTAGCCGATCGTGCAATGACTGATAGGTCACACCCTCGGGAAGGTAATAGGCGGTGATCGTGTTGGACAGTTTGTCGGGGGACAGGAGCGGCTTCACGCCGAGTTTCGCCATACGGTCTCTGATTAAGGTCGCAACTTTCTTGTACCGCTGAATCCGCTTGGCGACCCCTTCCTCCATGAGTTCGTTCAAGGCTTCGTCGAACGCGTAATAGACCTGCACAGCCGGCGTAAACGGAATCGTCCCACGACCTTGGTCGTCCACATATTGGGTGATGTGAAGATAGATCGACCGTCTGGGATAGGCACGCATCCGCTCCAGAAATCCCTTGCGGACGAGCACGAAGGACACACCGGGGAATCCCTGGATACATTTTCCCGCTGTACCCGCCACCATGTAGATATGCGACCCGGCGATATCCAGCGGCTCCCCCGCCAAGGCACTGACCGCATCAAGAATGAACACGCGGTTCTGGCTGTCCACGACATCCGCGATTGCCTTGACTGGATTGATGAGCCCGGTGGTTGTTTCGTGATGGACCATGGCAACCGCATGGGCTTCCGGGTGTTGCCGCAGTGCGAGCCGCAACCGTTCAGGGTCCGGCTTTGTCGTCCAATCGTATTTAAGTTCGGACACGCCCAGGCGATAGAGGCCGACCATCTGGGAAATACGTTCGCCGTATACGCCGTTGTTCAGCACCAGCATCCGTTTGCCGGGTGGGAGCGCCGACATCACGGCGGACTCGACTGCCGCAGTACCCGATCCAGTCAACACCACCGCGGCATAATCCGCTTCCGCCCCCGGCACAAAAAGCTTTAGCAGCTTCGCCTGAATCCCGAGCAAGAGCTCAGTAAATTCCGATTCCCGATGGCAAACATCCGGGCGCAACAGTGCCTGCCGCACCCGCTCCGATACGTTGACCGGTCCTGGATTCAATAGAACCACAACACCCCCCGTTAATCGTTAACCGTACAACGTTAATCGCAGGAAGGGCCAACCTTAATTCTTTAGTCGAACTGCCATTCACAAATAACGTTGTACGAGTTACGTCATTCGATCGCCTTCATGAACCGTTTCGTAATGTCCGGTGGATCCAGCATCACGCGCCCGGCATCTTCCACCATCTCGTTGACTTTCACCAGCAACATGCTCGGCCCGTCTTTCTTCAGCATGTCTTTGAACTCGTAGACGAGATCTTCGCGTTCCCGCACCCGTTCGACGTTCACATACCCGGCTGCCTTCGCGACCTTCTCAAGCGGGACCACATTGGATATCGTCGGCTGATTGCCGGTTGTGCCGTAGACTTCATTGTCGAACACCACATGAATAAAATTCTTCGGCTTCAGCGCCCCCACCGTCGCGAGCGTCCCCATGCCCATGAGGACGTTCCCGTCGCCGTCGAAGACGATCACTTGTTTATTCGGCTTCGACAACGCCACGCCCAGCGCAATCGCCGCAGCCGATCCCATCGACCCGATCATATAGAAATGAGTCGGCCGGTCGGCAATCTTTTGCGCCTCACGAGACGGAAATCCATTACAAATGACGACGGGCTGGTCGGTGAGCAACTCTAACAACGCGGCCATCGCCATGGCCCGGCTCTGCATGGTACCTTCTTCTGGCCTCATCGATCCTGCTCCTTCATCGCCCCCTCACACCGCTAAGGATGTAACCCCTTCACGACGCCCTTCGTAATATTCAGTGCCACGGGAATCCGTTTCTTCATAAATGTCTCGGCCACCCACTTCAGATCGTCGATGGCCGTCTTTTCCGTCAACGTCCGATGAGGGATCTTCATCGTATCGAGAAACTGCGGCATGACTTCGCCCATCACCAGATGCTCCGGCGCATCTTTGCCACCATGACCACGCCAGGACACGATCAGAATGCAGGGCTGCCGATAGATATAGTTGAGGGAGATGAGCGTATTCAGCGATGTCCCAAGCCCGGAGTTCTGCATCAAGACGGCGGGAATCTTGCCGGCCATATAAGCCCCGGCTGCCATGGCCACGGCTTCGTCTTCGCGCACCGCTGGGGTGTAGAGACGCCGCTCCATCAACTCGGCAATGATGCCACCCAGGATCGAGTCTGGAACCCCTGTAAAGAAATCCACCCCAATATCTTGGAGCGCTTGGACAAACGCATCGCTTTCAATCATGTATCGGATCCTTGCCCCAACGCACATAGAAAAACCGGCGCATTATAAGCTATGCCTTTGGACATTCTCAACAAAACTGCGGGAGTTGCGCCATACGATTGGCCATGGTAGCGTTCTGCCATGATCGGACTACAAAGACCTCATATAGGTCGATACCTGAGCCTGCTGGGACTCCTGCTCTGTCTGAGCCGCCCCTTCCCCGTCCATGCGGTGCCAATGGTGAATGATCCGAACGGTTTTCAGAGCCTAGCCTGGGGTATTGCCCTGACCACGAGGCCGGACCTGGAAATCGCCAGAGCAGGCCCGCATATAAATGAATACCAACTGAAAGACAGCCCGCCATCGTATGCCGGAGTCCCGGTCGAGAGCCTCCATTTAGTATCCGTCGACGAGCAATTCGCCCGCGTGACCATCCACTATCAAGGTGAGGGTCGGCACAAACAAATCCTCGCCTACCTGGAGCGACAGTTCGGTTCTCTTGAGCGCATCCCGGGACAGATGATGCGGGGCCTCAATCAGCAGTATACCTGGCGCGGGACTGATACTGAGATCAACGTCACATACCATGCGAACACGGAGAGGGGATTTATCTTCATCGACAGTCGCACTCTCGCCCCTCTGTTCAACGACCATATGTCCGATTCGGCGGAGTAACATGCCGCGCTGGCCCCGCACAGACCATTGGATCCGCCATATCTCCCTCATCATCCTTTTCTTCTCGCTCATCCTGCATGGCACCCCGGCTTTCGCCGTGCCGATACAGAACGATCCAAACGGGTTCGAGGGAATCCCCTGGGGCGCAACGTTTTCAGAAACCGATACGTTCGTGAAAGTCGAGGACACCGGTCGGTCTCAAACCTATGAATTGAGGACCGGGGCTCCTCTGCTTGGCACAGCACAGGTCGACTCCATGCAATTCGTAACTTCCGAAGGCAAGTTTGCACGTGTCACTATCCGTTACCAAGGCAAGGCGACTCACGACAAGATTCTTGCCTATCTCCAATCCCTCTATGGCCCGCTCGACCGCACACCAGGACAGATCGCTGGCGGTTCCATCAAATTATTTAGCTGGACTGGGTTCGAAACCGATGTGACCCTCCGATATGAGACCGGCACCGATCGCGGCATCATCTTTTTCGAAAGCCAGGAGCTCCGCCGAAAAATGACCGACAGCAATTCCCCCACTGTGTTTTAACTGACACCCCCTGCCTACCCATCCAAAGCTCTTAGCAGGATGCTCAAAAAGTTCGTCCAGCAAGGCCGCAGCCGATGAAAGCACCGGAGGCGTGCCTCTTCTCACCCGCCCACCCCAAGCTGCCAAGACAGCTTGTTCTCCGAGTGGGCTACGTTGAGGATGCTTTCGAGGTGAGAACGCTGCCTGGTGAAAGGCGCGTCTCGGCGCGCCAGGGTTGGGTGGGTGAGAACGGAGACTTTTTCAGCATCCTGCCTGGAAACCCTCGCCAATTGTGCCCGGACCCCCTACTCCCCCCTCTTCTGATGGGGCTTTTATCCCCTCTCTTTGGGGATTGTTGAAATTCTTGAATACGGTATTCTCAAACTGTCGCGGGGGATAGCAGAACCTCGGCGGAACCACTGAGGAGGCACCGATGAAGCTGGTCCACCCCATTCTCAAAGTCAACCACCAGAAAGCCCATTCGCTCTTGGATCGGCGCTATGCCGAACGGGTTCCGATTGGGTATCGAATCAGCTACTCCGGGGAAGAAGGTGCACGGATCGTCAAAGGAGAGGGATTCTTGAAAGATCTCTCCAAAACTGGCTGCAAGATCCTGGGCGCGACCACGAGCTCGCTCGGTAGCAGTCTCACCCTGCTCCTAGACTTTGAAGATGGGCAAGCCCCTTTGCGCCTTACCGACGTCATCGTCTCCTGGATTTCCAAAGACTCCTTTGCCGTCAGATTCCCCAAGCTGTCAGCAGAAGAACGGAGGCGGGTACAAGAAGTTATCTGGAAAAATGTCAGCCTGTCGTCCTTAGACGATCAACGGACTGCGTTCCGCATCATCTAAGCATCGATCCAACACCACGGAGAAAATCATGGGCCCTCACACCCCTGCACCCGTCACCAGAGTCGCTGAATTCCCAGGCCAATCCGATCGCCGGCATAGCAACCGAACCCCGGCGCTCTTCTCTTTGCTCTACTCCGGCATAAACACTGGCCAAATGCTGATAGGTGATGGCACCGTCTCTAACCTCTCACGAAGCGGGATCGGCATTTGCGGGAACCGATCAGTCACACCCGGCATGGAAATGGCCCTATTTGTCGACCTTCCTGGACTGGGAGAGCCACTGTGCATTGCCCAGGGCCGAGTCTCCTGGGTTGAGGGACGTCGATTTGGAGTGGAGCTGGGGCCGATGAAGCTGGAGGGGGAGAAGCATCTGCAATTCTTCTTGTGGGATCGCGTCACCCCTTCAGACCGAGATAGTGGCATCTGAGACCGTAACAGGAGCAAGGAGGTGTCCTCATGAAACGAGAACAGATCGCATCTAGAAACGGGCTTCAGTCTGTGGCGGAAGCGATCAATCGGAGACAAGACCCTCGCCCCTCGGTAGAGTTCGGATTGATGTACTCAGCGCAAGACCATTCCGGCGAGATCCTCATGGGCGATGGCATGGTAACAGATCTCTCGCCCACGGGATTAGGCATTCGCGGCAATGCCCCTGTCACACCGGGGATGGAGCTCACGATTTTTCTCTACCTCCCCGATGGAAAAGACCCGCTCTTTGTGATGGAAGCGAGGGTGGCCTGGACTGCAGGACGTCGGTTCGGAGTCGAGATCCTGAAGATGAACTTACGGGAACGAAACCGACTCAGTTATTTCTTACGCTCGAATCTCGTGCATTCCGATTAGATCGATTGCCTGCTCACGGAGAACTCGATGACCACACGACGAAAGACGCACAAACGAGCGACGACCCATCTCCAAATTCAGGCCACTGACCGCAGAGCGGCTCAGCGGGTCCCTGTTCAAATCATGGTTCGATTTTCAGCAACAGACAGCTTCCAGCATGTTGGCCAGGGGGTTGCTCTTGACCTGTCTGAGAGCGGGTGTAAACTCTGCAGCGCACTGATGTTGCCACTGGGAAGCTTCTGGGATCTCTACCTGACAATCCCCGAGACATCCCATCCGATCCTCATCTCGAAGGTTCGGGTAGTCCGGGTCGTGGAAAACGAATACGGAATCGAATTTCTTCTCGTCACGGAACGAGAGCGAACCCGGTTACGCCATTTCATCTGGAAGCATATGAACCACTCCACAGTCAAAGGTGGACCTCCATTATTTACCCTCGTCGACCATTCATCCATACATCGGCCACGTCTCAAATCCCTGCTCTAGTCCGCATGATTCATGAAGCTTCTGCTGCACGCGCGGATACGCGGCTATGACAGGCAGTCTCGCCATTTAGCCCTTTGACATACTGTTGGGGACAGGCACCCTTCTTCTTGGTGCCTGTCCCCGTCTGAGGATCTGGACAGGCACTGGCGCAGAGCCAGAGCCAGTCCCCGGCCTCCGAGTGCCAGTATCACTTCACGTCTGCAGGCTTTCGCGACGAAGCTTCATGAATCATGCGGGCTAGAGCAATTTTGACCCAATGCTTGTTCTCTAGAAACGCTGCGTGCTAGGATAATAGTGAGTGAGCACTTACTTACCATGAAAAAACGAATTGTCCGGGCCCCGAGCGGGCAGCGGGCTTCTGCGCGCGACCGTCAAGCCAGCCTCATCGTGGCCGCCGCTTCCCTCTTCGCCGCGAAAGGGTTCAACGGCACCACCACAAAAGAAATTGCCAGAGCGGCGGGTATAAGCGAGGCCTTGGTCTTCAAATATTTCCCGACGAAACGGAGGCTCTACGCCGCAATCCTGGAAGAAAAGGTCACCGTCAACGAACTGCTCGAAGCGGTGGAGGTTGCGGCCAAGAAACACGACGACTATCGCGTGTTTACGATGATAGCGCGCTATCGTATTCGCCCCGGCGTCGATTCGACGTTCTTGCGACTCCTCTTGTTCAGCGCGCTGGAAGGGCATGAACTATCCGACATGTTCTTCGGGAAGCACCACAAAGTGTTCTACGATCACCTCGCCGCGTACATTCGTACAAGGATTGAAGACGGCGCATTTCGCCCGGTCGATCCCCTCCTGGCCGCCCGCGCGTTCATCGGCATGGTCGTCCATCACCGTCTGCTCCATGAGATCTTCGGGGTCCCGATGCATCAATCCCATGAGGAGACGGTGGCAACCTACGTCGACCTCTTCCTTACCGGACTGATTAAAGCGCCGGGAAGGATCTCGCAATGAATCCCCTGAAACAACATCCGATTGTCACGCTCGGAGTGATCATTTTTTTTGCGGTCTCGGCCCTCGTCGTGTTTCGCCTCAGCAGCGGCGCCAAGACCGACACCCGCAAAGCCCGCATCATCACCGTCGCCACTGCGGTGCCGCTGAAACAGGACCTCGACGTTCGGCTTGCCTATACCGCCGACATCACCCCCAACCAAGTGGTCAATCTGTTTTCACGGGTCGACGGCTATATTGCCAAGGTCTACGTCGAGAAAGGCGACTTGGTCAAAGCCAACCAGCTCTTGATCGAGATCGATCACTCGGATTATCGGCATGCCGTCGACCAGGCCAAGGCAAATCTGGCTGCAGCCAGAGCGAGAGTCGCGCAGCAGGATGCGAGTGTCCGCAACACCACCCTCACGCTGAGCCGGATGCAGGCGCTGATCAAAGACCAGTTTGTCTCGCAGCAAGATATGGATAACGCACAAGTTGCGTACGACGCGGCGGCGGCGGCGCTCGACTCACTCCGCGCACAGGTCCAGCAGATGGAGGTCGCCCTGGCGCAGGCTGAGACGAACCTCGCCTACTCGTATATCCGCGCGCCCTTCGCGGGCTATGTGGCCGAGCGCAACCTCGATCTCGGCGCCTATGTCAGCGGGACAACCGCCGGCACTTCCACCATCTCGCGCGGGATTCTCACCCTCCATGAAATTCAGACGGTCCGCATTCTGATCGAGGTCGTCGAGAAAGATGTCCCACTCGTCCAGGTGGGTCAAAGGGCAGAAGTGCGCGCCGAGGCCTATCCCGATCGCGTCATCGAGGGCACGGTCACCCGTGTCGTTCAGGCCCTGAACCGGGCCACCCGCACGATGACGATCGAGGTGGATCTCCCCAACAAGGATCATGTCCTGAAAGGCGGCATGTTCGCCCGTGTAGAAGTCCTGGTCGGCACCCATCGCAGCGCGATTCAGATCCCCATCGACGCAGTGAGTCGATTGGAAGACTCCCAATATGTCTACATCGTGCGCGAAGGAAAGGCCCAACGGGTGCCGGTGGAAATCGGAGCCCGCGACGAGAATCGAGTGGAGATCACCAAGGGCTTGGACGGGTCGGAGCAGGTGATCGTCTCCGGAAAAGATCTCGTACACGACGGCAGCCCCGTGCAGACGCAACCGACGAATGCCGTAAAAGGTGAGACGTAAGACGTGAAACGCAATGCAACAATATCCTTCCGCCCTCTATATCCCGAGTCGTTCCTTAACGTCTTACCTTTCACCTTTCACGCTTCACGCTTCACGTCTTCATCATGTGGCTGACCCTCCTTGCACTTCGCAACCGCATCGGCATCCTGATGCTGTCCTTGGCCATGGTGATCCTGGGCGCCACCTCCGTGCAGCGGCTGCCGGTCGATCTCTTTCCACAAATTCAAGTGCCCGTCGCTTTCGTCGGCGTCATCTATAAAGGCGCGCCGCCGCTCGACATCGAACAGAGCGTCGTCTATCCCATCGAGAAAGCCGTCAGTTCTGCGTCGAACGTCGAGCATGTCGAGTCGTTTGCAAAGCAGGGCATCGGTGCCGTGCAGATCTGGTTCAACTGGGGTGCGGACATTAACGTCGGTCAGATGGAGGTGATGCAACGCGTCACCCAAATTCTCAACAGCCTCCCGCCCGGCATTTTGCAACCCTTCATCGTCAAATTCGACGTCTCCAATATCCCTGTCTCCCTCGTGACGGTCTCCAGCGACGATCTGGACGAACGAGCCTTGTACGATCTGGCCTCGAATACGATTGCGCCACAGATTGAACAGATCGCCAACGTCGCCGCTGCCACCGTGGAAGGTGGGAAGATCCGCCAAATCAACATCAACCTTGACCCGGCGCTGTTGAACGCTCGAAGCCTGTCAATCCTCGACGTCGTCAAATCCGTGAAGGCCGCCAACCTCATCCTTCCCTCGGGCGACATCAAAGCCGGCAATCTGGACTACAACGTGTTCACCAATAATCAGTTCCGCTCGGTCGACCCGATTCAGGACGTGATCGTGAAGGTCAACCAGCAAGGCAGCCCCGTGCGTGTACGGGATGTCGGAACCGTGACCGACTCGTCGGACATTCAGACCAACATCGTCAGGACGGATGGGGCCAGGGCCGTCTATCTTCGGGTGAACAAACAGCCCATTGCCAACACCGTGGAGGTGGTGGATGCGCTGCGCAAGGTTCTGCCGAAACTGGTCGGCATTCCGCCCAGCGTGAAAGTCGGGATTTCCTTCGATCAATCGGTCTATATCCGCCAGTCGATCAGCAACCTCGTCGAACAGGCACTGCACGGATCGTTGCTGGCTGCAGCGGTCATCTTGATTTTTCTCCGTAGCTTTACGAGCACGCTGATCATCTCGGTCGCCATTCCTCTCTCGATCATGGTGACCTTCATCGTGCTGTACTTTTCCGGGCAAACTCTCAACGTGTTCACTCTGGGAGGCTTGGCCCTTGGGATCGGCCGGCTCGTCGACGATTCCATCGTAGAGCTCGAAAACATTCAACGCCACCTCAACACTTCGCCCCGCCGCTGGAACGCCATCCTGGAAGCGGCCCGCGAAGTGGCGATGCCCATTCTCGCCTCGACGGTCACCACGGTCGTCGTCTTCCTCCCAATTTTCTTCGTCGCCGGGATTGCCCGCTTGCTCCTGATTCCCCTGACTATCACGATTGCAATCTCGCTGTTCACCTCCTTCTTCGTCTCCCGCACGGTCACTCCTGCACTCTGCTACAGATTCCTCAAGCCGGAACAGGAGTCTCACCGTTCGATGCCTGCATGGTTCGTGCGCTTGATGGATTGGAGTCGCGGACGATATGAGTCGTTAGATAAAGGCTACGAAGAATCGCTCCGTTGGGTCTTGGCTCATCGCTGGCGTTTCATCATCGGCATTCTGCTCCTCTTCGCCGCTTCGCTCGCGCTGGCGCCCAAAATCGGCACGGAGTTTTTACCGGTGTCGGATGAAAGCCAGTTCCGTATCGTCCTGCGCGGGCCGGTCGGTCAGCGAGTGGAAAAGACTGAGCAGCAAGTGGCCGAGGTCGAACGGGTACTACGGGCACAGATCCCCGCAGAGGAATTGGAAACGATCGTCTCCAGTACCGGCGTGCTGGCCCAGGGCCGTTCCTCTTTATTCAATCCGAATACCGGCCCCCATACGTCGAGCATCTCCGTCCATCTCGTCACGCCGGACAAACGGACACGAAACCAAGTGCAAATCATGAACGACGTAAGGCCCAAAGTCCTCAAGCTCTTTCCGGGCGTCGCGATGTTTTTCGATCCAGGCGGCCTCATCAAACGAGTCACCAGTTTTGGGTCGCAGAAGTCCGTCGACGTAGAGATCTACGGTTACGATTTCGAGCAGGCGCGCGGAGT
This sequence comes from Nitrospirota bacterium, assembly GCA_963782735.1. Lineage (GTDB taxonomy): Bacteria > Nitrospirota > Nitrospiria > Nitrospirales > Nitrospiraceae > Palsa-1315. The sequence goes on from CAWAKW010000021.1 coordinate 76,384, forward strand.
TATCCGGCAGGTCGAAAGCATAATGCACCAAGTCCCGGGCCTGGCCGATATCGAAGTCAGCCGCGAGGAAAACTATCCCGAGGTCAACGTAGTGGTGGATCGTGAAAAGGCAGCGCTCCTCGGCATCAGTGAAACGGACGTCGCCAGCGCCGTGCTGTTCTCACTCAACGGCAACGGCCCAACCGACCCGATCATCTATACCGACCCCCAAAATGGGAACGAATACTACATCAGCGCCTGGCTCGCGGAAGAACACAGAAAAGATTTCACAGACCTCGAAAATATTATTTTGACCGCACGAACAGGGGAGCCGGTTCTTCTCAAAAACGTTGCCTCACTCAAGCTCAATGCGGGTCCGGTCAAGATCGACCGCAAGTACTTTCAGCGGGTAGTCCATGTGACCGCCAACCCTGTGGACCGGGATCTGGGCGCCGTCGCTGCCGACCTGGAAGCAGCCATTGCCAAGATCCAGCTCCCCACCGGCTTCAGCATCCGGTTAGCCGGGCAGATTCAACAACAGCGGGAAACATTTGAGGGGCTGTTGTTTGCGACGGTTCTGGCACTGGTTCTCGTCTACATGGTGATGGCTGCGCAGTTTAAATCGCTGATCGACCCCTTCGTGATCATGTTTTCCGTCCCGATGGGCTTCCCCGGCGTGATTCTGATTCTCTTCCTGACCGATACCACCCTCTCCACCACGTCGATGATGGGTATCATCATGATGCTGGGCATCGTGGTCTCAAACGGCGTCCTGCTGGTTGATTATACGAACGTGCTGCGCCGGCGAGGGCGGGAGTTGCACGACGCGGCGGTCACCGCCGCGCGGACGCGACTCCGGCCCATTCTGATGACCTCCCTTGCCACCGTGTTGGGGCTGCTCCCCATGGCCATCGGCTGGGGAACCGGCGGTGAAACGAACGCCCCTTTAGCGCGCGCGGTCGTTGGAGGACTCAGCTTCTCAACGATCCTCACACTCTTTCTCATCCCCACAATCTACGTGATCTTAGAGGAACGCTTTCCCCGCCATGCGGATAAGGTGCCACAGGATGTGGACTGGATACCGGCCGAGCCAGCTAGTCGATAGCAGGGTCCGAGAAGGTTGAGGTTCGAGGCTGGATGAAAAATGGTCTGATCTTCACTCAACCTCGACCCACCTTGGCCTGCTGAGCGAAACCGACCGGTTACCCGACAGTTGGAAAGAGCGCCTTCAGTTGCATCGCCAAGCCAATGTCCCCGCTGATCTTGAGCCGGCCCGACATGGCGACAGAGGTCCCACTCAACTGGCCCTTCAGAATCTTGATGCAATCCTCTCCTGCCATCGAAAGCACAACGTGAGGGTCTGCATGCAGCCCCTCTGCAATCTGACAGGCCCCCTCCCGGATCGTGAGAATATACTGCCCGCCCTGCGCGCCGCTCAGATCGAACTGATAGACCGCATCAAGATCTTCGGCCGCATCTGAATCGAGCTGATCTGGGAGAAGCTGAAAAAACTCTTTGACGGTAGTGGGATTCATAGCTCGTGAGAAGGCGCTTTAGCAGAATGCTGAAAAAGTTCGCCAGTATAATAAGACTGTTGTTTGGTTTGTCTCGTTTGTTTGGTTGAACCAGAGAAACCAGATAGACCAGACGTGCGGACCATCGAAGCGTTAGTCTACCACAATGGTCTTCCCGCAGCCTGCTCGGAATGAGACCGGGGGCCGCGATGCCGCGGCCCCCGGTCACTTCCTAGTATCGGAGCGTAACCGTCGCGGTGCTGCGACGCGCGCCGAAAAAGTCTTTGGAGAAGGTCTCGACGACGGCAGGGTCATAGCCCTTGCAGCTGAAAATGTCGAGATAGGCGTTGTTCGTATCGTTCGCAAAATGGCCGCTGATCAACGAGGTCGAGATCAGCTGCACCATGGAATAGCCGGCCACGCGGCCTGAGCCGAAATCGACGACCTGGCACTCGCCAAAACGCTTCATGTCGATGAGCTCGCACAGCTCGACAACATAGCGACGGATATGGTCGGCATTTCGAATCAGGTCGGGATGACAATCTTGAAGATCGAGGGCGGTACAGAGTCCCCACGCCTTCCCTTCACCCACCATCTCCTGGGGGGCAATGGAAGCAGCTACTGGGGACTCGGTTGGAAAGATTGCGGACTCGGAGTCAGCTGGGCTACTCATAGATGTTATACACCTTTCTGTTAGGAGGGTGAAAAACCGTGACGGTCAACAGTTATTTCGGACTATATCACGAAACTTTTCACATGAGTGAGAATGGAAAAACTTTTTTTCACACCGAGGCGTTCCGGAGCCACTCGATCGATTGACAAGGTTCTCGGCAGTCGGAGAGAATACTTCCCATGGCTGATGTCACTCCATCAACCCCGAACCTGACTCCGCCCGCAGCCGACCCCCCCGATCGCCTCTGCACTTGGTGCCAGGTGGCGATGAAGAAGCGGCTCGTCGGCGGCAAGCAGTTCGTCCACTATACCTGCCCGAAGTGCATCTTTCAGCACACCACCAGACTCGGCCCAAAACCACCCAGCCCCGCGCACTAACCCGGTCTGTCTGATTGATCTGGTTTGTTTTGTTTATCTGGTTGATTTGGTTCATCTGGTTAGCTTAGATCAACCGAAAAATCCGACAAACCCGACAAACCAAATGAACAAGACCGGCTACCGGCGGGAAAAACTGGTCTGTACGTGATCGTCAAGGATATGGGCCAGTCGCTCCCTCTCCTCCGGGCTGATCGATGTAATCTTCGCTCCAAACTTAGGGGAACGCACGTGGACGACTTGCAACCCGCAGACTAAGGTTCTCCCTTGCTCTAACTCAATCGTGAGTTGGAGCGCATCACCGCTCTTCACGAACAAGCGGCTTTCAATCCGGACACCCGTCTCGCTGACATCCAGAACTTTGCACGGCGCCGAGAGTGCTCCTCGCTGCAGACGGCCCGCCCGGCTTACCTCGACACGCGATCCTTTCCGCTTGAACCCCATGATTCCGGCCTCCTGTTTCCAACATCGTAGCAAGAGACCATTCAACTCAAAAGGAAATTGCCGAATAGCGCTACAATTTTTCCCCTACAAGGGCACGCACCTGCTCCATGCGCTTGCGATTAACGCCCAAATCGCCGTATCCGGTGCGGGAGGCGGAGCGGAAGTGGATGGTCTTGGTCTCGTCGTCGAGCAAAAACTCGACATCGTCAACGAAGCGAAGCAACAGACTGGTGGCCTCGTAGTGGAGATAGGTCTCGTCTTCCTCGACGAGCTGCATACGGGGCAAGGAACGGATGACGTCTTTCAGCGCCTCCTTCGCCTCAGCACGAGACTTACGATAGCGAAATGGGGCAATGGCATGGCCTTCGTCCTGAGCTTGGGTCGAGACGCAATTGGGGCTGGTGGGGCAGGGTCCTAAGGTACGAGGGCTCATAGAGCACCTTCCAACGTCTTACAAGGGACGGGCACTCACAATGTCGCGCAACCAGATCTCACAAATCAATACCGCGTCTGGCGGAATGAGATCCGGGATGCCTATGTCGCGATAGGCCAAATGCGGGCTGATGCGCACCTTCCGATAACCGCCTATTTTCATGCCCATCAAGGCATACTCGACACCGGCCATTGTCTGGCGGCTCCCAAGCAGGGTCTTGTGGTCGACAAAGGTGACGCCTCCTTCGACTCGAATCATGTCTTTGGGAAGGTGTTCCACTTGTTTCGCATTCAGCGGAACCTCGTCGCCTTTGTTTAAGAACAGTCTGCTGTTGTAGATGACGCGGTCGCCATTGTTCGCAGGCGTCCCTTCGCCTTTTCGCTCCTCAAGCAGCTTGAGACCACTAAGACGTTTCATGGTATTAGTACAAGAATGTTCTGGCCATGGCTCCTGTCTCTCCCCGCTCAGCCACCTCAACAGACACTTGCCCGACCACTCGACCGTCTTCGGTTTCGACATCGATGCGCCAGTCTCCGGGATCGAGCCGCTGCTTGAACGTGTAGGCCCGATAGCCACCTTCGCGGCCACCGGCAATCTTGATTGGAATCTTGTCGGCATGGGTGAAGGGCTTGTCGCTATTCGTTCGAAAGTACCAATGGTGGTAGACGGTCGTGTTCAGCGCGACCGGGGCAAAGACCGCCGTGAAGCAGTAGATCGGCTCGTTGGCCGGGAAGATGTCATCCGATCGTTTCCAGATTTGATACCACTGTCTCTCGAACGAGAGTTCGAACCGATCTCCGGTCTTCTTCACCTCATGGTAAACCCCGCCGAACTTCAGTGCGAGCGGCACAGGCGGAATCCAATTCAGGAAATAAAACCCGACGAGCAGACCGATGAGCGTGAAGGCAGGGGCCGTGACCCCGATCGCCTCGCGCTTCGAACGATCCGGATTGTTGCGATAGACTAATTGGACCACGCGGAATGTCACGACCGCGCTCAGGACGGCTCCGACCAGGAAGACCGTCGCATTCATGTACCCGGTCATGACCGGGAGAAAAAACGTGAAAAAGGCGAAGCACACCAGTGCGTAGAGGCTTACCAGGAGGCGCAAGCTGGAGAGCCGATCGCGTAGAAATTCGTTGCCGACCAGCAGCACGATCAACAGAGCAAAAAAGATTGCCGTGCTGGTGAGTGTAGCGCTACGTGAATAGAAAATCGCATAAGCGCTGAACAACCCGCCCAAGAGAAACTGCACAGCCATTGGATAGAAGGGCCTTACGCGCAACACCCAACGCACGAAGGGTGAGAAGGTGGCCAACTGTTCCCGCTCCGGTGCGGGCTCGATCCCCAACCGCCCGGTCAGCACGATGAGCACACCCAAGAGAAGTAGATAGATCAGCAGCAAGAGGTTGTCTTGCAGTCGGTCGATCCGGGTGAGTGTCAGCGTGTCATAGGTCACACCGGAGAAAAAGAACACAGGCGGCATGAAGGGCTTGCCCAAAATCGTTCTGAGTGCAGAGGAAGGGGACATGAGTCCTAAACTTCAGGATATTCATAGGATTGTCAAATGAAGGAGCGAAAGCGGACGGCTCAAAACGATCGCCCTTCTCCACCCGTCTACCCCAAGCTGTCAAGACAGCTTGTTCTCCGAGTGGGATACGTTGAAGATTATTTCGATCCGAGAACGAAGCCTGGGTCAGGGCGCGTCTCAGAGCGCCGGGGTCGGGCGGGTGAAAAACGAGATTGTTTTCAGCCGTCCACTAGACGAAAGGAGGGAGAGGCGCATACACCACCGGGCACCCAATCACTCGTTCCAGCCAGGGGGCCATGAGATCTTCTCTCAGGGGGGCTCGGTTCAGGCGGGCCTCAATGTGAAATCCCGTCTCGTTGCCGAAGATCCCGATGATAGCGGAGGCATCCTCCCCATCTGGAAGCAGTTCCTGAGTTTGAAACTCACAGAGAGTGCTGTAGAGGCGGCCGTCGGGTTCGATTGCAGATCGAATCTCCGGCAAGTCGTCGAGCGGACAATGGACCGAACAGCGATACACGGAGCGGGCGATAGGTTCAATCGCTTGAAAGTTATCAAGCGCGTCCTCTGAAAAGCCCGTCAGGTAGGCTCGGATGCCGGCTGGTTCCGATGCAGAAGTCGCGGCTAATTTACTGGCCGGCACTAGGAACTCGTAGGCGTCTGCCGTGTTGTATTCAAACTGACAGGGCCCAAAGGCATCGGGCCAGGAGCAGAAGAAGGGTACGGAGGGATCGACCGGGCGCAACATGAGGTGTTGCTTCTCAACCAATGTCTCGATGGGAAGCTCCAACAGCGTGATCGCTTCGAGAAACGCCGTGCGCCGTTCCTCCAGCCACTGTGCCCGTTCGGCATCGCCCCGTATCTCGCCGGGAGTGATGACCTCTTTCGTCTGGAGCCGTACGCGGATAAACGAATGGGCGTGGCGAAATCCCAGCCAGAACATGCTGCGGGGGTCGTGCAGCCGCAAGGGATCGCGAATGCGCCAGGGATGGCTGATCGAGCAGTAGGTGCCCACATCCTGATAGCGCTGGTAAACAGTATGGTAGGCCCCGGCCAGGAGAAAGAAATCTCCCCGCCACCCCTCTCGGATGTGAATCAGGGTCACATCTTCCGTAGACCACGCATCCAGTTGATCGAAATCTTCAGGAGACTCGACCGTCCATTCTTCGACGTAACAGATGACGTCCTTCGCGGGCACCGCTGGCTTCAACCCCAACGCAGCCAGCCGCTCGCCCACGGCGAGCACCTGACCGAAGGTCAGCGGGGTCGTCGTTTCCCAACGACGTTCACGCACGGTGGGTCATCTCTTCCCCCGGCCCATCAACGTGCCGGTCGCAACGCCTTGTGCTCGATCGTCGTATCGGCGAGGAACCGATCGATACCGTCCTTCAGGGTCGCCGCCAGTAACTCTTGCACATCTTCCTCGCTGAACCAGACGACGGTTTCCCGTTGTGCTCCCTCGACACCTCTGATCGTCAAGCTCTGGTCGCTGATGTTCCTCGCGGTGATCACCAGCTTGCTGCTTGTGTTTACCACGGTCGAGAAGAGTCGGCTCCTGGCGTTGGCTGAAAAATCGAGCAGTTGCCCGCTGATGACGATGTCGGCATCGTTCAGATTCGTCACGTCCCCGCTGGAAACCGCCCGCACCGTCCAGGCCCGATCTTTCCATCCGCGCGTTTTCAGACGATCCACAAGGGCCTGGGTAATTACGTCTCCTGGTCGCTCACCTGCCACATTGAAATAGGTCACCCCGCCCCACAAATGGGTCCGCAGACCGAGCCGATTCTTCTCCATTCGCCGATCCTCGAAGGACTCGATGACGATCCTGACTGGTTCCGGCTCCATGAATTGCGCCGCCGCCTGTTTTTGATGAAGATCCAGATAGAACGTTTTTCCGGTACCCCCGCAGCCCGCGCCCAGCAGCAGACTTGCCGTGAGCACGATACCGATACCCAGCCGTCTCCTTGCCTGTTTCACGATATCATCCTCCTTGCGATTGGCCGCCCCACCGTTCAAGCGGGCTCAGTGTACCCAAGTTGATGATCAGAGACAAATAATAACCCGCAGATACCGGGGAATGGCTCTTCCATTGACCAAATCCTAGACCGGGGGCTAATATCGCTCCTACGTATACTGCGGAAAACTATTGTGCCACGCGAGAACTTCGATGGTTTGCACGTGTGGCCGAGCCAGGTCTGTCTGGTTCATCTGGTTGATTTGGTTCATCTGGTTAGTTCCGTTCAACCAAAAAACGAGACAGACCAGACAAACCAAATAACGATCTTCTTATGCTGGCAGCCTTTTTCAGCATCCTGCCAGATCAACTCAATTCCACGGAGGAAGTATGGCCGATGTCCCTGATGTCTATGCCGATCAATTTCAGCTTAACCTTGGGCCGCTTGGGTGCACGCTGAACTTTCAAGTTTCCGGAGCCAATCCAGTGGCCCCAGGTTCTCCGCCGCCGATTGAACGTGTGGCCACTATTCGATTGAGCCTACAGCACTTAAAAGCCATGGCGTTCATTTTGCACAAACAAATAGTGGGGTACGAGGCCCAGGCTCAGCTCTCCACTGGTCTTCCGGTCGATGTGCTTCGAGCGCTGCAAATTCGGCAAGAAGACTGGGAAGCCTTCTGGCGTCCTTAGTCCGCGTTTTCGAAGTCTCGAAAACCTAGCAGGCTGCGGAAAAACTCAATTTGTGGTTCGACAAGCTCACCACGAACGGGATCAATCCTTGATTTTCAGCAATGCCTCCGTTCGCCCTGAGCTTGTCGAAGGTTGAACAGGGAATTTTCCCGCAGCCTGCTAGACCTGCGAACCCTACCCCATCTCGCTCGTCCCGCCACTCTCGCGCAGCAATTCTGCTAGCGGGTCACAATGGGGAGGATAGCCCGAAATGTCTCGCGGCTGAATTCAGGCATCTGACCCGATTGAATCCGCGGATCGGTGAACGGCAAGAACCGGACGATCTTCAAGAAGGACCGTTCGGCCAACACGGCGGCGATCTGCGCCTTGCGATCGTGGGTGATCGGCAACGTATACCCCTCGCCACATTTCCATTCCCATAACGTCGGCGCCAACGACAATTCCAGCCCTTGCCCGGCGAGCTGATGAAACCTGTCCACAATCCGGGCCTTGTGCAGCTTGATCCCCTCCCCCTCCAACATCAAGGCGCACACGACGTGGTGCCCCCACCAAAAGAGCGTTCGAAAAGCAAACGCATTCGAGTCCTGGAAGTGTTTTGGAAAGTCCAGATATTGGTAGGGAAAGAGCTCCAGAGACTCTCCCTTCACAAAGTGATGGTTGGCAGGATTGAAGTCCGGCGGGGTCACGAGCGCAGCCGATGCCACTTCCTCTTTCAAGGCCGCATGCGTGGCCGTGAGCAAGCGGCGCACCTTAGCCATAATCTGCGCCTTGGTGAGAAAAAAGCGCTGATCAGCCATCAAGGCCGCTTCTTCGTGAGTAAACTGTGATGGCAATGGCATGGTTGGCGATCGGCTGGACGACTGTCACGAAAGACGCCGGCTACTTTTGATGCGTTTCGAACTGAGAGACTATCAGATCGTACTGCGCCCGGCACTCCGCACAGCGAAGCCACAGCGCATCCTGAAACACATCCATCTCCCGAAGAGACAGGGCGGGAGCATGGGTGCCCATGCAGGCCTTGAGCGCTACGAGCCCATCCGGCGGCGCAGGATCCGGCTCAGGCAAGGAAGAATCCCCCGTCGATACTTGTCTGGTGATTGCGCCGGTAGTCACCCGATGCACCATGCGGCAGGAGCTGCACGTCAGCACCACGATACGCTCCGGCTCGACGCGCTTGACCGTCAGGCAGAGCGGATGCACCGACCAACATTGTTGGAGAAAGGCCCCGCTCCGGATAATCTCTGCCATCGACCGTCCTCGCGTGGAATCAGCTTGAGGTCAAGGTTAAGGTTGAGCAAACTCCCGACTTTTTATTCTCAGCCTCAACCTAAGCCTTAACCTTCCAATACCGCTGGCGGACTTTTTCAGCATCCTGCCAAGCTACAGCGCCCACAAAGCCACCATCACTAACACCCCGATCACATAGGGGAGCACACAGGAATAGAGCACTGCCGACCACGCACGGCCCGGCGACTCATTGCGCGACAGCTGCTCCTTGTAGACGAATTCGCGGGAGAGGATCAATACGGTAAGAGTCAGCGCCAGCGTCCCGCTGGTCCGTGGCCAGGTGTAGGAACCACTGATGAGAAAGTTCGCCGTGAACAATCCACTGAGGAGGAGAATCACCGGCGCCAGGATGAACCGGACTAAGTCGGGGAAAAAAGCATGCCGCCAGCCCGGACGGGCTTCCACCGATCTTGATTGTGAGTGAGAATTCACGACCCGACGGCCACCGGAATCACTGTCTTTGGCGGAATGGAAGGAGTGCTATCTTTGGCAGTACGACAAATCTTACACACACGGGGGCGAGCTTTCAGGAACGAGACTTTGCCGTTGGCCAGGCAGCTATAGTGGACAAAGTCCTCGCACAACGCGCAACGAGACCAGCCGCCGCTGAAAAACGTTTTATTGCGGTAGAGCTCTTCCTTGCAGACCTTGCAGTGCCGGGGTTCAATCCCCAACAACATCGGCTCCCATTTCCCGGCAGCGTTTCGAATACTCATGCCACGGAGTATAGCGAACGCGCAAGCTGAGAGGCAAGGGGCGCAGAGATCATGAAGATTCCTACCTCTCACCTTTCACGCCTAAGATTTCACGGTTCATGGTTTGACAGCCCCCAGGCCATTTGCTACGCTCCGCGCCGGTTCAGCGCCTGTCGCAGCACAGGTAATTTATCCCATGAACATCAAGGACTATCTCGAACAGAAGCGGATCGACGTGGATCGGTTCCTCGATGCCGTCATGCCTGGCGTTGCCACGCCGCCCACCACACTCCACGAGAGCATGCGCTACAGTCTCATGGCGGGAGGGAAGCGAGTCCGCCCGATCCTGGCCATTGCCGCAGCAGAAGCTGTGGGGCAGTCGGCGCCGGGGTTGCTGCCGATTGCCTGTTCCCTGGAACTGATCCACACATACTCCTTGATTCACGACGACCTGCCTGCGATGGACAACGACGACTTTCGGCGCGGAAAGCCAACGAATCATAAGGTCTACGGCGACGCGATGGCCATCCTGGCCGGTGACGCGTTGTTGACGATGGCCTTCGATCTCTGCAGTCATCCGGATCTGATGAAGGGCTGCGACCCGGCGCGCCAAGTGCGACTGATTCAAGAACTAGCCTACGGATCGGGAAATATGGGAATGGTGGGCGGTCAGGTGTTCGATATCCAGGCTGAGAACAAAGACATCGATCTCCCGACGCTCCAGAACATCCACAAACATAAGACCGGCATGTTGATTCGCGCAGCGGTGCGGATGGGCGCCCTTGCCGCCGGTGCAAGCGATCGACAACTGGACGATCTCACGAGCTATGCTGAGGATGTAGGACTGGCCTTTCAGATCGCGGACGATGTGCTCAACGTGACCGGCACGCGCGAGGAACTGGGCAAGAATCCCAATACCGACGCGGAACGCGGGAAGAAAACCTACCCGACGTTCTACGGGGCCGAGGGAGCCAGAACACTGGCGGACGACTGCGTGGCCCGCGCAATCGCCCGCCTCTCCCCCTTCGGTCCAGCCGCAGACCCGCTCCGCGAACTGGCCCGGTATATCACGTCACGGAAAAACTAGTGCTGAGCCATGAGTGCTGAGACGGAAACAGGATCATACGCCCTAATACGCTGTTCGGGCAGCAATCCTGTCTTAACCCTCCCCCTTCAGTACTTCCCATGAAAGTTCTCGTCACTGGCGCAACCGGATTTGTCGGCGGCGCAGTGGTACGCGCGCTGGTCAAGAGCGGCATTGATGTCCGCGTCCTGGCCCGCGCTGGAGCCGATCTCCAAAATATTCAGAATCTGACCGTCGAGCGGGTCGAAGGCGATCTGCGCGATCAGGAATCGTTGCGCCGATCGCTCACCGGCTGTCGACAGCTCTACCATGTGGCGGCGCACTATGCGCTCTGGGCCAAAGATCCGTCGATCTTTTACGACATCAACGTCACTGGCACGAAGAATCTACTGGAAGCGGCTCGCGAGGTCGGCACCGAACGGATCGTCTACTGCAGCACCATCGGCGCGATCGGCCTTCCACCCGGCGGAGGGCTCGGCACAGAAGAGACGCCCGTCTCGCTCGAACAGATGGCTGGCCACTACAAACGGTCGAAGTACCTGGCTGAACAAGAGGTCTTGAAGCTCGCAAAGGCAGGGCTGCCAGTCGTCATTGTGAATCCGAGCGCCCCGGTCGGCACAGGCGACGTGAAGCCGACTCCAACGGGGCAAGTCATCGTGGATTTCATGAAAGGCCGCATGCCGGCCTATATCGAAACTGGGATGAATATCGTGGACGTCGATGACGTGGCTGCCGGCCACCTGCTCGCAATGGAAAAGGGTCGGATCGGCGAGCGATACATTCTGGGCAACAAGAACTTGTTGCTGCGTGAGGTGCTTGAGATCTTGAGTCGCCTGACCGGCGTCAAGGCGCCCTCGATCAAGTTGCCCAGATTGGCAATCCTTCCGTTAGCCTATGCCAATCAATGGATCGCAAATCTCACGGGCCAGTCTCCTCGTATTCCGCTGGAAGGGGTGAAGATGGCGAAATACAAGATGCACTACGACTGCGGCAAGGCGATCCGAGAACTCGGCATCCCGCACACGCCGCCGGAAGTAGCACTTGAAAAAGCCGTGCGTTGGTTCAGAGACCACAGGTATGTGTGAAAGTTCAACCCTGAATCCTGCAACTTTAACCCCAGCACACAGCACTCGGCACTGATGGAGATCATCGCACTCTTCCTCAAGACCATCCTCTTCCGCCCCTACGTCTTCGTCTTTCTGGCCGCGTTCTTGTTCGCCGCGATCCAACTGATCGGCTGGCCACGAACCTGGCGCTTCTGGCTGATTAGCTGGGCCATGGCCTTCCTCAGCGAATTTTCGTCCACTCGCAACGGCATTCCCTTCGGGTGGTACCACTACAATGGCTCAACCGTCGGCCAGGAACTCTATCTCGCCAACATGCCGTTCATAGTCCCGATTTCATATAGTTTTATCCTCTACGCGGCCTACTGTGTCGCGCTCTGTTTCATTCTTCCAATCGGGCCGTCCACTGCTTCCACTCACCCAATGTTCAAACCTCTACATCTTGATGTGGACGCACGGACGAGTTGGTCCGTGATCTTGCTGACCGCCTTCTTGTTTGTCTTTATCGATATGGTCATCGATCCTGTGGCCATCCGCGGCGACCGCTGGTTCTTGGGAAAGTTTTATTACTATCTCGATCCAGGCTTTCACTTCGGCATCCCAATCACCAACTATGTCGGGTGGGTTGTCGTCGGACTCATCTCCCTCGCGATCTATTTTTCGCTCGAGCGCAGAATCCCTTCGCCCTCGCCGTCCCTGTCAGTCACGCCTCAACTTCTGTTAGGCGTCGGCCTCTACTATGGCGTCCTGGTCTTTAACCTCAGCATGACGTTTTGGATCGGCGAATCGTTCATTGGGATGAGCGGGCTGCTGATGCATCTCCCCGTCATCGCGCTGCTGATATTTCGCCTGACAGGACCACGCGCTGTCTCTTCATCGGGATAGCTCGGTGGCAATCAGACAGAAGACTTTGTATAGTCATGGGAGCCCGCATTATTCACGAGAGTTCGTGACGAAACCGCTGAGATGCTTCGCAAGACGGGTGCGCGGAGCCGCGAAGCGGGGTAAAGCCACGCCTGGGATTTACAAAGGGGGCATGCCCCCCTTGTAAGAGTGGGCGAGGCAGGCTTCAGGGCCGAGCCCGCGAGGGAGGGAGGCATACTTGAAACAGTATGTTGACCGACTGAGCAGCGAGCCCGCCCGCCGTCAGGTGCGTCGCCACCGCGCTTGCGAGGTCGAGCGCCCTTTGTATGATCCTGGCGCGAAGAAAGAATACCGCAATGAGTTCTGACTTTCGTATCGACTGTTGCAGCAGAAGTCTTCGTGAATAATGCGGGCTAGTAGCCATGCGAACAAAACTGATCGTCTTCATCATCGTGGTGGGCCTCGGAATTGTCGGTGCCTTCGGGTGGGTGGGATATCAGTTGTTCACAACCGGCTTTAGCGCTAAAACCGAGCCGCATGCCCTGGAGGTCTTTATCGCGCGGCAAGTCCGCCACCTGGCCATCCCGATCGAACAACGAAATGCGCAGAATCCCATCCCATTGAACTCCGACGTGATCAAAGAGTCGCTGGCACATTTCGCCGACCATTGCGCGCTATGCCATGCCAACGACGGAAGCGGCCAGACGCCCATCGGCAAGAATGTCAACCCCAGAGCGCCGGACCTCCGATTATCCGACATCCAATCGATGTCGGATGGCGAGATCTTCTGGGTAATTCACAACGGCATCCGCTTCACCGCCATGCCGGCCTGGGGAGAGGGTGACCCAGCAGAGGACAAGGACAGTTGGAAGCTGGTCCACTTCATTCGCCATCTCCCACAACTGACGACGGACGAACTCGACCAGATGAAGGCCCTCAATCCCAAGACGAAGAAAGACCTGGAAGAAGAAGCCGCCTTCGGAAAATTCCTACAGGGAAACGACGCGTCGGCAGCGAAGACCAATAGCGGCCATCATCACTAACTTTACTCGGCGATACAGGAAAGAGGATTCACCCATGTGGTTACGCTTGACTGTCACTCTCACGTGTCTCGTCATTTCGACGCCAAGCTTCGCCCATAGCGCGGATCAACATGTGCTCGGCACGATTATGGCCATCGACACAACCCATGTCGAAATCAAAACGACCAAGGGCCAGTCAGTGGACGTGCGGCTCAACAAACAAACCCGATACAAGGATGAGCACAATCCGAAAGGCGCCGGCGTGCCCGAGGTGGGCGATCGTGTCGTCATTAAGGCCGAAAAGGGCGAAAAAAAAGGCGACAAAATATTGCTCGCCACCGAAATCCATTTTTCCTCAGCCAAACGTGTACTAACCCCCATGCCATCGGTTCCGGCCCAACCGGTTCAGTAGGATGATCGATGCCGACGCTTCATGCATCACGGAATCTCAATGCACACATTTTTTAGCGGCGGATTTCGCGCGGCGGTCACCAGAGTCCTGATCACGGGCATTGCAGTATTTCTGGCGGTCATGATCGTCCCAGGCCTTGAAGTCGACTCGTTCGGCGCGGGACTCGCCGCGGTCCTGGTGCTCACACTTCTGAACGTCTTGGTCCGGCCCATTCTCTTGGTGGTGACCCTTCCCTTGATCGTCCTCTCGTTGGGGCTTTTTCTCATCGTCGTCAACGCGCTCCTTCTGGAACTCACCGCATACCTGGTCGGAGGATTCTCGGTGGCCGGGTTTTGGCCAGCGGTCGGCGGTGCGGTCGTGATTAGTGTAGCCACCATGATCCTCAACGCACGGACCTCTGACCAGCGCCTGACGGAACGTCGTTCGTTCCCTCAACGCCCTCCGAAAATTATCAATCCCGACGAGTAACGGGACTCAATCAGGCTGCTGAAAAAGCCCGCCAGCTTCGTTCTCCCCTCGAAAGCATCCTCAACGTAGCCAGGAGGCTACGCCTCCGGTGCTTTCATCGGCTGCGGCCTTGCTGGACGGACTTTTTGAGCAGCCTGCGGGAATGTATTCCTGTTGTGCCACACATGCGGTTCCACGAAGTTCTCGCGTACTACCAAAGTCTCCCGCCGCCTGCTGTTCCTTTTCATTGAATTGCCGGTCTTGCGTTGTTACAATGCGCGCTCCTGGCTCCCTTAACCCGGATTATTCATGAATGCCGTCGCGAGGCGTTCGAGACCGAAGCTCGCCGGGGCTTCTCGCAAGTAAGGCCGACGTAGGCGTACTTGCAGTCCGTCGAGGAGGCCGAACGAGAAAAGCCCCGCCGGGCGAGAGGATCGGACGACGGAGCAGGCATTCATGAATAGTCCTGGTTTAACTCACGAATGATACCCACAGCTCCACAGAGCAAACCAATTCCTGAGACGCATCTCCAGCGGACCTTGACGGCCGTGCTCAATGAGCTGCCGGTCGACGCGGCACTTGCCGCCGTGTTCCACCGTGACCAAGGCCCGCTGGTCAGCCATGCCGCACGAGGCTTCACACCTCGTGACATTCAAGCCATTCTCAGAACACTTTCGGCACCCGCCATCGCTGCATCGACCCCTGCGAATGATCAGGACGGCGGGCGCACCATTCGCCTCCGTTTGATTACGCCGGGTACAAAGTCGTTGCTCGGGGTTTCCCTTCTGCATCGGAACCGGACATACGGCTTCCTCGTCATCGGGCGAAAAGAGAGCGCCACATTCGCGAAAAAAGAGAAGAGTTTGATGGAGCAGGCCAGCGACGAGGTCACAAAAGCGCTGGATCGCGAAGGTCTGTTCGATATGAACGTCCTGCTCAGCCGCCCGTTTGTCACACACGAGCCGGTCCCTTCCCCGCCCTCTCCGGCGGAGCTGTTCACGGCTCCGGCGTCGCAGCTCACACCGGAACTCCAAGACAAGATTATTGCCGTGTTGACAGATGCCAACCAATACGTCGCCTACGATCGCATCTGGGCCTGCCGCTACGATCCCCTCGCGGGCAATGTCGAAGTTCTGGGACTGGCCGGCGATCTCAAGAGCGAACAGAAGGATGGGAAGAAGGATCTAAAGCCGGGCCACCGCCTCACGCTCGATAGCTCAGCTTCCGGATGGGCGGTTCGCCATCGTAAGCCGCGCGTGGATCATGATCTTGCCTCCACACAGGGACGATTCCTCGATCATAAATATCTGTTCAAGGACCGGATTCTTTCTTCGCTCGTCGTGCCGTTCTTTGTCCGGGGACAAGTAGGCGGGACCATCACCCTGGCATCAAAAGAGTCCGGGCGCTACCAACAGACGGATGCCCGCACGCTTGAACCAACAATTGTAAAAATCGCGGACATTCTCCAGGCTCCGGCACTGGCGCCGACCAGCCAGACCCCCGCCACTGGACCAGCAGGCGCCCCTGGGGCAGCAATAACCCCCAGTCCCTCGGAACCCATCATCAGAAAACAAGAACGGCAAGCCGCGATCGGCGAGTTCAGCATGTTCCTGGCCACAGAAGTGCGTGAGCCGCTCGCTTCGATCCGCGCCCAATTGGAAGAAGTCACAAGTGAAGGTATTCTCGACTTCGACCCGCAAACGCGCGTCGAGAACGCGATGCGTGATTTGATCCGTATCGAAGCCATCCTGAACGAGATTTTGGATTTTGCAAAACCGCTCGAACTGACACGACGGCTTCTCCGCATCCCCGAAGTGATCGAGAGCGCGCTCACACTGATCACGACCGATCTCGAAGTCACCAGAATACAGGTGACCAAGGACTATGCGACGATGATCGCGCCGGTTCGCGGCGACGAAGCCAAGCTCCAGCAAGTCTTTCTTAGTATTTTTAAGAATGCCTGTGAAGCGATGAACCCCGGTGGGCATCTCCATATTCAAGTCACCCAGCATCGCGCTGGGCGCGGCGTGGAAGATCAGGTCCTCATCAAAAACGACGGGGCTCCTATTCCAGCAGAAATCGTCGATAAGGTGTTTGAGCCGTTTTTCACCACGAAGCGAACCGGCATCGGTCTGGGCCTTGCTACGGTCAAGAAAATCGTCGAAGAGCACGGCGGCTCGATTGCGATCGGCAGCGCGCCAGGCGAAGGAACCACCGTTACCATCCGCATCCCCGGTCTCAGCCATGGCCCGTCCTATCGTGGACGCGGGCGCCGCCGTCCTCCCGCACGCCGCTAGGCCTAATATTTCGTTTCCGTCCGCACCCTCTTTCATCTGGAACTTACAAGCCCCGCTGGTATCTCACGAAATCGGCTCCCCTCCACCGCCTTGAAACTCATCGACTTTCCTGCGCGACCAGCGATTAAGGAAATTGTTCCCACTACACTCAGGCCCACTCCAGCCAAGTCGTAACTTCGTTGGTACCCTACAGGCCCGGCGACGGCGGATCGTCCACCGCTGAATTGACCACCACCCCTAATACGACACCCGCCTCGACGACCACCACGAGCGCCAAAAACCACTCTGTTGTATAGAACTGGCTTGGACTCTTCAATGATTGCCGCCTCTTGCATCGGCGGGACCTCCTGAGTCCCCACGCTCGCTGTTGACGCCGCGCCTTCGTTCGACTCAGCGTACCCGCCGAACGGGACGGTCCACTCCAGACCCAGCACGACTGTCAGCATAAGAGCCACTGCGCGCAAGGGTTGAAACCACAGCATCTCTCAGCATGTGGTCCGCATAACTTACCTCCCCGATCTGTACCCTTTGCGAACCCTGCGATTTGAACTTCCAAGGGCACCGACGCGTAAATCGCACGGATTGGGAATGACCTGGCCCCTGTGGTTGTACCAGCCGCAATGTGAGTCAGATGCATTGCGGCATGATGGTTTCTGGTGCGGGCGGTCGATAGCTCAGCGCACTGGACGGAATCCTTCACCACATCCGCCACTGACGCAGCACCTTGCGTTCTCGAACGAATGTTAATTCAAGCCGATGCCCCGGCATTTGGGTTCCCAAATACGTCGGTCCGAATCCCAACGAGGGACCAGGTATGAACAAAGTAGGGCCTGACCCACTCTGCCAGACCGCGACAAAAATATCTTGTCCTTCCCTCGCTTTCAACCCATTCCAGCATCTCCGGTTGCCGGGACGCTTCAGCGACCTGTTCCGAGGTCGAATGGAAGAAGACGACGGGCAACCTCAAAATTCGCTCCAGTCGCTCGGTTCAGCACAAGCAAGACGACCAACCAGAACAAACCGCATCATCTTAGGCAAAGACGTCCTTCAAGGAATGACGGTCAAGGAACAGAGGGCTTCGTCAGATCATTATGTATCCAGTTATTACCCGCGTTGACATCGATACCGCCAGCAGGAGAAGGCTTGTCGCCGGTGATGAGGTTGATAAATTGAAATGTGCCGAAAGGTTGGATCTGCTCGTCATTGGGCAATTGCCTCCGGTTCCACCCTCCGCCGAGCGCGCGGTTGAGAGCAACAGAGGATTTTAGCAGGTCGGCCTTGATGACGACGAGATCGATGCGTGCCAACAGTGTGTTGAGCTGTGCGTAGATGACTTCAAGGCTGGATGCCAGGCCGCCCCGGTAGAGTTGCAATGTCATGTTCTGTGCTTTTAAATTGGCTCCGACGGCGGCGTCTTGTCGATTGACTGCGACCGTCAGGCGGTTCGTCAAGGTCAGATTGTTCTCGACCTCGCGAAAGGCGTTGAGCACCGTCGAACGGTAGAGGTCTTCCGTCTCACGATAGGCCGACCAGGATTGTTGCAATTGGGCGCGACGATACCCACCCTGGAAGACCGGCATCGAAACGGCGGCGCCATAGGACCAGAAACTATTGGCCAGCTTGAACAGATTGAAGCCACTATCCTCGTACCCGCCGCCGAGCCGGAACGACACATTGGGGAAAAAGGCGGCTCGGGCGATGCCGATCTCACGGTTCGCTTGCGCCATCCGGCGTTCCATCCCTGCGATGTCGGGTCGACGTTCAAGCAGGGTGGATGGGATAGTCTCTGGAATCTTGAACGTCGCCACTCGAATATCATCGACCGGTTCGAGCTTAAAACTGGCCGGTGCCATGTTGACGAGGATGGCGATCGCCTGTTCCGTGATTTGGCGTTGGCCTTGAATCTGGGCTAATTTCGTCTCGGTACTGAACAATAGAGATTCGACGCGGGCGACGTCGAGTGCCGACGCGATCTTGCCGGCGAACTGCCTCTGGACGAGGTCGAGCGTATTTTTGTAGAGGTCGATCGACTGCGTATAGATCGTGGTCTGAGCATCAAAGCCGCGTAGAATGAAATAATCCGAGGCTATCTCCGCCTGCAGGCTAAGGCGCGCGAGCCCATAGTCAGCGGCACGCTCTTCGGCCCGGTAGATCTCAACACGAGTCGCATTGCGGAGTGCCGACCAGAAATCCGGCTCCCAGGCTGCGATTCCTCCAAGCTCCACGGTATGTTGCGTAAGGTCAATACCCTCAGGACGAAATAACTTCTCGTTGGATATCCGATTGTTGGAGGCACCGAGTCCCAAGCCGATCTGAGGAATGTACTGCGACCGGGCCTTCATCATCATATTGCGGGCCTGAACGAAGCGCTCCGCGGCCGCTTGCAGATCCGGATTCACCGCCATGGCTTGCTCGATGAGCCTATTCAGCACCGGATCGTCGTACAGTTTCCACCAATCCGGACGGAGTTCGCTATCGGCCGGCATCGCCTCTACAAAGGGACTCGACCCATGCCATGAGGCGGGGACGACATATTGAGGTGGAGTATACGTGGGCGACAAATCGACTGCCGGGAACCAACCGCAAGCCGGCAGGGTGAGCGCCAGCAATATGAAACAGGCGCACAGCGCCGCGGCGCGACTGGTACGCGACATCTCCGCTCTCGATGGTAACGGCTCGCCCGTCATTTGGACGTGTCTTTCGTGATCGGTGACTCCTGTACCGAAGGTTCAACTTCAATCTGATATCCAGGTGCGGGCGTGATGATAATCACCTTGTCGTCTTCCAGCAACGCGGCGCTGGGGTTGTTGATAATGCGGTCGGTCGCGGAAATCCCTTCTGTGATCTCCATGGCATTGTCGAGGACTCTGGTCACGGCGATGGGTTTGAAATGCACGTGGTCGTCCTCACTCACCAGGGCTATTTGCGCGCCGTGCTCCTGGAAGACCAACGAAGTGGTTGGTATAGTGAGAACCTTCCTATCGACCGGAGCCGTGAGACGGACTGTGGCGTAGGAGCCAGGCCACAGCGCCCCGTCCTCGTTGTCAATCTCGAAGACGGTGATGGCCGTACGCGTGCTGACGTCGAACCCACGAGCGACGGTCAGAAACTTGCCGGTGAAATGACGATTGGGGAATTGTGGCACCGTCACGTCGGCCGTCAGGCCTGGCTGGAGAAAGGGCCCGAACGCCTCAGGTACGCTGACGAAGAGGCGCAGCTTAGTGACCTCGGCCACGGTAAAGAGGTCCCTGATTGCGCCAGAGTTACCCTCTCCAGAGCTCGCTTCTTTATTGACATAGTTCCCAACGTTGATGTTGCGAACGGTCACCACGCCGTCAAAGGGTGCGACGATCGTCTTGAACCGGATCAGCGCCTCGAAGTTCTTGACGTTCTGCTCCGCGGCGTTGACTCTCGCTGCTTGGGCTTTCGCCTCTTGGACCTGTACCGAGATCGCCTGTTCCGAGACCGCCTGGTGCTGGCGCATCGCCAGGTAGCGTTTCGCGGTCAGTTCAGCCAGGACATTCTTGGCACGCTCGGTTTCCAGATCAGCCTTGGCTTGGGAATATTGGGCGTCGAGAGCCGGCGCGTTGATATCAGCAAGGATATCGCCCTGCTTCACGATTGCGCCGTAATCCTTGTACCACATCTTCACATAGCCAGTGACCTGGGCGTAAATCTGTGCCTCATACCAGGCCTGAATATTGCCGGGCAGCGTAATCGTCTCGTTCGGCGGCAACAGCTTTGGATTGATTACGGACACCCTCTGAATAGAAGTCTCAAGAGTAGTCTGCTTCAGCACTGCCGCATCGATTCCGTCGACATAAAAACGGTAACCGAAATACACCACGCACAAGACAATTGCCAGAATCGCCAGGCCTTTCCCACGCAGGCTATTCATATCAGACTTGCTCCTTTTGGCGAATGGTCCGCCGGTTGTAGATCATGGCGTACATGCAGGGCACAAAATACAGGGTAAAGATGGTGGCAACCAGTAGGCCGCCCATAACGGCGCGACCCAGCGGCGCATTCTGAGAGTTCGCCGTCGCCATCGGCAGCATGCCGATGATCATGGCTGCGGCGGTCATGAGCACCGGTCGGATGCGAGCCTTTCCGGACTCCACCGCAGCCCGGATCGCGTCGCCATGGACGGCGATCCGCTCGCGGGCGTAGGACACGAGCAGGATCGCATTGGCTGTCGCCGTGCCCATCGTCATGATCGCGCCCATCAGCGCCGGCACTGAAATGTTCGTATGGGTCACGAACAACGCCACTGCGATGCCCGCCAGTGCGCCCGGCAAGGCCGTAATGATGATGAAGGGATCGACCCAGGATTGGAAATTGACGACGATCAGCAGATACACCAGCACGACCGCGGCGAGGAGACCGAAGAGCATTTCACGAAGTGCGGCGCGCATCACTTCGGCTTGGCCTTTGATTTCGATGATCGAGCCCCGGGGGAGCTCCGAATCCATGCTGTGGATGACCTCCTCGGTCTCTTCCAGGACGGAATTGAGGTCGCGTCCCTCGGCGGACACATAGACATCGATCAGCGGCATGATATTTCCGTGCGTGACGGCACCGGGCGTGCCAATTGCTGAAATCTTCGCCAAATTGCCGAGAAGCTGCACATTTCTCACACCTTCTTTACCCTCCGAGGTTTCGGTCCGTTCCTCCCGACCCACCGGGACGGTCATAAGGTCTTTGACGCTCGTGAGCTGCGACTGCGGCGTATAGACATTGATCCGGTAGGACATGCCGGTCTTGCGATCCAGCCAATACTTCTGATCCACCTGCTGACTGCCGGCGGTCGTCACGAGCATATTGTTACCGAAGTCCTCCTGGCTCATCTTCATGCCGAGCGCGAACTGGCGGTTGGATTCGGCGAGGAGGGTCGGCATACCCATCGGCTGCTGGACCACTACGTCGCTGGCGCCGGGGATCTGCCGAATCTTGCCCGCCAATTTACGGGCGAACGCATGGTTGGCGTAGAGATCCGGGCCGTTAATCTGCACGTCGATCGGCGAAAGAGAGCCAAAGTTCAGAATCTTCGCGGTCAGATCGGCCGGCTGGAATGTGAATTCCGTCCCCGGATAGCGCTCTGCCAATCCCTTACGGAGAATGCGTCGGAAGTCCCACACCGGCGCCTTGCCATTCTTCAACGAGATCGTGAGGTCGCAATCCTGGGTGCCGACCGTCGGCGTCGGAATGAAGGCCAGGTTATGCGCCCCGACCGGTATGCCGCAATTGCTCACGATGTCTGCGACCTCGCCTGGCAGCAACCGTTCGATATCCTTCGCCACCAAGGACGTGATACGCGCGGAAGCCTCGATGCGTGTGCCGAGCGGCGCCCGCATATGCATCGACAAGATCCCTGACTTGATTTCGGGGAAAAACTCGCGCCCGTTGAAGTAAAAAAGGACGAGGGAGGCTACCGCAATGGTCGAGGAGACGACGACAAAACTGACACGACGGGCGACCACCCGTTCGAGCTGCGCACTATAGCCTTCACGGAACTGCTCGAAGCGCTGTTGGAACGCCCGCTGGAAGCGGGCAAAGGGATTCTTCGACGGTTTCGCGTCGTGCTGTCCGCCCTCCCCAGGCTGGTGGTGAGCCTTCAGAATATACTTCGCCATGGTCGGCGTGAGCGTGTACGTCAGGATAAATGAGGCAAGCATCGCGAAGATGACCGCTTCTGCCATCGGCGGGAACACCCAGCCGGAGATCCCGCTCAGATGGAACAGCGGGACCCAGACGATCGTGATGGCGAGCGTCGCGACGAACGTCGGGAGCAGGATCTGATTGGCGGCATCGATGATCGCCTTCTCCAGCGGCGCACCCGTTTCGATGTGCGTATCGATATTTTCGATCATGACGGCGGCGTTGTCGACGAGAATGCCGACGGCCAGCGCCAATCCGCCCAGGGTCATGACATTAATCGACTGTCCGAGCGCGTGCAGGGCGATGAGCGAGCTGAGGATCGAGAGCGGGATCGAGGTGAGCACGATGACCGTCGGCCGCCAGGAGCCGAGCAGCAATAGGACGATGAAGCCGACCAGCAAAGCGGCGATGATCATTTCGTGCACAACGTCCGAGATCGCCTGCTTCACGAAACCCGAGGCATCGATAAGAAGTTTCACCTTTACGCCCTCGGGCACGACTTCCTGGATACGCGGGATTACATCCTTGATCCCTTGCACCACCTCCAGGGTCGACGCCTCGCTGCTCTTCATCACGACGATGATGACGGCCTGCTGGCCCTCAACTATTACGGCATTTGTTTGCACACGGCCTGCGAGGCGCGTCACGCTGACGTCGCGCAGATGGATCCAGGCATTACCCTGCTTCTTGATCGGGATGTCGTCGAAGTCTTCGATCTTCAGCGGTTGCGCGTTGGTCAGAACGATCCAGTCGGTTGACTTGATCTTGATGTCCCCCCCCGGCAGCACGAGATTTTGCCTGTCGAGGGCTTGGTGGATGTCCGCCGGCGTGAGATGCCGGGCGAGTAATTTCTGCTGATTGAGATTGATCATCACCTGCATGTCCTGGCCCCCGTAGGGATGCGGCAGGATCGCGCCCGGGATCGTGACCAGGAGGGGTCGGATTCGCATGATGCTAAGGTTATAGAGCTCCGCCGGTGTATGTGAATCGGAGGTGACTTGCAATGTGGCCACGGGTACTTGGGATGGGAACAGACGCATGACCATGGGCGCGTTAATATCCGGCGGCAGTGCCTTGACAGTGGTCTGCGCAATCGCCGCGATATCGGCTTCGCTGCCACCCAGATCGACGCCGTCCTGAAGATAGACATTGATGATGGCGTTGCCGAATAACGAATTGCTCCAGATATATTTGATGCCCTCTACTGTCTGGGTTAGAAATCGTTCAAACACATAGGTGATACGCCCTTCGACATCCGCCGGCATCAGGTTGTCGTAGATCCAGACGATGGAACTGACAGGAATTTGAATAACCGGAAAGACGTCGGTCGGTGCTTCCTCTGCAGCCAACGCCCCGAACACCAGGATGAGGATGGCCAGCACCACAAAGGTGTACGGCCGGCGCAGGGCAACGAGGACAAGTTTATTCATGGATGAAGCCCCCCCGCCCAAGCGGCGCTGCATTGCTTCGCTTTGAATCCGTCCTCCATTCCACGATTCAACCCCCGGTTCTTGTTTCGATGCAATAGCCTCTTCGCTTCAGAACGGCACGGTGTCCTTATTTCTGTTGGCACTCTAGCTCCATCACATGATGGGTCCATGAAACAATCATGAAAAAATCTTCATCGACGCCCCGAGTCCCACGTTCTTGATTCATATTCCACATCTGAAAAGAACCAGCCCTCGCGGGCAGGCTTCATCGTCTTCGCACAATATATGGCCAGAATCGCCAGGCCTTTCCCACGCAGACTATTCATATCAGACTTGCACCTTTTGGAGAGTGCTCCGCCGGCCGTAGATCATGGCGTACATGCAGGGCACAAAATACAGGGTAAAGATGGTGGCAACCAGTAGGCCGCCCATGACGGCGCGACCCAGCGGCGCATTCTGAGAGTTCGCCGTCGCCATCGGCAGCATGCCGATGATCATGGCTGAGGCGGTCATGAGCACCGGTCGGATACGTGCCTTTCCGGCCTCCACCGCAGCCCGGATCGCGTCGCCATGGACGGCGAGCCGCTCGCGGGCGTAGGACACGAGCAGGATCGAATTGGCTGTCGCCGTACCCATCGTCATAATCGTGCCCATCAGCGACGGCACTGAAATGTTCGTATGGGTCAGGAACAACGACCATGCGATACCCGCCAGTGCGCCGGGCAAGGCCGTAATGATGATGAAGGGATCGACCCAGGATTGGAAATTGACGACGCTCAGCAGATACACCAGCACGACCGCGGCGAGGAGGCCGAAGAGCATTTCACGAAGTGCGGCGCGCATCACTTCGGCTTGGCCTTTGATTTCGATGATCGAGCCCCGGGGGAGCTCTGAATCCATGCTGTGGATGACCTCCTCGGTCGCTACCAGGACGGAATTGAGGTCGCGTCCCTCGGCGGACACATAGACATCGATCAGCGGCATGATATTTCCGTGCGTGACGGCACCGGGCGTGCCAATTGCTGAAATCTTCGCCAAATTGCCCAGAAGCTGCACATTTCTCGCAGCTCCCAAGGAATCGTCGCCCTCCTCCCGACCCACCGGGACGGTCTTTAGGTCGTTGATACTCGTGAGCTGCGGCTGCGGCGTATAGACATTGATCCGGTAGGACATGCCGGTCTTGCGATCCAGCCAATACTTCTGATCCACCTGCTGACTGCCGGCGGTCGTCACGAGCATATTGTTACCGAAGTCCGTCTGGTCCAGGTTCATGCCGAGCGCGAACCGGCGGTCGGATTCGGCGAGGAGGGTCGGCATGCCCATCGGCTGCTGGACCACTACGTCGCTGGCGCCGGGGATCTGCCGAATCTTGCCCGCCAATTTACGGGCGAACGCATGGTTGGCGTAGAGATCCGGGCCGTTAATCTGCACGTCGATCGGCGAAAGAGAGCCAAAGTTCAGAATCTTCGCGGTCAGGTCGGCCGGCTGGAATGTGAATTCCGTCCCCGGATAGCGCTCTGCCAATCCCTTACGGAGAATGCGTCGGAAGTCCCACACCGGCGCCTTAAAATCCTTCAACGAGATCGTGAGGTCGCAATCCTGGGTGCCGACCGTCGGCGTCGGAATGAAGGCCAGGTTATGCGCCCCGACCGGTATGCCGCAATTGCTCACGATATCTGCGACCTCGCCTGGCAGCAACCGTTCGACATCCTTCGCCACCAAGGACGTGATACGCGCGGAAGCCTCGATGCGCGTGCCGAGCGGCGCCCGCATGTGCATCGCCAAAATGTTTGACCGGATCTCGGGAAAAAACTCGCGCCCGTTGAAGTAATAGAGGACGAGGGAAAGTGCCGCAATGCCCGAGGCGACGATGACGAAAGTGCCACGACGGGCGACCACCCGTTCGAGCTGCGCCGTGTAGCCTTCACGGAACTGCTCGAAGCGCTGTTCGAACGCCCGCTGGAAGCGGGCAAAGGGATTCTTCGACGGTTTCGCGTCGTGCTGTCCGCCGTCAGTAGGTGAGTGCGCTGTGTGGTGAACCTTCAGAATATACTTCGCCATCGTGGGCACGAGCGTGTACGTCAGGATAAATGAGGAGAACATCGCGAACATGACCGCCTCTGCCATCGGCGGGAACACCCAGCCGGAGATCCCGCTCAGATGGAACAGCGGAACCCAGACGATCATGATGGAGAGCGTGGAGACGAACGCTGGGAGCAGGATCTGATTGGCGGCATCGATGATCGCCTTCTCCAGCGGCGCACCCGTCGCAAGGTGTGTATCGATATTTTCGATCATGACGGAGGCGTCGTCGACGAGAATGCCGACGGCCAGCGCCAATCCGCCCAGGGTCATGACATTGATCGACTGTCCGAGCGCGTGCAGGCCGATGAGCGAGCTGAGGATCGAGAGCGGGATCGAGGTGAGCACGATGACCGTCGGCCGCCAGGAGCCGAACAGCAGCAGGACGATGGTACCGACCAGCAAAGCGGCGACGATCATTTCGTGCACAACGTCCGAGATCGCCTGCTTCACGAAACCCGAGGCATCGATAAGAAGTTTCACCTTTACGCCATCGGGCACGATCTGCTCGATGCGCGGGATGATGTCCTTGATCCCCTGCACCACCTCCAGCGTCGACGCCTCGCTGCTCTTCATCACGACGATGATGACGGCCTGCTGGCCCTCAACTATTACGGCATTTGTTTGCACACGGCCCGCGAGGCGCGTCACGCTGACGTCGCGCAGATGGATCCAGGCATTACCTTCCTGCTTGATCGGGATGTCGTCGAAGTCTTCGATCTTCAGCGGTTGCGCGTTGGTCAGAACGATCCAGTCGGTTGATTTGATCTTGATGTCCCCCCCCGGCAGCACGAGATTCTGACTGTCGAGGGCTCGGTGGATGTCCGCCGGCGTGAGGTGCCGGGCGAGTAATTTCTGCTGATTGAGATTGATCATCACCTGCATGTCCTGGCCCCCGTAGGGATGCGGCAGGATCGCGCCCGGGATCGTGACCAGGAGGGGTCGGATTCGCATGATGCTAAGGTTATAGAGCTCCGCCGGTGTATGTGAATCGGAGGTGACTTGCAATGTGGCCACGGGTACTTGGGATGGGAACAGACGCATGACCATGGGCGCGTTAATATCCGGCGGCAGAGCCTTGACAGTGGTCTGCGCAATCGCCATGATATCGGCTTCGCTGCCACCCAGATCGACGCCGTCCTGAAGATAGACATTGATGATGGCGTTGCCGAATAACGAATTGCTCCAGATGTATTTGATGCCCTCTACTGTCTGGGTTAGAAATCGTTCAAACACATAGGTGATACGCCCTTCGACATCCGCCGGCATCAGGTTGTCGTAGATCCAGACGACAGAGCTGACAGGAATTTGAATAACCGGAAAGACGTCGGTCGGTGCTTCCTCTGCAGCCAACGCCCCGAACACCAGGATGAGGATGGCCAGCACCACAAAGGTGTACGGCCGGCGCAGGGCAACGAGGACGAGTTTATTCATGGATGAAGCCCCCCGCCCAAGCGGTGTGGCGCTCTAGTCGCTCACGAGCAGCTCCGCGAAACACGTGCAGGATCTCGCAGCGAACTGCCCGCTCGCCGGAAGAGGCCGAATCGCATATTGACTTCGGCTTTCTTTCCACGGTCCAACTCCCAGTTGTCGATTCGACGTGATATGCTCTTAACACCTAAACGTTACCGTGTCCTGTATTTCTGTTGGCACTCTAGCTCCATCACATGATGGGTGCATGAAAAAATCATGAAAAATTCTTCATCGACGTCACGAGTCCCACGTTCTTGATTCGTATTCCATATCGAGAAGGAAGCAGGCCACGCGGGCCGGCTTCATTGTCTTCGCGCAGTTATCCTACAGCCAATTCAGTGAACTAAAATACGCACTGGTAAATTTTCACAGCTGACCTGTAACTTTCACCAGTATGGATTGCTCGTGTAACCCCCTATCCTGTCTTAGGACACGATCATCGAGCTGGTATGGAGGTTCCTATCGCTTCACCACTTATACTTCTTTCGAGGTATGGTATGGCCACGAGGCTGTGCAGATGCGTCACCGAGGCATCAACGTGGACAGGTTCGAATCGTGAGACCGGCTGTTCATCTATCAACTCGCTCGGCCTGAAACCTTTTGTCTCGATCGCACGACACCGTCCAAATTGCCTGGCACTGGCGTGCAAGCTCTTGCTGCCGGTTCCTTCGCGGATGGATAATGGACAGAGAGGAGAAGAGCTCCGTCGTGTTGGCTTAACCAGTCACAGAAGAACTTATTCGGGACTCCTATCGGGACTCCTAATTGAGCCATCTAGTCCTCAGTCCGCTCAAGGTGAATCGGTGTAAACCATGTATCGTAAACCGGACGCAAAGAGTCCCCATACAACCAGCCGGCTGCTGATCCTTATCATCGGTTTGGGCATCGGCGTCTTCTTTCTCGATCTATCTCTTCCTCTGGGAATCGGGAATTCTGTGCTCTACGGTGGGCTCGTCATTCTGTCCTTTCTCTTGCCATATCGGAAAGGCCCACTGATCACGGCGATCATTTGCTCTGTGATCGACATGACCGATATCATGCTGAAGCCCACGCTGGATGGCGTGCCACTGTGGATGGGCGTCACCAATCGGTTGTTCAGCCTGACGGCGATTTGGCTGCCCTTGCTGTTCTTCCTGCATCGGCGACGGGCCGAAGACCTGTTACAGCGGGCGCACGATGAACTCGAAACGCGGGTGGAGGCTCGCACACATGAACTCGCCACTGTGAATCAAGCGCTCGTCACGGAGATCAAAGAACATATGGAAACCGAGCAGTCGCTTCGGACGAGCGACGCCGTATTGCGGGCCAGTCAGCACGAACTCCAGCAAAGTCGTGCGGATTTGCGGGCCTTGGCAGGCCAGCTGTTAACGGCACAGGAAGCAGATCGGCGGAGAATATCCCGCGACCTGCACGACGACATCAATCAACGTCTCGCGATGCTCTCGATGGATCTTCGGCGGATGGAGAAAGATCCGTCGAAGGATCCGGAGCCTCTCAGGGATGGGATTCGACGGGTATCCGACAGCCTGGCCGCTATCTCGGACGATGTGCGACAAATGGCCTATCGCTTTCATCCGTCCATTCTCGATGACTTGGGGCTCTTGAAGGCCGTACGCCGCCTGGTCAATGAGTTTTCCGACCGCACAGGCATCCAGTGCTCCTATGTGCATAAGGACCCGGTGGGCATACTGCCGCCCGACGTGACCATTTGTATCTATCGTGTCGTACAGGAATGCCTCAGCAACATTTCTCGGCATGCCCAGGCCTCACAGGTGGAGGTCGAGCTGATTTGCGAGTCCGATGAGGTCAGCCTCTCAGTCCGCGACAATGGCGTGGGATTTGACGCTTCGCACGGAGATCAGATGAGCGGGCATTTGGGCTTACTGAGTATGAACGAGCGTGTACGCATGGCAAAGGGAACGTTGGAGGTGGAGTCAGCACCCCGGCACGGCACAGAGATCCGGGTGGATATTCCATTGGATCAAGGAGAGCACCATGCCTAAGCCACGCATCCTGCTGGCAGACGATCACGTCCTTGTCCTCGAGGGGTTTCGCCGTATCCTGCACGAGCACTATGAGCTGGTCGGGACGGTCGGGGATGGGTACGCGCTTCTGGCTGCCGCGAAGACCGTCCAGCCCGACATTGTCATCCTGGATATCTCCATGCCATTGCTCAACGGCATCGACACGGCGGCGCAGCTGAAAAAGATTTGTCCAACAGCCAAGATCATTATCGTGACGATGCACGCCGGTGCGGATTATGTGCGATCGGCCTTCGAGGCAGGAGCATCGGCCTATGTGCTCAAGGGGTCGGCAGTCGATGAATTGGAACAGGCGATTCGAGCCGTGCTCGGGGGCCATTCCTACATTACGCCGCTGATCACAAAAGAGCTGGTAGACGTCTATTTGTCCACACCTTCTGAGAAACCGAGAGGCCTTACTCCTCGCCAGCGCGAAGTCCTTCGGTTCCTCGCCGAGGGACGGACGGCCAAGGAGATTGCCAATCTCTTGCATATCACATCACGAACCGTCGAGTTTCATAAGGGACAGATCCTGGACCACCTCAAGCTCAAGACGACCGCAGATTTGATCAAATACGCACTCACCCACGGCATCGTCAACGCACCGTAATCGACAGATTGGCCCTTCGCATCCTCGTAACAATTCCTGTCACTCCTTCGGTTTTTACGAGTTTCTTACCATGAGTAACAGCGGTATATTTGTGCGTAATGAACTCATGAACACAGCGAGTCCTCTTCGCATGCGGTGATAAGGTGGCTTTCGCGTTACTGAACATTGTCGAGCAGCAGGCGCGATCGAATAAGCTCGATGCGGCGTTCGACACGGCTAGCAGGATTGCTGATGCGACAGACTGGTCAGCCGCTATGGAAGCCATCGCAATCGGTCAATTCAAGGCCGGAGACCAGCGTGGCGCTTTTCACACAACCAAACTGATTCCCCATGAAATCAACCGTAGTGGTGTCTTTATGCACATTGCGTTCGCACAGGCGCGATCGGGACACGTGAAACGCGCAATCGAGACAGTCAATCACATCACCGCGCCATTACGAAGAGATGCGGTACTGCTCGGGGTCGCATTCATCCGAGCGAGAGCCGATGACATTCCAGGAGCGCTCGCCGCGGCGCGCAATATGGGGAGTGAATTAGCTCGAGCAAGAACCTATAGGGAGATCTCTCGATATGAGGACGCAGGTGGCTGCACTGGCTGGCCACCGTGATATTAAGATGACGCTCCGCTATGCGCACCAACTGTGAAAAGGGGTCAAGTCTTGCAATCTAACATTTGGCCATTTGGATGGGCCTATTATTCAGCTCGGCATGTCTCGTTCTCCACTTCTACGCACGAATGGTCGAAACGGCATTCTCGTTGCGTCCGTTGCGGAAGCCGGTAGAATCTACCCTCAAGCCGTCTTGCGATCTCAAAACTCGATTAAAATGTGTGATTGCAAGACCTGACCCCATCTTGCGTTCTCCTGAATCATACGCAACACACCCTGACATCTGTGCTCGCAATAAGCGTCACATCATAATTCACTGCGTAATGTCGCTTGACTTCGTCGTTACTAACTGAAAAGGGAGGACCTTCCATCAAGCTTTGATCGTAGTCATAGCAAATGAGCAACTGTCGCGCCTTACCTGTAATCTCTGTGAGGTGGGCTGAATATCGCTCGCGCATTTCTTCGGGGAAGGCCACTAACGCAGCCCGGTCATATATTCCATCAACTGAGCCAAGTATCTTTCTGGACAAAGCAAATATATCGCCAACAAATATGTCGAGATTGTGTGCGCTCCACTGCTCCACTTCGCCAACTGGTGATGTTTCTGGTTGCACTCCAAGTTCCATGAATAACTGCTCAATGGCTATTTGACTCAATTCAGCTCCAGCGACACGATAGCCCTTCGATAGCAGCCAAGAAATATCAAGAGTTTTGCCGCACAATGGTACAAAAATACGCCTGCCTTTTGCTAAAGACAGCTCGGTGAAATGTTTGACCAGTAGTGGGTCTCTCTTTCGGGGAACAGCCGAGGCTGGCATTGACTACGCACATCGAGCGATATAGACGATCCCTCCAAGCTCGCTCGTGTTCCCTCTCTTGGAAGGGTACCCATGTTGGTCCAAATACGGCCGTCGAAAGCGTGTCCTCATCTACACCTATTCTCAGCAAGGGGACTGGCATAGTCTCTACTGCGCGCATCGAGGGACCACCGCTTTATCGTGGGGCCTCTGCGAGCACAGAGACTAGCCAGCCTCCTCGCCTCCCTTCTTCTCAGGGCGCGCGTTCCGGGAGCACAGGACCAACGTGGGTGGCCTTCCCATCTTTTTCATCGTGCGCGCGTCTTACCTTCTCCCTTGAAGGCGGGCTAGATGGTCTCCCACTGCGCGTGTAGTCCCAATTCACCTTTTCATTCTCAAGGGTAGCCTGGTTGATCCTCGATTGCGCGCGTCGAACGAGCACATTCCGATCGTTCGCGTTCCGCGAGCAAGAGGACGACCAGGCTGCCCTTCCCAACCTTCTGAGACCGCGCGTTGCACGAGCACAGGAGACCAACAGGCCACCCACATTCCATCCCTCCTCAAATCCCCCCCCTCACCCTTTAGGGGAGTGGCCGAGGCTGCCCTTTACTGCGCGCATCGGACGAGCACCTTCTGAGCGTGCGCGTTCTGCGAGCAAGAAGGGCACCTGGCCACTCCCCTCTCCATTCTTCCTTTGACAGACATACCCCTTCCTGGCTATGATTCCCACCATCCGATTCAACCTTGAAGTTGAGAACCTATGTTTCCCAGCCACCATTTATTTATTCAAAGGAGTAGGCGTATGAAGCTCGTAATCGGCACTGTTGCAACCGTCTCCGGTGTCCTCTTTGCGTTGTCGATGGCCTCAGCGAATCCATCGCTTCTCCCCAAGCACGAAGGCTACCCGATGAAGAACAGCGGGAGCCCCGTGACCGGGCAGCCAACCGCCAATGACCCAGGCCAGACCAATGCAAGTGGTGAGAAAGCCGAACTCAAGGCCGCCGCATCCGACGATAAACATGTCCAGCAGAATCTCATGAAGACAGACAATGCACGCATTACCGCAGGTCAAGGAGCGAATCAGCTCCCGACTGTGCAGGGGCCACAGATCAAGATCGCTCCTCCGGTCACCTCCGCCACGAAGATCAGCGGCGACCGGAAGATCGAGTAGTCGAGCCCTTCAGAAGGATACAACAGGGGGGTGCCGGACTTATGCGGCGCCTCCCTGTTTTTTTATGTGTCGCGTCCGAGTGGAGGCTGTGACCGTACGCAGCCGGAATCGCCAAGGCTTCTTGGCCCACTCACCCGCATAGTCGACACCGATTCGAGGGTGTACCCCTACATCTGCTTTCTTTACCAAGGTCTCTCGATCCTCGAACCAGAGGGACTCACCGGTCGTAAGATCCAGACGGTTGAGACGGCGATCGATCTCCAGCGCGCGACAGAGCCGCCCCGGTCCATCGATCAACTCTCCATCGATTTCAATCGCCCGCATCAATACGGCCGAGGGAAATTCTTCACGCTCTGTCACGACGTTCAGACAATGGTACATCCCGTAGATGAGGTAGACGTACGCAACCCCTGCCGGGCCAAACATGACATCGGTCCGTTGCGTTCTCCCTTTCGACGCATGGCAAGCCTTGTCCTGCGACCCCACATAGGCCTCCACTTCGACGATCTTCCCCGACAGCATGCGCCCATCGATCGAACGTACGAGATACTTGCCGATGAGCGATCTCGCAACCGTAACCGTTGGGCGATTGAAATAGTTGCGCGGAAGAATTCTGGGCTTGGTCTTCATATGGCTTCACTATAGACCGCACAAAACGATCTTCCAACAAGGCCACAGGCGCCACGAAACCCGGAAGCGTACCCTCTCGGGTACGTTGAGGAGCTTCGGTAGCCGAGAACGCTGGTGGTGGTTATTTTCAGCGGCTGCTAAAAGTACCATGCGAGGCCGCCCATCACAAAGCGTGGATTGCCCGGCACAAAATGGATGTCCTGAACGCCACTCGCCGGCTCGTTGGGCAGGCGAGATGCAAATGCAAACGTGGCCCCCTCCCAGTTGGTGTCGAGAAGGTTCTGGACGAACAGAAAAGCCTCAAGACGCCCATGAGAGAGCTTGATCGGCAATTGATAGCGTTCGGTCAAGTCAAAGACGAGCCACGATGGCGCTTTGACCGTACGATCCTCTGTCAGGTTCCTCACTCCGAGATAGGTCATTTGTATCTGCGAAGAGAGACCCTCCGGCCATCGCATGATCAATGCCGTAAATGCGGTTAAGTCAGGCGCCAACGGAATGGCGAGTCCGTCCTTGAATTGGGCATGGGTCCAGGTGAAGCTGCCGTTCACATAGAGCGGGCCATAGACCTGTCCTCGTGCGCCCACCTCTACCCCGTAACGTCTTGTGGGCCCACGGGCTTCAGTGGTGCCGGCATCTCCCACGAACACGAGTTCGGAGTTCATATCCAACCACCAGAACGTTGCCATCAATTCCATCTGCTCCGGGCCCCAGGGTTTTGATCGCACGCCTACCTCCGTGCCCTGCGCCCTGGCAAGAGGCGAGCTCCCACCCACGACCGTGGAGCGCGCATCGTTGCTGTGGAATCCGGTGCCATAGTTCACGAAGAATTCGGTATTGAACCAGGGACCGAGGATCAGGTTGGCCTTCGGATTGACTTGGCCCGAGTCCTTTCGGCCGGCCGGCTGCTCGGGGCAGGTATCGCAGAGATTGCGGACATCAAACGTGAAGTAGTCGGCACGGACACCTCCGACCAACCGCATCCACGGCAGCGGCTGCAGCTCCAGCTTCACATACGGCGAATAGGACGCTTCATCAACCGCACTCTGCACAATGGTCCCAGTAGGGACACGCGTCGTCTGTGTCCCGAGGCGGATATTGGAAATGCTGTCATTGCGGACCTGGAACCCTGCCGTCGCGGCACTGCGAATGCCAAAGAGTTCTCCTGCGTGCTGGTAGCCCAGATTCCCGCCATACATGTACCGCTGATCCTGTTGATTGATGCCGTCGCCTTTCACCGGATTATCCAGAAAAAAGGTGAAATTGGTAAAGAGGTCCAACTTGTAATACATCAGATAGGCATCGGCAAAGAACCGCCCATTGGAGGGTGTATCGTAGTGGTACTCCATTCGACCGATCGCGTGCTCAGTCTTGCCTCCTTCAGAGGGATCAATCGAGCCGAACCGACCAATCGTGCCATCCGTGACGGCACGGAATGGAATTTCCCCTGAGGCGTTCCAGTTCGCTTTGTTATAGCTCCCTGTGACGCTGAACTCCGAGCGAACCGTCGGGTTGACGGTCGCCCTGCCCATGAAATTGAAGCGAAAATAGCGATTGTCATGCTCGAACGGTCCATTGGTGTAATAGCCGTCCGCGGCAAACAACGTCCGGACTTTGTCCCTAGTGGGCGACAGCATCAAGAGATACCGCTGTGTATCGAACTGCCCACCGGCTCCCTGCACCACGTTCTCTTGCAACACCTCGCGAGTTTTGAACCGGACGGCGCCGGCCGTATTGAAATCGCCGAATTCAGCGTGGTAAGTCCCCTTTACTACGTCGATTCCCTCAATTGTCTCCGGAATAATGAAATTGAGATCGGTGTACCCCTGGCCATGCCCGTGAGTACGTAAATTGATCGGCATGTTGTCGATAAAGAACGCCACGTCCGTTCCATGATCGGCATCAAATCCTCTCAAGAAATATTGGTCCGCCTTTCCGGCGCCGCCGGAATGCTCAACGGCAATGAAACCAGGGATCAAACGCAGAACCTGGGCGGGCCGGCCTTGCGGTTGGAGCAGGATCTCTTTGTCCGGAATGAATTGTTGCGACGAAGCCGCGACGGGGCGATCGCCCACCACCGACACTTCTGGAATGTCCAGTATGTCCGCCTCCGGATCGTGGGCGAAGGCGGAGGAGACAACGAGTAGCAACGCGATGAGATGGAAGAAGAGGCTCAGGACACTCACGAGGACTCTCAGCTCAAGCCTTTTCCCGTGGTAGTGGTGGCCAGCTTCCCGTGCTTGACGCCCTTAGTCCCAATGAGGGTGTCGGCAATCTTCTTGATGGCAGAGCCCTTGCCCTTCACGACCAACACTTCTAAGCAATGATCATGGTCGAGATGCACATGCATCCCGGACAAAATGAGAGGCTGATAGCGGTGCTGAATATCAGTGAGCTTTCTGGTCAAGTCGCGCACATGATGGTCGTAGACAAACGTGATGGTCCCGACCGTCTCTTTATCGTCGTCCCACTCCTGCCCGACCAGGTTATCCCGGATCAGATCCCGCAACGCCTCCGAGCGATTCGTATACTTGCGCTTCTTGATATGCAGATCGAAATCATCAAGCAGATGATGGTCCAACGACACACCGAATCGAATGAGCTTCTTCATGGCATTATCATGAGTGGCACGATTTTTAGAAACGTAGCATCACGAGAGGCGCAAATCAATAGTCGCTACAATCAACAAGGGACACAGTTGACTGGAATTTATGTTTTCAACAGGCGAGGGTGGAGGTTAACTCGAACTGCGGGGATACATAGAGGGCTTAATTTCTCCTCGCCTTCAAAGAAGGGAGTGGCCAGACCATCCTTCACTACGCGCATCGAGCGACCACAGTTTCATCGTGCGTCTTTCGTTCGCGCCCCCTCTCTCCCAGGCAGGGGGCGCGGGATATCTCGGATTGCGCGCGTCCTACCTTCTCCCTTGAGGGCGGGCTAGATGGTCTCCCACTGCGCGCGTCCAACGAGCACCTTCCGAGCGTGCGCGTTGCGCGAGCACAGGAGACCGTCTAGTCGGCCCTCTCACTCTTCTATTCGCTCTTCACGGGGATGTACATGACGTTCCCCTGCCGATTGACCAGCAGAAGGGCAAGGTCGGATGGCTTAATTGGATCGGCCAACCGCTGAAACACGGTGAAGTTGGGAACAGGCTGACGATTAAGTTCCACCACCACGTCGCCCGGTTGGAGGCCGGAGGATTCCGCCAGACTGCCTTCTTCGATGTCCGTGACTACCACCCCGGTGGTGACAGTCAGATCCATCTGCCGAGCCAACGGCACAGTGACATCGTCGAAGACGACGCCGGCAAGGGGATGAGCCGTGGCAGCTGAGGCCGATCCGGTTTGGTTCTTCTTGGTCCGGTCACGCGGCGCCTCCTGCACGACCAATTCAGCCTGGTACGGCTTACTCTCCCGCATGAGATCCAGCCGATGCTTACTCCCGATCGTAGACGCAGCCACAAGGTTCCGAAGATGTCCGCTGTCCATCACGTCGCGCCCGTCGAATCGCACGACCACATCGCCGCGCTTGAGTCCGGCTTTCTCAGCGGACCCTTTCGCCTGCACGTCGGTCACGATCGCGCCTTTCACGTCTGGGAGACGGAAGACCTTGCCTAATAGGGGCGAGACATCTTGTGTCGAGGCGCCGAGGAACCCACGGACAACGTGACCGGTCTTGAGCAAGCTCTGCATAGCAGACCTGGCCATATTGCTCGGAATGGCAAAGCCCACACCGACGCTCCCGCCTGTAGGACTGGCAATGGCAGTATTGATCCCCACCAATTCTCCATTGAGAGTCACTAAGGCGCCACCGGAGTTGCCTGGATTGATGGGGGCATCGGTTTGAATGAAATCTTCGAAGTCGGCGACACCGACATCGGCCCGACCGACGGCACTGACAATGCCGAATGTCACACTCCGGCTCAAACCAAGCGGGTTTCCAATCGCAAGCACAAATTCGCCGACGGCGAGCGTGCTCGAATCCCCCCACGTGACCGTCGGCAGATTGGTCGCCTGAATTTTCACCACGGCCACGTCAGTCTTCGGATCAGTGGCCACCACGCGTCCTTTGTATTGCCGCCGGTCGGCGAGAATCACATCCACATCGACCGCATCGGCAATGACATGGTTGTTCGTCAAAATATAGCCATCCGACGACACGATGACACCGGAGCCCTGACCATATTGCCGACGCGACGGGACATCCTTGAACAATCCGAACGGCAGCGCTTCGTCGCTGAACGCTTGATCTCGAACCATCACCGTGGAGGCTATGCTGACGACAGCAGGAATCACTCTATTCGCAGTCGCCTTGACCTGTGCCTGAAGTTCACCCCCGCTCGCCATGGAAGCCACACGACTCTCGGCCAGTGCTTCTCCACAGACGAACAGACCCCACACACAGAGCCCGGTCACAATTCGCAAGATCACATTGGATTGAAACACGCCACGGTCCTTTCTAGCAGGATGCTGAAAAAGTCTGTCTCGTCTGTCTGATCTATTCGGTCTGTCTCGTGTGTTTGGTTAAACGAAATAGCCAGATGAACCAGACAGACCAGATAGACCGGGCGACACCGCCACTAGCCTAGCATGCGTGCCTCGGAGGCGCACTTACAATTCCACATGACGCAGCCGAAGGGCATTGGAGATGACGGATACAGAACTGAAGGTCATAGCGGCACTGGCGATCATGGGGCTCAAGAGTATTCCCCAAACTGGATACAGCACGCCGGCCGCGATCGGCACCCCGATCACGTTATAGAGAAAAGCAAATAAGAGATTTTGCCGAATATTCCGCATCGTGGCTTGGCTCAACCTCCGCGCACGGAGCAGCCCGCGCAGATCTCCTTTCACCAGCGTCATCCCCGCGCTCTCAATGGCCGTGTCCGCTCCCGTTCCCATGGCGATCCCGACATCGGCCAACGCCAGGGCCGGAGCATCATTGATACCATCGCCGGCCATCGCCACCACGCGGCCTTGCGACTTAAGGCGGGCAATGATCTCCCCCTTTTGGTCAGGCAAGACTTCAGCCATGACTTCCTCAATGCCAAGTTGCCGGGCCACTGCTTCTGCCGTATCGCGATGATCTCCCGTCACCATGACGACGTGAATGCCTTCGCCCCTGAGCTCCTGCACCGCGTCACGAGTAGAAGCCTTGATTGGGTCCGCCACGCCTAGTATGCCGGCAGTCTGCTCATCGATGGCAACAAACAGGGTCGTCTGCCCTTCACAACGTAGCGAGGCTGCT
This sequence comes from Nitrospirota bacterium, assembly GCA_963782735.1. Classification (GTDB taxonomy): domain Bacteria; phylum Nitrospirota; class Nitrospiria; order Nitrospirales; family Nitrospiraceae; genus Palsa-1315. Next base: position 114,872 of record CAWAKW010000021.1, read on the forward strand.
TTTTCGTCCAACGGAGTGAGGCTCTGGCCGGATACCCCGACGTCGTTCCGCAAGAACGCGGCCGTCCCGATGGCGATGCGACGACCAGCGACCGTCCCGGTCACACCCTTTCCCGTCACTGAACGAAACTGCTCAACCGGAGCGCACGCGATCCCTCGCCCTTCTGCTCCCGCCACGACCGCTGCAGCCAGCGGATGTTCGCTGCTTCGTTCAAGACTTGCGGCGAAGCGCAACAGATCGACATCAGACCAAGGAGGGACAACCAGCACCGACAGCAGTTTCGGTTTGCCCTCCGTAAGGGTCCCGGTCTTATCAATCACGAGCGTATTCACCTTGCCGAATACCTCCAATGCTTCAGCCTTCTTCACCAAGACACCCACCGTCGCCCCACGACCGGTCCCAACCATGATCGACATCGGCGTCGCCAATCCCAACGCGCAGGGACAGGCGATAATCAGAACCGCCACGGCATTGACCAGCGCATAGGCCAACTTCGGCTCCGGGCCCCAGATCGCCCAGGCCACTGCCGTGATCAGCGCGGCAGCCACAACCAGCGGGACAAAATACGCCGCGGTCACATCGGCAAGACGCTGGATCGGCGCCCGGCTCCGTTGCGCCTCACTGACCATCTGCACGATCCGGGCAAGCATCGTATCTCGCCCGACTCGTTCAGCAATCATCACCATCCCACCTGTGCCGTTGATGGTCCCCCCGGTCACCCGCACCCCCACTGTTTTTTCAACCGGGATCGATTCCCCTGTGATCATGGATTCATCCACAGAAGTCGTACCTTCTTGGACCATCCCATCGACCGGCACTCGCTCTCCTGGCCTGACACGCAGCCGATGGCCTACCTGAATGTGCTCAAGCGGCACATCTTCTTCCTGCCCGTCCTGCTTGATCAGCCTGGCTGTCTTCGGCGCAAGCCGAAGCAAAGAACGAATTGCGGAGCTCGTCTGACTCCGAGCCTTCAACTCAAGGACCTGGCCAAGCAGAACGAGCACCGTAATGATAGCCGCCGCCTCGAAATAGACCGCGATCGAGCCATCATGCAGTCGGAATGAACTGGGGAGCAGCGTCGGTGCAACGGTGGCCACAGTGCTGTAGCCATAAGCCGCGCCCGTTCCCATGGCAATGAGCGTGAACATATTGGGAGCCCAGCTCACTACCGAGGTCCATCCTCGCTGGAAAAACGGCCAGCCACCCCAGAGCACCACTGGCGTCGCCAGCAGCCATTGCGCCCAGTTCCTCGTCGAGCCGGTGAAGGCCTGGGGAAGTGACAAGCCAGGAATCATATCGGCCATGGCCAGGAGCATGACCAAAAGGGAGGGTCCGAGACAGATCCAAAATCGCCGGCTCATATCCGCAAGTTCGGGATTCCGTTCATCTTCAAGCGAGACGACTTTGGGTTCCAGCGCCATCCCGCAAATTCGGCAAGCTCCTGGTTGAGTCTCAAGCACCTCCGGGTCCATCGGACAGATGTACTCGACCACTCCACCGGATGGAACCGGCATGGCACGAGGAGTACGCTGCTCAGGAGGAGCTAGATAGTAGGTCGGGTCAGTCCGAAACTTTGTGAGGCAACTCGTCGCACAAAAATAATAGGTCTTCCCTTGATACTCATAGGAACCGGCTGCTGTGGCCGGCTGCACCGTCATTCCGCACACGGGATCGATAGCTGCTGCCCCGGTCACGGCCGGAGCAGGTTGCATCATCGGAAGAGGTCTTCTTGTGGTCGGTTTACCGGAACTAGCTGGCCGTGGCTGCAACGCCCGCTCCGGATCGGCCTTGAATCGTTCCAGGCAGGACAGGCCACAGAAGTAGTAGCGTTGACCTTGATGGTCGTGACTTCCGGCTGCCGTAGCCGGATCGACCGTCATTCCGCAGATTGGATCAATCGCCATCTCGCCTCAGAAGGAGTTCTGAGTTTAGAGTTCTGAGTCCTGAGTTTTCGGACTCACCGTAATTCAACACTCAGAACTCAGCACTCAGAACTTTCGAGTTTACTTCTTCCCATCGGCATCCAGAATGCTTTGGATGATCAGTTTGAGATTCTCCGGGTCGATACTCTCCGCCTTAATATTCCCGTCGATGAGCACGGTTGGGGTAGACTGAACCTTGATACGCTCGCCCCACTTGCGCCCCTCTTCGAATATCTTGGCCGGCTTCCCACTGGCCATTCCCTCTTCAAACACTTTCGGGTCGAGGCCGACTTCCTTAATCAGGACTTCCCGTAGCGAACGATCCAGGACTCCGGTGATCTTGTCTTTATGGATGGTACGAAAGAGGACGGCTTTCATCTCGTTCCCTTTTCCCATCATCTTCGCCTGCTCGTACATATCGAACGGAGTCGGCAGCTTGCCATGAATGACCGGGAACCCGACCATCGTAATTTCCAACTTGCTGCCGAACTCTTTTACGAGCAGCGGCAATCCTGTTTCATCGAACTGGTGACAATGCGGGCAGTAAAAGTCGGCAAACTCAATCAACTTCACCTTGCCGGGCGTATGCGTGGACACCTCGCCCGCCAGGATTTCGAACTTGCCCTTCAGATTAAGAGGCAAGGCGGTAGCTGGTGAGACCCAGAAGACGGCAACCGTCCATACAATCGCACAGACCGCCAAAGCCCATTGCACATACTGTCTGTTCGCCATATCGACTCCTTTCTTAGATCAATGCGGCTTGCCCATTATAGCGAATAGGCCACGAACTTACTCTTTGTTATACTGTGGCCATGTCGGACAAGCTCCTGGCAAATTCGCTGCTATCTGCCCTGGCCCTGCTCGTCACGCTCACAGGATGCGCCTCGATGCAAGAAGCGGAGGACAGACAGGGTCTCACCTTTCTCCAAGTCAAGACAGCACCGGATTCTTTTAAAGGTCAATCGGCGGTCTTCGGCGGCAAAGTGTTGACAGCCAGGCGACAGAAAGACGGCACGAGGATTGAGATCTTACAGTTGCCGCTCGATCGATCGCTGCGCCCCGTATACGACTTGACCCAGTCACAAGGCCGCTTCATAGCCGTGCAGCGAGAATTCCTCGATCCCGCGACCCTCCCGCCGGGAATCAGAGTCACCGTGACCGGCGAGATCTCCGGCTCCATCACACTGCCATTGGATGAAACGGACTATACCTATCCCGTCATCGACATCAAACGTGTGCAAGTTTGGTCAAGATTTGAAGACGTGCCTCCCCATATCCGCCCCTATATGGGGCCAGGTCCCTATTGGGGGCCTTATTGGAGCCCCTTACTGGCGGCCGTGGCCCTACTGGTGAGCAGGATGCTGAAAATGTCCGCCAGCAGGGGATGGGATGGCCCGGTGAGTCCCCTGTGCTCGCGCAACGCGCGGCCCAGGAAGGCCCTCGTTGGACGCGCGCAGTGGGGGACTCATCCGGGCCATCCCTGGGATAACGTACACGAGCAAGCTTGGAAGGATCATCTTTGGTCGCTCCCTGCGGCCTTGCCAGGGCAAGGCGCGTCTTGGCGCGCCAGGGCCGGGCGGGTGAGAAGGTCGCCATTTTGAGCATCCTGCGAAAGCGTTCTCCTGTGGCGCTACATGTACGGACCATCGAAATTCTCACGTGCCTCAATAGTTTTTCCGTAGGCTGCAAAAAACAGCAACGCCTCGGCTCCTTCTGGTCTTCCGAGGCATTCAGTTCATCTCCATCGCGGTCAGCTCGATCAAAACACCTCACCTCTTCATCCTGCTCGCACAATCGTCATTGGCCTCCAGATCCGACGATCCGCGCGACACGATCGTCGCGCCCACCGAGGTAGAGGTACTGGTGATAGTGGGCCAGTGCTTTGGGCAGGTCTTTCCGATGTAACTCATAGAAGACACCCAAGTTGTAGTGCGCTTCAGCAGAGTTCGGTTTCAGCACGACAGCTCGCTCATAGGACTGCTCGGCCTCTTCAAGCCTGTTCAGACCGGTATAGATCACACCCAGATTCATATGCGCTTCGGCATACTCCGGGCGATACCGCAAGACCTCAAGAAACTCCCGCTCCGCCTCCACAGGCTGGCCTTGGCTCCGATAAATAAACGCGAGGTTATAGTGCGCGTCCACTAACGCGGGCTTCGCCGCGATGGCCTGTTTATAGGAATAGGCGGCTTCCACGAGATCGTTGTTCTTCTCCGCCATCCGCCCGGCGAGGTACCAGCCATCGGCATGCTTGGGATCGAGCTTGAGCAGTCGGCCTCACCGTTTCTCGTGCCGCGCGACTGTCTCCCTGCGCCTCATACAGCAGTGCGAGATTGTACAGGCCGTCACGGTGGTTCGGATGGACGGCCAGCAAGGCCTGATAGGTCTTGATGGCCGAGGCAAAATCACGACGTTGTTCATACAGCTTGGCTAAGTCGAAGTACGAATCCGCATGACGAGGATCGATCTCGATCGCCCGCCTGAGGGCCTGCTCCGCCTCGGCCGATTTTCCTTGAATCAGATAGACCTCGGCCAGATCGTTCAAGGCATCGGGGTAGGCCGGCTTCAACTTGAACTGCGTGGGTAAAGGCATCGACCGCCTGAGCCGCCTTTTTCTCTTTGAAATAGATCACGCCGAGCAGATGGTGCGCCTCAGCGGAGGAGGGATTCAGCTCGATGGCTTTCCTCGCAGCCTCGGATGCCGCGGCAAGATCGCCTTTTCGCAGCAGTGCGGTGCCTCGCTCGTAATGCCGCTGTGCAGCATCCGGTTGCTCAGCCGCCGAGACCGGGACAAGAGGAGAAACCACGGCCAGGCACAGGACAAACAGGACGATGGCACTATGCGTGGAGGTAGGCGATTCACGGTCAGCCAACCTATCTTGTTCATTTGGCCTGTCTGGTCTGTCTCGTTTATTTGGTTTATTTGGTTTGTTTGGTTGAACCGATCAACTCGATGAACTAAACAAACCAGATAGACCAGACCAACCAGAGAAACCAGATGAACCAGCTGGACCCGCACCAGTCCAGCAAACTATAAACGGCAGCAACCATGAAATCAACGAAACACATCTCTGCGGGAGATCGGCTCGCACAGGGACGGCTGTAGGGTGATCAACCGACGAGACGAGATGGGAACGATCATCAGTGGCGGAGAATTTGATATGTGACCGCAAGACCCGACCCCGGTCAGGCCCTGATCTCAGCTGCACCGCGAAGCAGCGTCGGCTGAAGCGACGTGTTAGGTTTCACTTGGCAAGAAGCCAGCAAAGAAGGAATGGTCAAGTTCATATACGGTCTTTGGCTTGAGACCGAGCTTTGCTCGCTCAAACATCTCGACGAGTTTTTCGCCGTCGACAAGCTCAACGGGCGGGGCTCCATCTCGATCCGCTTCCTGGCGGGCGTCAAAGGTAAAAGAGCCAGTTGTGATTATGATGCCTTTGTCAGCTCGACCAATCATGGCATTGCGGAAATCACCAACCTGAGATCGTGAGACTACACCTTTGTAGCGTTTGCACTGAAACAGCACCTTGAAGCTGACAAACGGATTGACCTGCAAAATACCAATTCCATCAATGCCCCCGTCCTTAGGGCGGCCAGTGACCGTTACCTTTTCGAATCCGGACTCCCGGAGAAGACGCGCGCAGACCCGCTCAAAGCCTTCCGGCGTAACCTTTTTCAAAAGCTCTAAGAGAAGATATTTGTGGTCCTGATCCTCGACAGCATCGATGTCATCTGCCACAACGGCGGCGTCCTCTTCACCTCCGCCTTTTCGTTTCGCTGCAGCGTGAATCTTAACCCACTTGAGGAAAAGCTTTCGAGCGGCTGCATCATTTAGCGTAGTCTTGTAGCCTGTCGGTGTTAGTGCCCAGACACCATGCGTAGAGCCATCCAACAACCCTTCCCAAACTAAATATTGCCGGGCCCAGTGGACTTGGTTGTAGTACCGCGTCTGCCCAGACTTCAGAGATTCTTCAAGCCTTGTGTCGGTAATAGCAGAACGTTCTGCAATGAGATCGCACACTTCGCGAGGTTTGCCAGAGCCGCCTAATTCGCGAATCGCATCGAGGATAGGCCCCATCCACTGGACAAATTGAGATTGACGCTTAGCCATGGTTCATCTCGTGAGACCTAACTGCAATTAGACTGATCCGAATAAGATGCGAAGGTCTGGTCTTCTGTCCGTATAGCACGCCTGGAATTTCTTGCCGAAGGCCTGTTAATCCCTCTGCCTTCAATTGTTTATTCCCTGTCATGCGGTTTATCACGTCATCTTATGCGGATCAGCATAAGACTACCGACGGTTCACGCCAAGCACAGCCGATCAATAATTACATCAGAAGCGCTCATGAATAATGCGGGCTAGGACAACGGGAGAACATTCTCGCAGGATGCTCAAAATGGCATCCCAGCAAGGCCGCAGGGAGTTCGGCGACCGAAGCGTACCCTTGCGGTACGTTGCAGGGAGACGGACGACTGAGAACGATGCTGGGGGCCATTTTCAGCATCCTGCTAGGAGCGTCGGTTGGAACCTGTGATGGCCTGCTTAAACACCGTGCGGAGGCCGAAGTAGGCAACGGAATCTTTGAGGTTGGAATACAGTCGCTTGAAGGTTCCCATGTCCGGATTGGTGACATATTCCATCGTTAAGGCGATCCGTTCTTCCCCTTCGCCAAGCGGAGTCACCGCATGCCAGAGTTTATCTCCATTGAAGATAACGAGATCGCCTGGTTGTGTGATCAGCTCAAGATGCTTGGGCTGTTTCACCGGGTCGTCCTTAAACAACTCGCAGACCAGTTTGCATTGCGTAGACTTATCGACGAGCCCCATCAGAATGGTATAGCGAGCCCCCTTGTAGTAGGACGTGTCATAGTGAAACCCGATATGGTCTCCCGGTTCCGTATAGTAGTAGAGCGCACAGGAATGGGGATCGTTCTCAGGGCATAGACTGAGCTTGGCCCGAACCAGACGGCTCAAGAATTCGATGAAGGCCCCGGATCTATATAGATCGAGAAAGCGCGGGGCTTTCTCCATCACCGTGTAGTAGCTCACGCTCCCGCCCTTTTTGTGGCCGGGGATGTAATTGCGGTTCAGCAGGCTCTTCACCCCTTGCGCTTGAGGAACGAGGTGCTCTTCCACCACCGACCGAGGAAGAAACTGTGGAATAAACAAGAACTCGTTCTGGTCCCAATACTCACGCGAGACTCGATCGAGATCCAACCGCTTGACTGCTTCATCCACCGTGTCAACGAAAGAACCGACCATTGACTGATTCATATGATCACCTTTTCCTCAATCGTCCACTCAGGCTGCTGAAAAACCCGTCAGCTCGTCTTGTTCATTTGGTTCAGTCTGGTTTGTCTGGTTTTTTGGTTGGACGAAACTACACCAGATGAACCAGACTAAACAAAACGAACCAGATCAACCCTCCCGTATCCCGTCCACATTCACTGCGGAGCACTGAACACCGGAGCCTTCACCACTTCCACACCCTCCGGTAACTTCAGATTGAAGAGTGCGTCGCCGAGACCCGTGTTGGGTTGAAGCGACGAAAATTCAAAGCTCGCGACATTGCCGCTGGTTTCGTAGAGAGAGATCGTCCGAATAAAATAGGTTTTAGGAAACACTTCGAGCACGATCCGTTGTAGGGATTTCCCCGCTTCACCTTCATGCGACTTAGGCAAGAGAGTGAGTAACCGGATTCCTCCCACGCCACGTCCCTTCCCCGGCGTCGGCTCAATGTCGAACGACTCATCCAGTTTGGCCGCCCCCAGCAACAGCTCCAACGGAGCCTTGGAGGCTGCCATTTGCGTGAGCTTCCCGACCAGCACTTGTTTGTGCTCCGGCACATACACTTTGACATCATCCCGATTGACATAGATGTCCTCGACCGAAGGGTCGAGATAATTCCACCGTAACCGGCCAGGCTTTTTGATATAGACCTTTCCCGAGGACGCGATAGACCGCTCGAACCCCTCGATCGTAGTCTTCTGCGCAAAGTCTGCCTGGAGATCTTTCGTTTTCTCATACCGCGCCTGGAGCTGCTTGACCACCTCTCGCACTTCCGTCAACGCATTCTCATCGAACTCTTCAGGGGCGGCAAGAGTCGGCAATGGGAATAGGCTCAACGCACACACGAGCACGCCCCCGACAACACATGCCCAATTCAATTTCTTCACCATATCAATCGCAAGGAGAGTGGCCAAGGCTGCTCTTTACTGCGCGCATCGAACGAGCACCGTCGATCTACTAAATTGATCCATCCAAGCTCGCTCGTCTTTCTTAGGGGATGGGGCCTGATTGATCTTCCACTGCGCGCGTCCAACGAGGGGAGTCCGCGACCGCGCGTTGCGCGAGCACAGAAGATCATCAGGCTCCATCCCCTTCCCCTACTCCCACCGGCCCTCGCCGCCCCACGACCTCTCTCCGTCCATCACGACCAGCTGCGCCCACGAGGCCATCCGCCTCCATTTGCTCGATCATCCGCGCCGCCCTAGGATAGCCCACCCGCAGCCGGCGCTGAATCAGCGATGCAGAAGCTGAACCGGTAGATAGGACCAACTCTTTGGCTTGCTCGTAGACTTCGCCCAATCCTTCTTCCTCTTTCGCCCCTTCCTGTTTCAGCGCAATCTGCAACTCCTGATTGTAGGCAGGCTTGGCTTGATCCTTCACGAACTCGACCACGCGGCGGACGTCGTCATCCGACACAAACGACCCGTGCAGCCGCATAACTCGTCCGGTCCCCGAAGCCATATAGAGCATATCCCCACGACCAAGGAGCGCCTCGGCGCCGTTCGCGTCCAGGATGGTGCGTGAGTCGGTCTTCGACGATACTTGAAAGGCAATGCGGGCCGGGAAATTCGCCTTGATCAAACCGGTCAGCACATCGACCGACGGACGCTGCGTCGCCAGCACGAGATGGATGCCCGATGCGCGGGCCATCTGCGCCAAGCGCGCAATCTTGTCTTCCACTTCCTTCGGCGCCACCATCATCAAATCCGCCAATTCATCGATCATCACGACAATATACGGCAAGGGCTCCGGCGGAGTCGGCGGCGGCGTGAGTGATCCGGGGCTGCCATCCGGAAGCGCGGTCTCTCCGGCAGAGAGCCGGTCCTCTTCAGACAGAAACTGGATGGGCAATTCCGGCTGGTCCAACTTGGCTGCCGATTCCGTATCCAGTACACCCTGCTTCCCGGCGACTTTTCGATTATATGTATCGATGTTTCGCACCCCTGCCTCAGCAAGCAATTTGTAGCGCCGTTCCATTTCAGCGACGACCCAACCGAGCCCCCGCGCCGCCGACTTGGGGTCAGTGATGACCGGCCGTAACAGGTGAGGAATGCCGTCGTACGTTTGAAATTCGAGCATCTTGGGGTCGATCAAAAGTAGCTTGACCTCATCGGGTCGAGCCGAAAACAGCAGGCTCAGGAGCATCGTATTGAGACTCACACTTTTCCCTGCCCCCGTAGCGCCGGCGACCAGCAAGTGCGGCATCGTTTTCAGATCGGCGATCATGGGGGTTCCAAAAATGTCTTTCCCTAAGGCCAAGCTGAGCTTTGATCTGGCGCGTGAAAATGCGTCGCTCGTCACCACTTCCTTCATCGACACCGTCTCGCGATAGAGATTCGGCACCTCGATCCCTACCACAGATTTTCCCGGAATCGGCGCGACGATCCGGAGGCTGATCGCCTTCAGTGCCAACGCCAGATCGTCGGCGAGGTTCACAATGCGCGCGACTTTGGTCCCCGGCCCCGGCTCGAACTCGTACATCGTCACGACTGGTCCGGGGCGAACTTCTGTTACCTTTCCCGCGATGCCGAAACTGAGCAGGGCGCGGGTCAATACATCGGATTGCGCCTTGATTTCTTCTTCCGTGACACGCCCTAGGGGGCCTGAAGGTTCGCTCAAGAGCACGGCCGGATCCGGCAAGATATAGTCTCCCGCCTTCGCTTGGGCGACTACGGCCTGTTGGTCCGACTCGGATTCAGTCGGCTCAGCCGGTTCGGGAGTCGGTCGTCGCGATGGCTGAATGACCGGCCAATCCAATTCCGGCTCCGCGACCGCCTCAGGAAGCGCCTCCTCAATCACCGCGCGAATGGCTGTAACCGATTTCTGTTTCGCCTTCCGTGGAGACTCAGAAACCGCTTCTTCCACCGGCCGATCCGGGATCAAGGTACGCGCCCTGTTGAACATCCAATTGCCTAACCCGGGAAGCCGCCGAGCAATCTCCAACAGAGAGATGGGCGCCGTGAAAAGGAGCGAAACCAGTAGCCCCGCCACGATCAGAATGTGGGCGCCGGTACTCGCAAAGTAAGCCCGTAAACTTTCGGCCAATACTTGTCCGAAAAATCCTCCCGCCATCCCTCGGTAAATAAGGCCGCTAGAAACGGTCGGCACCGCCATGATTTCGAGATGGAACAAGCCGCTGAGAAACAGCAATGCCGCCAGGGAGGCGCCGGCATTCCGCAGACGGATCGATAGGTCGCTCTGAGTAAAACAGCGGACACCCATGAGACCGAGGAGAATGGGAAACAGGTAGGCGGCCCCGCCGATCGACCAGAATAAGGTAGATGCGAAGAACGCGCCGACCGACCCGATGAGGTTTTTGGGCGGAGGCGTCGCAGCTGCCCCAGCCTTGAGCTCTCCTGGAACAAAGGACAGCAGGCTGAGCAGCGTCAAGAGCGCCAACGCGATCAGGACGACTCCGATCACTTCTCGTTTGATGTGTGAAGGGGAGGAAGCGGCGCCGCGGGGCTCACCCCGCTTGGCCGAAGTGGTGACAGCCATGCTCGCGATGCTAGCACAGGGAATCGGTCATTTCAAACGAATGGAGGCGGAGGGGAGGGAGCCTGATGATCTTCTGTGCTCGCGCAACGCGCGGTCGCGGACTCCCCTCGTTGGACGTCGCGCAGTAGAAGATCAATCAGTCCCCATCCCTGAGAGATAACGAGCTAGCTTGGAGGGATCATTTATATGGACGGTGGTCGCTTGACGTGCGCAGTGGGGACAATCCAGACCACCTCCTAAAGACGGTGGAGGGAGAGTGGAAGAGCGGGGCAGGCACTGCCACATACCCTCGCACCTCGTCAAACGTGCGTAAGAGCGAGTCGGAGAAAGTCCTCGACCGATAACGTCTCTGCCCGGCGAGTCGGAGCAATATCCAATCGCTTCAATCTCTCGACGACAGATGAAAGTTCATACCCTTCGTCTCGCAAGGAATTAACCAGCGTTTTCCTTCGATGCGCGAAAGCCGCTTTCACGAGCGCGCGGAATGCGGCCTCTTCCTGCTGACTGAGCTTCGCACGCTCTTTCGTGCGCAACAGTACTACCGCCGAGGCCACCTCCGGTCTGGGGCGGAAACACTGGGCTGAGACACGAAACGATTTGGTAATGTCTGCGGCGTACTGCGCCATGACGGAGAGGACGCCATAGTCCGACCCGCCGGGCTTGGCCACCAATCGATCGGCCACTTCGGCCTGCAGCATGAGCACCATCCGGGGAAATCGAGCCCGCTGGTCGAGTAATCGAAAGAGCAACGGGGTTGAAATATAGTAGGGCAGATTAGCCACGACGACCGTCCCGATCGGCAGGCGCTGGACCGGATAGGTTAGCGCGTCCTCACAGACCAGCTCCACATTCGAAAGCTCCGTCTGCCTGGTTTCGAGATAGGCATGGAGCTGTGGATCCACTTCGACCGCCGTCACATGACCGGCTGCGCGGCACAACGCCTCTGTCAGGATGCCACGGCCTGGACCGATTTCCAATACGTGGTCGCTGGGTTCCAGTTCTGCCAACGCGACGATTTTGCGCACAATGTTGGGATCGATCAGAAAATTTTGGCCGAGCCGTTTGTTCGGCGGAGGGAGGTTAGCCCGCATAATTCACGAAGGCTTCTACTGCAACCACCGATACGAAATCAGAACTTATTGCGGTATTCATTCTTCGCGCCAGGATCATACAAAGGGCGCTCGACCTCGCAAGCGCGGTGGCGACGCACCTGACGGCGGGCGGGCTCGCCGCTCGGTCGGTCAACATACTGTTTCAAGTATGCCTCTCTCCCGTCGTAGGCTCGGCTCTGAAGCCTGCCTCGCCCACTCCTCCAAGGGGGCCAGCCCCCTTGGAAAATCCCCACGAAGGGGGCACACCCCCTTCGGAACTCCCAGGTGGGGCAAGCCCCACCTCACGGCTCCGCGCGCCCGTCTCGCTTGCCGTCTCGGCGGTTTCGCCACGAACCCTCGTGAATAATGCGGGCTGAGGATGGACACCGGTCAATTCCCACTCCCACCGGAAGAAGGAGGAGGAGCTACTCGCGCCAGTTGTTTCACCAGATCGGTAAGTGGAGTTTTGAAATAGTCGGTGAGGTCTGTAAACTCTTCCACTAAATCGTTGGTAAATGACGGCCCCGGCTGCAGGGCGGCAAACTTCTGCCCTTCCTTCTCGCCCAGGGATTCGGTGATGAGTGCACTCGTCCTGGCTTTCCACTTGGCCATTCGCTCGGCTCCGGCAACGGTATTGAGCGTCTCCATGGTCTCTTGGAAAATCTGGTCCAACTCCTTCAATTGCTTCTGAAGCATGTCAAGCGCCGCGTCCGATTGGTTCGTCATGAATGGACTCCTCTTGAGATGGTCTATCTGGTTTGTTTAGTTCATTTGGTTTGTTTCGTTGAAATTTCGGTTAACCAAACAAACCGCGTTACCGACGCCGCGTGGCTAGCTTGGCGGCCAGCGTGATCGCCTCAACCAGACTGCCAGGGTCTGCAATGCCCTTCCCCACGATATCGAATGCGGTTCCGTGATCAACCGAGGTGCGAATGATCGGCAGACCCACCGTCAGATTCACGCAGGTGCCGAACGCGACAAGCTTTAAGGGAATGAGCCCCTGGTCGTGGTACAGAGCCACCACACCGTCGTAGTCGCCCCTCGCCGCCTTGCCAAACAGCGTATCAGCCGGCAAGGGATCGCTGGCACGAATACCCTGGGCCTGCGCCGCACGAGCCGCCGGGAGAATCACTCGCGCCTCTTCGTCCCCAAACAGTCCATGTTCTCCTGCATGAGGGTTCAAGGCGGCGACACCGACTCTCGGTTTCTTAATTCCAAAGAGATCCCTCAACGCCAGATGGGCTAGTCTAATGGCTTTTTCAATCTTGGCCTGGGTGAGGAGTGACGGCAAATCTTTGATCGCGACGTGGGTTGTCACAAACATGATTCGGAGCGGCCCGCCGATAATCATCATGCCGGATTCTTGTGTCTTAGTCAGATCTGCCAGCAGTTCCGTATGGCCGGGGAAATGACAGCCGGCCATATTGATCGCTTCTTTGTTGATCGGCGCAGTGACAATGCCGTCGATACAGCCAAGCTGCGCAAGCTCTACGGCTTTCTTGATGAACAGCACGGACGCCGCTCCAGTTTCAGGTGCCGCGATTCCTCGAGGGAACCGCCCAAGGGGGTGATCGAGCGGGTCCAGCACAGCGAGGCGATTCGGTCGTGGAGGCGCTGTTTCATGACCCTCCACGCGAATTACATTCATCTTGAGTTTCAGGCTCTTGACCGTCTGCTGCATGACCGGAAACGAGCCGATGACCAACGGACGACAGACTCGTCGCACCGGCGCCCCAGCCAAAGCCTTCGCAATGACCTCCGGGCCGATCCCCGCCGGATCTCCCATGGTGATTCCAAGAAGCGGTTTGTCTTTCATCCTCGTCATGTTTTTCTCAGCACTCAGCACCCATCACTTCCTTAGGCCCAATACAAATACACCACATACCCTATATAAAGGATGGCGCTCCCGCTCAGCAACCAGGGCCGCCAGAGAGCGCCCCACGCAGCCTGCGCCAATAAGAAGGTGGCCGCGGCTACCGCGAGCACCATGGTAATCAATGCCGTCGGCGCCAGCGTCCAGTCCGTGCCCAGAAGCCCGATCGAGACTGGGATTGTACCCTGAAAGACGATCGCGCCGGTGACATTCCCTACCGCCAACCGATCTTTCTTTCGGTAGAGCCAGAGAAAACTGTTCGACATCTCAGGCAACTCGGTCGCGAGGGGCGCGATGAGGAGGGCCAGGATTAATGGAGAAATCGACAAAGCGCTCGAAATCGCTTCTGCAGCGAGCACGAAGAGGTGCGCTCCGAGCGCGAGACCAGCCAAGCCAAGGATTGCTTGAAGACCGATGAGTCCAAACGACGGGGTTGCCGCCTTTCTGGCAAAGAGCAGCGGCTCAAGCCCGCCCTCGCTCCCCTCCTCATCAGTTTCACTGAACTTCAGTTTGACGTAATAGAGGTAGAGGCTTATCAACCCGATTGCGGCGACGATATGCATCGATCGAGACGGGACAAACGCACAGGCCAGCGCGAGGCTGTAGGCCGCCACAAAGAAAAAAAGATCGCCTCTCACCGCACGATAGTTTACTCGGAAGGCTGCGGTTCGCTTCCCCAATCCGGCATAGACCATCAGCAATATGGCCAAGATGGGAATCACCAGGGTGGTCAGCATGAAGGGGGCACCGAGGATCGCGCCTAACCCCACTTCCACTTCGGCACGGCTGGCTCCGAAGAAAATGGCAATCACGGGAATCGATGTTTCGGGAAGTGTGGTGCCGATGGCGGCCAACACGCCGCCGACCGCGCCTTCTGACAGATTGAATCGCTTGCCCAACCACTCGATGGCGTTTGTAAATAGCGTGCAGGCACCCAGCGTCACCACGACAGAAACGAGGAAGAGGAGGGTATAGAGTAGGACCGTCATCCCCGGCCCGTCGGCCTAGTGACCCGCTGTTTGGTATAGGCACGGGCCGCATCTTCGAGCACCTCTTTTACGGGACGGCCTGTCCGTTCGGCTATCCGCTTGCAATCGAGATATTCCGGAGCCGCTTTAGTTGCCGCATCGTTCACAACGGCGATCTTCATCCGAACGACGCCCCCGCGCACCTTCACCGAGACAAACTGCCGAGGAAGGATTTGTCGCATAACCTCACGAATCCGGACTCCTAACGTTGTCGTTTCCTGAAATAATACGTCAAGAATCCGATCCCGCTGCGCCGGAGCAGCAAGACAGGACAGAACAATGCCGGGCCGTCCACGTTTCATGATGACCGGCGCCAGTGTCACATCGAGCGCCCCGCGCGCGAATAACTGTTCGATCACATACTCATATGTTTGCGGGTTCACATCGTCGAGATTCGTTTCAAGCTGCAGCACGGTATCCTGTTCACGCACGCCTCGGGATGACGGTCGCGCGAGAAACACACGCAAGGCATTCGGCCAGCCGTCGGGGTCGGCATCGCCCGCTCCATAGCCAATGGCTGTCGGTGTCATCACCGGCATGGGGCCGAACTCCGATGTCAGCGTGCGCAGCAGCGCCATGCCGGTCGGCGTGGTGAGTTCACGGGGAGGGCCGGCACTATACACCGGAATCCCTTTCGCCAATATGGCGACCGCCGGGCCAGGCACCGGCAAGATCCCGTGAGCGGATTGCAGCGTCCCCGTTCCGACATTGACTGGGGAAGACGTCACGCGCGTCACGCCCAACAGGTCGCGGCAGATCAGCCCACCGACGATATCGACAAACGAGTCCAGGACCCCCACTTCATGAAAATGGACGTGATCTTTGGCCACGCGATGGGCATGCCCTTCCGCTTCGGCCAACTGATCGAATACCGATCGGCTTTGTTCTTTGATCTTGTCGGGAATTCGACTCGCGGAGAGGATGGAATGTATCCGATGAAGCGAGAGAGGCTTGCGCAATCCCGACGTGATCACGACATCCACTTTCGTAGCGTGAATCGCCCCTCGATGCACCCGCCGCCTCTGCAGCGTAAACCCTGAAAGCCTGAGTTGTTTCAGCCCCCTCACCAAGTCGGAAAACGGGACGCCCACATCCACGAGTGCGCCGAGGATCATGTCGCCGCTGATTCCGGAATAACAATCGAAATGGAGATGCGCGCCCACGTGCGTCCTTTCCTTACTCAATTCAAACCGCGCCCATCTTACCCAAGCCGCCTGCGAACGGCAATCGAATCAGAAACCTAGCAGGCTGAAGGCTGAAGTGTTCGGAACTCCGAACCCCGACCTTCAGCCTTCGGACTTCAGCCTTCAAGCTTCATGTCACGACTGTCGCGCTTTTCCCGCCAGTCCCGCCCGTCTCGCCGGCTCGGAACATTGACAGCCTACCGACGCTATGTTATCCCCACTGCACTTGCCCACTGATTGGGCTCCCTTCACAAAGCCAGGATGAAAATGCCCATAGCCCTATGACAACTTGCCGGTCCTTGATTACGCCCTGCTCAGAGTTATTCAGATCATCGAGTGGTCGGGTTGTCTGGGTGCTATTCTGTGTCGCGATCTTACTCTGGAGCCCGCTTGACGTCTCGGCAAAATCGAAGCCTCACCGAGCCCCACGCCCCGAACCGGAACTTAAGATTCTCGACCTGAAGATCTCCCCCAATCCCTACACAATCTCATCGGGCTCATTGCAGTTTTCTGCTTTGGTTCAACTGCCCAAGGAGCTGAATGGCTCAACCCTGCTGGAATTTTCCTCATTCATTACATCGCCGTCGAAAAATTCGCTCCGTTTTCTGACCACCCGTACCGCACTGGAGCCGCATCAGGCTTCGACCACCGGCGCCGCTCCTCCACAGGTCTCTGTCCTCCTGACGTGGGACGGATTGGACCAGAAAAAAATCCCGTCGGTGGCAGGTCTTTATCAATTTGAAGTGCGAGCCAAGTTACTAGCGAACGGCGAGAAGGGACCCAGGACGCAGATGAATGCCTGGCCGAAACGGGGAACAATAGAAGTGAAATAACAAACCGTAAAATGTGAAACGTTAAACGTGAGAGGTGCCCATCAAGAACTCATCTCTTATCGTTTCACCTTTCACGTCTCACATTTCACGCCTGCTCCAGCACGTTGATCCGGTGCGCAAGGCAGCCCGCCCCGAATCCATTGTCGATATTCATCACGCCGACCCCCGCCGCGCAAGAGTTCAGCATCGTCAACAACGCAGCGAGTCCACCGAAGCTTGCGCCGTAACCCCGGCTCGTCGGCACGGCAACGACAGGACAGGGAACCAACCCTCCGACCACGCTCGGTAAGACCCCGTCCATCCCTGCTACTACCACAACCACCCGGGCTTGCATCAGCCGACTCTGCCGCTCCAGCAACCGATGAATGCCGGCCACGCCCACATCATAGAGCGTCTCGACCCGACTCCCCATCACCTCCGCCGTCACCCTCGCTTCTTCCGCAACAGGAATATCCGAGGTGCCAGCTGTAATCACTAAGATATGGCCCTGCAGTAACCGCTTGGGGTCACGGATCGACACGATGCGCGCCTCGTCATGATAGACCGCTCGACGGTCAAGCCGCTTGATGAGCGTAGCCACCTGGCGAGTCGCTCGCGTCGCCAACAACGGGCGATGATGTTTCAACAACGCCTTCGCAATAGCGCGGATCTGGACCGGCGTCTTCCCCTCGCAGAAAATGACCTCGGGGAACCCCTGCCGCAGCGACCGGTGGTGATCGACCGAGGCAAATCCAAGATCTTCATAGGGCAAAGTGCGAAGCTGTTCGATAGCTGCCGCCACGGGCAGGATACCCGTTTGCACCTCAGTCAGCAGTCGTTCAAGCGCCTCAGGATTCATGGCTGCCCTTTCTCCGGCTTTGCGTCGCGCTCCATCAGATCGGTCACCGCCTTGCGGCATGACTTCCCTTCGAACAAGACCGCGTTAATCTCTTGCACGATCGGCATGTCGACATGATGACGTCGCGCGAGTCCTAACGCCGCCTTCGCCGTCCGCACACCTTCCGCTACCGCCTGCATGCTGGCGAGAATCGCCTCCAGCCGCTCGCCTTTCCCCAGTCGAACACCGACCGTATGATTTCGGCTCAAGGCTCCGGTGCAGGTCAACACCAAATCGCCGACGCCGGATAACCCGTAGAACGTTCGTGGATCTGCGCCCATAGCGACGCCCAGCCGCACCATCTCAGCTAATCCTCTCGTGATCAACGCGGCCCGCGCATTATGACCGAGATCTAATCCATCCACCACGCCGGCTGCAAGCGCCATCACATTCTTGAGCGCGCCGCCGAGCTGGACGCCCAGCACATCGCTGTCGGCGTACATGCGAAGGGCTGGCGTCATCAACGCAGTCTGGAATGTCTTGACCAGTCCCTGGTTGCTCCCGGCTAAACAGAGCACCGTCGGTTTCCCTGCGCTGACTTCTGCCGCGAAGCTCGGACCGGACAACACCATGAGATCCTGGTGCATGGCTGAAGGAAGGACATCGGTCATCACCTGAGTCATCAAATTCAACGTATTTTCCTCAACTCCCTTCGTCGCGCTAATGAACGGGATTGGGGTGGGTAGGGATCGGACCAGTTCGCACAGCACGGGACGCGCAACGTGGGACGGTACCACGAAGAGCAGTCCCTCGCTCCGCTCGGTGAGATCTACCAACGATCCAGTAGCCACGAGCGATGGGGGGAGCGCGACGCCGGGCAGAAAGACCGGATTCTCGTGTTTCCCGTTGATCCCATCCACGACTTCTCGTTCATAGGCCCAGAGCCGAGTTTCGAGACCTTTCTCCGCAAGATGTTTCGCCAGAGCCGTGCCCCAGGCACCGGCCCCGATAACTCCTATACGACGGATAGATGACATGATTAATAAAATGCTTTTGATGGAAGGGGTGACATCAACAAGGTTTGTGAGCCCCGCGGATTATAGGAACCGGTTCTTTCACCTGTCAATGAATGAGAGACGGTCTTCGAAATTTGTCAAGTCGAGCCAGAATCTACAGCCCTGCCAAAACAGGGTCGTAGGGCTGAAGTGGCACATGCCTTGCTCCCTCTTTGTATGATTTCACATTTTTCTTCGTTCAGATGCACCAGGCGACTAGTATGAAAGCGTGCGTGGTTACAGGTGAACGTGAGGGAGAAGGCCATGAAAACCACACGATTGGCAAAGCGTTTCATGATCACGAGTCTACTAGCGCTGCTGATCCCGATTGTTCTCTTTGCGCCTCAGGCGTATGCAGAATCCTACGTGGCCGGGCAGTTCGGCGTAACCCTCCCGCAGAGCCTGAGCAACGGCACGGTCACACAAGATGGATTGGGGGGACTCGATATTTCAGACCAGCCATTAAAAAGCTCCGCGATGGTGGGTGCCAAGCTCGGACACTACTTCACGAAAGCCCGTTGGCTGGGCATCGAGACCGGTGTGTCTTACACAACCCCTCATATCGAACAAGGGTCGCTTACTTTTTCGGGCCCTGGTGGGTCGTTAACATCCCCAAGTTTAACGGGCATTCACCAACGCATAATTACATGGGACACGGATGTAATCTTTCGCTATCCCGGCTACCGGCTCCAGCCCTATATCGGAATCGGCCCCTCTTTTTACTTTGCAGAGCTAAAGGGCCCCACCGCACCTCCAGGACAATCGGCCACCTCAATCGGCTTCAACGCTGAAGGAGGTGTACAATATTACCTAACGCGTCAATGGACCCTGTTCGGGGAAGGCAAATACAACTACGCCCGCATGAACTACTCCTCAAACCATAGCGATTCGAACGCTGACCCATTCGGATTTCGAGCGACCTACAGTGCCTTCATCCTCTCCATCGGCATTGGCTATCATTTCTAAGTACTGGGCCATTCTAATCCCACCCACATCTAGTAAACTAACGTGGTTCCGTGTAGCCTAGGCACGGAACCGCCCATGAAACTTTGCCCATCATGTCGACAGGAACTCCCGGAGATTAGCCGTTACTGCTCGCAATGCGGCCAACGGCTTCATGCCGATCACGTTGACGTTTCTCCGCCGCCGCCAGCACCACCAAGCGCGACAGCTGGACCGGGACAGCTCAACGTTGAATTTCTCTATGGCATGGTGGCGATGCTGTCCCTCGCGATCCTCTTCCCACCCTGGGAAACCCCGCCGTCACAGGCCCCAGAATTCCTCGGCCTGCATTTCATCTTAACGCCCCCCACATCGGACGCCATTGTGAGCCGACTACTGCTGACGATCGAACTCGTCACCATCGCGATCGCCGGGCTCTACGGATCTTTCCTCTTCCGGCAAAAAAAACCCTGAGCGACAAAGTCGCAGAGCGTTCCATTCGTCATACGTCCTACGTAGAGAGTTTCGCTTGCTTATATCGGATTGGGTATGCCGGACCAATGGCTGCTCAAAATGTCCCGCTAACAAGGCCGCAGGCGAGTGAACACCGGAGGCGTACCCTCTCGGGTACGTTGAGGATTTTCACGAGCCGAGAACGAAGTGAGCGGGCATTTTCAGCAGCCGATGCTGCTCAGTCGAGGGCCAGCGTGAGACACTTCGCCGAGCCGCCGGATTTCATGAATTCATCGAGCGGGACTGGGTGAGAAAGATAGCCGCGTGAGGTCAACAGGGATTCTGTTTCCGGACAGCCTGCGGGCAGCACGACGTGTTTCCCGACACAGACGGCATTGCAGGCAAACCTGAGAGCCTCTACTTCCGGCACCACGAGACGCCTGGAAGGATCGATCCGTTCGGCAATTGCCTCTTGTCCGTAGCGATCGAAAGCGGGAGGAAAGTACAGGAGTTCGCCACCGCTCAAGGGGCACAAGCAGGTATCGAGGTGATAGAACCGGTTGTCGACCAGTTCGAGTGGAATGATCTCTCGGTGAAACCAGTCGCTCAGCGTCGAGTACACACGGATATCCGATCGTTGCCGATAGCCGCCGAACCAGGTGTCTGGAAATCCCAAGAGGTCCCCGGCCCCCTCGAAGAAGCAGCCCGGATCCAGCGTGACGACTTCATACCCCTGGCCGCGAAACCAGTCCTCAAAGTACGCCTCTTCCTTCTGCCGTTCGGCATAGCGAAAACGGCTCGGCACCGCTTTCCTCCCAACGACGATTCCGGCATTCGCCGTGAACACCAGGTCGGGCAGCCCCGGCACCGGCTTCATCCGTTCCAGGACCGCGCCCACGTCCTGTTCGAGCACCTGCATGAGGTGATGCCACTGGCAGATGGCCTCATCTGAATTGACGGCATTCGAACGGCGCATCCAGGGATTAATCTCGTATTCGATCCCGAAATAATCCGGTGGGCAGACCAGCAAACGACTCATGACTTCCACCCCAACTCGCGTGCCAGATCGCGCAGAAACGACGCGGCGTCCATGACCAGCCCGACAGCCTGAAAACTTCCTCGATCCGCGAGTTTCGTCGGGACGGCCGGATTGACGTCGACGCAGACGGAGGGGATCGTGGCAGGCAACAAATTGCCCGTCGCCACCGCATGCAGCGTCGAGGCGACGAGCAAGGCCAGTCCGATACCGGGGATTGCCGCACGCATGGCGGACTGGGCTTCCAGCGAATCCGTGATCACGCCGGGCAACGGGCCGTCATCGCGGATCGTGCCGGCCATAACAACGTGGGCACCCCGTCTGACGCAGGCTGCCATAATTCCGGACTTGACGACTCCTAACCTGACCGCTGCCTCGATGCTGCCGATGGCCCTGATCCGATTAATGGTTCGCAGATGGTGTTCATGCCCATGTGGCACGACGCGACCTGCCGCATGACCATAGCCGAGGGACGTGCCGTAGAGATCAACCTCCATATCATGAGCGGGCAGCGCATTCCCGCAGAACAAGACATGGATGAATTCTTCATCAATCAGCCATGTCAGCGCCTCGCGCCCTCCGGCGTGCACAATCGCCGGACCTCCCGCCAGCAGCACCTTGCTGCCAACTTTCCCCTCCCGGAATCCTGTTCGCAGCTGCTCAAGGCGCTTGGCAATGTCGCTAATGACGCGCCCATGGGGACGCTCGGACGAAACCTGCGATTCCATGAAGCTGAACACATCGCGATCACGTGGCCGCTGGAGCGGGATCACCCGCACGCCCTCACGGCCGGTCACGATCTGATCACCACGCTTCACCTCTCCCATCGGAACAGTCTTCGCAGTCAGGCGAACCGGGTCCACAAGAATCCCCAGGTCCATCTCGATCCCCTCCACCTCCACCCACTGATCGCGCACTCGCACCTGGGTGGGTAAATGGGTGGTCGCGTAAAACTCGTCGGGAAAGATGCCGTCCGCCGGGGCCGCACTCAGCCGGCAATCCTGTTCACTCTCGACCGATGCGCCGTGGGGTTGAATGGCATGGAGAATCTCGCTGAGCAGTTTCGCGGACGAGGCCCGCACGACGATTCTGGCGCGCGACGGTTCCTCGCGGGTCTTGCCGATCTGCACATCTTGAAGGTCGAAGGTTCCGCCCATCATCAAAATCGTGTCCAGAACCTTCGCCAGGATCAACGAGTCGATGATATGGCCTTGAAGCAGGACAGTTTCTTGATCATGCATCATAAGTCAGACTCCCACGCTGGTATGCTCAGCACAAATTCTACCACCAGTTTCAACTGTTGCAGATCAGATCCTGACTGTGCACCGAAGATTAGCAGGGCGCTGAATCACGTCCGCAAGATGCAGCAATCCCTGCGGGCGACTCAAAATGCTCCGCTAGCAAGGCCGCAGGCGAGTGAAAACCGGAGGCGTACCCTCTGGGGTACGTTGAGGATTTTCACGAGCAGAGAACGAAGCTAGCGGGCATTTTCAGCCGCCCGCGGTTTTCATGAGTTCGCGTAGAACACTGGTCGCATAAGCGCCGGGTGGAAGTGAAAAGGAGAGCGTGAGCACCGACCCCTCCTGAGCCCATTCCAAATCGGCAAGAGGGATTCTGAGCGAGCGCCGTTCGCCACGAAACCCGCAGGCCTTCGCGGCTTCGGTAAGACTTTCCGGGGTCGCGCCGCTCTCAGCCACCACGGCCCGTTCGATCTCTCCCGGTTCTCCGCCGGCCCACGAGGCGCGCGACCCAAACAGGATGCCGGTGGGACTGATCTCGAACCGGTCGGCCCGAGGCTGTTCCTTCACAACATCCTCGACCAGAAAACAGGCACCGTTCTCCATTTTCATAGCCCAGTCCCCAACCAGCATACGATCGAGTCGATCCAACCGTCTGGCTAACATGTCATTAAACAGATGCGACTGATAGGCATTGAGGTACCACATGCGCTTGGACCGGCTCAGCCTGTTTCGGCGAGCAGGGTCCACCAGTAGTTCGGCTCCGGTCTGGTAATTCTGTCCGCTTCGCCCTTGCCGTTGCGGACCGAAATAGTTCGGTACACCTCGTCGCACCAGCAAATCCATCACCAGGGGCACCGTCTCGCGGGCGTGCGCGGCGGCATCCCTGATCACCAACCGAAAGCGATTGCCTGCATGATGCCCAGGGCGCAAGCGATTACGATGCCGGCCCAACACTTCCACAGACAAGAGCTGCTCGTCCAATTTCAATCGATCCAGCCGTTCAGGCGTAACACCGAGGAGCGAAATCATTTGCGTGGTCACAGCCCGGGCGTCTTTGAGCCCCGCCACACCGATTGCTTGCGCTTTCACGCCTAAGACCGAAGAGAGCCGCAGGACGAGATCCGGAGTCGAGAGCAGGCGCTTTCTGATCTTGATGTAGAGATGCTCGCCCTCTCCACAAGGAAGATAGAGCGGACGTTCATCGACCTGAAAGTCTTCCGGAACGGTCCGCATCTGCCCACCGATCCCCGGCAACGCCGCTGTCAAAAAAGGCATGGTCATGGTGCGATCGACCTCTTCTTCACTCGCACGAGATTGCCCTCACCGCTCAGTCGATCTCGATGGGGAGTGAGACGACTCGCATGGTATACTTTTCCCATGTTATTCCGCCCATTGACGGTCCAATGGCTTAAGGTCCGCCTGTTCGCGGCAGGCGTATTCCTCACCGTTCTGATATGTGCTCTGTCCCCAGGGAACTCGTTGGGTAGAGACAATGCGATCTTTCAACAGTTCACCCAGCACATCGGCAGGCAGATCCACAAAGACAAACAAGCCTTTGCGCAAGCGAGCGCCTGCGTCTCTTGGTTTTATCAGCTGAAAAAGACACCTCCCCCGACCGTGCAGGGAATCGGGTGGAAGCCCACTTCTTCATCCCAGCTCGAAGTTGATTGTCTTCGCAACTACCCAAGCGGAATGGACGATGCGCGAAACGATCTTGCCAAGACACAGGCGTTGCTTTCAGTCAGTCTGACTTTCTACGAATTTGCCCTTGTCGCAGACCGGAATGACGATGCCATCTATAGTCCCGTCGAACTTCAAGACTTGCTCCGCTCCCTCACTCTCTCGTACCATGACACGGAACCGACCCTGAAGCAGGTCACAGCACTCACGGAGCGGTTCGACAGCTGGTACCGCAACCGCAACATGGACGCCTTGATGCAAGGCATGAGCGATCTGTATGAACGAGGCTATCGCGTAACCCCCTCCGATCGTGTTGAACTGGATCGGGTGATGGGATGACACGGCACGCGAGATCCTGGCCCGATCGAGCCCGTTCCTTCATCGGATATTGTCTCAGTGAACCGCTCTACCAGCTATTTAGTCTCGTCCCCCACTTGGAAGTCGGACTATCCACATACGATATTTCACGACTCACCTATACACACAGCATCTTGGCAGGCCGACGGGCCGTTCATCTGAGCGATCTGCACCTCGACCGTTATCAGCCACGGCACGATCTCATCGTCGCCGCCGTTGGCGAGCTCCGGCCCGACTGGATCTTTGTCACCGGCGATCTGCTCAACGTGCCAGAGGGACTGCCGCATGTGTTTCGATTTCTCGCCGGCTTGCGCGAAATTGCGCCGGTCTTCGTCACCTTGGGCAATCATGATCACTACAGCGGCGTGCCGATCGATCGGTACTGCGAACTTGCCGATCGCCACAAAATCACCCTCTTGATCAATCAGGCCACCTTTATCTCCACCGGCTGTGGCGAAATCGCCATTGTCGGCGTCGACGATCCCTCTCTGCATCGAGCCGACCTAAGCTGTCTGCCGCCGAGCGCACAGAATCGCTTCACTCTCCTGCTGGCCCATGCACCGAACATCCTCGATCAGATGGAAGACCACCACGTCGTCGACCTGATCCTTTGCGGGCATAGCCACGGAGGCCAGTGGCGCATACCAGGCATACCGACATTCTGGCTCCCGCCAGGATGCAACGGCCGAATCGAGGGACATCACGGAGAGCCTGGCCGCCAGCTCTATGTCAATCGTGGAC
This sequence comes from Nitrospirota bacterium, assembly GCA_963782735.1. Taxonomy (GTDB): domain Bacteria; phylum Nitrospirota; class Nitrospiria; order Nitrospirales; family Nitrospiraceae; genus Palsa-1315. Next base: position 139,912 of record CAWAKW010000021.1, read on the forward strand.
TCGGATGGTCATTTCTTCCCCTGCGATGGAATTGCACCCCGGAGATCGCCTGCATTGAATGGATCCCCGAACAGGTGCAGCCAAAAGACTGAAGGCTGAAGGCCGACAGTCAGGATTCGAAGTCCCAATACTTCAGCCTTTGGTCTTCAGCCTGCTTCGCCTGTTCGAACGATTTCATGACTGCTTGATCCGCTCCAACGCCTCCTTCGATCGACTCCTGACAGTTTGATCCCAATCCTTCTCCATGGCTGTCGTCAGTTTCTCCTTCGCCTCACTCGCCCGCAACCGGCCCAATCCCAAGGCCGCGCTGGAACGTACATAGGCGTGGTCATCTTCCAGCGCCTTCAGCAGCAAGGGAACGACTGTCGCATCGTTCAAGACGCCAAGGTGACTAGCCGCCATCCCTCGAATCCGGTGCTGCTTGTCACCCAGCGCCTGCTGCAACGTCGTCGCGAAGAGGTCTCGTAACGCGGGCGTCACGGATTCCAAGCCTTTGGCGCGGTACCCATTTACTTCAATCAGTGCAAAGGCGATTTCCAGCTTTTTCTCTTGTACCGTAGCCCGTTCGAACGCCGCCAATAACTTCGCGCGTTCACGCCGTTGCGCCCTGCGGCGGTTGAACGCCCGGACCAACAGAAACAGCCCCGCCGCGACCACCAATCCCACGAACGCCACGGGGATAGCTTGATCGATCACATACTCCTGGGTATCGAGCGACAGACGCTTCCACACCCAGACGCCGGTAATGACGAGACCGACGAGGACTGCAATGGCGGCCAGATTGGTCTTGCCAGATTCAGAACGAGTACTCATGGGGCTA
>CAWAKW010000022.1:0-41142 GCA_963782735.1 Nitrospirota bacterium
CCCCCATGCCCTTCTCGATTCGTCCCTTCCGTCGCTTTCCCGTGCAATGCGCCGTTATGATTCCAATGGGCCTTCTTCGAGAGCAGAGAGAAAGGAGGGGGCGAGTATGGAAATCATCTACATTGGCGTCGGCATCTTCTTGGTCTGGCTTGTCAGAACCCTGCACAAGATCAGGGGCCGTGACCAGGAGGAGGCGGACAAGAAGATCGCGTTCGCCAAGTGGGCTAAAGAACAACACGACCCACACATCGTGTCCATGGTACAGAACTTCATGAGTGAAGGGCGTTTTCAGACCTGGGAAGAGGCGGCGACATATGCCGAGCGGGCCATCAACACACCGTCGCCGGAGCCCCGCTCAAATAGCCACGCCAACGACACGGAAGGAACACCTTCATAACACTCGTTCGCAATCCTCCTACAATACGCTTCCCAGCGAGGCCTTCATGCCCTTCACGCTTTGTCCCTACCGCCGCTTCCCCTTGCAATGCGCCGTCACGTATCACGCTGGCCCATTCCATGGACAAGGCACAATCTGGAATCTCTCGTATACAGGCTGGCGACTTTCAGGCAACTTGCCCATGCGACCAGGGGAAAGGGTCTCGTTGACGGTCACGCTGCCAAATGAGCAACTGATAGAAGAATCTGAAGCGTTGGTACGGTGGTCGAAAAGGCAAGAGTTTGCGGTGGAAAATATGTTGATAGAGCTGCACACCAGTGCGCGGCTCCAGCATTACGTCAAACGACTGGTGCAGGAACCGACGGAGATTGTCCTATGAATGGCAATCAGCCCATGTCGCTCCGATTCCCCATCGCCCTCGTGCTGTCGATCGTCTGTCTCCCCACTTCCGCATGGGCTGATTATCAAGCTGGCATGGATGCCAATAACCGTGGAGACTACGCAACAGCCTTGCGTGAGTGGCGACCGCTGGCTGAGCAGGGATTCACAGCCGCCCAGTTCAATCTCGGCCAGCTGTATGCCAACGGCCAGGGTGTCCCCCAGGACTATGTCCAAGCGCGGCAGTGGTGGGAAAAAGCCGCCGCCCAGGGCGACGCCAATGCGCAGGTCAGCCTCGGCGCGCTGTATGACAATGGCCAGGGCGTGCCCAAGGATTACAAGACGGCTGTGTACTGGTTTCGTCTGTCCGCAAATCAAGGAAATGCAATGGCGCTAACAAACCTTGGCCTCATGTACGAGGGTGGGAACGGCGTGCCGCAGGATGTTGTTCTGGCTCAGAAGTGGTACATCCTGGGGGCAGCGCGCGGAGATAAATTAGGGGCCGCGCATCGTGATGCGCTCGCCAAACACATGACCCATGTCCAGCTCTTCCAAGCGCAACAGCGGGCGCGGGAGTGGAAGCCAAAAGGCCAATGAGCAGTAACCATCCCAAACGCGAGACCATGTCCATCGAAGAAGCCACGGTCTCCAACATGTGGGAGATCAGAACGACACGATGATCGAATGGGTTCCGTACAACGATCACAACATTAAAGTCTGCTCCCAAAGCCTTGTGGATGCCCGCTGGTTGCCTCTGGCCCTTATATCGAAATCAGTTGGAACTCAAGAACATCTCACGACAGTGAATGGTGAATCGACTGAAATCTGCAAGAGTTGTAAAGAGGCCGATAGCGTTGCTCTCAGGAAGGCAAAGCGATGGATCGACCAGAATCGTTGATTATTGAGATGGGGCAGCGAGTGGCGACGGGGACGATGCACTAGCGATGTCGCACCGGCAACACTATCGTAAAAGCGGGGAACCTCACGTTCATCTGGGAGTACATGGCGACCTCTCCGCCAGCGTCGCTCCCTCTCGTAGGCCCGCAGCCTTCTGTAGGTGCCCTTCAATCGTTGTTCATAGTGCACAGGCACAAGTTCGGGGAGGAGCAGTGAGAAATATCTACAGAAAGGTCAAGAAAAATATTCACAAAACTCTCTCCCCAGTTTCGGTGGATAAACCTGTGCACAAGATCGCCCTTCCATCCAAATTCCACCCATTTCTTCATAGTTAATGAGTCTTTGCCTAAAAAACAGGCATTGATTAAAACGGCCCAGATGCCACAACATATGGGGGTGTTTCGACAAAAATAAGTCAGACACCACAATTCATTGATAATACAGCAAATTCACGCATCATCTTTTTTTGATTTCTGTGCTGCGAGTGGCGTTCGCACTCAAGTTATGCACAGATACCCTTAGTGAACTGTGCTTTCTGCTTCATTTTCGGAGTCAATTGGAGGTTGGTGGCTCGCCACTTTAGATACAGACTGCTGACGTTCTCTGTATCCACGTAGGCATCTTCATTTCCTCCTTCTCAGCCGTATTCGCGTTGGACTTCACCGGCCCCGTCGTCTTCGTCCTCGACGGCGACACCCTCGAAGTCCTGCACAACCAACTCTCCGAACGTATCCGATTGAGCGGTATTGATTGCCCTGAGAAGGGGCAATCCTACGGCAAGCGAGCGAAGCAGGCTGCCTCAGTACTCGCCTTCGGGAAAGCAGTCACGCTCCATCCTCACGGTCATGACAAGTACAGGCGAACCCTTGGGGACGTGATCCTGCCCGATGGGATGAACCTCAACCAGGAGCTCGTCAAGCAGGGCTGGTGTTGGTGGTATCGGAAGTATGCGCCAGGTGATACTGAGCTTGAGAGACTAGTGGACTGTAACACACGTATATAGACTATAATCGTGTTCATGAGGAATACGATTAGTCTTGACGAAACGCAGCGGATGGAACTGATGAGGCGAGCGACACCGGGCGGGCCGAAGATGCCCGGCGAGCGCGGGTGATTCTGCTGCTGGCCGAGGGGCGGACCTGGGATGTCGTCTGCGAACACGTGGCCTGCAGCCGCGGGTTGTCGCGAGCTGGCGCCAGCGGTTTGCCGACGCGCGGCGGGCGCCGGCCGACGGCTCGACCCACTGGAGCACACGGAAACTCGCGGTCCAGCTTGGTGTCAGCCATATGCGGGTCGCGCGGGTGTGGACGAAGCACGGTCTCCAACCTCACCGACTGGAACGATATCTGGCCTCCAACGATCCCGACTTCGAGACGAAGGCCGTCGATGTGATCGGCCTCTACCTGAACCCGCCGCAGCATGCGGCGGTGTTTTGTGTGGACGAGAAAACAGCGATCCAGGCCCTGGACCGTAAGGATCCGGTGCTGCCCTTGTCGCCGGGTCGGGCGGAACGACATGGCTTCGAATATTATCGTCACGGCACATTGTCCCTCTACGCGGCGTTCAACACCAAGACCGGCGAGGTGTTGGGCAAGACCGCGCCGCGCCACACTTCGGCAGAGTTCGTCGCGTTCCTGACGGACCTTGTCGTCAGCCAACCGAGGGGGCGAGAGATCCATGTGATCGCGGACACCCTCTCGGCGCACAAGACCCCGCGGGTCACCGAGTTTCTGCAGACCTACTCGCAGGTCCATCTGCATTTCACGCCCACGTACTCGTCCTGGCTGAATCAGGTGGAACTGTGGTTCGCCAAGATTGAGCGCGATGTGATCGCGCGAGGCATCTTCACCTCCGTCAAGGACCTCGCGAAGAAGCTCATGCGCTACATCCGTCACTACAATAAAACACCCAGGACGGTGAAGTGGAAATACTGTGATCCCTCTCGGCGGATTGGTGCACAATCAGCTGTTACAGGCCACTAGCGGGTTGCAGAAAAACCATTGTGCCACGGTGGAAATTCGATGACCTGCACGTCTGGGACACAAGGAGAACATACTCGCAGAATGCTCAAATAGCTGCCCAGCACAAGCACGGGCTGACTTCACGTCAGTCAAAACCTGCTAGAGCTGCTCGGGCGAATTTGGGAGATAGGGCAGCGCCTGCCGAATGAATACGCACTCTCTTGCGAGGCCTCAATGCGCTTGACGCTGTGCCCCTACCGCCGCTTCCCCGTGCAATGCTCTGTAACGTACAACGCTGGCCCATTCCAAGGTCATGCTCTAGCCCGATGGGATGCACCTGAAACAGGAGCCTGTGAGGTATGCCCTCGGCGGTCGGGGAGTGTCAGCCAATAAATTATGCGGCCACCTTGATTTCCCCAGAAAACGGAACGATGATGCGTTCCAGCTGTGGGGTTAAAAGGCTGACATTCCCATTGGGGACACCAATCCTACCGGTCATCTCCGCCATACCCGACTCGCTGTTTCGGCGGTTTCATTCCGTTGAGTTTGTCGTGTGAGCTGGATAGACTAGAACATTCCTGCAGGATAGCCGCGCGAGCCCTGGCTGTCCACGTCACGCGCATGGTGCGTGGCCTGCCGAACTTTTCCAGCGACCGGTTCCATGCCTGAACGATCTATCACACCCCTCATTGTAGTTGCGCTGCTACTGGGAACGTGGCTGGCCCTTCGCTCCATCGAATCTTCTTCAGTGACGCCGGCGCCTGTCCAATCGGTGGCATTGCTTGCCCCTGGCATGGTTCCGCTGGTCACTGGAGATGAACCGATCACAGAGATCTTTACAAGGGCCGGCTGCGCGGTCTGCCACACCGTTCCAGGTATTCCGGGGGCTGATGGGCGCGTGGGGCCGCCTCTCTTATTAGGTGCCACGGGGCCTGTGCGATTGGCCGATCCGGCGTACCGGGGTCATGCGAAGACGGTGCACGAGTATGTGATCGAATCGGTTCTCGAACCGGAACTGTTTATCGTGCCGGGATATCCGGCCGGTACGATGCCGACATGGTATGGCGTGAAACTCAGCGCTCTCGCGCTGGAGAAGATTGCGTCGCATCTTGAGCGGCAAGGGGCTACTGCGGTTCAGTAAGCGCAGCGACCCTCATCGGATTGGTGATGAGGCGCGTGGTGGTGAGGGGGGCCTGTCCGAGTAATGTGCATTTTGGACTGGACAGCCAGCGCGCACTGTGGTTTCTAGGCGGCATGGCTAAAACATTCAAATCCTGGGATGTCGATCAGGTGGTGTTGCTTCCTCCGTCCGTGCAGGAGCTAGTGCCTGCAGGGCATCTGGCTCACTTCGTGCGCGACCTGGTTCGCGAGTCGCTGGATGTGTCGGCGATCCTGAAGCCCTACACAGAAGACCGCGGGTTTCCGCCGTATGATCCCACGATGATGACCGCCCTCCTGCTGTATGCGTACAGCCAAGGGCTCTACGCGTCGCGACGGATCGCGAAGGCGTGTGAGGAGCGAGTGGATTTCATGGCTGTGACGGCGCGGCAGAGTCCGGATTTCCGCACGATCAGCGACTTTCGGAAGCGGCACCTGTCGGCGCTGGGTGGGCTGTTCACGCAGGTGCTCCAGCTGTGTCAGCAGGCGGGATTGGTGAGCTTGGGCCATGTCGCCTTGGATGGGACGAAGATCCGCGCCAACGCTTCCAAGCACAGGGCGATGAGCTACAACCGGATGAAGACCGCCGAACCGGCGTTGGCTGCCGAGGTTGCCCAGTGGCTGGCTCAAGCGGCGGCCGGCGACGCGCGCGAGGACGCGGCGTATGGAGCCGACCGGCGCGGGGACGAGCTGCCGGAGTGGGTGACGAACAAGCAACACCGCTTGGAGAAGATCCGCGCCGCGAAAGCGGCATTGGAAGCCGACGCACAGGACGACGCAAGGGGCAAGAAACGGAAGGCCGATCACCACGCGGATCGCCCTCGACGAGGCCGCCCTGGGAAGAATCCTCCCGGCACACCCCACGACCGCGCACAGCGCAATTTCACCGATCCGGACAGTCGCATCATGAAGGCGCAAGACGGATTCATCCAAGGCTATAACGCTCAAGCGGCCGTCGATGCCGAGCACCAGGTGATCGTCGCGCAGGGGCTGACGAACCAGGCGAGCGACGCGCACCAACTCGAGCCGATGCTGACGCACATCAGGCGCAACACGGGCCGACAGGTTCGGGAGCTGTCGGCGGATGCCGGGTATTGCTCCGAGCACAATCTCAAGGCGTTGGCTCGCCGCCGTGTGCGAGGATACGTCGCCACGGGTCGGCAACAGCACGGCACGGCCTCGGCCGTTGGCAGACGCAAGACCGTCCCGAGGACGCGAGTCCACGCGATGAAGATCCGCCTGAAACGCGGCGGGTATCGCAGTCGCTATCGTCTGCGAAAGCAGGTGGTCGAACCCGTGTTTGGACAGATCAAGCAGGCGCGTGGCTTCAGGCAGTTCTTGTTGCGAGGCCTGGCTAGCCAGAATTATTCATGAAGGTTCGTTGCGAAAGCGTGCAGACGCGAAGGGAAACGGGCACTCAGAGGCGTGAAGCCTAAGGCATACTCGTGCAGTATGTTGAAGGTCTGAATGGCGAGACTGCCCGTCACAGCTGCGTATACGCGCTTGCAGCAGAAGCGTCATGAATAATGCGGGCTAACGTTTACGCAAGGGGGTCACGTTTCCTGAGACTCCCCCCTGGATCTTGAAGGCACCGGTCGTGAGGTCACCTGGTTTTTTGTCGAGGAGTGCGTTGATCGCATCGTCCCCTCGAAGACCTTCGAGCTTGATCTTGAGACGGAGATTGTTGGCGCTATCGGCATTGATCAAGGCTTGTTCGAGCGAAATCCGTTCCTCCTTGTACAGTTGGAATAAGACGTGGTCGAATGTCTGACAGCCTTCCTCCACCCCTTGCTCCATCGCTTCTTTGAGTAAATCGACCTCGGCCTTCTTGATGAGATCTTTAATGCGGGGCGTGTCGAGCATAATTTCCAGTGCAGGGGCGCGTTTCCCGTCTACGGATGGTATGAGCCGTTGTGAGATGATAGCACGAAGATTGAGCGACAACTGGAGGTAGATCTGCGCATGCCGCTCTACCGGGAAAAAGTTCATGATGCGCTCGATGGCTTGGTTCGCATTGTTTGAGTGGAGGGTGCCAATGCAGAGGTGTCCGGTTTCCGCGAAGGTGATCGCGGCTTCCATCGTTTCCGTGTCCCGGACTTCGCCGATCAGGATCACATCCGGCGCTTGCCGCAGTGTATTCTTGAGTGCATTTTGAAATGAGAGCGTGTCGAAGCCGACCTCTCGCTGAGTAATGAGCGATCGCTTATGATTGTGGACGAACTCGATCGGGTCTTCCACGGTTACGATATGGCCGGGATGGATGGTATTGCGGTGGTCGATCATGGCTGCGAGGGTGGTGGATTTACCGGAACCGGTGGCTCCGACTACCAACACCAACCCGCGTTTCGTCATGGAGATATCTTTTACAATCGGAGGCAAGCCCAGCTGCTCGACGGTTTGGATCTCGGCTTTGATATGCCGAAAGACCAAGCCGACATTTCCGCGCTGCCGAAAGATATTGACACGGAAACGGCCGAGCTCTTTGTAGTAGAGGGCCAAGTTCATTTCCATCTTTTCCTCGAATTCCCCACGCTGCTGACCGCGCATGAGCGCCAGCGCAAGGGCTTCGAGTTGTTCATTGGTAAAGGGCGGCGCGTTGGTTTGTTGTGTCGAGCCGTGGACGCGATAGGCGGGAGCCGAATCGACGGTCAGGTAGAGGTCTGACGCTTCTTGATCCACCATGACTTTCAAGAGACTGCGCACATCCATTTCTACCCCCGTTTCCCTGCCAGGTATCTCAGGAATCCTACGCTGCGCCGCTCATTGGAGACCCAAACAGATTGGGATTCATGCTGCGCGATTGGGCTTCGCCCTTCGTGACAACCCCACGGGTCGCTAATTCAAATAGGGCCATGTCCATCGTTTGCATGCCGTCTTTCTGACTGGCCTGCATGATTCCGGGAATCTGGTGCAACTTACCCTCTCGGACCAGATTTCTGACCGCGGTCGTGGCGACCATGATTTCGAGGGCGGCAACACGCCCTCCTGATTTTTTCTTCAGCAGGGTCTGCGTGATGACCGCTTCCAAGGCTTCGGCGATCTGTGCCCGAATCTGGGACTGTTGATTGGGGGGGAAGGCATCGATGATGCGGTCGATGGTTTTAGGCGCGCTGGAGGTGTGGAGTGTGCCGAAGACCAAGTGACCCGTTTCCGCAGCAGTCAACGCGAGTTGGATGGTTTCCAGATCGCGCATTTCGCCCACAAGGATGATGTCAGGATCTTCACGAAGAGCGGCTCTCAGCGCATTCGCAAACGATAGGGTATGGACGCCCAGCTCCCGCTGGTTGACCAGACACTTTTTCGACTTGTGGACGAATTCGACTGGATCTTCGATGGTGAGGATGTGGCCTTCGAAAGTGTTGTTCAAATAATCGACCATGGAGGCCAGCGTCGTCGATTTACCGGACCCGGTTGGGCCGGTCACAAGGATCAGCCCCTTTTCCCGATCGCAGAGTTGCCGCACGATCGGAGGCAGGCCGAGTTTCTCCATCGGAATGATTTGTGTGGGAATGTTTCGGAAGACGGCGCCAAGCCCACGGGATTGGACGAAGACATTGACGCGGAATCGGGCGATGTCGCCCAGTTCAAAGGAGAAGTCACACTCGCGCTTTTCCTCGAAATTTTTTCGTTGGGTATCGCTCATCATGTCATAAATCAGCGAGTGCGTTTCTTCCGTGGTCAGTGGGGGATGATCCAGCTTCTTGAGGTCTCCGTTCACACGAATCATCGGTGGCTCGCCGGCGCTGATGTGACAATCCGATGCGCCCTCCTTTGCCGTGTAGGTTAGGAGCTTCGCAATATCCATGAAGAGGACTCCCTGGTAATAAAGAACGGTGCGATGATGGTCTGTCGGATCGGAAGCTGCTTGAGGCATCATGCCACAGGGTGATGAGAAAGCAAGGAAATAGCCGTAAGCAGCTGCGTGAATGCTTTGGTGGTTTAGTGCAGAGAGGTGAAGGATTCGATCAGATCAGCCCCGCCGATTGCCCTGCGCGTTGAAACGCGTCAAGGGCTTGGTCGATGTGGTCGGGGAGATGTTCGGATGTCACCGTGACTCGGACACGGCTGGTGGCTTCCGGAACGGTAGGAGGCCGAATCGCCGGCGCATACACCCCTTCTGCGAACAGGTGTTCGGCTAACGAGAGCGCGGTTTTAGCATTGCCGACGAGGATTGGCATGATTGGACTGACGCTGGGGGATAGGCTGAATCCCAATTGGGTCAATCCTGAGAACAATCGTTCACGGTTGGCCCACAGGCGTGCACGTCGTTCCGGCTCCCGTTGCATGACTCGCAATGCTGCCGTGACGGCAGCAGCCGAACTTGGTGGGGCCGCCGTGGTAAAGATGAAGGACCGGCTTGTGTTCATGAGATGGCGGATCAACATCGAGGACCCGACAAGATAGGCGCCACTGCTGCCGAAGGCCTTGCCCAAGGTCCCCATCTGAAACGGGATCTGTGAATCGAGGCCGAAATGTTCGGCCGTCCCTCGTCCGTGCGGCCCCATCACGCCCGTGCCATGGGCGTCATCGAGATAGATATCGGCCTCATAGTCCTTGGCTAATCGACAGAGTTCTGGCAACGGCGCAAGGTCTCCGTCCATACTGAATAGGCCGTCGGTCACAATCAGGGTGCGGCGTGCCTGGCGTTTCTTGGCCAGAAGGGACTGGAGGTGGCTGGTATCGTTGTGGCGATAGATTCGAAAGTCGGCTGCGCTGAGACGGCAGCCGTCGATCAGGCTGGCATGGCACAGGCGATCTGCCAGGATCAGTCCGCCTTGTTCAGTCAGTGCAGGGATAGTTCCAATGTTAGCAAGGTAGCCGGAGCTAAATGTCAGTGCGGCTTCGGTTCCTTTGAACTGTGCCAGGGCAGACTCTAGTTCTTGATGTGGCGGCAACGAACCGGAGATCAACCGAGAGGCTCCAGCTCCGGCCCCAAACCGTTGTGTCGCCTCGACGGCGGACTGAATCACTTCCGGGTGCATGGCCAGTCCCAAATAGTCGTTCGAGGCAAATAGAAGGATCTGGCGTCCATCCACTTCAACTACCGGCCCAATGCCGGAATGAAGTGGAGTGAGGCGTCTGGTCAGATGCCTCGCGGCCAATTCCCGTAGTTGTTTTTCAAACATGTATGTGACCAGACATTAAGAAGATAGGAGCTGGTGTGCCTTCTGAGAACCGACACCCAGCCGCCTCATTGACAAGCTCGTGACATCCTTAGTATAAGGCCCGATCACAATTTGAGGAAACGGGCACCGCTCTCCCTGACGAATCCATCCATGAGCTACCGTATCAAGGTCCCGGCGAAAACTCTTCCGGTCGATGAAGCTCACATGTTGAGTTCGCTGGACCATGCACTGCATAGGGCAGGGGATTATCGACGCCCCTTGCTGGTCGGCCTGGGAGTGCTGGTGCTAGCGGCTGCCGTGGTCGGAGGAGTGTTTTATGTCGACCGTCAGGCAGCGCAGAAAGCCCAAGACCTTGAACAAGAGGCGATGCGCTTCTTAACCGCTCCTTCTGCAAATGACCCTCAGAAGACCGATCACGCGCTCAAGGAAGCGATCGCGAGGTATCGGCAAATTGTCGATCAATATCCACGAACCTCCACGGCGCCACTGGCCTTGTACCATTTGGGAAATGCATTGGTCCAGGCCAATGAACTGAGCGCAGCGATTGATGCCTATCAGCGATTTCTCACATTATACAGTTCGAATCCCTCAATGGCTGGGTTGGTGCAACAACGCCTGGCCTATGTATACTTGCACAAGGGAGACCGGGACCAGGCAGTGAAGGCATTCACTGGCATCTTGGAGACGCCTGGTACGTTGAACCGGGATCAGGCGTTATTCGAGCTGGCGAGGCTGGAAGAGTCCCAATCGCGTCCTGAGGGGGCCTTGGCTCGCTATCAGGAACTGATAAAGACCTATCCGAACTCTCCCTTCACCAGTGAAGCGACGATTCGGACCAAAATCATGGATGCCATGAAGTCACAAGAGTCAACCCCTGCCTCGGCGTCGACAACTCCGGCCATTGTCCCATCACAGAAAAGTCCGCTGGCTCCTCCTTCCTCAGCAGCCAAGAAAAAATCATAGCAGGCTGCTGAAAAAGTCCGTCAGCGTCGTTCTCGCCTCGCTCCGCAGAACCGTGAACCATAAACCGATGGTCAGCCTCGGAGTTGCGGATTTGCCAGGGACAAGGCGCGTCCCAGGGCGAAGAGTCTGGCTTGGCAGACTCAGGGTGGGCGGGTGAGAAATCTGGTTTTTTTGAGCAGCCTGCGGGAGTATTCCATTCTGCGGATCGCAGACAGAGGAGATCGTCTTTAGCGGCTGATAACGAGAAAGTCGCCGGGTCGAATTGTCTGGCTGGAGAGGCTATTCTTTGTTTGGAGCGTCTTAATCGGGATACGAAACCGTTTCGACACTTTTCCTAGTGTGTCTCCCGTACGGACCTTATACCAGCGAGAGGATCCGGCTGTGACAAACTGAGCCTTTGCAGGAAGTTGTGGGAACTTATAGGTTGGGATGCGCTCAAGCAGCTGTTCCACATTCGCTTTCGTTCCCACTGGAACCTTCAGGTGGTAGGTTTCGTCGCCGGGGGGTGTCGCGTCTCGACGCAGCTCAGGATTTAAGAGCCGGAGCTCTTCATAAGGAATGCCGGTGGCATTGGCGATCGCGCGAAAATGGACGGGTCGTGTGACGATCGCTTCATCGAATTGATGCGGCTCAGCAGACTCCTGAGTGAAACCATATCGATCGGGGTTTCTCGCGATAATGGTGGCGGCCATAAATCGTGGCACGTATTCTTTCGTCTCACGCCGAATCAATCGTGTTTTCGAAATCTCAGAAAAGCTTTCGACCCGGGCCTTGTGGAGGGCTCGCATCACCTTGCCTTCTCCGGCATTGTAGGCAGCCATCGCGAGCGGCCAGGCGCCGAAGAGGTCGTAGAGATCGCGGAGGTAACGTGCTGCAGCCACCGTCGACTTGATGGGATCCCGACGTTCATCGACATACGTGTCCACGCGGAGCCCATAGACTTTGGCCGTACCCTTCATGAACTGCCAGGGACCCGTAGCTTTAGCTCGTGAGTACGCGTAGGGGTTGAATCCGCTTTCCACCAGGGAGAGGTAGACCAGATCGCTGGGAAGATGAAATTCCGTGAAGATTGTTTCGACGAGGGGACGATAGCGGCTGAGTCGGAGGAGCCATTGTCCGAAGCGATCGTGGATGGCCGTATTGAAGTAGCGAATGTGGGCCTGAACCGAAGGGTCCATGACAATTGGAACATTGTAGCTCGCATACTCCGTCTGATCTGCGGCATTTTCGGAAGAGTCTTGTGTCTGAGTCAGTTCAGCCGGAGGGTTCAAGGCGTCTGAAAACCGTGCGGTTGCCGGTGAGTTTCCCGCTGGGTTCAGTTGTAAGAGGTCTTCAGCTCGTGGAACGCTACTAGTTGTGGCTGTGCGACGGTTTGCAGCTTCCGGTGGCGGGCCTTCGGTATCGACCGGGACCAGATTTGCGTCTGGGTCGTCTTCCGCCGCTGTGTTCTCATCCACAAGCGTAGATGGGTCAACCGTAACGGGTTCGGAAGGAGTTGCAGCCTGCACCAATATAATAGTAGGAGCGGAGAGGCTAACCCATACTCCGAGGAGGAGCGCTATCGGGAGGACGACATGTCCTGGCCTGAGAGGCGTCACCCAAGCGCGGCGGCGATCAGTCTGGTGTGGGAGGTTTGTCATGATCTGTGAGGCTAGACTATCGATGGACTGCGTTCGTGTCAAGGAGTTGCAAAGAGAATGATGCCCCTTCTTTGGTAAGACAGGGGTGGGCGTTCCAACGTTGATACAAAATTGCAAGTGGAATTCCTGTCGGTATCGAAGAGTCCCAACAGCCTGAAAGCGCGCGTCACTACACGGTTCCTCGCCTTGACAGCTTTTGGGAGGCAATGGTATCGTCCCTCCTTCCCGCGTAAGATTTTTCATGTTTCATTTGGAATTAGGAGGATCAGTCGATGCTGAAGCGGTATTTGCTGGCTCCCGGTCCGACGCCTGTGCCCCCTGAAGTGCTGCTGGCCATGGCTCGGCCCATGTTTCATCACCGTGCTCCAGAGTTCGACAAAGTGTTCGCTGAAGTCCGCGATGGACTGAAGTGGCTATTCCAAACGAAGAATAACGTGTTGATGTTGGCGGCTTCCGGAACCGGAGGCATGGAAGGTTCAGTGTCTAACTTTCTCTCCCCTGGCGACAAGGCCCTTACTATTAATGGGGGGAAGTTTGGAGAACGCTGGACGAAGCTCTGCAAGACGTTCGGCGCCGAAGTGACCGAGATCAAGGTGGAGTGGGGGCGAGCCGTCGATCCCCATGTGGTGGCCGATGCGCTGAAAAAAGATCCGGGAATCAAAGCGGTGTATGTGCAAGCGAGCGAAACCTCCACCGGTGTGGCGCACGACATCAAGGCTCTTGCGGAGATCGTGAAGCCCTATGGCGAAACCATTCTTGTGGTGGATGCCATTACCGCCCTCGGAGTGTTCGACATCAAGACCGATGAGTGGGGGATCGATGTCGTGGTTACAGGGTCGCAAAAGGCACTGATGCTTCCGCCAGGCCTGGCATTTGTGAGCGTGAGCGATAAAGCCTGGCAGTTGGCAGAGAAAGCGAAGAACACGGCGTTCTATTTCAATTTTAAGAAAGAGCAGGAAAATCAGCTAAAAAATCAGACGGCCTATACGCCGGCAGTGTCTCTCATTGTCGGCTTGCAGGAAGTGTTGAAGATGATGCGGGCCGAAGGGCTCGATGGGCTGTTCGGACGTCAAGCTATGCTCGCAAAGGCCATGCGTGAAGGGATGCAGGGTGCCGGGCTCGCGTTGTTTCCCAAAGAGTCTCCCAGCGATGCCCTCACCGCCGTATTAGCTCCAGAAGGTGTAGATGGGCAGGCTATCTACAAAAACTTGCGTGTCCAATACGGCATGACAGCGGCCGGCGGACAGGACCATTTGAAGGGGAAGATCTTCCGGGTCTCCCACATGGGTTACATGGACCGTTTTGATATCATCATGGCCGTGGCAGCCGTTGAAATGGTGCTCAAAGGGCTAGGACATCCTGTGAAGCTTGGCAGCGGCGTCGCGAAGGCGCAAGAAATTCTTATGGCATAGGGATTTCATCTCGAAACTCTTACGATAGGGCAGACACAATGGGAATGAAAATCCTCATCAGCGACAGCTTGTCGAAGCAGGGCGTGGAGTTGCTGGAACAGGCTGGATTCACTGTCGTCGTAAAATCCAAGATGCTGAAAGAGGAGTTGTTCAAGGAGATTAAGGACGCCGATGGATTGATCGTGCGGTCCGGCACCAAGGTGACGGAGGAACTGATTGCGGCAGCCGAAAAATTGAAAGTTGTCGGGAGGGCCGGGTCAGGGCTGGACAATGTCGATACGCCTGCAGCGACGCGTCGTGGGATCGTCGTGATGAACACGCCGGGCGGTAATACCGTTACGACTGCGGAGCATACGATGTCGATGATCTGCGCGATGAGCCGGCGGATTCCCCAAGCCACCGCGTCCGTGAAGGCCGGTAAGTGGGAAAAAGACAAATTCATGGGCGTCGAACTCTACAACAAGGTGCTCGGCATCGTCGGCGTGGGGCAAATCGGCAGCCATCTTACGAAGCTGGCACAGGGAATCGGCATGAGTGTGGTTGCCTATGATCCCTATTTGGCTGAAGAACGCGCGCAGAAAATGGGCGTGACCATGATGCCGCTGGATGAACTCTTCAAGCGTGCCGATATCATCTCTGTCCACACGCCGTTGACACCTGAAACCAAGGGCCTCATCAATGCGCAATCGATCTCGACGATGAAGCCAGGGGTGATGATTGTGAATTGTGCCCGAGGCGGGATTATTCATGAGGGTGATCTATTTGAAGCATTGAAGGTCAAGCATGTGGCGGCGGCAGCCTTCGACGTATTTGAAGAAGAGCCGGTGAAGGCGGATCATCCGTTGTTGACGTTGGATAATTTTATCTGTACTCCGCACATCGGAGCCCAGACGACCGAGGCGCAAGAGAATGTGGCCGTCGGTATTGCGGAGCAGATCGTCGATTACTTCACCAAGGGCATTGCCCGTGGGGCGGTCAATATCCCTTCTGTGTCTCCAGAGTTGTTGCCGAGGCTTCAGCCCTACCTGTCGTTAGCCGAGCAGCTTGGGAAGTTGCAAACGCAGCTGTGCGAAGGCGGGCTTGAGCGCGTGACTGTCGAATACAGCGGAGAGGTGGCAAGTTTGTCGATCGCGCCGCTCACGATCGCCGTGTTGAAGGGATTATTGGCCCCGGTGATGGAAGCGCCAGTGAACTACGTGAACGCGCCGGTCGTTGCGAAGGAACGTGGGATTGAAGTGAAAGAAGTGAAGAACTCCGATGCGGGAGACTTCACCAGCTTGATTCGTGTGCGAGTGGAGGCCGGCAAGAAGTCGTATCAGGTGGCCGGCACACTCTTTCACAAAAAAGATCCTCGCGTCGTGGAGATCGATCAATTCAATGTTGAAGTAGTGCCGGAAGGACACATGCTCCTGATCCTCAACATCGATCGTCCAGGGGTGATCGGGATGGTTGGGAAAGTGCTCGGCGACAACCTGATCAACATCGTCCGGATGCAATGCGCGCTTGAGAAGCGGGGAGGGAACGCGATGCTCATCATTGGCTCCGATGCGGTATTCCCTGACAAGGTGCTTGAGACGATCAAATCCAGCAAAGACATTCTCTCAGTCAAAGTCGCGGCTCTGTCCTAACTCCGCGCGCTATCAATCAGGTCAGCCATGATCTCCGCTCCTCCGAAGCCTCGTCTTTCTTCGGGGCAGGCCTCATCGTCCCGCGAGCGCTCGCTTGTTCCTGTGGGCATGGCGACGATTCTTCCTCACGCGGCGAAACAGGTCCGCCACCTTGAGGAGCAATTGCTCACTCAAGTCAACCGGTGGGGCTACGATGAGATCATTCTCCCCACGTTCGAGTATCTCGACGTCTTGGCTCCAGGGCTTGAGCCTGAACTCATCGAGCACTGCTATCAATTTGTCGATCGGACAACAGGGCGGACGCTGCTCCTCCGTCCGGATGCCACGGCGCAGATCGCCAGGACAGTTGCGACGGGGCTTACAGGCGCGACGTTGCCGTTGCGTCTCTCCTATCGAACGTCTGTGTTCCGCTATGAGCAGGAGCACGCCGGGCGAGGCCGAGAAATTTTTCAAGTTGGAGCCGAGCTTATCGGGCTAGACGATGTCACAAGCGACAGCGAAGTGATCGGTTTGATGATCGAGTGTCTTCGCACAGTCGGTTTACAGTCGTTTAAAGTTTGTCTCGGACATGTGGGCTTTATTAAGGGACTCCTGATGCGATCCGGACTGTCTGCGCAGGGGCAGAAGTTGGCTGAGCGGGCAGCGGCGCGAAAGGATCTGCCGAGACTCGAAGAGGTCCTGGCCGGAGAGCGTATCTCAAAAACGGCGGCGCGTGCCATTCGGGAAGCACCTGAGCTGTACGGTCAAGAGGGAGTGCTGGCACGCGGCCGGGTTCTCGCAGCCGACGATCCGGCATTGATTGCTCCGCTCGAACGGCTTGCCCAGGTGTATCAATTGCTTTGTGCGGCAGGCCATCGGGAATCGCTGCTTTTGGATCTGGGAGAGTTTCGCGGGTTCGATTATTACGATGGTGTCGTGTTCGACGTATTTGCCGAAGGGATGGGGGCGGAGTTGGGTGGCGGTGGACGGTACGATCACTTGATCGGCCGATTTGGAAGGCCATTGCCCTCAACCGGTTTCGGATTGGATGTCGATCGTCTCTTCCACACGATAGAGTTTCCAGAGGAGGGATCGGTCACGGCGCGAGTGGATTATCTTGTCGCCGGTCCACGCCGGGCTATGCGTCGATTAACAGCGGTTGTGGCCCAGTTGCGTCGGACTCCCTCCCGAATAGTGCAGCAGACCATGAAGGGGAGCGACGCGGCGCTTGTGGCTGGCGCAGTAGCGGCTGGGTTGGCCCAGCAGGCCGCATTCGTGGTCGTGGTTGGGGCGCCAGGAACGGGTCCTGACGAGGTACTGGTGGTTGAATCCTTCGCGGCTCATAGGCAGGGCAGTCGAGCCCGCAATCTAAGACGTCTTTCGAAGAAGATGGGGGTTGCCGACCTGGTGGCCGCGGCTCGCCGGTTTCGGCGGCAGGTCAAGGAACGGTCATGAAGTCCATGTCAGCCACCGATCTGTCTCAGCCAAAACTGCCGCCTCAGAACCTGGAGGCGGAGCAATCAGTTCTCGGCGCAGTCCTCCTTGACAATAGTGCGATGGCCAAGGCGATGGAATTACTGGTCGAAGAGAACTTCTACCGCACGTCGCATCGGAAGATCTATCGGGCGATGCTGGAATTGTCGGACGTCGGAGAAGTGATCGATCAGATTACGTTGACGGAACGATTGAAGGCGCAGGGAGAAATCGAGGCCATCGGGGGAGCTGCCTATTTAGCAGAACTTGTGCAGAGCGTGGCCAGCTCCGCCAATATTCGCTACCACTGCAAGATTGTGCGAGACAAGGCGCTGCTGCGAGAGCTGATCCATACCTCCACGGAAGTTCTCACGCGCGGGTACGAAGGCACCTCTTCCGTTGACGACCTGCTCGATTTCGCGGAGCGGTCGGTGTTCGGGATTGTCCAGGGGAAACTGGATCGGTCGTTCACCCCCATTGATGCCATCATTAAGGAAAGTCTTGAGCTCGTCGACAAACTGTCAAAGCGAAAGGAACATATCACGGGTGTTCCCACAGGTTTTTACGATCTCGACGATATCACGGCGGGGCTCCAACCGTCCGATCTTGTGGTGATCGCAGGGCGGCCCAGTATGGGGAAGACCAGCCTGGCGCTGGGGATGGCAGCCCACGCTGCCATTCACGCAGGCACGGTCGTTGGAATTTTTAGTCTAGAAATGTCGAAGCCGCAGATTGTCCTGCGCATGTTGAGCTCGGAAGCGCGAGTCGATTCGCATGGTCTTCGAACCGGTAAGCTTCAAAAAGAGGATTGGTGGCGTCTTGCGGAAGCGGCAGGCCGGCTGGAGCAGGCGCCGATCTTTATCGACGATACCGGCGGCATCACCGTGCAGCAGATGCGAGGTAAGGCGCGTCGGTTGAAAGCCGAACGGGGGCTGGATCTCTTGATTGTCGACTACCTCCAGTTGATGCAGGGGCGGAGCGACTCGGAATCCCGTCAGCAGGAAATCTCCGATATTTCTCGCTCGCTGAAAGCTTTGGCCAAGGAGCTCAACGTGCCGGTCATCGCGCTGTCGCAGCTCAGCCGCGCAGTGGAAGCTCGGAAGCCACCGATTCCCATGCTGGCGGATCTTCGCGAAAGTGGTGCGATCGAGCAGGATGCCGACGTCGTCATGTTCATCTACCGTGAGGACGTGTATAACCAGGATTCAGAACGGAAGGGCATTGCTGATATTCTCGTGCTCAAACATCGCAACGGCCCGATCGGGAGAAAGGAACTGCTCTTTCATGACCGCTTTGCGAAGTTCGAGAGCCTCGACAACCGAGAAGTCGTTTGACCCTGTGTCACCCCACTCGTATAATCTTTCTCACCATCACAATCTTATCTGAATCTACCAAGAGGATGCTCCGAGTGCCCACGACAAGCTTCATGCCGAGCCGGACGGAGAATGGCCGAAGTCTTACTGTGCTCTCTCGCGTGACTTGTGCGGTGCTCTCCCTAATGGTGGTAGCCTGCGCCGCCGAGCCGCGGATCCCTGATAAGATGGCTGCCCCTTCCGGCACGACCAAGACTACGCCCTCGATTCATCCCCCCGATGCTGCTGCGTCCTATCATTTCATGCTGGGGTACCAAGCCGAGCTTGCGCAGGATATGGATCGTGCGATTCGGGAATATCAGGCCGCGTTGAAGGCAGATCCGGCGTCCCAGTCTGTAAAAGCTCGGCTGGCCGGTCTCTATTTTTCGTTGGGCGATATGCCCAATGCTGTGCGCTATGCTGATCAAGCGGTAGAGGGGCCTAGCCAAGACGGACAGCTGCTCACGCAGATGGCAGGTATTTTAGCCAGTGCAGGGCAAGGGGAACGTGCACTGAAATTGTTGGATCGCGCGATCGAGACCGATCCGACCGTGAGCGACCCCTATTTTACAAAGGGTCTCTTGCTTCTGAGTTTGAAGCGGCAGCCCGAAGCGGAACAGGCCATTCGAGCGGGCTTGGCGCGAGCTCCCGAATCTGCCGTCGGCCATTATCACCTGGGGCGGATACTCCTTGATGCGGGGAAAGGGGAAGAGGCGGCGACGAGTTTGGAGCGGGCGATTGAGGTCAATGCTTCATTTGAACCGGCATATCTTGCGCTCGCCTCGATCTATGAGTCGCGACAGGCCCAGGATCGAGCGATTGCCGTGCTACGAAAATATCTCCAGACGGTGAACCCTCGAAGCCGGGACATCCGGCACCAGTTGGTTCGGCTCTATGTGGCAACGAAAGATTATCAGGGCGCCAGGAAGGAACTCAATGATTTGTTAGCGGAAGACCCTTCGGACCTCGATGCCCAGCTTCGACTGGCAATTCTGTATGGGGAAGAGAAGGACTATCCCAAGGCCATAGACCAGCTGATCAAGATTCTCAAGGCGCGCCCGACGGAGCTCAAGATCAGAGATTACCTTGGATATATCTATGAGGAATCCAAGGATACGAAGAAGGCGATCGAGACTTATACGTTTAACGTGCAACTTGAGCCGTCTTACTTCGAAGGGCATCTGCATCTCGGCCTCTTGTTCTATCGATTGAAGCAATTTCCTGAGGCCATCACGCACTTGACCAAAGCTATTACGATTAATCCAAAACAGCCCGAAGCCCACATCGTGCTGGGATTGACCTATTTGCAGAATGACCAGTTCGACGACGCGGCAAGGGTCTTGGAAGAAGGCATCAGCCAGAACCCCAAAAGCGCCGATTTGTACTTCAATCTTGGCACTGTCTACGACAAGCTCAATCGATTCGAAGATGTCGTGCGCGTCATGGAGACCGCAATCAAGCTGGACCCCCATCATGCCGATGCGCTCAACTATCTGGGGTATAGCTACGCAGAGAGGGGAGTCAAGATCGACCAAGCACTTTCCTTGACCAAGCGGGCTGTCGCACTCAAACCGAGCAATGGGTACTATATCGATAGCCTTGCCTGGGCCTTGTTTAAATCCGGCTCGTTCACCGAGGCCTTAACGGAGATGCAGCGCGCTGTTGCGCTCGCAGGGGATGATCCGGTGCTCTATGAGCATCTCGGGGATATTTATGCTAAACAACAGAAATTCTCAGATGCCCGTGAGTCCTGGCTCCATGCGCTAGAGCTTGACCCGTCAAATAGTAAATTGATGGACCGATTCCGTGAACTAGGGATGGGAGACCCGACCCAAGAAGAACGTATCCAACAGGCCAAACGCCGTGTATCCGAGAAGATAAATGCTCAGTAATACAGCCTTTGTCTGTAGCCTAGCCCTGGTTTCCCCCTTTTATCCTCTCTGTTAACATTGATCTCGCCTTCAGCCTGGGTTAGCTTTTCGGCACCTGACAAGCTGATTCGGCTCAGCCTTCTCACGCTAAATAGCTGCTTCCACAGAGTATTTTCTCATGTAGATGATGAATCCCTCTGGCTGCTCTCCTCCCTGGAGAGAAAGTGGAAGGCGCCAGGCCCCGTACAGTGGATGACAAATATTGGCAGATCAGAGCAAAAGCGGGAAAGATGATCCCCAACCGCTGTCTGTTTCACAGCAGCTAATAATCATAACTATTTGATTTTCCATGTGACCCAGTCCTTCATGATCTGGCCATGTACCGGGCATCGAACCTGCTATAGGGCTAGGTAACAGAAATCGGATGCGAGTTCCGATGAGAAAGAAGCAAGGGTGTGAAGGGGCGTCAGTGAACCATCAACAAGGAGGCAGTACGATGTTTAAGGCATTGCGGAAACAAGAGGGTTTTACCCTCATTGAGTTGATGATCGTCGTGGCGATCATCGGGATCTTGGCGGCCATCGCCATCCCGAACTTCCTGACCTATCAGTTGAAGTCGCGCCAGGCCGAGGCAAAGACAAACCTCCAGGCGATCAAAACCTCTGAAGTCGCCTTCCAGGCGGAGCGAGGCTGTTACATTGGAGTTACTGCGGAGGGTGTGGTTCCACCTGTCGCCGGTACCAAAACAATTCCATTTACCTGGGCTGCTGGTTTGGCGCCAACTCCTCCTCCGGTGGCCTGGTGTACTGCGGGAGGTGTTTTTGGAGGCTAGTTCACCGATATTGGGTTCAAGGCAACTGGTAATGTGATGTTCCGTTATGGAGTAGATACAACGGTGGGTCCGGCCGTTGGGTATACGACGGTCACTTCTTGTCCTTTAGCCATTGCGGGGCCTGGTGCTGTCGCACTCGCTGTCCAAAACAACTTTATTGCGTTAGCTCAAAGCAATCTGGATGGCGATCCAATTCAGTTTCAACCTGGGATTCCACGATTGACCATGGCGCCAGCGATTGTACAACCGGTGTATTCTAGGCCTGTGTAGGTACTAGGCAGGTCACGGGGTCCCGGCAGCCATTCATGGCTGCCGGGACCTTCCCATTTACTCATCCTGCCGGTGTCTCTCTCATGACGGTCTCAACAGCCTTACATCATCGCAGCGCACGCGATCGTGAATCAGCTTCTGCTTCTGCATGGGGGGAATCCTCTTGCTGGCTTGCGTCGGCTGGCTGCAAGGGGAGCTCGATCGGCGACAGGATCGGACGGTCGTCCAGATTGAAGGCCTCGCGCAGCTTCCCAAGGGCGAATATCTGAAACCAGCCTTGCTCGGCTATCACCATCTTGGGTGCCGATATTCTCTGGCTCAGGCTGGTGCAGGTGATCGGAAAAAAACGAAATAGCGCAGACGAATATGAGTGGATGTATCACGCCTTGGACGTGCTCACCACGCTCGATCCTCAGTATGCCTATGCCTACTATGCCGGCGGCGTCATTCTCGGCGATCTCGCCAACCGCCCGGACTTGAGCATCCGGCTGCTTGAAAAGGGTGTCAAGGCGAATCCCGAGGTCTGGAACATTCCCTTTCTTCTTGGGTACAACTATTATTTTCTGCTCGGTGATCCAGCCAAGGGGGCAGAATACATTATGAAGGCGGCCAGTCTGCCGGACGGCCCATGCCTATCTCCCAGGGCTCGCCACTCGCATGGCGGCGGAGGCGGGAAATCCTGACACGGCCTTGGCGTTTCTTGAAGCCCGTTTGCGGGAGACGCAAGATCCGGAGATGCGAGAAGTCTTGGCGAACCGGATGAAAGAAGTTATCATCGAACGGGATCTTCGCATACTGGAGCGCGCGGTGGAAGCCTATCGGACGCAACATCGGACCATCTCCTGCGACGACTCGCGGATCTCGTGGCGGCGGGAATCCTTCCGATGCTGCCACAGGAACCGTTTGGAGGAGACTATCGATTGGATCCCAAGACTGGCACGGTCTCCAGCTCGACGCATCCAGAACGGCTACGCACGTTTTTCAAACGTCGTAAACCGCTGAGCTACAGTTTTCCGAAGGTAGAGCCTTCCTATAGTTTCCCTAGAACATGGGAGTGAGCCATGACGCCTAACTCCGATCTCGTGGTCCAGACTGAGCAACTGTCTAAGGTCTTCCGTGTGGGGTTCTGGGGCAAGCGAGTGACGGCGGTGGATGGCCTTAACCTCGAAGTCCGGCCTGGGGAAGTATTCGGATTTCTCGGCCCGAACGGCGCGGGAAAAACCACGACCCTCAAGATCTTAATGGGGCTTATCTATCCGACCAGCGGGCACGCGCAGTTGTTTGGCCGTGAACTGGGCGATCCCCAGACTAAGGCCAGGCTGGGATTCCTTCCCGAGTCGCCCTACTTTTACGACTACCTCACGAGCCGGGAGTTTCTTGGGTTCTACGGGCATTTGTTTGGGCTGTGGGGGGCTGTTCTGGATAAGCGAATTGACGAGCTCTTAGAGTTGGTCGGTATGACGCACGCGAAGGATCTCCAGCTCAGGAAGTTCTCAAAAGGCATGTTGCAGCGGGTGGGGGTCGCCCAAGCCTTAATTAACGATCCGGAGTTGGTGGTGCTGGACGAACCCATGTCCGGACTGGACCCCATCGGGCGGAAAGAAGTGCGCGATCTGATTTTGCGTCTCAAAGAGTCCGGGAAGACGGTCTTGTTCAGCTCCCATATCTTGCACGATGCCGAAGTGCTGTGCGATCGGGTTGCGATGATTCTGAAGGGACGTCTCGTGGCCTGTGGCCGGGTGACCGACTTGCTGGATCAAGGGGCGAGTCACCAAGTGGAATTGGTCGTGGATCGTCTGACCCCCGAAGGGTTGGACCACCTACGCCCGCTTACCGACAAAGTGGTGATGCAAGGGGATCGGATGTTGGTAGTGCTGAAGAGCCAGCAGCATGTCGGGGGAGCATTGGAGATTATCCGTGTAGCGAAGGCAAGCCTGGTTTCGCTCAATCCTCAGAAGGGGTCGCTGGAGGACCTCTTCATCCGGGAAGTCGAAGAACATCGGAGTCCGGCGGAGAAGCGCGCATGAAAATCCTGTCGATCGCGCTGAACACATTTCGGGAAAACTTGCGAGACAAGCTGCTCTACAATCTGCTGGTCTTTGCGCTACTCATGATCGGCAGTTCTGTGATCCTGTCACGGTTAACCTTGGGGGAATTCCACCGTCTCATTCTGGATCTTGGGCTAGGGAGCATTAATTTCTTCGGGGTGTTGATTGCCATTTTTGTTGGGATCGGCCTGGTGAGCAAGGAAATCGAGAAGAAGACCATCTACACAATTGTGTCCAAACCGGTGGCGCGATACCAATTTCTTCTCGGAAAGTATCTGGGCCTCACGATCACCCTGTTCGTCAATACGGTCGTCATGGCGCTGGGATTGCTGGTGGTGCTCTATGCCCAAGCGGTTCCCGTCGACGGGATGCTGTTCAAGGCGCTGGCGCTGATTTTCGTCGAGTTCATGGTAATCACGGCGGTCGCTCTGCTGTTTTCCACGTTTACCAGTGCCACCTTAAGTGCCATCTTTACGCTGGCGATGTATGTGATAGGGCATCTCACGTCCGACCTAAAAATATTCGGGGCAAAAATGGATGATTTCAGCCGTGGGATTTTGGATGGGATCTATTATCTCTTGCCCAACCTTGAACGCTTCAACTTGAAGGGCCATGTCGTTCACCACCTGGAAGTAAGCGGTGCGGACCTGATGCTGATTGTCGCCTACGGAGCGACGTATACGGCAGTGCTTCTCTTCACAGCCAGCCTTATTTTTCAGCGGCGAGATTTTCGCTAGCCCGCAATATTCATGAAGGTTCGTCGCGAAAGCGTGCAGACGCGAAGCGAGACGGGCACTCGGAGATGTGAAGCCCTGAGGCATACTCGTGAGTATGTCGAAGGGCTGAACGGCGAGACTGCTCCGTCACAGCCGCGTATCCACGCTTGCAGCAGAAGCTTCATGAATAATGCGGGCTAAGCCAGCCGGCCAGTCTGCGGCTCTGATTCTCCACTTGCATTATGTCCAGGAGCCAGGTATTGAAGGGAGTGTCACGGTCGTCCTGTTAGTCCTTCGAGCGTTGAAATTCATACTGGAGGTCCGCTTCGATGAATGTGCCGTTGCTTGATCTGAAAGCTCAGTTCCAGCCCCTTCGTGCAGAAATCATGGCGGAGATACAGACTGTCTGTGACGAGCAGGGATTTATCCTGGGGCCGCGCATCGTGGCGTTCGAGGAATCTGTTGCCCGGTATATCGGCTCTCGCTATGCGATCGGGTGCGCCTCCGGGAGCGATGCGCTGTTGCTCTCTCTCATGGCCATGGGGGTGAAGGCCGGCGATGAGGTGATCACCATTCCGTTCACGTTTTTTGCCACGGCGGGTGCGGTTTCACGGTTGGGCGCGAAGCCGGTGTTTGTGGACATTCAGCCTGATACGTTCAATATCGATCCGGCACTCATTGAGCGAGCGATCACGCCTCGTACGAAAGCCATCATTCCAGTTCACCTCTTTGGGCAATGTGCGGACATGGCTGCGATCAACGAGATTGCCAAGCGGAAGAAGATGTACGTTATTGAGGATGCTTGCCAAGCCATTGGGGCGGCACAGCAAGAGAAACGCGCCGGGGTACTCGGCGACACCGGGTGCTTTAGTTTTTTCCCCTCCAAGAATTTGGGAGGCTTTGGAGATGGGGGACTCATCACAACCGACGACAAAGCCCTTGCCGACTCCATGGCCATGCTCCGTGTTCATGGGAGCCGGGTCCGCTATCTCCACGAGGCGGTAGGGATCAATAGCCGGTTGGATGCGCTTCAGGCTGCCGTGCTCCAGGTCAAATTAAAGTATCTTGACCAGTGGGCCGAGGGACGGCGGCGGAATGCCGAACGGTATCGGCAGTTGTTCGCACAGGCGAAGCTTGATAATCGCGTGATATTGCCACCAACGGCGCCCGGCAATTTCCATGTCTATAACCAATTCACCGTGCGCGTGCCGAAGCGCGATGAGTTGCGCGCCTTCCTCAAAGAGAAAGGTGTCGGCACGGAAGTGTACTATCCGCTTCCCATGCATCTCCAAAACTGCTATCGAGATTTAGGGCATCAGAAGGGAGCCTTCCCTGTGTCAGAACAGGCGGCCGAAGAGGTGATGTCTCTCCCAATCTACGCTGAGTTGACAGAACCGCAGCTGTCTTACGTCGTAGAGATGATTGCGGAGTTCTATCGGCGCGCCTAGCAGGATGCTGAAAAAGTCCGCCAGCAGAAGATTACCGTTATTTGGTTTATCTCGTTTGTTTGGTTAAACAAGACCAACCAGATGAACCAAATCAACCCGTCCCGCCAGTCTCGCTCGGCTATTCTGATAGAAAGAAGGAGGCCATGATGAGGTCGCTAACATGGGGGAGCCTGTTCGCGCTCTCTTTGATATGGAGCACTGCGGCCACTGGTAAGGAATTATCGCCGCGCGAGATTTACGAGCAGGAATCTCCAGGCGTAGTGATGGTGATGGGGTATGCGGATGGCGGCAGGAAAGGGAGTGGCGGAACCGGTTCGATTATTCAGTCGGATGGTTTGGTTATCACGAATGCTCACGTCGTGATCGAGGAACAAACCGGGAAACCCTTTGCCCGTCTGTCTGTGTTTCTCAAGCCGGCCCGAGTCACGGGAGAGTCAAAGAGTGATCTCTCCCGTATGGTCCGTGCCAAAGTTGTGGCCTATTCTCAATCATTGGACCTTGCGCTGTTGAAA
Organism: Nitrospirota bacterium; assembly: GCA_963782735.1. GTDB lineage: Bacteria > Nitrospirota > Nitrospiria > Nitrospirales > Nitrospiraceae > Palsa-1315. Next base: position 26,062 of record CAWAKW010000022.1, read on the forward strand.
CTCGAGGGTGTCACCGAGCCGCTGCCCGTTGTCGATGTGAGTGAATCAGGGCGGGCTAGGATCGGGGATCGAGTGGTCGCCATTGGTCACCCGGAACAAGGTGGATTGTGGACTCTCACTACTGGGGTGATCAGCGCCGAAGTCGATAACTTCAATGGAGTCAAGGGCAAGCACGTGTTTCAAACAGAGACGGGTTTGAACCGTGGAAATTCAGGTGGGCCACTCTTAGATGGAGAGGGGCGGATGATCGGTGTCAATACGGCTATTGCCCGTGTCGCCTCGGATGGCCTTCCGATCACGAGCATCAGTTTCTCGCTCAAGTCGAGTGTGGCCACACAATGGTTGCGGGAACAAGGCGTGGGGACACGAACTGGACAAGGAGCGCCTCTGCCCACTGGACAGATGCAGTCAGCGATCGACCAACAACCGGCCCCATCAGTCCAGCCCCAAGCCAAACCACCCCAGCCTCCTCAGTCTGATCTGCAGCTCAAGCAGATGGTGAAGCCCGAGGTGGTTCAGCCGGTTCCGGTTCGTCCATACAATCTCGATGAGTTGATCAGCGATCGTGCAAAGGCGGAAGCTGACCTCGATAGCATGATGTCGGAGATGCGGGGACGGATGAAGGGGCGATAGGCAGGAGAGCTGATGATTGTTAGCTACGAGTCGAATACACCACCCAGCTCAGGTGTCTTCCAATTTTTTCCTATGTCGTAATAGCCCCTTCCGAGGCCGACGAGACGTGCCGCGCATACTTGCCCATCACGCCGGAGGTGTAGTGGGGTAACGGCTGTTTAACCTTCTTGAGCCGGGCCTTGATTTCTTTCTGCGAGAGTTCCACGCTCAGCGTCCGTTTAGCGATATCAAAGACAATCATGTCGCCGTTCTTCACGGCGCCGATCGGGCCGCCCTTGATGGCTTCCGGTGCGACATGGCCGGCCATCAGGCCATGGGTGGCGCCGGAGAAGCGGCCGTCGGTGAGCAGCGCGACGGAGTCACCCAGGCCTGCACCGACGATGGCAGCGGTCACACCGAGCATTTCTCTCATGCCCGGTCCTCCTGAGGGGCCTTCATACCGAATCACCACGACATCGCCCGCTTTGATTTGACGGGATTGCACGGCGACAAAGGCGTCCTCTTCTCTGTTGTACACTTTGGCCGGGCCACGGAACGTCATGATCGAGTGTCCGGCCACCTTCACAACGCAGCCTTCGGGAGCCAGATTCCCCCGTAGAATCACCATTCCACCGGTCTGCTTGATCGGATTTGACAAAGGCCTGAGAACTTGTTGCCCGGATGTTTCTTTCGCGGTCTTGGCCTCTTCCCCGATCGTCCGGCCGGTTACGGTCGGTTGGCTGGCGTGCAAGAGACCGGCATCGAGCAGCCGTTTGGCGACCAAGGTGGTCCCTCCAGCTGCATAGAGATCCGAAGCCGTAAATCGGCCTCCAGGCTTGAGGTCGGCGAGTAATGGCACCTTCCGATTAATCTTGTCGAAGTCGTCGATGCTCAGTTTGATGTTGGCTTCGCGCGCGATGGCGAGCAGATGCAACACCGCATTCGTCGAGCCGCCGGTCGTCGCGACCGCGGCAATGGCATTTTCGAGCGATTTCCGCGTGATGATCTGGCGGGGCCGCAGGTCTCGCTTCAACAGATCCATGACCATCTTTCCACACTCGAAGGCCACGTCATCCTTTCGCTGATCCATGGCCGGTACCCCGTTCCGTCCCATTGGTGAGATGCCGAGAAACTCGAACGCGATGGCCATGGTGTTAGCCGTGAACTGACCCCCGCAGGCGCCGGGGCCTGGGCAGGCATGGTCTTCAAGATCCTTGAGTTCGGCATTGGTCATCTTGCCTGACGCATGTTTCCCGACTGCCTCGAATACATCTTGAATGGTCACGTCGTGGCCTTGAAACTGGCCAGGCATGATCGAGCCGCCGTAGAGCATCACCGATGGCAGGTTCAGGCGAGCGAGAGCCATCACGGTGCCGGGAATGGTTTTGTCGCAGCCTGACAATGCCACCACACCGTCAAACAAGTGTCCACGAGCCACGAGTTCGATCGAGTCGGCAATCACCTCTCGACTGATCAACGAAGCCTTCATCCCCTCGGTCCCCATCGAAATGCCATCCGACACCGCGATGGTGTTGTACTCGATGGGAGTGCCGCCTGCGGCTCTAATGCCGGCTTTCACCCGTTCCGACAATCGGCGCAGGTGGAAGTTGCAGGGCATGACCTCGATCCATGTGTTGGCGACGCCGATGATCGGGCGAGACAAATCCTCGTCGGTGAATCCTACGGCTTTCAACATTGCGCGAGCCGGCGCCCGATCAGGGCCGTCTAGCAAATCGCGGCTCATGAGTTTCAGCTCTTTCGGCATGCCATCTCCCAGACCTTCGTTCTCAGTCCTTCGAACCTCTCAACGTACCCTGCCCAGTTTCTTGGATTGCACTACTGCACGGACATGCTTGAAGGAGGCGCCGGCTGTGCAGTATCGCCACCCCTATGCGGATTGTCTTTCATCGCGCCGCCATGAGGGTTGCTGTAACCCTTGCCGGCATCCTTGTGTTGCTGCAGCGCTTTCTCATGCTCGATCTTTTCTTTCGCGCGCTGTTCCGGAGTCAGGAGGGCGTACACATCCCGACGAGCCTTGATGGAGGTCATGCGTAAGCCGACTTGAAGGTCAGCGCTCTGTTTCAGCTTGGCTTCGATCGCTCCCAGATCGGACTTCTCATCCTCGGTCAGGGATTTCAACTCTCGTTCCGCGACCTGGATGTCGGCCTCGGACTTGATACGGGTCTTGTCCAGGGTGAGTTGCATATCTTTGAGTTTCGTCACTTGCTCCACGGTGAGCCCAATTTCTTTTTCCTGTTTGAGCAGATGCCGGATCAGGTAGCTGGTGCTGTTATGCATCATGCTCCCGCCATGTCCGCCCATCGAGCTATGCCCGCCGCCCCCGTGTCCTTCCTTGCCGTAACCCGGCTCATTGGCCCAGACCGTAGACATCCCAATAGTTAGCGCGAATACCGATGCGACGCCCATCGTCACGATGGTTCTGGTTCCCTGCTTCATACCTGCCTCCTTAGGTTGAACCGAATGAAGATGTCTGACTCCACGATGACGAACATCCTAGTAATCCCTGCTCGTTCTTCAGCCCATTGAACAAAAGAGTACTCGTGTGTGTCCGGCAGCAGCCCGATCACACAGATCATAATTTTTCCCACAAGCGGAGGTAGCTTGCCAGATCGATCAACACAACGCAAGCCAACAACACAACTCGATGAGCCTACGAACAGGCTGCACTGCCAGCGGCGTAATGGCAGAGTGGCGCACGATAAGCGCAAGGAGCGTGACTCGCTGGAGTTAGGGGCGTGATCGGCGTTGGGCCTGTGCGAGCAGCTCGGCACGCGGGTCCGGATGCGCAATGGCCCTGAGTTGGTCGTAGAGTTTGCACTCTTCGCCGGTAGATGAGGGAGGCATGACAATCTGGATCGTCAAGAAAAGATCGCCGTGGCCGCCTGCCGCCGCAGGGAGGCCTTTGCCCTTTAGCCGAAGCTTACTGTCAGCCCGGCTCCCCGGAGGAACTTTTACCCGAACCGGCTCCATCAGTGTGGGGGCCATCACATCGGCACCCAAGGCCGCTTCCCACGGGAAGACGGGGAGAGATACATGAATGTCGCTTCCTTGCCGGCGAAAGACGTTGTCCGGAGCGATTGTCACACGCAGATACAAATCGCCGGGCTTGCCGCCGTTGCTGCCGGCTTGTCCCTTGCCGGCCACGCGAACTCTCGTTCCATCCTGGACCCCGGCGGGGATTCGCACTTCGATCGTATTGGGCTGCAGCGTCGCACCATGCCCCTGACAGGTCGGACAAGGACGCCCGCGAAGGGCTCCGCTCCCGTGACAGGTGGAGCAGGGCACCGGCTCTTGCAAGGTCATGCGCTTCGTGACGCCCGTGAACACCTCGGCCAGTGTGAGTTGCACTTCCGTTTCAAGATCCTCGCCCTGCATGGCAAATCCACGACCATTGCTGGCTCGCCCTCGCCCTTTGAACAGATTTTCGAAGATGTCGGAAAACCCTTCTCCGCCGAACGAAGTCTCCTGGCCGCTCTCCGCTCGGGCACCGGCTTGCCGACGCGCCTGCTCGTAGGCCTCGGCCTGTTCCCAGTTGGCGCCATATTGATCGTATTTTTTCCGGTTACCCGGATCGCCCAGGACTTCGTGCGCGGCGTTCAACTCCTTGAACCTTTTCTCCATCTCGGATTTCTTGGAACCGCTATGCATGTCGGGATGGAATTGGCGCGCAAGGCGGCGGTAGGCCTTCTTGATGTCGTCCGCCGAGGCAGACTTGGGGAGACCGAGAACCTGATAGTAGTCGCGTTCTGTGGTAGCCATAGTGATGAAATAGGCTCGAAAATTTGACCGGCAACTGGGATGCACGCAGCTTACGGGGTCGATGGGGGCTTTTCAAGTACTGATGAAGGACAGGGTGTACTGACCGGTGTGCCGGAACGTATATTATTTCACGCCGAAAATCAGGGTCCCGCTGCGGGCGACGCAGGCTGAGGCGCAGCGCGCTAACGCCAAGAAATAAGCCTGCCCACTAAGGCGATTTCCTCTTCCGCCACTCCCACGGCGGCACCGGCTGCGGATCAACCCACAAGCCTTTCCGCCCCTCTCGTGGCTTCTTTCTCTAACCCTTCCAGCACCGTATCCCCCGGCGCATATTTCCGATACCACCAGCACCCGCTCGGTGTTGGAGAGATCGCCGATGGTATTAGTCCAACGCTATACGCGTTTTGATTCCAATTCACGAAGGGCTGCAAAGCACATCTCTAGCCGCTCGGCCCGGTCCGGCCAGCTAACCAGCCGTCCTTCTCCGTAACTAGGGTAGGGAACCAACTGTATTGCATCGGATGTCGTATCAACAGAAAAATAAATACCGACGAGCCCAAGCCCAATAAACCCGACATCGCGAACAACGCCATCGAACCGCAGTCTATCTTCCTCCATTTCAAATAACTGGCCCTTTCGCCACAGTTGACCATACAACAAGATCGGTGTTTGCCTAGCGTCAATCGACATCGTGATCTCGCCGCTCTTGCGCCGCAAGACAAACCGTCGATGGCTAAATTCGATATCCCACGGCATTGGATCTCCAGTGAGCCACTCATTGTTGTGGATCTGTAGCAGCAACGAATCAGCAGCGTCGTAGAGATCCAACGACAACTGAAGGCGCCCGTCGCTGTCTCGATCTAGGGCCAGCAGGGGCGCCCCATCGACGATGAATTTAAACCCCGGCCCAACAAGATAGTTGGTACCGACTTCAACCGCCACTCCTGGTTTCGTAATCTTGAGAAGCCCATCGACATATCCATTGACAATGTTTAAGGGTTGTTTCTTCCAGTTTCGCTGTTCCTGCTCTGTTAGAGCATGGACTGTCGCCTCATGATGGTGGTTCGGGCAGAGCACCATCATATGCAAAGGGTTGTGAGATTTCGTGAGAGCCCAGTCCGTAATGTGATGGTACTGGAAGACCGGGTTTCCGCAGATACAGCAACCGAAGCCCGCTTCCTGACGAAGTTGGCGTCTGATCGGCTCTGAAATTTTCCGGGCCGATTCTTCCATTCGCCTTCCTTCACTATCTTGTCAGTCTTCTGATTTGCTGCCTAGACGAAGCAGAGCCAGAGGGCCCTATTTAATTTTGGCTGTAAGTCCGACTGTAACGGCGCTACCGAAAAAAGACAAAAGCATGAAAGCAAGGGATGCCATAGCACCAGACCAAAAGAGACCCACTACCGTGACACAAATAACCCAGATAGCTCGAACTGACGCCGGACTGACTTGCATCCAGTTGTTAGGCCGCCCTCAAGTTCGTTCACGCCGACACTCTGAGCGGCAGGAAGGTACGAGTCATTGTGGCAGGTGGCCGATATCCCAGCGCACTAAGCGGTCGATGCATGGTGTACTGACAGCGCATTGCACAGGGAAGCGACGGTAGAGTCGAATCGAGAAGGTCTAAAGGTAATGGAACCGATGCGAGTAATTATTTACTCGCAGAGTATTGACAAGCTTGGTTCGCGGTCTAGTATGATGTCAGTATCGATGCCGTATGTGGCGGTCATCATGCAGGAGGAGCCATGGTAGCTGCAGCGCTTCAACAGTCATGGCAAGCCGTAGACACGCCCCTCGGTTCGCCTCGACTGCCGGACTGGTTTGCATCGAGCCACCGTGATTCTTCGTCTCCTACCAATTCGGATCGAGAGTGTGCCATCTTCGACCTAGAGCTGCATCGTTGCATATCCAGCGCGTCGCTGACTGATCCCCCCTCTGTGTTCTTCTAGATTCTACTGAATAGCACGCCGTCTTGTGCCGGACCTGCGCCTAGGAATCGATCTGGGCGGCGTCGCTCATTCGTAATGAGCGCTAATCGGAGCCAGGCGATTTGCTTTTGTTTAAACTCTCCGATTGCACGATGCGTTCTTAACCCAATCAGACGAAAGGAGGATCGCCGCATGCCTACTCTAGGATACATAGTCATTGCGATCTGTTTAGTCATGCTTCTGGGGTACGGGTATCTTCTTGTCCAGGTATTTCCGATTCTCCTGAAGACCAATGATGAGGCCGTGCAAGACGGCGCGATGGTGACGGCGCAGTTGCACATCACGCCGCAGGATAACCTCACCACGACCTACAGCGAGACCGAGCAATTCATCCAGGGCCAGCATATTACCCGCCCCGCGATCGAGCAGCAGGTGGCCGGCATGCACCCGGGAGAGAGGAAAACATTTTCTCTGTCGGCGGAAGAAGGTTTTGGCCCCTACGATGAGACAAAACTTCAGAGTATCCCGACAGAACAATTGCCGCGTGAAGTCCGGGAAGGTGACATTATAGAAATTATAAATGATGACGCCGGTAAGATTGCCAGGGTCGTGAGTATCCTGCCGGAGAAGGCTGTGCTTGATCTCAACCATCCCCTGGCTGGGAAACCGCTGAATGTCACGCTGGAGATCGTGAAGATTGAGAATCCAGATAAGGAGGCACAATACCCTAACCGGTCCGCCAGGTGATGGTTGGATGCGCTTCCTCCTTTCGCATAACCTTCGATTTTCCCCGTGGTACGGGTAGGGAGCATGTAGCTATGGTGTACACGGAAAAATATTGCGTGACGTGCAGACGAAGGTTATCGCGGAAAGATCGGTCGCCTGAGGCGACGGCTTTTCTTAATGACTGTCGGTCTACCGAAGGAAACACTGCTCGCTATAAAGACGTGATCACAGAAGAAAATGGCGTCTGCTTTGCGTGTGGAAAGAGAGACTACTGTGACGTACTACGAGCTGTAACCTCACCGGCACATCAGCGGCTGGAGGTGCGATAGCCTGGAACCTAGACGATCGCCGATCTGGATTGGAACGGCGTAGTGGGTTAGAGGTGTGGGACATGACAGCCGTAACAAACACGAGGTGCAGGATGCGAGAGAACTCCACGCAAATCAGACAAGAGGTACAGAAGTTTATTGTGGCAACAGAACAACTCTATAAATTCCTTGCTGGAGGACAATCTCTCACCGTGCACGAAGTTGAGGCTGTTAGCTGCTGTATGCACGAATTGCTCGCTAAAGGATGCGGAGATGAAGCGACAGTTCGCGCTTTTAGGGCTTTGGGTAATAGGCGCGTCTCTAATGTGGAGATGAACAGACCCGGTAAGTAACGGGCGGTAGGACGAGACAGGATGGGCGCCAGGACGCACCCTATTGTTGGGGAGCTTCCAGAGATGAGACGAGACACCGTAGAGTTAGTAAGGAAGGCTGTAGCTGAAATCCGGCGAGCCTATGTGCTGGTCAACAATCGGTCAGAAGGGAATGCGCCGTTGACGGTTCAGGCGCTTGCTGGCGTGCATTGCAGCGGACAAAGGCTCTGGAACTCGCAAAGAAAGATGGGGCGTATGCCTGTTTCCTAAAGGAGCATACGTCTCCGGAGGATTTAGATAGAGCTGTTCAGCATGCGGTCGCACTGGTGGGGCTGCTGCCCAAGGAAGATCGGTACCGGCCCGTCTAATCGTTCTCGTCAGAGTGCCAACACCTTTCAGATATCTTTGAGTCCCAGGCGGGCGATGCCGGAAGCGGTAATCGTCATGGACGCATCCGTGCCCCTCTCAATGAATTTCCATTGGATCAACTCATCTAAGACGGCTTGTATTTCCGGAGTACGGGTGGGGTCGAAGTGAACGTAGAGGGCATCATACGGTAGCGGACCATACTCTTTCAGATATGCTAATACCTCTCTTTGAATCTCACGGCTTCGATTAAACGTCTGGTCTGGTTTCTGTGGCTCGATTCGTGCCATGAGGCAGGCCTCCCCTCACGTTATAGACAAGGCAGTTTGATCTTCTCCAACGCTTCCTGCAACTCCTTCACCGAATATTCCATCGAGCCCATATAGACGCGCTCCTCTACGCTGGTTCCGATGGCGTGACCCAGCGCATACTTCCGATACCACCAGCACCAGCTCTTTTTGACGAGTTCCTGATTTAGATTCCTCCCATCGGGCAGAATCACATCAGCAAGTGTGCGCTTGTACTTGTCGTGGCCGTGCGTCTGGATCGTGACTTCTTTCCCCCGGAAGGCGAAGGCAGAGCCAAGGCCCAAGGACTACGGATTCGTCGCACACCGGAATCCCGTGCCGTAACCTCGGAACGACGGCACGTGGACATCTCGATTCGCGGCACGCAGGTCTTTCGGACCGCTGCCCCAGGAGCCGCCACGGACCACTTTAGACTCGCCCCTTGGCGGTGGGGCCCGCACGGTACACGGGTTCGCGGTCAGAGCTTGTCATCACACATTGGCTGGCTCGGCGCTGCCGCAAGCGGTGACTGACCGTAGCGAGAGGAGAGATTCAACTGTTCCTGAGACCATTTTCTTCACCTACCCTCTTCGCCTTGCTACCTCAGACAGATGCATGACAGCGGTTTCTGCGTGTTTCGTGGCTACGTCAGCATGGCCCGCTTTCCCATGCTCAATGGCTTCTTTCAGGTGTGTGATCCCTTCGTCCAAATGCTGATCCTGGCCTCCCTTCAGGGCATGCTGCAGCGCGGCTTCCGCATGTTCCAGGAGTGCCTCAACATGACCCTGTTTGCCGTGGTCCACCGCTTCTTTCGCGTGCTCGACGGCGTCCTTGCGGTTCTGCTCTTCTTGACGTACAACATCACGCCGTGCCCCGCCCTCGCCAAATACCGGTTGCAAAGGTAGCACTGTGGTGGCGACTAGGACCAGAACTCCGGCCAGCGTGACAGCCAGTTGAGTTATAGATCGTCTCATCGGCATTCTCCTTTTCTCAAAAGAAGTAAAAAGACCTCCATGAAAACCCTTCTGCAGGTGCAGGCCACCAGATGGCATCTTCCATTTTTTGGTGTTGCGTCCATCCCTTCCTATTGTGCTCCATTTTCATTTCACCCCACCACTGGCGCGGAGCTGAATCTTCTCCTCCACGCTCGCCATGAGCTCAGCAAATTGTTCGGGTTGTGGCGCCGTGCTCGGATCGAAACATCCCGTCTCCCGTAACAGGTCCACGTAATTGGCATCGGCGAGCCACTGACTCTGTTGGGCTCTGGCTTCTGCCACCGCATAGTAAATATCGTGGAGCGCGGGCTGGGGCGTTGTCCTTTGTCGGGTTTTCACATCCTTGAGGATGGTGGACACACTCTTTTTGTGAAAGAGTTGCGGGCCTATTGATGAGGTGATGAAATAGACCGTGGCCGCACCAGCCGCGATGACCGCCAACCCAGTAATGAGGCCTACCATGGCTCTCTCCTAGCATGCTGAAGGCCACACCCCCTGCACGAAATCACCAGAGAAGCGCCAACCCGTGAGGGAGACATTCCAGACGGTGCCGTGGTCCTCAAAGTCGCCACATTGGTAGGTGCCGGGACAACAAGCCGGAAAGCGACGGGGTGGGTGAATCGAGAAGGGCATGGGGGCCTCGCAGGGAGGCGTATTGTAGGAGGGAACCGAAGGAAGGCGCAAGGGATTAGACGCGACGATCCTTAGACCCAATACAACTTCTAGTCGCCTGGGAGCAAAACAAAGGCCCGACCCCTTTCGGAGCCGAGCCTTTCACCTCAGATTACGCATGGTCGCACTGCAGTGGGTCGGCAAAGTGTTTCCATGACGGTTTCTAAGGCAAGTTTACTCTACTAGGTTCCTGGACTAGGGCTTCCTGGGAAAAAGCCTAGTGGAGGAGCCATGGCAGTGGACCGCCAAGCATGTGATCCAGCTAGCCTAGCATTATGGCGCGAATTGAGACCTAGGGTACATCGCGTAATAACAAGGGAGAATACCAGTCCTGTATTTGAGGTGGTTCAATATAGTGGAAGATGAGTCGGTTGGTGTTGTTCATCTACGGTGCGATGAACCGATGCGCAACGCATTCAGAAAGAAACGAGGTAAGTCATGCTCAGCATGAATGGAATTATCGTATGTGAACTTATTCTCGGTACGGTGTTGATGAGCCTGATATTTGCGACCCTTGGGGATACGGACCTCATTGCTGATACATCGTCGAAGTCGAAAAATGAGATGCCGGTGCGGTACCTTTGGAACAAGATTGCCGGTGAAGGAATCATCAAACATCTTTCGCTGAGCGGGAGTTACATTACGGGGAATAGACCGGTCTCCGTCGGCATGGCGCTCGCCCTGCAAATTTTTGTGCCGTGGGACCCGGAGCCGTTGTGGATTGACCGCGCCATCGTGAAATGGGTCAAGGGGTCTGAGTTTGGGATGGACTTCGACACTCTCCTACCAAATGTGGCTGAGCGGCTCACAAAAATCGTCTCCATGATGGTGAACCCCAACATGGCTCCTGCCGCGATGGATAAAAGAAGGGGGTAGACGCCCCAGGTTGGATCTAGGTCCAGATTCACTAAAAAGCCACGGTCCCGTAGAGAGGTGTCAAGGCTCTCAGACGCGTGAGGGGCGGTCGCCGCTCATGGCACTGTGTGGGGAGTGGGCTGCGTGTCCAAAAAGTCTTTTAACCGGTTTTGCTCGCTAGGGGTTATCTGAATAAACTCCACTCCAAAATTTCTTCCTTGTACCCAGCGCACCGCGGCGAGCACGACTTCTAGCGAGGGTTCTCGAAAGGGAAGCGAGAGATTCAGGGCCACATAGTCGGAAGGCTGGAGAGGGAGTGTACTGGAAAGTTTCGCGCCGGTTGGAGAGAGATCCAGGAGGACACTGTGGCCAGAATGCTGCTCTGACGCCACCACGGTCACACTAACGAGCGGGATTCGGGGAAACTGTCGGCCATCCATTGGGAGCCTCGCAGGGAGGCGTATTGTAGGAGGGATGCAAAGAAAGGCGCAAGGGCTACGGCCGAGTCTAGTTATATTTCCCCGGCCAGTGGACACGTCGCGATAGTTTTCTGCAGCCTTTCAGGGAGGGGCGCTCAAGTCCGTGGTTTGCCAGGTGAAGAAGAACAGCAAGGTGTATTGATTGTAATAGGTCCGCCCGATCATGGTTGGAGATGATCCCACAAACGTTCCGCTTTGGTTCTCGAAGAAATCTACGTGTACTCTGACGTACCCTTTTTGTCCCTCGGCGCCGTACAACGTGAGAGCGGGGAGCGCGAAGGGAATCAAGACACTTTGCACAGGCGGCATGCCGAAGAATGTGACTCCCCGGGTAGCTCCAAACGATTCAACGACCACCCGCGCCAGGTACGCAGGCTCTGTGTCGCGCGGGTCGATCCGGTAGCCCAATCGCCCCAGACCCGTGGCAACGGAATCGCGAATTAGGAGGAGATCGAGGGATGCTCCGTACAGGACGGCGCGATCTTTTCCCACCATGTTAAAGCGGGCCCGGTCGGTCTGAAGACCTGTGACATCGATCTGCAGAGTGGCCTCTTTGGGAAGCTCTGCCGTCAGATTGTGCAATGCATGCTCGACAGCCTGGGTAAGCAATAATTGTTCTGTCGCGGTTCTCGGAGGTGGCGAAAACTCCTGTGTAAGCGAACAGCCGGAACACAATAGTGCCGACACAAGAAGCGAGCTTGCCACGAACGTTCTTTGCATGTGATCACACTCTCCACACACCATCGCAGGGAAATCCTGAGGCGGGTACTCGTTAAGACCCTAGCTGCCGATGCAGCTGGACCAGCGGTGCCACGGATTGTTGGCATCTGTTTATTTACGATTGAGAGTATGCAGCGGCTTGGTATACGCCAAGAGCACGTTTACCCGTGAGTGTCTGGGAGAGTATTGTCAGCGAATCGACGCGGCGCTACTCTAGCAAAGCATAGCAACAGGCGGGGGGTTCCGATGTACAGCGAGGAAGGAAGGGAAACCACTGCAGCCACTATATAACGATTGCGCGGTGGGGAAGTGCCAGTTTTTTGACGATGCACGTGGGGATGCGCCTGTGATATGGCAAGCAAAGATTGTGGGTCCTCTTTGAAAGTAAAGGCTGAATGCGGGTAGGCGTGTAAGTGTGAAAATGGGTGCGTTGTCTGCAGCATGTTCCACAGTTCTTCTAGGCGGATGGCTGTCTGGTATGTCCCTTTGGCCCAGAGGACGGCCACCATTTCTCCAAGCATGCGAAGCCGAACAGCATGACGGGTCTTCTGAATCCGGCTTCCGAGCACCCTCATAAACTTGGGCTGATTCAGCCAGTTATTACCCATGACTTTCGTTAATAGAGAGGTGGTATCGAAAAACCTCAAGTGATTATTCGCAGATTCATCTGGTGTGAGCATCTTGCGGAGATCAGTACGATGTGAGGCGGGTAGCATCACGATCAACGTATCATTGAACGGCAGTCCCAGTTTGATACGGCTCGCTACTGCTTCAGTTAGAAACACGTCATTTTCATAAAACCGCACAATGTGCTGGAGGGAAATCATTCGACGACTCTCCGAGCGCATCATGGTTGAGGATGCATCCTTCCCGTGGAAGCGGGTATCGGTTAGCCCGCATCATGCCCAGGAATGTGCCGCGTGGGACCTAGGAAAGACCCTTGTTTGGTATGAAGTTAATACCGGAGGGTGTCCTGAAAAACTGCCAAGAAAAGTGCTGAACTGTATACCAAGATCGCAGAAGTGTTACCGCAGATACGAAGAAAGGCGGTGCACTTAGTGCGGCAAGCTGTCGGCACAGGACGGCGCGCGTATGTACTGGTAAACAATCGGGCGGAGGGAAACGCGCCGATGACGGTGGAAGGATTGGTGGGGCTGTTGCGGGGATCGAAATTCAACAGGAACCGTTCGGGGTGTCAGGCGAATCGCAGACGTTTCGCTGAGCGGTGGCAGGAGCATCCCACGGTTCCGGTAGTGCGGCAAGGAGCTTCCACGCCGGGCCGGTGCAGAGGACATTCGCGACATCCACTGCGAGGGTTGAATAGAACTCCTGGCTCTTGACAGTCAGTATGCGCCTCAAGCGGTGCTCTTCAGTCTGATCTGATAGGCAGAATAACCACTTTGGCGAAGCGATACGCGCCCGTCACGTGACATCCGATCAACAGCGGCGAAGACCTCTCCCCAACTGGAGTTGGGAAGGGACGCGACGACATCGTCGAGGCCGCACGGACCGCTTCTTTGCAGGGTGTCAACAATAGCTGCTTCTATGGGGAGCATGGCGGAAGACCTCCGGTTGAAGTGAAGTGCGTGGGGTGCCCGCATGTTGACAGAAATGTGGCGCGTGGGACCTAGGAAAGACCCTTGTTTGGTCTACCACCGATGCGAAGGGGGGATGGTGCAGTTGGAACGACAATCGGCCTGAAGCCGTTGACGATAGAGGCACTTGTTGGGATGTTGCGAGGGGAGGGCTTCTGGCCAATAGGCCGCCACAGGCAGCTTGAGGATAATTGACCATCGTAGGACTGTGCCTACATACACAGTCGATAAGATCGTCTAGATTGCATCCGGCGTAACTAGCTTCCTTCCCACTGTGAGCACCGGGCAATGCTCCCGAATCGCGAACTCCCTTCCACTTCAGTACTTTTCATCGATGGGAGCAAGAACCAGCGTGCGTACTGGGCAGCTCAACTGAAGCAGTGTTCCCCTGACTATCAGATCCTTGAAGCCTCCGATGGCCAAGCAGGACTGGATATATGCCGGTCTAGCCGGATTGATTGCGTCGTACTCGAACTCTCACTGCCTGATCAATCGGGGTTCCAGACATTAGTAAACTTAGTTCCCATTGCCAGCAGGCCACAAGTTGCAGTGATTGTCCTCACTCTGCTTACAGGTCGAGGGTTGTGGGAGTTGGCCAAACAAAACGGGGCGTATGTATGTTTGGCAAAGCAATTCTCATCGGGCGAGGACTTAGATAAAGCCATACAGCGTGCGGTGGCGTTTGTAGGACAGATGCCCAAGGAAGATCGCTACCGCCCTATCTAATCATTCTTCTCGTCCGCCTACCAACGCCTGCACAACCTCTTCGTAGCCCAACTTCTCCAGTGCCTCTCATCACAGACTTAGCGGAAGACAATCAAGACGATGTGATTGTCTACCGGCTTCCAGGTCCGGTTGATGGTGGTATCGGACCACGCCAAGAGGCTCTGAGCGTCGTCACTGGTTGGTCTTTGTCAGGCCACCAGACTGTCAGCTCCCCGTTGGTCTCGCGAACCTGCACCATGATGTCCCGAGATGGCGGGTCACGCCGAAACCCGTAGCAGCCAGGTCGTGTGGGCGGCTTTGTGCTCCACTGGATGTCCGCCGCTCACGGAACCGATGTGTTGACCTTAGAGGTTGGCATGGGGGAAGGCTAGGCCGTCATTGGGGAGGTGTCAAGGCGAGAAACTAGCGCGTGCGATTGAGCGGTTCGAATGGCGTGTTGGGATTAAACCGATTGGCCGGGTTCAACGGATTCTGTGGGTTGTATTGATTGGCGGGATTGAACGGGTTATTGGGACTGTAGCGATTCGCTGGATTGACCGGGTTCCCTGGATCATAGCGGTTCGTGGGGTTAAAGGGATTGTCTGGCGCGTAAGTCTGGGCTGGGTTCAGCGGGTTGTCCGGCGCATACTTAGTGGCCGGGTTGAAGATGTTGTAGTCGCGCTCGTACTTCTCAGAGAAGCCTGGCTCGGCCAATACCGGT
>CAWAKW010000023.1:0-59864 GCA_963782735.1 Nitrospirota bacterium
CGACGGTGACGGTGCCGGACTCAATTTTCGAGAGATCGAGGATGTCGTTTATGAGGTTGAGGAGGTCGGAGCCGGAGGAGTTGATGTTGCGGGAGAACTCAACCTGCTTATCCGAGAGGTTGCCCCCGGTATTTCCGGCAAGCTGTTGACTGAGTATGAGGATGGAATTGAGCGGCGTACGCAGCTCGTGGGACATGTTCGCGAGAAACTCGGATTTGTATTTCGAAGTGAGCGCCAACTCTGCAGCTTTTTCCTCGAGCGCGCGACGAGCCTGCTCGACCTCGGCGTTCTTACGCTCGACCTCGGCGTTCTGCTCGGCAAGGAGCTTGGCCTTCATGCCCAGCTCCTCATTGGTCTGTTGGAGTTCTGACTGGCGGGACTGAAGCTCGACGGTGAGCTGCTGCGATTGCGTGAGCAGACCCTCGGTTCGCATCGTCGCCTCGATGGTATTGAAGACCGCGCCGATGCTCTGGGTGAGCAGCTCAAGGAATGCGAGTGACCCGGCGCTGAAGCTCTGGAGCGTGGCCAGCTCGATGACTGCCTTGGTCTGCCCCTCGAAGAGTACGGGCAGCACGATGATACTCACCTGCCGCGCCTTGCCGAGACTGGACGAGATTGAGATGAAATCGGGCGGTACATTATTGAGTAGGATGCGCCGTTTTTCCACTGCGCATTGGCCGACGAGGCCTTCGCCGAGGGATATCTGTTCCAAGAGTGGCTCGTCTCCACCGTGCGCGTAGCTCGAGAGCAGGTTCAGTGCGGGATCGACCCCTGTGCCGGTGAGGTGATAGATGGTGCCTTGGTGGGCATTGACCAGCGGCGTCAGCTCAGTGAGGAGCATTCGACCCACCGTATTCAGCTCGCGCTGGCCTTGGAGCATGCCGCTGAACTTGGCGAGGTTGGTCTTGAGCCAGTCCTGCTCGCGGTTGCTTTCGGTCGTCTCGCGAAGGTTGGAAATCATCGTATTGATGTTGTCCTTCAGTTCGGCCACCTCGCCGCGGGTCTCCACCTGAATGGAGCGTGTGAGATCACCCTTGGTGACGGCCGTGGCGACCTCCGCGATGGCGCGTACTTGCGTGGTGAGATTGGCGGCGAGCAGGTTGACGTTGCCGGTGAGATCCTTCCACGTGCCGGCCGCGCCGGGGACATTCGCCTGGCCGCCGAGCCGTCCGTCGACACCAACTTCGCGCGCCACATTCGTCACCTGGTCAGCAAAGGTCGCAAGCGTATCAGTCATATTGTTGATGGTATCGGCGAGCGCGGCAACCTCACCTTTGGCCTGCACGGTCAAGCGCTGGGTCAGGTTGCCGTTGGCCACGGCGGTGACCACTTTCACGATGCCGCGGACTTGTTCGGTGAGATTGGAGGCCATGAAGTTGACGTTGTCGGTGAGGTCCTTCCAGGTGCCGCCCACACCGCTCACCTGCGCCTGGCCGCCGAGCTTGCCCTCGGTGCCGACCTCGCGCGCCACACGCGTCACCTCGCCGGCGAAGGAATTGAGCTGATCGACCATGGTATTGATTGTGTTCTTCAACTCGAGGATTTCGCCTTTCACATCGACGGTGATCTTGCGGTTGAGATCGCCGCGCGCGACGGCGGTGGTGACTTCCGCGATGTTGCGGACCTGCGCGGTGAGGTTCGCGCCCATGGTGTTGACCGAGTCGGTGAGATCCTTCCATGTCCCCGCGACGCCGGGTACTACTGCCTGAACGCCGAGCCGGCCTTCGGTGCCGACCTCGCGCGCCACGCGGGTAACCTCTGACGCGAAGGAGCGGAGCTGCTCGACCATCGTATTGATGGTTTCCTTGAGTTGCAAAATCTCGCCGCGTACATCGACGGTGATCTTACGGGAAAGATCGCCGTTGGCCACGGCGATGGTCACCTCGGCGATATTGCGGACCTGGCCGGTGAGGTTATTGGCCATGGAATTGACATTATCGGTGAGATCCTTCCAGGTGCCGCCCACGCCTTTGACTAGGGCCTGGCCGCCGAGCTTGCCCTCGGTGCCGACTTCGCGCGCCACGCGGCTGACCTCGCCGGCGAAGGAGTTGAGTTGCTCAACCATCGTGTTGATGGTTTCCTTGAGTTGCAAAATCTCGCCGCGTACATCGACGGTGATCTTGAGGGAGAGATCGCCATTGGCTACGGCGGTCGCCACGTCGGCGATGTTGCGGACCTGGCTGGTGAGGTTATTGGCCATGGAGTTGACGTTATCGGTGAGATCCTTCCAGGTGCCGGCCACGCCAGGCACTTGGGCCTGGCCACCGAGCTTGCCCTCGGTGCCGACCTCGCGCGCCACGCGCGTGACCTCGGAAGCGAAGGCGTTGAGTTGATCCACCATCGTATTGATGGTGTTCTTCAACTCGAGGATTTCGCCCTTCACCTCGACGGTGATCTTGCGGCTCAAGTCACCGCGTGCCACAGCGGTGGTCACGTCGGCGATGTTGCGGACCTGGCTGGTGAGGTTATTGGCCATGGAGTTGACGTTATCGGTGAGATCCTTCCAGGTGCCGGCCACACCGGGTACCTGTGCCTGACCGCCGAGCTTGCCCTCGGTGCCGACCTCGCGCGCCACGCGGCTGACCTCGCCGGCGAAGGCGTTGAGCTGGTCCACCATCGTGTTGAGCGTGTTTTTCAATGTGAGGATTTCGCCCTTCACCTCGACGGTGATCTTCGAGGAGAGATCGCCCTTCGCGATGGCTGTGGCCACGTCGGCGATGTTGCGGACCTGGCCGGTCAGGTTATTGGCCATGGAGTTGACGTTATCGGTGAGATCCTTCCAGGTGCCGGCTACGCCAGGCACTTGGGCCTGGCCGCCGAGCTTGCCGTCGGTGCCGACCTCGCGCGCCACGCGGCTGACCTCACCGGCGAATGAACGAAGCTGATCCACCATTGTGTTGATGGTTTCTTTCAACTCGAGAATTTCTCCGCGTACATCGACGGTGATCTTGCGGCTCAAGTCACCGCGTGCCACAGCGGTGGTCACGTCGGCGATATTGCGGACCTGGCCGGTGAGGTTATTGGCCATGGAGTTGACGTTATCGGTGAGATCCTTCCAGGTGCCGGCCACGCCAGGCACTTGCGCCTGGCCACCGAGCTTGCCGTCGGTGCCGACCTCGCGCGCCACGCGGCTGACCTCGCCGGCGAAGGCGTTGAGCTGGTCCACCATCGTGTTGAGCGTGTTTTTCAATGTGAGGATTTCGCCCTTGACCTCGACGGTAATCTTCGAGGAGAGATCGCCCTTCGCGATGGCTGTGGCCACGTCGGCGATGTTGCGGACCTGGCCGGTGAGATTGGAGGCCATGAAGTTGACATTGTCGGTGAGGTCCTTCCAGGTGCCGCCCACGCCACCCACTTGGGCCTGGCCGCCGAGCTTGCCCTC
Organism: Nitrospirota bacterium; assembly: GCA_963782735.1. Lineage (GTDB taxonomy): Bacteria > Nitrospirota > Nitrospiria > Nitrospirales > Nitrospiraceae > Palsa-1315. Next base: position 3,383 of record CAWAKW010000023.1, read on the forward strand.
GGTGCCGACTTCGCGCGCCACACGCGTCACCTCGGAGGCAAAGGCGTTGAGCTGGTCCACCATCGTATTGATGGTGTTCTTTAACTCAAGGATTTCGCCCTTCACCTCGACGGTGATCTTCGAGGAGAGATCGCCCTTCGCGATGGCCGTGGCGACGTCGGCGATGTTGCGAACCTGCCCCGTGAGGTTGTTGGCCATGGAATTGACGTTATCCGTGAGATCCTTCCAGGTGCCGGCCACCCCGGGCACCTGCGCCTGGCCGCCGAGCTTGCCCTCGGTGCCGACCTCGCGTGCCACACGCGTCACCTCGGAGGCAAAGGAGCGGAGCTGCTCGACCATCGTGTTGATGGTTTCTTTCAGCTCAAGAATCTCGCCTTTCACATCGACAGTGATCTTCCGCGAAAGATCGCCGCGCGCCACTGCAGTAGTCACCGTCGCAATGTTACGCACCTGCGCGGTGAGATTGGTCGCCATAGCATTGACCGAATCGGTGAGATCCTTCCAGGTGCCGGCCACACCGGGTACCACTGCCTGTCCGCCGAGACGGCCGTCGGTGCCGACCTCGCGCGCCACGCGCGTCACCTCCGACGCGAAGGAACGGAGTTGATCCACCATCGTGTTAATGGCCTCTTTAAGCTGCAAAATCTCACCGCGTACATCGACGGTAATCTTCTTGGACAGATCGCCATTGGCCACCGCGATGGTCACGTCGGCGATGTTGCGCACCTGGGCGGTCAGGTTGCCTGCCATCTGGTTGACCGAGTCGGTGAGTTCCTTCCACACTCCGGATACACCCTTGACCCGCGCCTGGCCGCCGAGCTTGCCCTCGGTGCCGACTTCGCGTGCCACACGGGTGACTTCCGACGTGAAGACCGAAAGCTGATCGATCATGGTATTCACAAGCTTCGCCGAGCGCAGGAACTCACCCTTCAGCAAGCGCCCGTCCACCTCCAGGTCCATTGACCGATCGAGGTCGCCCTTGGCCACTGCGCCAATGGTTCGCGCGATTTCTGTCGTGGGCCGCACGAGATCGTCGATGAGTGTATTGATGGAATCCACCTCCGTCGCCCACGCGCCGACCGCTCCCGGCAGCGACATGCGCTCCCTCAGCCGTCCCTCCTTGCCCACCGTTGAGCTCAACCGCGTGACCTCCTTCAGAATGTGTTCCTTTTGCGCGATCGTCTGATTGAATGCCTCCGCAATCTGCGCATCCATCCCTGTCCAACCCGCAGGCAACCGTACCGAGAAATCCCCATCGCGAAACGCGACAATCGACGCGAGAATCAGCCGCGAATGAGCCTCGGAGGAATCCTTTGACGGAATGTGCCTCGTTTTCTGCCTGCCGGGCTTACCATTGCCCAGTACGGCCTCAGACGGCTGCATCTTGCGGGAGGGCAGAATCGATGTTTCGTTCATATCGTTCCTCGTTTCAGGAGGAGAGTTGAAGAAGATGTCTGATGGCGAAGCATAGGCGGAAGCGCCGCACCCGTGATCAATCCAGTGCGTGCGAGCGCGACGAAGGTCAAGGAGACGGCGGGTTTATGCGGGAGGTAGGACAGATACCAGAGAGGGAAGGCATACCCGATCGCCTCGGTGATCCAGAAGGGAGACAAGAGGTCGAGGGTAAAAATACTGAGAAGGTCAGCCAGGGTCTGTTGTAACCGATACATCTCGTTCATGTTCACAGAAGGACAGTCGGTCTCTCCCACGATCATCCCCTCTCTGATGGGTGCGAATGAACGCTACGATCTAGCCGTCACATATTCATATGAGACACGGGCAACATGATCGGTGATCAACAACCTCCGTGGGCGATGCGCGGTGAGTATATGTGTTTAATAGTCGTCCTTCCCCTAGGAGAATCCCTAGTTGAACGAAGATTATATAAATATTTTAATCTGCATCGCGACACTTTTCCCCCCATGTAACCATGGTCCATCTGCCCCGTAAAGTATTGAAATATTAGCCACATTACATGTAGTCTGACGTCACCTCTTCAGCTTGCTCGTGGTTTTCTCCAGCCACGCCATAGCAGTAATTGAGCCTCAAGAGGAGTACTGGGAAAGGGAGTGAGCGACGACCCGTCCGCCAATGCCTCCCGACGCCATCATCGGCGATGAACTCTAGGAACTTAGGACTTCCCTAGTGAGCTAGCAGAGATCATTGATGTTTCTCAGCTAGGATCTTTCGACCTCATCTGATTTCATGTCTTCGGTTTGTGTCGGTCTCTGATGCTTGTTCCCAGTCTTACCCTAACATTGCCCCATCCTCCCGCACTCTTACAGGCCCAAAAACGCTAGGGCGATTGACTGGTCAAACTAGGGAGGTAGCCAGGGCGACCGCTCGGCTCACGATAGTAGAGTACGCATGTGCAGTGGAGGCGTAGGCAATTCACCATAAATGATCCCATCGAGAGGAGGGTCCCATGATCACAATGCTATCCAAGACAGCGGGGGCACCCACAAGGCCGTATACTCAGCTGAGTTGCACGCGTTGCAGCGGGTGCCTGGAATATGAAATGTGCATCGATCTTGAGAGTGACACCGGATGTTGCACCTTTTGGGTGCTCCGTTGCCTTCAGTGCGGCGACATTGTGGATGAGACGATTCTGCGCAACCGTGCCCTATTTCATTCCGAGGCCACGTTGGTGGTCGCGGCATGATCGATAACCGGCTGATCATCTGCGGATTGCACGAGCATACGTGGTTCAGACGCTAGTGTGCGTGTGTGACTCAGTTCCACTGTTGAAAGGAGTTTCTGTCATGGCCCACGACTCTTCCCTATCGGCGGGATCTTACACCGCAATATTGAGACCACTTGGAGAGATGGCAGAGAAATCCACACGAGGGACGCCATTCAATCCCACGACCTTTCTCTTATACAAGCCGGCGACAGCAGAACGACGTTGCGATGCCAGAAAGATCAGATTCTTTTTGTGCAAGGGGATGAGGCCAATGCCGTGTTCTATATCAGAAGGCTGGGTCAAGCTCACGGTTGTGTCCACCCATGGCAAAGAGGCCGTTGTTGCAATGCTGGTGAGCGGGGATTTTTTCGGTGAAGCCTGCCTCGCCGAGCCGCGGGTATGTATGTCGACGGCCACCTCCCTGGAGGTCTGCACAGTCGTGCGCATCGACAGGACCACCATGACCCGTGTCCTCCGGAACGAGCCGGGGTTCTCCAAGCTGTTCCTGTCTCATCTGGTATCTCGTAACATACGCACCCAAGAGGACCTGGTCGATCAACTCTTTAATTCTGCCGAGAAACGGCTGGCGCGAACGTTGTTGTTGTTGGCTCACTTTGGAAGAGAAGATAACCCAGTACCGGTCATTCCCAAGATCAGTCAGGAAACGCTGGCCGAAATGGTCGGGACGACGCGGTCACGCGTGAGTTTTTTTATGAATCGGTTCAAGAAACGCGGCTTCATTAAGTACAACGCAGGCCTGCATGTCCACCGATCCCTCCTCAATGTCGTGTTAACTTCCTAGCCCATACTATCCCTGATCCCTAGGCCGAGTCGGATGAGGTCAGAAGCAAGGCTCCGGTTTCGAGAGCGCCTCCCGTAGCATGACGGTCACTATGCTTGCGCGGGGCGGTAACGTTCTATGCACCGATCGGAACTGACTGGGCCCACGTTATTTGGAAGAGAGCTTCTTGTCTTCAGACTGTGAAGGCAGCCGAGGACTTCACGAGTTCGATGCGCAGGATTGGGCCCATGAGTTGCTGGGCCCCCGAAATGCACGAAACTCGGCACCGAATGGATCAGGATCCAACAGCCATAGTCATATCGGTCTCGGATTCGATCTCGTTTTCTTTTCGCTGATTACCACTTGAACCATTCACTTCATCCTGCCTTCCGGCTGGTGTCTATTACCTTGAGACACGATCAGCAACGATCGATCGGGGTTAACATCGAGACGTTCTTGAAGGCTGTCGAGTGTTGTGAGGAGTTCCGCTGTACTTGTTCGGGCTTCCTCCATCCTCTGATCCGTCTTCTTGTATTCCCCGGTGTGGTCGGGGTCCATACTTGTCAACCAGGGGTTACATTGGAGATAGATTGGATGATCCACAGATTGAGACTGCAAGATGACGCAGGATCAAATCGAAGGAGGCAATGCCCTCCCCGTGAGGAACAGGGGGACATCCAGCAGCAGGGTTCAATCGTCGTAGGACTTTCAGCTCACACGGAATGAGATCGTCCAGATTCGAGGTCTTATGAGCAGCACATTCCTGACCATCCTACGAGGGATCGACCGTTTTGCCGCAGGAGGGTGAAGGCGATTGGAACGAACCACGGAATCCTCGATATACCCACAATTGATGCATCGTGCTGCTGGGCACATGCAGCCTGCTTCCTCTCTCAGATCACTGAAGCGTTCATACACGAGTAGTCCGCGGCAGCGATGACAGAGCATAGATCCTCTTTTTGTTTCTTTGTCGCTCATGCTTGAAGTTCACTTGGGTGCAGCGGCGCTGGCTCAGGCGACCGGCTGTTCTTTCATCGAGAATTCACCCCGGATTTTCTTCCATGTTTCGTACTCGATCTTGGACCGGGTGCAAGTTGGGTACAGATATGGCCCCAGGGTTTTCGAGGTGTAGCACACCTCCAGATCCGGTGAGCCACATTCACAGCAGAAAACTAGATCTACTATTCTGAGGGGGAGATCTTGGGATAACCGAGCCGCTCGGCAGGTCACAATGTCACCTCTTTCTGGTCCTAGCCAGATGGTGAGACCATCTGAGCCTCTATTTCCCAACCACGTTGGGAACACTATTCCCCGCATCACTCTCACGATTGACAGGAGAGGATCGCGGGCATTGCACAGACCGTCTCGGTCAGACTCAAAATTGCACACTCTCGACCAGCCAGATCACCAGAGCGAGAGTGACGGGAAAACCAAACAACCATAGAATTATCGGCATGGCGACCTCCTCGTAGGTGATAGTTCCTTCTCGGTCCGCGCCTAATTCGCAGAGTCGCATGGGTCAGTCTGCTCCACCACTGGGATTTACCCGAGTACTCGAAAATTCCGGCACGGCCACCCCGCAGTTTCTTCTCAAGCAACCCCCCTAGGGCGCCGTCAATGCCAATCCAGGTTTGTGAATGTGGTATCACTTGTTCGATCGACTCCCTCTGTACTGGGGTTATCCATAGGTTGTGCGGTCTGGCGATGTGCTACCATCTGGACGCTGGGCTGGTGCCATGCTGGTGGTCGGTGGACGTTTCGGATGCCCTGATAGAAGTTGATCTCCGGAGTAGATATGTATCAACCTCGCGTGTTCATTGCCGACGATCACTCCTTGGTGTTGGAAGGGTTTCGACAGTTACTCGCTAATGACACAGTGATTGTCGGGACAGCCCATAACGGGACGGAACTTCTGGAGAAGGTCCAAAGGGCGGCCCCGGACATTGTGCTCTTGGATGTCTCACTGCCTGACACGAACGGGTTTGATCTGATCCCATTGCTCAAAGGAAAGCTCCCCTGTGTAAAAATTATTCTCGTGACGATGCTCAGCGAACCGTTCTATGTCAGCGAAGGGTTCAAAAAGGGAGCGAACGGGTATGTGCTCAAGCAATCCGCTTCGGCTGAGCTCATGACGGCCATTCGGACCGTGATGAGCGACCGCCGGTACGTCTCCGTCGAAGTCGCGGCAGACGTTCGAGAGTCGATCGAACATCCGTGGATTCGTCCGAAAGGCTACCACGTTCAATTAACGCCGCGGCAGCAGGAGGTCTTGCGGATGTTTGCCAATGGGCTTTCGGCGAAGATGATTGCCACGACGATGGGCATCTCCGTGAAAACGGTCGAGTTTCACAAGGCTGGACTCGTGAAAAAACTGGGTCTGAAGACCACGTCCGATCTCACCAAGTTTGCCTTGGCACAGGGGCTGACCAAGCTCTAACGCCCCATTCGATCCTGGTCACTGGAGTTTCGGAGCAGGCAATTCGACTAAATTGGGGCCTGAGGCGTCTCAGGTGGGGCAATGAGCCCAAGGATGATGGCTTGTTTCGTCAGTTCGGCGGTGGTATGCACGCCGAGTTCCTTTGAGATTCTGGCCTTGTGGAACTCGATCGTTTTCACCGTCACGTTGATCGCAGACGCAATTTCCTTATTGGACTTGCCTTCTGCCACGAGTTGCAAGACCTCCCTCTGTCGAAGACTGAGCGTGACAGTCGGAGTGGGTATCGGTCGCCTCTGAGGATCCGTCGACGATTCCATCGCCTGATCGACCAGCCCCTGCGCGATCATTGGCGAAATGTACGTGCACCCCTTCAGAACTTCCTTCGCAGCAAACAGCAGCTCATCAGCCACGGAGGTTTTGAGCACGTATCCCTCGACGCCGACACGAAAGGCTTCGTTCACAAAGTGCTGTTCCGAGTGCATGGTCAGAATGATGATTCTGACATCGGGACAGGATTTCTTCACATGGCGGCAGGCATCCAGTCCATTCAACTGAGGGAGAGAAATATCAACCAAGGCAAGGGCAGGGCGAAACTTTTCCACGGCTTCGATGAAGCTGCGTCCGTCTGTGGGTGTCGCGACGACAGTGTAGTCCTTCTCCAAGATCTTGACGACACCTTCGGCGACCAGGCGATGGTCATCGGCCACGATCACTTGGGGTTTCATGGTGCTCGCCTCCTTTTCCCAACACAGTGTCTGATTGAGATAGTACGTCGTCAAACCGGTGCTAGTGCGCCCATCGCACACATTCAAGGGGTACTATACAAGTATGTCGACACGTTTGCATCATCGAGAGACGAGGGCAGGGTTCAGTCCCGTAAGAACTACACGCAGAAATAACACCACTCCGTCCGTTCCCCGCCGATTTAACCACCCAGTCACGAAAAGTCTGAGGTGTCCGGTCTTTGCTGTGACTCCATCGATTTACCCCTCTAGGAAGGCAGCGGATCCGTCCCTGGGGCTCGCTGCTCATACGTGCTAGGGGACCCACTAGCGACGTAGGAGCAGAATTCAATCTATAAGAACACTCGTGGAAGTCTTCGATATTTCGTCGGCTGCTCCCGCTTTCATACTACGGGCGCCATCGAGATAGTCTCGTGCGCCTGGTGCTTTCTTTATAGCCAGCGTCCAAATGCCTGAGCTGCAGCAGGGCGCAGCCAATCAGCCCTGCGCACCTTTGTAGCAGTGATTCCACCCAAATGGTTCAAATCTCACTCGGCACTTCATTCCAGGAGGGAAAGTATTAGTCAATCTGTCCAGACGTAGACAACCTGTCGGTGTTGAAAGATCTATACAAACAGGACCTTAGCCTCGTTCCCTTGAATCCGGGGACAAGCTGTACAGGGCAGCGCAAACTTTCCATCATTATTGACGCTTCATATCTGTTTGAAAGATAGGCCTTACGTGTCATTTGTGGCAAATGGCACTTCCTTTGCTCACGAGGTGGCTAACAATGGGACGCAGTTATATCGAACCTGGCTGATAAAGGGGATTGATCATGAAACACATACCCTCTCTTACTGCGGTAGTAATTCTAAGCCTTGGCATTGTTACGGCCGGATATGGATTTGCGTTCCCGTCCGAGCGGGATCCATTCTCGGAGCAGGCTACAAACAAGAGGGACTCTGGATCAGTTCAGATTGTGGAAGGCTCGAAAGTTACCCTTCAATATGTAGCGACCGCACGCGGCTCAACCGGGATCGACTATGGCAACGTCAGTGAGTTTATTCAGGGTCGGCACGAGATCTTTCCAGCATTGGAGCGGGAAGTCGTTGGAATGAAACCCGGGGAGGAGAAGCAAGTAGAACTGAGTCCAGGGGAAGGCTTTGGTCCTCATGATGACAGGAAAAAGCTGAATATCCCAAAAACATTGTTGCCGTTTGGAGCGAGACCAGGGGATGTCTTGCGGAATGATGCGGGCGAGCTCGCCACTGTGACAGAAGTAGGGGACATGATGGCCGTGCTGGATTACAACCATCCGCTCGCAGGGAAGCCGCTCGTCGTGCAGCTGAAGATTCTCAAGGTTGAGAATCCGTGATCATCGTGTCGAGTTGATATCGGTATTCGAGAACACCGTCCAGGAGTGCTGAAGGTGCCTACGTGGATGATATACAAGAATCATCAGATTAAGGCGTATTCGCAACATCTCGAAGCTGACGATGGTTGCCCATGGCGTTAGCGTGGTTGTCAACGGGCAGCCCGAATTTCTTACACACATATACGGCGGATTGAGTGAGACCTGCAACACGGAATATAAAGCGAATGTCTTCGCTCTGGAAAAAGCCAAGAACTGGATAGATCAACAGTCCATTGGTTGAAAATGGCGCACCCGACTGTGAGAAGTCAGTGTGCGCGTCTCGCAACTTAGAGGGATGTCTGCATAAACCATCTGGTTCCGAAGGAGTTGTTTGGCCACAGAGCAACAAGATACTTGAGGTGATTCCGCGAATTTTCCCTACGCCGGAACTATAGGTACGAGCCTATGCTTCCGCTTCCACCGAAGATAGGCCATCTGTATGACTTGGAAATGGTTTTCAATGAACAGTAATTCCATATCAGTGAAAGACCTGTCCTGATCCATCACGTCGCGCAAGGGCACGACACTTTTCCCAAATTCCCTGAGAGTATTGGCCATTTCGTTTTGATCCTTTGCGTCAACCACTTCGCGAGAGGTCTGAGAGAGCATAAATTCACCAGCCATCGTGACTCCTGCTGTCATTATTAGATAACCAGAGACTGAGTAGAACTGTAACGCATGGGAAGCGATGGCACGACATGACCTAGCCGGCTCCCATTCTATCCATAACCTGTGTAAAACAGTTTGGACAGTATGTATGAGTGAGAACGCAATCGTCCGGCATCGCCCCTTGTGTTTTTCGGTACGTTCGCCGCGTAACCCAACGTTCATGATCGAGGGAATGGCCGGTCTCGTCTCGAACGAGTGCGCACATACAACAGACGGCGAGCAGTGACGGCTTTCTTCTCGAAGCTGACGGCGCCTCATGAATTATTTGAGCGAACATGGTTTCACCCACCATTCTCCACCTCCTTCTATAATTTTTGCCAGGCCAGACCGAGAACAGCAACAAGCGCGAGATGCCAACCCTCATGATCAAGCATCCTGCTCTTGCGCAGCCGCTTATGGTACTGGGAAATCCCCTAGCTCTCCGAGTTGCAGAGAGCAGTTGGAGTCGGATGATGACGGCGGAGCCCTCGCTCCGGCCTTCGCAGACAGCCTACCCCAATGTTTTACTTGCCAGAAGAACGGGAGTTGCCCACGTCGCTTTCGCTCACTCAAAGGACCACTGCTGAAACGATCAGCTTTTCGGCTTTCAGAGGTTCCGATGTTCGAAGCCTCTGTAGTTGATCGTCCACCACTTTTGTGACATCCGGCGAGAGATCGGTTTGCACGAGCTCAGGCTGCAGCTGTTCTTTCTTCGCGGTGAGCATCACGTTGCCCTGTTCCTTATCGACTTTAAAGTTACTCCACGGGAAAGCCTTGTCTCGATCGGTGTCACCGATCGAGATCATGGCATATTCAATCTTCTGAGTTTCAGAATCCTTAATCAATCGCGCCAATCTTCCAAGCTCTTCTCCTTTTGGATTCGTCATGGTATCGCCGATTAACTCGTTTCCTACGTCTATTTTTTATCCTCTCGCGACAGGCATGACCGTGTAGCGGGACGGGAGATCGCTGGATTGGCCCGTGGTGTTCGTAATGTCCATTTGGCCCGCGGCTGTGTCGGTGTCGTGGACCGATCGGACTGCAGCTCACTGGGTGATTTCGACAAGAGATCAGAGCTCATCTCCGCAGTCACATAGGGCGCGAATAGGAGAATCATTAATGCTACACCGAGGATGATTTCACCGACGATAATTCCATACATGCTAAGTATGACTCACCTCCTTCTGTCATCGCGAAGAACCCACTGCACGATGCGTTCATTTGCATCGGCGTCGCGTCTTAATTTGTGAATAGATTTGGAATGCCCGTAGGTGAAACAGAAACAACGGCCGACTTACTCTACGTATATCTTGAAGGGGCTCAATAGAGGACTGGGAGCATCCCTTGTTTGCTTCGCGTTAGACTCAACGTATTCGGTTTTCTTCTCCGCATTTCTCTCTCTTCTGACGTTACCACTCGATGCGAGTGACACAGGACCATGTTGAACGTGGCAATCACACCGCCGCATCACGGTGAATCGATTGAGAACAGAAGAATAGCGCGGGTCCCATCGTTGTGTAGAAGCGGAAGCGCACCAGGGCTATTATGCCGATGCCACCAGCTCGATGGGCCTACCACCTATCGTCAGCATAATCACATGAGGTGAGGGGGCCGCTACTGCAGGTCGTATCTTGAGTGGATAATCTTCATGACGATTCCGGCGCGCGTGGTTGTGCGTGTTTTTTCAGAAGTGTGCTTGAAATGCGCTTTGACTATTTGTGTAGAGAGAGGGTCTCGGAAATTCGGACAGTGTGATAAGTGGTAGCCTGGCTTCACCGAAGCCACCAGAGGGTGGCGAACCAGAGGAGCACGGCAATGAAGAGAACGAGACGCAATCACGGGGCACCGTTCAAAGCTCAGGTGGCATTGGCCGCGGTCAAAGGCGACAAGACCCTGGCCGAATTAGCCGAGCACTTTCGCGTCCATCCCACCCAGATCACCGAGTGGAAGCAGCAATTGCTGGCGCGGGCCGCGGACGTATTTGGCGGATCCAAACCGACGGCGGAGATGCCGGATCTCAAAACCCTCCACGCCAAGATCGGACAACTGGCCCTGGAGAATGATTTTTTAGAAGGGGCGCTCACCAAGGCGGGCTTGCTGAGCGCAAAGCGATGATCGATCGTACCCACGCATTACCCGTAGTACGGCAATGCCAGCTGTTGAAGCTGGCCCGGTCCACCACGTACTACCAGCCGACGCCGGTATCAGAGGCGGAGCTGGCCCTGATGCGTCAGATCGACGCGCTTCATCTGGCCCATCCGTTTGCCGGAGCTCGAATGCTGCGGGACCTCTTGCAGAGGGACGGCCATGCGATTGGGCGGCGGCACGTCACGACCCTGATGAGGCGCATGGGTATTGAGGCCGTGTATCGCAAGCCGCACACTAGCCAGCGGCATCACGCCCACAAAGTCTATCCCTATCTCCTACGCGATCTGGAGATCACACGTCCCAATCACGTGTGGGCAGCCGATATCACCTACATCCCGATGGCGCGGGGCTTTGTCTATTTGTTTGCGGTCCTCGACTGGGCGAGTCGTCGGGTGCTGGCGTGGCGGCTGTCCAACACGCTGACGACCGATTTCTGTCTCGATGCGGTTCAGGACGCCGTGAGCCGCTATGGCCCGCCCGAGATCTTCAATACCGATCAAGGGTGCCAGTTCACCAGCCTGGAGTTCACGGGGCTCCTGACACACCACGGCATTCAGATCAGCATGGACGGGAAAGGGTGTTGGCGGGACAACGTGTTTGTTGAACGACTCTGGAAGAGCATCAAATACGAGGAGGTCTATCTGCACGCCTATGAGACCGTCAGCGCCGCGCACCAGGGCTTGGAGCGCTACCTGACATTTTACAACCAGACCAGACCGCACCGGGCGCTTGACGGCAAGACGCCAGACCAGGTGTACTATGACAACCTGCCTGCACGGCGCACCGCCGCATAGGCAGCACACGCGAGGCGCCACTTAAGAATAAGAACATTCTGTCCAACCAACCGGGGCACCTCTTACTGACCTGCCCCCTTAAACTGGTCCAGGTCCTCTGTTAGGGTTTGGCCGAAAGGAGGGCTGCATGCCACGTCTTCGTCAAACGGTCGAACAGATCCTCGCCAAACTGCGTGAAGCCGAAGTGGTCTTGAGGAAGTAATCCTGCCTAATGGTACCAACGTCAACCACACACTCGTCGAAGACGGCTGGTGCTGGTGGTATCGGAAATATGCGCCGGGAGATATGGTCTCCTCTCTCGGTCCTATGCCAGACGGGATGCGTCGGTCAGAGAGAGGGGGAGTGGAGTCGATGTCCGGAGACCTGGCGAACGGGATCATGACGCCGATCTGCTCTTCCGCCAGGACTGCCGCATGGCCTCCTGAACTTTCTCGAAACATGTCGGACAGTAGGTGTGCGTGAGTTCGAGCTCAGTCGGATTCACACCATGGGTCTCGCGATACGTCCGCTGACTTATCCAGTGCTCGAGGTCAGGAGTTGTTCCCGCCTTGTCTTGAACGAGTCCGCAGGCACAACAGGCGGGAAGCAGCGTCGGCGCGATGAACGGTTCTCTTACCGGAGCGGAATGCGCCTTACAAGTGGTCTTGGTGAATAGCTTTTCAAGATACATACGCCACCCTCTTTCGTTACCCATCGGAGAAATCAACACCGCAGTGAGGCGAACGTAATGACAGATACTAACTAACAACATGCAGCGATTTGTGGAACTGGGAAATCCCCTAGTTCTACTCGAATAACATCCTAGTGTCTAAATACTTAGACGGGAGGTTACGGAGGAGCCTGCCGAGAGCCGTAACCCTTCATTGTCTCATTCCATAGGAATTGGCGGGCTTTCAATGGGCGGCTAGGGGCGATCGTGTCAAAATGACCGGCCCCCAGCTACTAGTGATGGTATCGGAAGTATGCGCCAGGGGATACGGTACTTGAAGGCTTAGAACCCCGTGAGAAGTGGAGGCACGAAACGGGCTGGACTCTCTGCAGAATTGAAGGTTAGCCATGTTCAACAAACTGTCCACAAAGTGAGTGGGGCATTGCATCACTAATTCCACTGTCTCCCGCCGCATCTCTGGCAACTCTCCGACAATCTTGGTATACGGCTCAGCGCGCTTCTTCGTGGGTTTCGTAGGACAATTCTTACTTCAATGCTAGGGCAGTTCCTACTTACCACATGGCGCATTCCTGTACATATTACGGAGCACCCGCGATAGCACCTCACCTCAACCGGAGGTCCGACGCCATGCTACCCATAGAAGAAGCGATTATTGAAAAGCTGCGGAGCGGTCCGTGCTGCTTTGACGAAGTCGTCAAGGGCCTCTCCAATTTCAGCTGGGCAGAACTATTCGTCGCCGTTGATTGCATGTCGCGGGACGGACGGGTGTTCCTTCGTCAAGTCAGTTTCTCGACCTATGAGGTCTCCCTCAGCTCGCGGCGCACAGAATTCAGTTCAGCAACGAGTAAGAAGGGGATGCAATCAAATCTGATCGGGTCGACTGCGGGGAGCGACCGCGCAGAGGCCGTGATGACGAGGGCTGAAGTGGAAGGGTGGAGAGGTAGCCCGACGCCAGGGGTGTAGTAGCGTGGTGTCGGTTTAGAAACCGCTATGGAAGCCCTGTGCAGGCACATTCGCTTTCTTGTGTGCATGCAGTGCGACCGTGGCGGAATCTGAAGTAAAAGGCCCGCCTCCGAAAGGTGCCGGGCCTTTGCTGTATCGTGAAGTGATCAATAGTTGTCCTGAATCTAGCAGAGAATGTATAACCCACGACTATGAGCGTTGCCATGCACAAGGGCCAGAAGAAGACCGGTCCCACACGGCTTGAACTGCTATTGCGGTTGGAAGGCGACTTCCGAAAACGCTTGGAGCCGATCCGTGTGACGCCTTCTCAGGCAGGTGTGATTCTCTTTCTCCGTCGGCATACGGATGCCAGGATGACAGACGCGGCCACTGCACTTGGCGTGAGCCCGGCAACATTGAGTCGGACGGTCACAACCCTGGTACGTAAGCAGTGGGTCGCCAAGCGCCGTGCCGCTACGGATGATCGTGTTGTTGCCTTGTCGCTCAGTCGGCGGGGAAACGCGCTCGCCCTACAAATCGACCAGCGGGTACACTAAGCGATTGCCTTACTGGATCAACACGACCATAGACCCTCGGCGCGGTCCCGATAGGCCGCCGCACATAGGCCCTTGCGCCTTCATTCGTTTCCCTCCTACAATACGCTACCCTGCGAGGCCCCGATGCCCTTCACGCTTCGTCCCTACCGTCCCTTCCCCGTTATAATGCTAACGCTGACCACGCTGACAAAGATGGCGAAGACGCTGACAGTGACGGTGGCGGAGTTGGTGGAGTAACGAGATACGAAACGGGAGGGGACGAAATGAACTTCTTCTACACACGCCTCTTTGTGCTGATCGCGATGCTGCTGCCAGTCCTCGCGGGCTGCGATTCCTATGTGCGGCCGCTCGGGCCCACAAATCCTACTATTACCGATGCGAAGCAAGGTCAGGACTGTCGAGTTTACTTAGGTGGCGTGCCTGATCTCACCGGCACGCAGGCGATGCGCTCGGGCGGGATTACCAAACTACGAAGTGCCGAGTATCGCGTAAACGCCTTTTCAGGCGTGGGAAGCGAGTGCGTGATCGCTCACGGAGAATGACCGACACGGCGGTGCCGCAGTGGGAGTGGCGGAAGAGGAACAGGTGACCTTGCGCGTGGCGGGTCTGTTCCTTCCTCCTCCTCTTCTACCTCACACAACGCTCCCACATCGTCTAGGAAGTGATGGATACGCCCGTGACTTTGCAGTAGACTGGCCGCAGCAGGCTTACCAGTCAGGTGGCGAAGAATTTCTCCAGCTTGAAATCAGGAGGCAAACCGATGCGCAAGCGAATTATCGCCCAGGCTCAGAAAGACGCCGCCTCTCTTGACGGGAATTGGCTGAACGTAGAGAAACTCGCGGAGGTAGAAATGACTTCCGAGGACGCTGCACATCCAATTGAGTCCGCACTGCTACCAGGTCAGGCAGATGGATGGCGTGCTGCAGAGCCAGGAAAGCAGACGATCCGCCTTCTCTTCAACCAACCGCAACGGCTACAGCGAATCTGGCTGAGTTTCTTGGAGCTCGGCATCGCACGCACGCAAGAGTACGTCTTGCGTTGGTCGGCGGACGGCGGGCGGTCGTTTCGTGAAATCGTGCGGCAGCAGTGGAACTTCAGCCCTCAAGGCACCACTAGCGAGACCGAGGATCACCACATCGAGCTCCCGGCGGTCACGGTGCTCGAGCTGAGCATCATTCCTGACATCAGCGGGGGAAATGCAGTCGCTTCATTAGCGCAGTTGCGGCTTGCCTAACCTCCACCTTCGTCTTCGGCAAAGAAGTCTCGCTCCAAATCTACGGCACGGACCAGAATGGGCGTACCCTTGCTGATGTGTTTCTGCCAGACAGGAACTCGTCAAGCAGGGCTGGTGCTGGTGGTATCGGAAGTCTGCGCCAGGAGATACGGTGCTGGAAGGGTTAGAGGCGGGCACACCTGCTGTCTGATTCTTCGCTAATGACTCGACGACAGCCCCCAGGTGTCGTATCGCAGTCGTCGCACTCGTGCCCCGACAATGATCCGCCGTCATAGACCCTCCGCTAATTCAGGAGACTCGGAATTCTACCTTCTCTTCCGTCTCCGTCCGTCCCTTATCCTTTAACCACGCCATAACGCGATGCTTCATTTCCATTATGCCCGCATCTTTGGTGGGAAAGAGCTCTCCGGAACGCAGATACATGAGGTCCTTATTCTCGATGTAGGCGGAACAGGTTTCGACACACCACCAGTCTCCGTTGTCATTGGGTTTGATTTTAATGTTCGCCTTGAGCATTGTTTCTCTTGATTCCAGTCTCCTTCCCATAATTTACCTCCTGGCTATGGGTTCACCGCCATGTACTCTTGACTTCAGCACGTCATTGCGTCCTCAGCCGTTGGTGTCACTGTAGCATCGTCACATGATCGAACCATGAACGGATCGTGAAGAATTCTTCATCGAACTCTGAACGATTGGGAGATCCCCACAGACGGCCTCGCCTTTCCCTCTGGCAACTTCTACCGACAAGGCACGCTCTCCAGCCGTGGGGGTGGGGGAAGAGGAAATCGCGTTAGTGGGCAGGCTTTTATTTCTTGGTATTGACCGGTTGAGGAGGCAGGTCATTAGGGTCGAGAGCCCATTCTCGTTTCGCACGTTGGCGCATTCAGCTCTGTTCAGTCCAGCCGGCCATGCGACTGCGAAACATCAACGTCCGGCTGCTCGTCTTGATGAGAACGGCATCGCCGGTGTGTTCGATGCCCTGTACCCGTTCGTCTCCTTGCAGCGCAATCGCATGAAACCCATTCATAAACGCCGAGTACGCCAACAGTCGTTCCGTCGTGATAACCAACGCTAAGTGGCCCTGGGCACGCACGTCCTGAACCCGTTCAGATGTGCCCAGATCCTCGCTGCTCCAATGCGCGAGGGTTTCCTGAAAACCATACAGATGCTGATCGGTGGCCACGAGACAGACTTCTCGAAGCACCTTCGATATGGCAACATGCTCATCTCCGTCCAGCGTCTGTTCACCCCAGCGTCGAAGCTGAGAAGAAAATCCCAACAACCTCGTTGAAGTAATCGCCAGCGCGGTAAGACCTTGAGCCTTGGTACTCCTCACGGTTTCACCGACGGAGAGGTCAATCTCGGATTGCCCGACTCCTGTCACCGCGATCACTTTGTCTTTGATCACCGACACCAACACATCCGTGACGCGGCCTTGGGCGAACGCCAGCGCGCTGCCGATCCACCATATCGCGACGAGGCCGAGACAGACCATTCCTACACGCGAGCACTGTCGAGTCAGGTGAACCTGCACGTGCCCTCCATACAACTCTGGTGCAAGACACAGCCTCTCACGTCAAAGGCGTTAGAGCAACATCTTCTGGATAGCTCCCGGCGGCACCCGAATCGTGGGGGAAAATAAGGACGATTTGTGTTGGTGGTATCGGAAGTATGCGTCGGGGGATAGGGTGCTGGAAGTGCTAGAGACGGAAGCACGAGAGGCGAAGAAAGACTTGTGGGCTGATCCACAGCTGGTGCCGCAGTGGGAGTGGCGGAAGCTGGCCCGGTGATATTAGGCTATGAGAACGACGCGGATAGAGGACCGCGGGGGAGATCTTTCTATATGTCTCTAGAACCTGAATGACAAGCCAGCAATTAAATGATGTGTATTGAACGTTTCCGTGAGCTGCACTGGTCCCGCAAATTCATGCTGGGCCTCAAAGTGCGTGAAACGATATTCCCCAAACAGCCCAATTAATTGTGTGAGCTGGTAGGATGTCCCGGCTCCGACCTTGACGCCCACCGACATGTCCGTATTGCTCTGATTCGCTGGCGGGCCTAAGTTTGTTGTATCTTTCAGTCTTGTCCAGAACAATGCCGGGCCCGCTGTGAGGTATGGTTGCAGACGCCCGGCAGGATAGTCCTCACTTTGGAGTAGGGGAAGACGGAGCCGCAGTACGTCGAATCCAAGTCCTAGGACGGAGACGTTGATTGTCTGAACCGTCGTGGTGCCGCTCAGTCCTGGCGCAGTAATCTCAAGGGTCTGTCCTCCCCCGATCGTCGGCTGGAAGTGAAAGACATCCACTCCGACACCCAGCCACGGAATCCGATCAAGCCAGATTCCTGCCCGTCCACCGACTGTCCCCGAGGTATCGAATCTGACGTCGTGCGCCGTCACCGTGAAGCCGGGCAGCGCCGTTTCCGTATTATGCCGCGTCGTAAACGCTCCGCCACCATAGATGTCGGCATACCACTCTGCACTCACGAGATCAGGTCTCGGGACCAGAGCTATCATTGTCACGAGACACACTATCCGAATCAGCGTTTGTACGTTGTTGGTCACAAAGCTCCTCAAAATGTTTGAATCGTATTGGGCACAATAAGGCAAGTTCGCAACGATGGTCACTCGATAGGCGTCAACGTCGCGGGTGGCCGGCTAGACTTTCTCCGTTGCTCCACGTCCTGATCGATCACCTTCAAGGCATCCAACTGGGCCTCTAACTCCGCAATGCGCTTCTCTCGCTCTCTGATTTGTCGCTGAAGGGACTGCACGACACTTGAGTCGACAGCACCCCGATCGCTTTTCTTGTTCACTGAGGTAACAGGCAGGGTTCCGCACGAGCCCAAGGTCAGGGCCAAACACAGACTACCTCCCAGACTGATCCAGGCCCCTCTCCGTATCACCATCATGGTCTAGGTGTGCCACTAGGCGCCACATCCCGCAAGCAGATTCAGGATTCTGACAGTTGCCAGACTCGGCCCTTGCGCCCCCTTCGCCATCCGCCTAGGATGGGCCTCCCTGCGAGGCCCCTATGCCCTTCTCCATTCGCCCTCACCGTCGCTTTCCGGTGCAGTGCGCTGTCACATACAACGCTGGCCCGTTTCAAGGCCAGGGAATGATCTGGAACTTCTCCTGTACCGGCTGGAGACTCTCTGGTGATCTGCCGATGCGACCAGGGGAAACGCTTTCGTTGACTGTCACGCTGCCGAACGAACAACGCATTGTTGTGCCTGAGGCCGTGGTGCGATGGTCGAGAGGGCAAGAGTTTGCCGTCGAGAACCTTGCGATGGAACCGCATACCCACGCACGGTTTCAACACTATGTGAAACGGTTGGCCCAAGAGCGTGCGAATACGAGCGAGAAGATGGCATGGAAGACCACGCGCTAACGTAGCCATGTGCGGCCGCTTTTCCCAAACCGCCTCGCCTGAGGTGATTGCCCAGCAATTTGAACTCACCGATCCGCCTTTGTTCACACCCCGCTACAACATCGCCCCCTCACAACAGATCGCCGCCATACGGATTGAACCCGACACCACCACACGCAAGCTCGTCATGCTCCGCTGGGGGCTGATCCCATCCTGGGCCAAAGACCCCAAGATTGGAAATCAGTGCATCAATGCCAAAGCGGAGACGGTTGCAGAGAAGCCATCGTTTCGGTCCGCCCTCAAGAAACGGCGCTGTCTCGTTGTCGCAACGGGGTTCTATGAGTGGCAGGTGCAAGGGCGCACGAAGCAACCGATATGGATTGGCTTACGGAGTCAACGACCTTTTGCCTTCGCGGGATTGTGGGAACACTGGACGCCTGCCGAAGGAGAACCGCTGGAAACCTGTACGATCATCACGACAGAGCCGAACGATTTCATGGCCCCGATCCACAATCGCATGCCGGTGATTCTCCCTCTCACGTCCTACGACCAGTGGCTCGACCCCACCTTTCAGCAAGTCGAAACTCTCAAAGCCCTGCTACGTCCGTATCCGAGTGAGGATCTGACCGCTTACCCGGTGACTATCCTGGTCAATAACCCTCGCCACGATGCCCCACAGTGCCTTGAGCCGGTCTCACTCTAGGGAGTACACTACCGCCCGGCCTGGTTGTGAGGAATTCCCATGAACGTCGAAGCCGTCTACGTGCCCGATCTCTCCACTCGATACGCCTTGCCCATCTTTCTTGGGCGACTCCCCGCCGGGTTTCCCTCTCCCGCGGACGACTATATCGAGGGGAAGCTTGATCTCAACCGGCACCTCATCAAACATCCTGCCGCCACGTTCTTTGTGCGGGTGACGGGGGACTCCATGACCGGCGCGGGGATTCATTCAGGGGACTTGCTCATCGTGGACCGCTCGCTCGAAGCCATTGATGGAAATGTGGTCGTGGCTGCGCTCGACGGTGAACTGACGGTCAAGCGACTCTATAAGCGAGACAAGACCCTGCGCCTTCTTCCTGCCAACAAGAACTACCAGCCGATCGAGATCCAGGCCCAACAGTCCTTTGAAATTTGGGGTGTCGTCACCAACGTCATTCACGCCCTCTGAGCCGTCCCATGCCTCCTATCTTTGCCCTCGTCGATTGCAATAATTTCTATGCGTCCTGCGAACGGGTCTTCAACCCAAGGCTGGAAGGACAACCTATCGTGGTGTTGTCGAACAATGACGGGTGCGTGGTTGCTCGTTCCACCGAAGCGAAGAGGCTTGGCATCGGGATGGGGGTGCCAGAGTTTCTGATTCGTCCGTTGCTACGTGAGCATCGGGTGCAGGTGTTTTCCTCGAACTATACGCTCTACGGCGATATGTCCCAGCGGGTGATGGAGACCTTGGAGGAGTTCAGTCCCAACATCGAGGTCTATTCGATTGATGAAGCCTTCTTGAGTATGTGCGGTTTTGAACGGTGGGATCTCACCGAGTATGGGCGACAGATTCGTCGTACAGTGAAGCAATGGACCGGCATTCCAGTATCCGTTGGTATCGCAGAGACGAAGACCCTTGCGAAAATCGCCAATCGCATTGCCAAACGAACACCAGACATGGGCGGCGTGTGTGACCTCCTCACTTGTCCAGACCGAGAGGCACTGCTTGACCGAATCGCTGTTGAGGACGTGTGGGGGATTGGCCCGAACCATTCCCACATGCTCAAGCAGCATGGCATCACCACGGCTCTCCAGTTGCGTGGGGTCGATGACCCGTGGATACGGAAGCGCATGGGCATCGTGGGCCTTCGTTTGGTGATGGAAATGCGCGGAGTGTCGTGTCTGGAACTGGAAGAATGCCCCCAACCCAAGCAAAGCCTTACCTGCTCACGCGCCTTCGGAAAGCTCATCAGCACCCTGGAGGAAATGGAAGAGGCGGTATCGGTCTATACCTCACGGGTGGCTGAGAAACTGAGACGCGAACGACTGGCTGCAACGGTGTTGACCGTGTGTCTCACAACAAACGAGTTCAAAGAGGGACCACAGTACAGCAATGCACTGACACGGAAGTTTTCGATTGTGACGGACAGCACCGCAGACCTCATCAGGTTCGCGCTTCAGGGTATCCGCGCAATCTATCGAGACGGGTACCGCTACAAGAAGGCGGGAGTGATGCTCACAGGCCTAGTCCCTGCCAGTCAGAGACAAGCAGATTTGTTCGATTACCGAGACCGTGGGAAGTCGAAGCGGCTGATGTCCGTACTGGATTCGATCAATGATCGGTGGGGCTCGGGTACCCTCCAGTTTGCGTCGAGCGGCATCAGCAAAGCCTGGAAGACGCAGTTTCACCGTCGCTCACCGGCCTACACAACCGATTGGAATGCGCTTCCCGTCGTGAACGCCTAACGCATACATACCACCATTTCCCCACACCTCGCATTGCGGTTTGATCGTCCCTCTCCTTGAATACGCCACCCACGAGATGCGTATGTCGCTCCGATTCACCATCACATTTGTGTTGTCGATCATCTGCCTCGCCGTGTCCGCATGGGCCGACTTTCAGGCTGGTATGGATGCCACTACCCGTGGAGACTACGCCACAGCCTTGCGTGAATGGCGACCGCTTGTCGAGCAGGGAGATGCCCTCGCGCAGTACAACCTCGGAGTGCTGTATCGCAAAGGCCGTGGCGTGCCGCAGGATGATGTCCAAGCACGGCAGTGGTATGCAAAAGCAGCGGCACAGGGACAGGCCAAGGCGCAGTTCAACCTAGGGACGTTGTATTTTAACGGAGAAGGAACTCCGAAAGACTATCAGCAGGCCCTGCGATGGTTCCGTCTGGCCGCAGACCAAGGAGTGGCTGTCGCTCAAACGAAAATTGCCATCATGTACGATGAGGGCCAAGGGGTGCCGCATGATATTGTCCAGGCATATAAGTGGTACAGCCTGGCGGCAATGAACGGGGATAAGCCAGCGGCCGAACTTCGTGATGCGAGCGCCAAGGAGATGACCCCTGCCCAGATCGCCGAGGCGCAAAAGCTGGCGCGGGAGTGGAAGCCGAAAAACCAATGAGCGACGAACCGCCCCAAACGCGAGAGCATGTCCCTCGAAGAAGCGACCGTCTCTAACATGTGGGAGATCGCCGCGATTGTCGAACTGTTGGAACGGAAGGGCCTCTGCACGAAGCACGATCTCTACGACATCATCACCGAGTTTCGCCGCAAGAATCCACGCGCCAGCATTCCTGAGACAGCCTTCCCTGAACCATACTTGTTGATGGAAACCGAGAACACAATCATCGACGGCATCCTGGAGTTGCTCAACAAGCACGGGCTGACCTCCCATCAGTCGCAAAACCTGTTGGAGTAACTGGGACGAATTATTGAGATGAGTCAGAGATTGCCGAAGGGGACGACGCACTAGCAAGGAGTGTTGTATGACATCAATGCTAACAGATGGTGCCTGGTGTTGCGGCGGAGTGATGATGAAGGATCGTGCCTTTGGACCCTTGCTGGTAATACTTACATTGTCTGGATGGACAGGGTGCAGCGTGGACGCGGAAGGCAACCGAGTAATCGGAGGGCCTGGCTTTGGGAACGCTTCTATTTATGACTAACCTTCTGTAATTCCGGTTCATAAGACGGTTTCTTCACTCGAGAGAGCTGTTCGCAATACGTTTTCGCTGTTCGATTGACGCAAAAACAGAACAGTGCGCCATCATGTTTCGACCACACTCGCTTGAAACGGAAGTATCGTCCTCTCAGCTTAGAAATCACTCGCTCAGTATAGAAAACTACAGCGAAGCGTCGCGCCGATCTCAGTTCCACGATAGAATTCACCCAGCGAACGACCGGCCACAGCAGAGCCTTGGATCTTGCCATGATCTGTTCGTCGGCCAAGTAGTCAAAGAATTCGAGCCTCAGTGCCTTGCCATACGGGATCGATGGCTCAGCGAAAATCACCGCGGAAGCCATTTTGGACTGGCCAAATGTGTGCCTGGGAACCCCGGCTTCTTCGGCAATCCGTCTGGGAATAGGCCGATCGTACGAGGTTCCCAAGCGCCACGGATCCATTTCTTGCGACTCCGTAATATTGACAATATCCTGCAGTTGCCGTTCCCCTATGTACGGCAACGGTAGATGGATAAAGCCGACTACCAGACGGACTTCGGACCTTCCCTGCCCACACGTATCCCCACTTCTCAATTCAGAATCCAGAAACGCCCGCGCGTCTTTGGTGCCTTTCGTGGCCCAGATCCCACCATGCATGCCGGTCAGTAGAATACCGACCTTCGAAATGTGCTTACTGATGTCCTTCAGGTTCGCATCCTGGGGATTGTGTAGCGCACAGTAATAGAGGTACTCGTCGTCAAATTCCTCAGCAAAGGCACGCCTGTTGAGCCGAATGTACTTGAGGCCGAGCGACTCGCAAATCTCCCCACCATCATCATCAGGCTCTTTGCCCTTGTCATGATGGGCTAGATAAAAATTACTCTTCGCTTTGGAACAGGTAAAGACTTTGTCTATCCCATACGCCCTGGCAATTGCATTCACCGCAGTGGAATCGTAACCCTTCGACTGGGTCGACAATATCTCGAGCGGCTGCGTACGAGCACCATCTCGCGCATTGGCAGCAATGAGTGCATAGTTGTCTCTCAGGTAGTCCCGGTAATTCTCGAAACACTCGAACCGTGGTGGCATTCTCTTTTCCAACTCCGAGATGTGTTCCCTGGAGACATCAAGGTTCCGGTAAACCAGACGCCGCACCTTCCCCCGCTTCGTAGGAATGTCCCGCCGATAGTTGTTAATTCCGCCCAGTATCGAATCGCAGATGAGCGGATAGTCCGGACACCGAGGATCAAGAGCATCCCCGATATACGCGAGCAGCAGCGGCAAGGAATTGGTTACCGTGATGTGTCCTCCCTCCTCGACATAGTACAAGTAGTCGGTCGTTGAGGCGCTTGTCACGAATCGAATCGACTCCTCCTCGAGAATTCCACCGGTTCCGAACATGCAGTCGGTTTCACCGAAATCGCCGTGCTGAAACGGACCGTTCCATACACCCTCAATGAAGAAGTTCGGGCGAACTTCTACGAGAGGCCCGTGCTCAAGGGTGACGATTCCACTCGTACGCTCCACCTCTGCCACCCAGGCGAGTTTTGGTAACGAGACATTGGCTAGCGCTCTAAGTTGCATGTGGATACCCTACAGGTGAGCAATGCGGCGTTTTTCACTTCGCGGTCGTATGGCCATGATGTATGCCAACGTGCGCAGCGTCACAGCGTCACACAGACGAGGGCTGAGGTTCACAGGGGCCATCGAGCCGGACCTCAGCGTTCGGTGACCGCGCAGGCAGACCGCTATAGCTTCCACTGCCGAGCAGAATGTATAGCATACACTGCAGTCGGTCTACCTCCCGCTCCTCTAGGTGGTCAAAGGCCACTCCAAACTCCAGCCCCTTGACCCATTGCACGGTCGCCTGCTCGATGCACAGCGGTTTCGGGTGCGTGGGGAGAGAGATCCGTGCGCTCATTGTCTCGCTAGCGACCACGGGATAGTTGCCGAAGATGCGACAACCCGCACGGGACAGTTCACGCACAATCCCTTGGCCGGCGAAGTCCTGGCCCACATACATCATCGACATTCGAGCAGGGAGCCGTAAATAGGTCCTGAACGTGAACCCCTTGTGCTGCTGTATGGTGACGCCTCCTTCTCAAGGATGCGGAGTTGCTGTCTGAGTGAAGGATAGCGTGGCAGGAGCCTCACCGATAGTCCCCGTTGGGTCTACCCCTAAAGATGGGGCGATCGAAGAATACGACATAGCAGGCATGATGGGTAAGAGTGGCCAGATGTTGTGAGGAGCTCTTCCCCAATGGCACCCACGTCAATCCCTACTGGTGAAGGACGGCTGGTGCTGGTGGTATCGAAAGTATGCGCCAGGTGACACGGTACTTGAAGGACTAGAAACCGAAGCGCGAGAGGCGCGGAAAGGCTTGTGGACTGATCCGCAGCCGGTGCCGCCGTGGGAGTGGCGGAAGAGAAACAGGTGAGCGAGCGCGTGACGGGCCGACTCCTTCCCTCACCCCCACACAACAATCGACGAACTATGCCCGAATGAGAAGTTGGTCGATGAGAGCAGGTTTTTTAATGTGTATGGCTGCGGGGGTCTGGATAAATCGTTTCAATCTTAACTGGTCAGTTGGGCTCACCCGGATCACACCCACCGTGATCCAGGGCGTGTGAACCTTACTGACTACCGCCAGCGGGATGTCTACAAAGGCCTCTTCACCTTCCAACCATAATTGGACTTTCACAAGATCCCCAGCTCTCAGGTAATCAGGGGTGATGAGCTTATGTCCATCCTCTAAATTTTCGAGCACGCACCCGTCCGCTTGAAGCTGCGTGCTAGCGAGCGGAAGCACGCAGTCAATAGTAAACCTCGTATTAAACCTCGGACTATCTTCCCTGGCCTGTTGTGTCTCCTGAGCCATCGTATAAATAGTAGCGCAGGATAGAGTGGAATGGGGTGAGTGGCAATTCCTCAAGAGATGCGCGGGCTTACCCAAAATAGTGGTGATCCTGAAACATAAGAGAGCTGCTCCGCAGCCGTGCCGCCGTGGGAGTGGCGGAAGGGAATCCATTAGAATGAGCGGACAATAGTTCTACTATACGACCGCTGCCTCTCGAAGATCCCCCCTAAGAAAACACCA
Source organism: Nitrospirota bacterium (assembly GCA_963782735.1). Lineage (GTDB taxonomy): Bacteria > Nitrospirota > Nitrospiria > Nitrospirales > Nitrospiraceae > Palsa-1315. Next base: position 28,527 of record CAWAKW010000023.1, read on the forward strand.
GACTCACCCGTTTCAAAATTCTCTCCTAGAATGCCAAGCAGGGCGGGTCGATTTCTCAAGGAATTTGACCTATCCTAGTCCAGCACAAAAAGTCATGAAATTGAATTTGCGATCTTCTTCATCTCTCTCAACCTAGTGCCGTCAAATTCCACTGTCGTCCGCCCTAAGCCATAGACGGATATGACAATCCTTTATAGCGTTACAGGCCTTGTGGTAGGCTTGAATACAGATGTTGTGCCCCACTTAAATTTGGATAGGTGGCTTAGTTAGGCGGATGCAGGTGACCCAGTGAATTGTTTCAAAAGCATCGCACGGGAAGACAGCAGAGGCCCTCTAAACAGAGCAGCAGATGAGTCACCCAGGTGCCTCTTTGGAAGCGAAGCCTCGAGCGTGGCCGTGTTCTCTGAACAATGGATGGCCACAAACGAGAAACGACCTGTCCCAATTTAAGTGGGGCAGGACACGAGTTTTTCTCAAACACTCAGTGAGCGGGGACAAAGGCGTTGTGCCGATGATTCGTTTGTGTGTCTCTAAGATAGAAGCCGGGATTATCTCCCTCCTCCTGGGGGGGCTGCTCGTAGGATGTCCTGGCGGCGGAGGCAGTAACTCTTCTGCCCCGGGTTCTAATCCGCCTTCAGGCACACCCCCGGCAACAAGCTACACTGGAACCTTCACGTACCACAACGACAACGCGCGCACTGGGCAGAACCTCAATGAAACGGTCCTGACGTGGGCCAACGTGAACCAGGCACAATTTGGAAAAAGGTTTTCCTATCCGCTAGACGGGATTGCCTATGCCTCCCCCCTCTACGTGGCCAACGTATCGATCTCCGGACAAGGGGTCCACAACGTCGTCTATGTGGCAACGGAGCACGACAGTGTCTATGCTTTTGACGCTGACGGAGTGAGCCCGACGCCGCTGTGGAAGGTGAGTTTTATTAATCCACCTGCTGTCACCACCGTTCCCTCAGCCGATACAGGCGGGATCACTGATATCTTTCCTGAGATTGGTATCACCGGCACCCCCGTGATTGACCAGGGCACAGGGATCCTATACGTGGTTGCTAAGACTAAGGAAGGCACCAACTACGTGCAGCGGCTACACGCACTCGATATTACGACAGGCGCCGAGAAATTCGGGGGGCCCGTGGTGATTCAGGCCAGCGTCCGAGGGATCGGTGCCGGCAATGACGGCAATGGTAATGTGCCCTTCAATGCGCTTCGTGAGAACCAACGTCCAGCGCTACTCCTGAGCAATGGTGTGGTGTATATCGGATTCGCATCCCACGAAGATACCCCACCCTACCATGGCTGGGTGTTAGGGTATGACGCGCACACGCTCCAGCAAGTGATGGCCTATAATGATACTCCCAATGGCAGTGATGGTGGCATTTGGCAAAGTGGCGGTGGACTAGCCGTCGACTCGGCTGGGAACATCTTCTTCGTAACTGGTAATGGGACCTTTGATGCGAATACCGGAGGACTGGACTATGGAGATACCATCGAAAAGATTAGCGCGGGTGGCGCAGTGTTGGACTATTTCGCTCCCCATGACCAGGCCATCCTCTCCGCAGGAGACCTAGATCTGGGATCAGGCACAGCGCTTCTGTTGCCCGATCAGGCAGGGCCTCACCCACATTTGCTGGTCACCGCGGGCAAGAACGGCACGATCTATCTGATTGATCGGGATAATATGGGGCACTTCAACCCGAACGACGACAGCCAAATCGTGCAGTCTTTGCCGAACATCTTCCCTAATCCTGGGGGAAACATCATGAGCGGCAACTTCAGTGTCTCGGTGTATTTCAATAGCTTTGTATACTTCAGCCCGGTGGACGGGCCCATCCAGGCGTTCCAGTTAAACAACGGGTTGTTGTCCACCGCGCCCACGTCCCAATCTGCGGCGACCTACGCATTTCCTGGTGGAATGCTTGCGATTTCAGCCAACGGCACCAACAACGGGATTCTCTGGGCAGTGCAAAGAGTCAACGCGACGACCACCGGGGTGCTTCATGCCTACAAGGCCACTGACTTAGGGGTTGAATTATACAACAGCAACCAAGCTGGGTCGCGAGATACCTTGGATATCGCGGCGAAGTTCAACATTCCTCTCGTCGCGAACGGGAAAGTCTACGTGGCCTCCGTGAGTCAGCTGACGGTGTATGGCCTGTAATCCGAGGGCGAGGACTTCCCTTTCTTATTTGGACTGACCCCCTAGATTGAGACCCGGCAAATTGGCACATTTGGCACAAGGCGGGTGGCAGGTGGCGAAGCGAGGCGTGTGGGCTGATTCGCAGCCGGTGCCGCCGTGGGAGTGGCGGAAAGTTGGTCGAGCCCGACGGTCGATGCTTCTATTTCCGTCCCACCCTGTTTGCAATTCAACTCGTAGCCCTTGAGAACAGCCGTTCAGATGCTCCGAACCGCTGCTCATAGTTCGAGCGTCATGATCCAGCCGTCCTGGTGACTTTCCGGTCCAGCCAATCGCGCAAAGCCCTTCCTTCCACGCACTGCGACGAAACCGCTCCGCCTGACCGTTCTCGGCGCGTTCCTTGCTGATGCAACACAATGAATCTGCGATGAGTGCCCTGAGGGAGGTGCCCCATGCGCGGACATTGGCGAAACGTCAAGAACACAACGTCAGGGGAAAATGATCATGGGCAGTGCCTGCAGCCCCATTCTTCTTGTACTGCTGGTCACACTCTCTGGCTGTATCGTGACGTATCGGGATTTCCCCAACACGACTTTGGAATCCCTGCCGAAGGACCACGTGCCGAAGCCGCTGCTCTATCACGTAGAGCCTATCATCACCCAGAGTAACCACACCACTGCGGAAGCGCGCGAACGCGCAAAAGGTAGCACAACAAGATTTGCGGCTTACATGAGCACGATTCTCACGCCAGGCCTGTATCCTTATCTTTCCTCAAGTAGATCCCACAGGGCAGCCTGGGTATCACGAGGTGGGACGTACGTTGAAGGCCAGTGGGCTGTTCTCTGACTTGATTAATGACAGTGAATCCTCCAAAAACGGGAGTCTATTGCTATATCGACTTTGAAGTGAGGGAGCCCTCACCTTGGGTGACCGGCTATCTCGGCGCCCAAGTTGTAGCTGGAGCTCTTACTGCGGGGCTGGGGATGCTTGTTCCCGCTTTCACTCTTGCTCCCGTATTATACGGGGGAGGGTGGGACAACGGTCGTCTACACACTGTACCATGACGATCACTTCAAGCAGGCCTATCGCTATCCTATCACTAAGAAAGGTGCAGGGTGGATCGTGCTACTTCCTTTCGCCTGGCTGCAACTTCTTCACCAACGATCTGAAAGATGCTGTGCGCGGAACCACGCTCCAATTCCTTATCGATGCGCAACGCGATGGCAATTTGTAGCCACCGTGTAACGACCATGGTCTCGCACAGAACGCAATTCTTGCTGCTGGCAGCCTTGCTCATTCCAACTAATGACTTTGCCGCCGACTTCACTGGAAGAGTTGTGGGAGTGATCGATGGGGACACCATCGAAGTTTGGCACAACCAACACCCTGAACGCATCCGCCTCAGTGGGATCGACTGTCCCGAAAAGGGCCAAGCCTACGGCAACAACGCCAAGCAGGCAACGGCAGCCTTGGTCTTTGGGAAGGGAGTCATGCTTCAGACGCACGGCTACGACAAGTACAAGCGTACCCTTGCTGGTGTGTTTCTGCCCGATGGGATGAACCTCAATCAGGAACTCGTCAAGCAGGGCTGGTGCTGGTGGTATCGGAAGTCTGCGCCGAGAGATACGGTGCTAGAAGGGTTAGAGGCGGGCACACCTGCTGTCTGATTCTTCGCTAATGACTCGACGACAGCCCCCAGGTGTCGTATCGCAGTCGTCGCACTCGTGCCTCGACAATGATCCGCCGTCATAGACCCTCCGCTAATTCAGGAGACTCGGAATTCTACCTTCTCTTCCGTCTCCGTCCGTCCCTTATCCTTTAACCACGCCATAACGCGATGCTTCATTTCCATTATGCCCGCATCTTTGGTGGGAAAGAGCTCTCCGGAACGCAGATACATGAGGTCCTTATTATCGATGTAGGCGGAACAGGTTTCGACACACCACCAGTCTCCGTTGTCATTGGGTTTGATTTTAATGTTCGCCTTGAGCATTGTTTCTCTTGATTCCAGTCTCCTTACCATAATTTACCTCCTGGCTATGGGTTCACCGCCATGTACTCTTGACTTCAGCACGTCATTGCGTCCTCAGCCGTTGGTGTCACTGTAGCATCGTCACATGATCGAACCATGAACGGATCGTGAAGAATTCTTCATCGAACTCTGAACGATTGGGAGATCCCCACAGACGGCCTCGCCTTTCCCTCTGGCAACTTCTACCGACAAGGCACGCTCTTCAGCCGTGGGGGTGGGGGAAGAGGAAATCGCGTTGGTGGGCAGGCTTTTATTTCTTGGCGTTGGCGTGTTTGGAGTCAGCCTGCGTCGCTTTCAGCGGCACCAGAATCATAGGCCTAAATAAGTCAGGTAGCTGGTGCCCTAACCGATCCCCTGCATACCAAACAAGGCTCTTTTTTGTCTCCAGGGTACAAAAAAATCTGTAGGAGCATGGACCTGGGGAGTATCCCAGCGTGAAGAAGAGCGGCAAACGGATCACAATGGACTGACGAGCAACAAAGAGAGCTGACTCGCTAACTACGCTACGTGTGTGGAAAGAGGAGGGAATTCCACAACCATCCATCAAGACTCGGCAATCCCCCCGGAGAAGGGACGTATTTCCGCGATAGCTCTTTTCGGTCTTGGGGGGGGCCATGGCCGCGGTATCATTGTTGCGGTATCATGAAAGGACGAGGTTCTAGGCCTGCACCAAGGAGGGCGATCATGCCATATTCACGCTGCAGAGGGTTCATGGCAAATGGTGATTCAGAGGGAAATGCGCGACTGCACACGAAAGGAAAACGGGAAACTCGGCAGTATCCGCAATCGTGGGGAAATTTAGCCTTAGCCGATGAGAGCCTGGCCGTACTTCAAACACCCAAAGCCAAGACCCGCTCCCCTCAGTTAAGCCTGGTACCGGACATTACGGAGGAGGAGGTTGAGATTGAGGCTCTCGCTCCTACAATGGGGATTATTAATGGAATTCGCCTGTCTCTCACGTTGTGGAGTCTCATCGGTCTCATCATTCTCTTGATGCGTTAAACCTCTACCTTGCTGGTAGAAGCGCAGGGAGCTGGTCTATAGTAGATTTATACTGTGTTTGCTATATAGGAACGACGATTTCTCGCTCTCCCTGCCTTCCCCCTTCCAGGATAAAAATCCCACGGGCCTATGCCTCTCGCCGTGCCATCCCTTCCTATCATGCGGACGAAGAGATCCAGAGGATGGCGACACCGGCAGTTCGCGCGTCCCTGAAGGTTCATGGGAGTGCAAGAATGCCGGAGGTTCATGGGACTGATCCACGAAGGTCAGGATATTTTCAAGCAATGTGTGCGAAATCCGAAACGATCCGCGATCTTTCTCAGCGTCACTGCATCCACATATTCGCTGATGACCAACACGATCTCTAAGACCAGCCGCTTCAGCTCCGACTGCGACAGCTTGATCTTGCCCCGGTCCTCAATGTCGCTCAGGCGCTTGAGCACCTTGCTCTTCGTGTCGATCGCCTGCATCTGCACCATGAGCGGGTCAGTCTCGTCCTCGTGCCTCGGCGCCTTCTCGCCGCGCTTGAGCGCCCCCGGCAGAATCACGCCGTCGATCAACGCAATGTGTTCCAGCATGCTCTTCGGGTCCGGCGCCTCTAAGGCCGCTAGAAAGCTGGCCTGCCAGGCCACCGGAACCACCGTCGAATACAAACCATGTTTAATCGGCGTACAGCCGCCGTGATACTTGCATTTCCCCTGGCCTTCCGAGGGCTTCTCCTCAAAACCTTCTTCTCTCATGCTGTTTCGGATCCGGGAAGCTTACGGTTCACCGGGCGTCCTGCTTGTCGCACTCCTCGGAGAACAAAACGATGAATCCGGGATTGGAAGCTATGAGATTCTCCTGCCTGCAGAATATCTGAGTAGCTGGATTAGATATGTCAGAACAGGAGAGGATAGAGCATCCCGCCGTGTAGTGTTATATTCACCTCAACCAACCACGAGTGCAAGCCATGGGACAGCATTACCTACGCACCCTTTTTTCGCCCAAGTCAGTTGCCGTCATCGGTGCCAGCGAGCGTGCCAATACAGTGGGCGAGATCGTCTTCAGGAACATGCTGGGGAGTGGGTATACGGGCTTACTATATCCGGTAAATCCGGCGCATCAGGAAGTGCAGGGTCAGCGTGCCTATGCCACGATAGAAAAAATTGAAGCCCCAGTCGAGTTGGCCGTGATATGCACCGAGGCCGAGACTGTGCCCGACATCATCGAGGCCTGCGGCAAACATGGTGTGCGTGCTGCGGTGGTGCTGTCCGCAGGTTTCACCGAAGTGGGTGTCCGTGGCGCCACGCTCGAACACACAATGCTGGCCAATGCCAAAAACTATGGTGTGCGCATCATCGGCCCCAATTGCTTGGGCATGATGCGCCCAGCGATCGGGCTCAACGCCACATTTTTCAACGGTAGCGTCAAGTCTGGTAACCTTGCGCTGGTTTCTCAGTCGGGGGCGCTGTGCGCGGCTATGCTCGACTGGGCCCCGGCCAACGACATTGGCTTTTCCAGTGTGGTGTCGATGGGCGCCGCATCCGACGTGGACTTTGGTGAAATTCTTGATTACCTCGCGACCGACGTGCAGACCAGCAGTATCCTGATCTACGTCGAAGGCATCCACAAAGCGCGTGGCTTCATGAGTGCCTTGCGCGCGGCCGCACGTAGTAAACCGGTGTTCGTGATCAAGGTGGGGCGCCACGATGCCGGATCGAGAGCGGTGATGTCGCACACTGGCGCGCTGGTTGGGTCGGATGACGTGTTCGATGCTGCGCTGCGCCGCGCCGGAGTGGTGCGCGTGGAATCGATCGGCGGGCTGTTTTCTGCCGCGCGATCCCTCGCCTCGCCCCACAGGTACAGCGGTAACCGACTGGTCATCATCACCAATGGCGGCGGACCCGGCGTGATGGCTGTCGACCGCGCGGTGGATGTGGGCGTGAGCGTTGCCAGCCTGTCCCCCGAAACCGTCGAGAGGCTCAACCAGGTGTTACCCGCTATCTGGTCGCACAATAACCCGGTCGACATCATCGGCGACGCCACGCCGCAGCGCTATCGCGACGCGGTAGGCATGTGCATGGAAGACCCCGGCGTGGATGGTGCGCTGGTGATTCTCACACCTCAGGCGATGACGCAGCCGCTGGAAGTCGCCAAATTGCTGGTCGAGGATGCAGGAAAATTCAGCAAGCCGCTGCTCACCTGTTGGATGGGTAATTCTCAAACCATGGCTGGGCGAGCACAATTCACTCAGGCCGGAATTCCATCCTTCCGTACCCCTGAAGCGGCAGTCGAGGCGTATTCCTACATCACCGCCTATTACCGCAATCAGCGCCTGTTGGCGCAAGTACCGGAACCCTTATCGCACCAGGATGTGCCAGATGTGGAGGGGGCGCGCATGGTGATTGAGTCCGCTATGGCGGAACGGCGCAAAGTGTTGTCTGAGATGGAATCGAAGGCGCTCCTGTCGGCATTCCATATTCCCGTGGCCAAGACGGTGGTTGCCCGTTCTCCCAGCGAGGCGCTCTTGCTGGCGGAGGAGTTCGGTTTCCCGGTGGCAATGAAAATCAATTCGCCGGACATCACCCACAAATCCGATGCTGGCGGGGTCAAGCTCAACCTGATGAATGCCGCCGCAGTTCGCGCGGCCTATAACGAGATTATCGAGGAGGTGAAACGAAACCGTCCGGATGCACGAGTCGACGGCATCGCCCTCCAGCCGATGGTGCGTAAGCCCAATGGGCGCGAATTGATGGTAGGGGTGATCTCGGATCCGCTTTTCGGCCCGGTGATCAGCTTCGGCGCGGGAGGCACCGCAGTGGAAGTACTGGGGGATCGCGCCATTGCACTGCCCCCTTTGAACGGTTTCCTGGTAAGAGAACTCATCAGTGGCACACGCATCGCCAAACTGCTCGGTGCGTTTCGGCATATGCCACCGGTGCAGATGGAGGCGCTGGAAAGCCTGCTTCTCCGGGTTTCCGAGATGGTGTGCGAGCTGCCATGGTTAAAGGAAATGGATATCAATCCGCTGATCGTGGATGAGCATGGGGTGCTGGCGGTAGATGCGCGCGTCGTGGTGGATTATGCGCCGGTCTCAGCCGACCGTTACGCCCACATGGCGATTCATCCTTACCCGGCCTACCTGGTCACTCATTGGCAATTGCCGGATGGCACCAATGTCACCATTCGTCCGATGCGCCCCGAAGACGCGGCGATCGAACAGGAATTTGTGCGTAACCTGTCGGAAGAAGCGAAATACTTCCGGTTTATGCACGCCGTGCAAGAGCTCTCCGAACCTATGCTGGTGCGCTTTACCCAACTCGACTACGACCGGGAATTGGCGCTGATCGCCGTGACCGAAGAGAAGAGCCGCGAAGTGGAGATCGGCGTATGTCGCTATGCCATCAATCCAGATGGAGAATCATGCGAATTCGCGCTGGTGGTCAGCGACCAGTGGCAGCACAAGGCGATCGGCCACAGGCTGATGGGCAGCTTGATCGACGCAGCCCGCAGCAAGGGGCTCAAGACCATGGAAGGCGAAGTAATGGCAAGCAACCACGACATGCTTAAATTGGTTGCAACGCTTGGCTTTACCGTTGTCACCAGTCAGAGAGACTCATCCATCAAGAAGATCACCAAGGTGTTGTAGCAAGCAATTGAAGCGGTATTGGGTGAAGCAAAAGGACACAAGCTGGGGTCAGGTCTGACCCCATTTGCGGCATTGAGGCGAGGGCGGAGCGTTGTCTCTAAACCCTGTCAGATTGTGGGAATCTAAATAGGCGTGAGATCAGGAGGTTAGCGGACGGTGCAGGCATGGTCATAAACCAGATGATTGGAGGACAGGTCTTCAATCGTGTCGCCGTCGAGGATGGAGACGACATGGCCGGAGTAGTCGGCGGCGTGAGCAGGGGCCGCCCATAATAATACAAAGGCCGCGCTCCACTGGAGTACGCGGCCCTTGCTCGCTATCATCGGAAAGGTCATGCCAGCGTCTAGCCTACTTCATCTTTTTGGGGTCCTGATACACCATCAAGTGGGCATAGGGCGTGCCGTCAAACATGATGTAGCTTCCTGATGGATTGGGAGTGGTCGGCAGTTTCGTCGTCGCGGACTCAAACGGCCACATAATCATCCAATGCGGAGGCTCCTTTACAGCTTTCGCGCCGTCCCCGCTCATGACGACCTTCCCGCCCTTCTCGAAATGCGAGCCCCCGCGAGCCATATAGGCAATGCCGGGGACCGTGTTCGTGGGTTTGGGAGCGTTATTCATGAGGTCCGTCATCCATTGGTGGACGGCAGCATCCATGCACATGGGGTCCGGGTCCGGCAGGTTCATCACCGTGGGAATGCAAGTGAACCCATTGGTGCTGGGCCTGGCTTCCGTCAGTGTGCCATCGGCCCCATACACCATGACGCCGACCTCCTTCACGAGGTGTGCCGGCGCGGCGCTCAGCGCCAACTTTACTTGCTCTTGTTGGGGCAACGACTTGACATCTTTCACCGTGTTGGGCTTTTTCCCCTCCTTGGCGGCAGCCATACCCCCACAGACCATCGTGAACCCGAGGATTGCACCAAGGCCCAATATCAGCAGCTTCTTCATGTCATCCTCCTCTGTCCGGTGTGAGTGTGATGATAGACTTCTGCTTCGCCACAATCTGATCCTTGCGCTTTCGAACTTCTTTAACAAGAGACCGGCCAGAATGACGGCTATTGGCCCATTCCGGGAATGAGCTGTTTTAAGGACTCCTCTTCTTTTTTCATGGCATCCCCACCCGTCGGTGATAGGGCAGACAACTGATCTTTGGCGTGTTTGAGCGTGCCCATATTCTTTTGGAGCGCGTCCACGTTCTTCTCCATCTCGACCAGGGCGCTCCCGATCTGGGCAATGGAAGTTTTTAACCCGAAGAGTCCTTGCGCTGAGGCGACATGCAACGAAAGCCCTCCCAAGCTAAATCCGAGCAGGAACGCGGCAATCGAGAAGATGTAGGTCGATCGTGTGGCTGTCATTGATCCCTCCCTGGTTGTGAAATTCCTATTTGCATTCTCGCGACGACGTGTGACGCGACTCACTTCTGCTTCGCGACAATCTTGTATTTGATCCCCTCATACGTAGCGCGCGGGAGAATCTTCTTCTGCACCAACTCATCATTCCGCTGGTAGCGACGATGCTCGCCTATCTTCCACATGAATAATATGAAGCTCCTTGGCATCCTGATCGCGTTTCGATCGCCCTAGCAGGCCAATTCCCAAATCAGAACCTTCGCCTGTTCCAAGCTCGTTCGGTGATACGTAGGTAAAAATATCAGGGTGATGGCATGTCACAGCCCACCCCGGATCATTTATTAGCTTGATGGTACCGAAATCACCCTGAAACGAGCCAACGCGGACGAGACCATGCTCCTTCATCAATTCAGTAGCTCGTTCCGCAAGATTAGCCTCCGGCTTCGCCAAGATCACGCAAGTGGCATTCGCAAACAGCACCCATGATTTCGTGTCACCGGCGATAATGTTCCGGAAAATCTGAATCAATTCACTTTGCATTGGCTCATTCAAAATTACGGTTTAACACGCAGGCATCTAGATGAAGTTAACGGTTCATATGAGCGCGTGTCGAACCAGTCGTTTCACGTTGTAGGCAAGTGTAAGTGTGTGGCTCTATCAATATATTCTCCACCCCAACTCCTGTCTCCTCGACCACCGCACAACCGCTTCAGGGCTACGATCCGTTGCTCATTCGGCAGCGTGACGGTCAACGAGAGGGTTTCCCCTGGACGCATGGGGAGTTCACCAGAGAGTCGCCAGCCGGTAAACGAGAGATTCCAGATCGTGCCTTGCCCTTGGAAAGGACCAGCATTGTAGGTGACTGTGCATACCACCGGGAAGCGACGATAGGAGTGATTCGAGAAGGGCATAAGGGCCTCGCAGGGAGGCGTATTGTAGGAGAGTAGCGAGGGAAGCACAATGGTTCGAATGGGTTGCCAAGTAGAAGCGTGATGGCACATTGAAATAAATAATAGTGCCATTCTGAGTGGGATAGAATCTGTTGCCCTAGCGGGCCGCCACGAGAAGGCGCTTGATCTTGAGCATGAGGTCCGCGAAGAGTGCCTGTTCCACACGAAGCACGTCCTCTCCCTCTGGCGTCACCACACCTTCGCGACTAAAGTCACGCGCCCGATATTCCAACCAGGCCCCCTGCACCGCGAGCATCCGATGATAGATGTTAAACAAAATGGACCGATCGAGCCGTAAACGGCCAACCATCAAATCGAGATCCCGTGTCACATCTCCAAGATCCTGATGAATCATGGCCCACTCCTCAGGCGTGGTATGACCCTCGGCATGGGTTGGATCCGTACGGGCAATCCACTGCGCCCAAAAGGCGTGATCCTCCGCATCGCTTCGGACGGGACTGCCGAAGGCGTCATATTACTCTAGTTATAACCTGTCATCGTTTTCCATGGAGACGTCGGAAATCCTTGAAGAATCCCTAGCCAAGATACACGGTCACATTTTTGCTGTGGGAGAAAGATGACACTTCTCACTTGGGTTGACACTCCACTTGATACATCTATTGTCTTCAGTTAAGCTTCGGCGGGGCTGGCAATAGATGTGGTAGAAGGTCTGCTCTGTTCGGCAAGCAAGGGTCTTCCTGTGGGTGAATCAATTTCAAATTTACCGGATGAGAGAGCAGCGTTCGAGCGCCAGACAGCGAAGTGGCAAGTCATCGTGAAGGATCTAGCTGAAGAGTTTTCGTGTCCAATATCCGAAATCGAACAGATTTTGAGCACCGAAATGCACAAGCTTGAGCAAGGGGCACACATCAAAGATTTTGTTCCACTCCTGGCTATCAAGGAGGTGAAAAACCTGCTGAGACTGTTCCGACGCACACCCCCTCAACACGAACAGCGCGACCCCAACCATCCCCAGCCGATCCATCATCAGCCGTATCTGTGAGAAGCGAATTCCCCTTGCGGGGAGCCAGCGCAAGTGGGGCCTCGTCCTGTTGAGCACTCACAGAGGCGTGCGCGTCTGAGGAATTTAGGGGCCGATCTCTGGAGCTCCTACGCCCGCAGCTTGTAGCCCACGCCCCTGACGGTCAGGAGTAATGTCGGATTAGCCGGGTTCTGCTCGATCTTCTGCCGCAGCGAATGGATGTGCACATCCAGCGCGTGCTCTTCGAGCGCATAGCCTTCTCCCCAGACCCGGTTGAGCATCTCCTGGCGAGAGAACACGCGGTGGGGTGATTCGAGGAACTGCTTGAGAATCTGGAATTCCTTTGGGGTCAGTTCGACGGCATGGCCGTTGACCTGAACTTCGTGACGATCGAGGTCCATCCGAAGCTTCCCCGCGTGATACTGGATGTTCGTCGCGACGCCGGTCTCTCGGCGTCGCAGGATGGCGCGCACCCGCGCAACCAGCTCACGGATACTCTGACCGCACACGATCAAATCGATATCCTGATCATATTCTTGAAGACAGTGCTCTCATCCGTGCAGGAGATGCTTCCCTCCTGTACGGCAATGATCGGAACCGTGTTCAGCTCTCTCATGCGGCGGAAGGTGGCGATGGAACCGGAGCGAAAGTCGAGCATAATCAAGGAGGGGACTTTCTCTTTCGCCTCCGTGAGGGCCAGAGACTCCGTGGTCACCGCCGTGCTGCGATGCCCATTCGCTTCTAACGCCATCTTCAGCGACTGCGCGAACGGCTCGGATTTTATATAAATGAGCACGGAGTCGCGTGCGGTGACTATGGGGGCATGATCAGTCAACATTCCGAATGCATGATACGACCAGGATGAAAAACACATCGTTAAGACCGTATTAATTGTCCGTTAAATCGAATGGGGTTCAACAGCTCACCACCCTTCATCATCTTCACTTCCGCATCACCCTGGGTCGAATCCTCTCTCTGTTTTTACCGAGCTGTGGCACATTCCTGACCTTCCCGTAACCCAGGGCTGCTAGCTTTCAGAAGGCATGAGGGACGGCTTTCACGCCGAGAGATATCATGGCTTCGCCTCGGATCAGCAGGGCGATATGCATCACCCCCTCGGGGAGATGCTCACGGAAACTCCAAAGGAGCACTTCATGGAACCTCTTACACTATCTGTCTGGCGGTGGGGCGCTCCGCTCTGTCGTATGCTGAGTTGGGGCTCTATTCTGTGCGGGGGCTGCGTATTCCGATCCATCCCGGCCACTGATTCCCAGGCACGTCGGCCACTCATCCCAATGGAACCCGGCCTCTGATTCCGACCGGAATCCGGCCACTTTTCTGAGATCCCTCGAAATCGGTGGTGAGGGGGAAGTGTAGAGCGCATGGTGGCGCCGCGGCGTGCGACAGCCTTGTCGTTGTAAAATCCGTGATCCTATCGCCAGAAATCCACGGTAATGTGGTTTCCAATATGGAGGTTCATATAAGCCGCCGGCCTAATTACATCCGCGGCGTCAACGTGACCAATGCCATGCTGGATCACACACTTAAAGAGCCGGAAGGCAAAAAAATACGAGAGGCTGAAACGGTCAGTGGACCGAAGTTCTGATGTGCCGCGACAGGTTGCGCCTCGAGAGTCCAAGGGATCTGTGTCCCTCAATTTGCGTCGGCTGTCCACAAAATCAGGGGAAAACCATAGATTGTGCGAAATTCGAACGTTGGTTAGAGTAGGGTGGCGTTGAGCGCAACACGAGCACAATCGGCTCCTCACTTCATGTAGAAGACAGAACAATTAGCACGGCCTTGAGACTCATTCCACCTGCCTAATCAATCTGCGCACAGACGAGCCCAGGGTACTCTAGTGCGTCGGTCTTGCCCGTGCCACTAGACCCTTGAGGCTCGTCAGATCCAGGGCACCAGTATGAAATTCGTTGCCCACAACAAACCCCGGAGTTCCGGAAATGCCGAGTTGTCTGGCCAGATCACTCGTGCGATCAAGCGCGCGTTGCCATTCAGGTGAGTCCATATCGGCTTCGAGCTTCTAGCCGTCTAAACCGACCTGCTCGGCGATGACGAAGACTTCTTCTTTGGTCAACTCATTTTCTGAAGCCAACATCGCCTCGTGAAACGCTTGGTGTTTGCCTTGCCCTTGAGCAGCTAACGCCGCGCGAGCCGCAAAGACTGACGCCTCACCTAAAATGGGAAAGTCTTTGTAGACCACCCTCACGCTTGGTTCGTCCTTTTGCAACTGCGTCACCGTCCCCGCCACCCGCTTGCAGTATCCACAGCGATAATCAAAGAACTCGATCACCGTGACAGCACCATCCGCGTTGCCGCTGACTGGAGAAGCCGGATCTCCCATCAATTCCTTCTGGTGCGCTGCAATCGCCTGCGTGACCCGTGCGCTCTCTTCCGCTTGGCGCCTCAGCTCCAACGATTGAAGTGCTTGCACAATCACCTCAGGATGCGACCGAATGTACTGCTCAATGGCCTGATCGAGTGCAGGCTGCACGGGCAGTGGCGACAACTCAGCCCACGCTGGCAGTATCGTAATGGAAGTGAGCAATACCCCCATCATTGCCGCCTTCGTGACGAAACACGTGAAGTCAGCACTCATGCACGTTTTCCGCATGTTCTCCTCATGATTGTGATTGCTATTCCTCTTGTTACGACACGAACTCGTTTTCCCTCGGTTTCTCATAACTAATAGTCCTAACGGTTTCGACGCTAAAGGAAGTGTGGTAGTCAGCACAAGCGGTGATGTTAGCAGAATGGGATGAAAGAGAGAAAATTTACAGGAAGTGAAGGGAAAATGAATAGGCTCTTAACGGTCTCGCTAAAAACCTCGTGTATCCAATCAATCAGAACGCTAGAAAATTAGACTTTTCATAAAGTAGGCAGAGAATACCGAACACAACTGTTGGTGAATCCGCTGACCGATCCTCTCACATCGAATCAATTCCTTCCACTTACCATGGCCCTGCCACAATCAAGCGGGTGATCCTGAGTGATCTCGCCCTGCAAACACCAGCATTACGATCAGCTCGCATGTGGCAACTGTACACGTCATCACTTCTTAATCCTGCCCTGACGACACGTTCATCTGGCCTGGGTATCAATTGACAACGTGTCTGATAGTGTCCAAATTTCTCATACAACAGGGAGGTTTAGCATGAAGAGAATGTGTCTACTACTGGCAGCCATCGGGGCTGTAGCCGGTATGTCAGGGATGAATAGCGCGGCTATCGCGGCTCCACCCACCAAACCGCTGACGGTGGCCGTGTTTGGAGATTGGCCTTATAGCCAGAGCCTGCTTACTAATGCGCCACTTCTCCTCAACTCTGTGAACAACGACCCGGATGTGCGCCTCGTGATCCACGTTGGCGATATCCATTCCGGGCAGCATGCCCTGCACGGGTGCGGGATTGAATCCGATTCCGGCCGGCTCCGTCCCCGGTTGGAATCAGGGGATCTTTAATATCTTCCAGCAGTTCAAGGATCCAGTCGTCTATACGCCCGGCGATAACGAATGGACCGACTGCCACAAGACAAAAGAATTCTTCAGTGGTGCTCCCTTGAATGAACTGGCGGCCGTCCGCAGTCTGTTTTTCCCATACCCGGGTGTCACCCTGGGTGGCGTCGGCACGGAACGTAAGGAAGTGGAGTCTCAGGCCGATGAGTTTGAGGAGGAGTATCCCACCGACGCGCAGTTCGTGGAGAACGTCATGTGGAAGCAGTCCAATGTGGTGTTCGTCACGTTGAACGTCCCCGGCTCCAACAACGATGGGTTGCCCTGGAGGTGAGCCGTCTGTCCTGGAACGAAGACGCTCGTCAACAGGAAGTGGCGCAACGCAACGCGGCCAATCTGCGATGGTTGGATAAGGCTTTCAAAAAAGCCAAGAAAGCCGCGGGCATGGTGATCGCCCTTCAAGCGGATATGTGGGATCCCGCGGCGTTGGTGCCCGGTGGCGATGGACTTAATGGCTATGATGAATTTGTCCAGGCGCTGGCCAATCATGCGGTCGCCTTTGGACGCCCAGTACTCTTGCTGAACGGCGACTCACATATCTACGGAGCGGACCAGCCACTTGCCGATGCGACGAGCGCTACCGGTTTGATCCATCATACACAAGCAGTGTCGAACCTGACGCGCATCACCGTGCAAGGCTCCACGAACACGCCGAATGAATGGCTCAAGCTGAGGATTGATCCCAGCTCGGCTAATGTCTTCACATGGAGTAACGTGTGTTATCTAGCGTGCCCTTAGCCAGTCCGGCGAGAGGGGTGCAGTGAATAGAAAAGGCCAGGGGATTTCTCCTGGCCTTTTTTGTGCCGGACAATAAAACATTTGTATTGGAATTGGGAAAGGGATACATCAACAAGCCCCAGAAAAATCGGCTTCTCGGATCTTTAATTGGAGAGAGGTTTTGAACACGGTGCACAAAACGGCTAGATAGGCGGAAAGGGGTGACTTGCCCCCTTAAACGGGTCAGGATCCTATGTATAGGGCCGGGCCGACTTGCTCGGCTTCCTGATGTTGTGCCATCGCTAGGAAGAGTTTCCAGCGGTGATGAGGGACGCGCAGGGATAATTCTCCGCGTGGACCCTGGCGAATTCCTCAAGCGTGTGAGCCTGGAGGGCCCGAGTGAGGCTAGACTCTCGTTATACTCACGCCGCCAGGCCTCGATCCTGTCACTGGCTTTGTGAAGTGCCTCGAACCAGTAGCATCGAGGCTCTCCCGGCGCAACGCCGCATTGAACGATTCCACATAGCCAAGTACGTGCCAAAACCTTGAGATTTTTACGCCCAATTGTGCTTGCAAAGTTTGAGGTTTTCAGAACTTCGAACTATGGATCGCGCCTATCTCGCTTGTCCTGTGCTTTGCGCAGCACGGTCTGTGACGCTGACGGACTTTTCAGCATCTTGCTAAAAGTGGTAGGCAATGCCAGCAAGGATGTTGAAAGCACTGTACGTGCCGCTGAGTCCATAGCCGGATGGGTCGAGGTTCGTGATTGTGGCGTAGTTGTATTTCCCTTCCACAAAGAGTCCCCATTCCTCGGTCGCCAGCACTTTCAACCCTGCCTGGGTGTTGAGCCCCGGCACCACTTGTCGGCCGTCGAACTGGCCGGAGTTGTTGAAATAGAAGGCGCCTGCTCCGACTCCGACATAGGGCTGGAAGATTGTCCCAGGGTAACGAGCCACCACATTGAAAGCGACTGTGATCAGGCGCATGGAGGATTCGGATAATTGGAGTGTGCTGTTGTTCGTGACTTGAGCCTGACAGTTGAGACCCGGCAGGCAGGTCGAAGGGGGGAGTGGATTGTTTGGCAAGTAGGTGACGTCCTGCCTGGTTGAGACTGTTTGGCTCTTGATTGTCGGTTGAGATGTAAAAGCTTCCAGCTCAACTCCGAGCCAGCTGAATCCTTCGTCTTTGAAAAAGTAACCGGCTTTGCCACCGAACAGAGGAGAATTCTTCAGACTGATATCTGAGCTGTTGAAGGATTGGGTGAGTGTGCCTTGAGGAGGAATGGCCGACGCGCCGGGGAACTGTTGAAACGCGAGTCGCTGGCCATAGGTGTCCATCGTCACGTCGCTGAGCTTGCTGGGAACGTTCAAGCCCCCGTAGCCTGCGACATACCACTCAGCCAAAACATCCTGAGGAACGTTGCACACCAGGAAGCCGATAAGAAGCAGCACGATCCATCTCGACAAACATTGAGATCGTATGGTCTGAAACAAGAGGGTCATAGGCATCTCCGGAGAAAAGTCGGGCACACATTAATCTCGACATCGTGACAGAGCTATTACGGTCAGATTAAGTTCCCGTTAAATGGAATTGGTTGAGTGAGCGACAGGACAGCGGAAGTAGCTACGCCGTTCAGCGAATCTCGTAGGCGAGGGTCTGCCGTTGTGAGTTCCGAACGATATCCACGCGGACGGTCCGTTCGTTTCGGAGCTGTTGAAAGAGGGACAGCAGCATGCCAGGGTCACGAATTTCCGCGCCGTTGATTCGCTGGAGCAGATCGTTAGTTTGTAGTCCAATCCTATCGAAGAAGCCCAAGGGCATCACGCTAGCGAGGCGAAATCCGTCCAGTTTACCATCGGTCAAGTAAGGGACGGCGTGCGCCTGGGTGAGCAAGCGAGTCGTATCCGCCAGCGCGGCGTCGATCTCACGGCGGTCCAGGATGCGGCGTTGAGGCGCCGAGGGATGCGGAACTCGCGCAGAAGCAGCAGCAGCCGGCACACCTGACAGCAGCGGGCTCGGAAGTTGCGTGAGGACGAGGTCCAGCCATTCTTCCTGATTTCCCACTCGGAACAGGACGCGATTTTTTTCAATAGCCGACAGAGCACCGACCGCGGGGATCTCTTCACCCATGCGATAGAGGCTCTGTTTCTTCGTGGGGAGATCTTCGAGAATGGCCATGATCCCGCCCTGTTGTCCGAACACGGTCCCGATCAGTGCCACCTTCTTGGCGACCTCGAGCGGGGGAGCGACCGATTCAGGAGCCTGACCTGAGGCCGAGGAATTACCCGCACCAGGAGGAAGAGGAAACAGCCCGCTCGCCACAATCGCATCCGCGAGTGCGCGAGATGATTCGGCTTGAGGCTCAGATGGAGTAACCGAGTTAAGCGAAGAAACCTGAATGGGTGGTGGCCTTAAAGCATCGGCGACAAACGCATTCACCGTGTGGGCCAACAGGAACGCGCCGATCGCGAGATACGCGCCGATCGCCACGCGTTTGCTTGTCATGAACCGCTTCAGCATGCAATGTCCATTTCATGCGGTGATCTCCCGCATCCTAGTGATGCGCGCATCGATTCACAAGAGGAGAAGGGCGTGTTCAGGCGAAGTTAACAGCCCACCAATTCCTCGATAACAATTCCGTAACACCCGCCAGGTACCTCTTCAGTATCAGGAATGGCAAAGTCCGCTTGGCCCTGAGTCATGACAAGGCTGCTGATTGATTCAGCCCGGAACGTTGTCCTCGCGCCTTGTCTGAGCGTGCCTCATGCCACAGGGGCTCGATGTGTCGATGAAAGCGATGGGATATGAATGGAAACATGGGGACCATCGGGCGGATCGGGGCTCTATGCTGCGTCCTGTGGGTTACGCTCTTCAATACAAGCGAAGCCGGGGAGTTGCGTGAAGGAAAGCACAATCGGACCATGATGGCCCAAGTCAGAGATCCGCAAGCAGCGCAGGGGGGTGGGACAAGCACACCTGAATCCGCTCCTGTGAAGCCAAGCCAGGCAGGAGTGCCTTCAGGAGAGCCGCCGGTTTCCGAACGCGATCCCGCCGAGAAGCGATTTCAGATTACGTCTTATTTGGTGGAGGGGAACGAGATTCTGGAACAGGCCAAGATCGACTCACTGCTCCAGCCGTACAAAGGCTCGGACCGGCAGTTGGGCCATATCGAGTCGGCTCGAAGTGAGCTGGAAAAAGCCTATCACACGGCCGGATATCCGACCGTGGTGGTCATGCTTCCGGAGCAAACGATCGACGCAGGTGTGGTCAAGCTCCAAGTGCTGGAAGGCCGGCTCGTGCACATCACGGTCACGGGCAACCAACATTATGACCGGCTCAATATCCGAGGGAAGTTGCCATCCTTGCAGCCAGGCGCCTTGATCTATGAACCGACTTTTGTCAAAGAGATGGGCGCGGTCAATGGAAATCCCGATTTGAAAGTGGCGCCGGTGCTGAAGCCCGGCACAGAGCCGGGAACTGTGGATCTCGAGCTCAAAGTGAAGGATCGCTTGCCGGTCCATGGGAAGCTGGAAGCCGATAACAGGGGACCGATCACGACCCCGCAAAATCGGTTGATAGCGGAAGTTCAACATACCAATCTCTTCGGCGGCGACGAAATTCTCACGGTCAATACGGTCCAGACGCCGACAGATTGGGGAGCGGTCCAGAACTACGGAGCGAGTTTCGTCTACCCGGTGAAATGGCCGGATCATCTGCTGGCCGTCTATGCATCCCATTCGCAAAGCAATTCGGTGCTGGCAGGGTCGGCCATTTCAGTCGGCGGGGGAAGTGATGTCACGATTGCCGGCAACTCGACCGTCGCAGGATTCCGTTATATTCTTCCGCTCTTTCCCGGAGGAGAGAGCACGCATCAATTGTCGGTCGGGGTTGATTACAAACACCTTGAGCCCTCGACCGCCACGTTTCCCGACGGTGGGACGGCGGTAGTGTTAGGTAAGGTCCAGTACACCCCGGCTTCAGTGGCCTATACCGGCTTCTATCCGGATCGATGGGGTCTCACGAAACTTGCACTGTCGGCCAAAGGCTATGTCGCGGGCACGATCCCCGGCGGAGCGAAGGAGGATTTCGAGAGAAACCCAAACGATCCATTTAACCAGCCGGGCCAACGCAGAGGATCGACGGGAACATTTGCCGTGCTGCAGGGCGGGCTCGATCGCATGCAGCCGTTGCCGGAAGGCTTTGCGCTGGCGCTTCACGCAGATGGCCAATGGGGCAGCCAGCCGTTGATTCCCGCCGAGGGGTATTTTGCCGGAGGCTTTGATACGGTCCGAGGCTACCACCAGTTCGAAGCGATTGGTGACAATGCCGTCCGCGGTCGAGCGGAACTGACGACCCCGGAGCTATTTGCCATCCCGATCGATCGAATCTGGCAGCGCCGCCGCAGTGCCGATTACACCATCAGAGTGAAGCTCGCGGCCTTCTACGATGCCGCCCAACTCTGGGTGCAGCAAGCCTCGCCTGGGCAAACGTCGCAATTTCGGCTCGAAGGGGTGGGGGGCGGGATTCGAGTGAAGTTTCCCAAAGATGTGGGGCAGCTCATCATCGATCAAGGATTCGCGCTCCGAGATACTGCGATCACGAAACACGGCGACACGTTTGTGCATTTCTCCGTCGGCCTCGCGTTTTGATGACCATGGATGGCAACAACATGACACACAAACGGATTGTCTCCGGCCTGATTCTGTTCGCGTATCTTGCGCAAATGGTTCTCGTGCCGCTTGTTTTAGCCAATCCGACCGGACCGACTGTGGTCGGAGGCCAGGCGACGGTGTCGGGCCTCGGCACGTCGCACGTCGCCATCACGCAAGCTTCCCAGCGCGCCATCATCAACTGGCAGCAGTTCAACATCGCGCCGAACGACGTGACGCAGTTCATTCAGCCGAATGCCCAGGCGATCGCGCTCAACCGCATTTTCGATCAGAGCCCCAGCCAGATATTCGGATCGTTGCGGGCGAACGGGACCGTCATCCTCCTCAACGCCAACGGTATCATGTTCGGTCCCAATGCTCAGGTCAACGTGGGCGGGTTGATCGCGTCGTCCTTGAATTTGTCCAACGCCAATTTCTTGGCCGGGCACTACTTGTTTGAAGGGACCGGGATCGAAGGCCCGGTGAAAAACATGGGCGCCATCAATGCCTCGTACGATGGTGTCTATCTGCTGGCGCCCAACGTCGAAAACAGCGGGATCATTACCAGTCCACAAGGCAATATCGTGCTCGCCGCCGGCGCGACGGCCTATCTCTCGAACCGGCCAGACGGACGAGGTTTTCTCGCCGAACTCACCAACCCTGTCGGACAAGCCGTGAATGTGAAAGATCTGATTGCCGACGGCGGCAACATCACCTTGGCCGGCCAAGTTGTCAATCAGGCAGGCCTCATCCAGGCTAACAGTGTCCGCGAAAAGAACGGTAAGATCGAACTCTATGCCAGCGAAGCCCTAACGCTCAAGGTTGGCAGCCAAACATTGGCTAAGGGGGGAACGGGCGGAGTGTCGGATGGCGGAACCATTCTCGCGATTGCGGACAAGACGAAAGGTACGGCGACGTTCGAGAACGGGGCGACGCTCGATGTGTCAGGTGGGACAGCTGGGGGGAACGCAGGGGTCGTGGAGTTGAGCGGGAAGAACGTGTCGGTGGGGGGGCATTTTATCGGAACGGCTCAACCTGGCTATCGTGGTGGCCAATTGACCATCGACCCCGTCTATATCGATCTGACCGGATTCTCAGCTACAAATTTTCAAAATATCACCTTCAGTTCCCCAAAAGATTCAGGGGGTAATCCGCTACTAGGGGATGATCTTAGTGTCACGGGATACTTCGATCTGAATAGTGTTCAACCACCGTCCACAGGAGGAACTATCACATTCAACGCAGGCCGGGACCTGCTGTTTCAGAATCTGACGCTCTGGACTAATCCGTTCGGTACACCGACTAAGTGGGACATCGTCGGCCTGGCCGAACGCAACATTCAATTCACAAACACCACCCTCGCGACGGCCTATGGCGGGAGTATCAACCTTCAGGCCAGAACCGGCAACGTCAATCTGATCGATCCGCACACTGGCTCGTTGTCGACCATCCACACGCAGGGAGGTGGAGGCATCTCGATCACAACCGGCCAAGACCTCATCGCGAGCACGGGATTCGACAACAACGGCGGGCCGCTGGGCCTATTCAACATCCAAGGCATCAGCATCGACGGCCCCGGGCAGCTCAACCTCAATGTGGGGAGAAATTTTATCGGCGGGCCGGTAAATGGCGTTCCGAGCGGGCCGGGGTTCGTGCTCTGGAATTCTGACACCACTGGGCCGCTGCCACAACATACTGTGAACGTGGTCGGTAATATCGGCGAAACTAACCTCACGCTGGGACCAGATGGCCTGCCGTTAACGGCGGCGCAGTTACATGCGCAGAACAAGCCGCTTGAGGTCGAGTCTTCAAGTCGATACGCGGACTTTGCTCTGTCTAACGGGAATCTGACCGTGACGGCGGGAGGGAATATTTATCTCGGCCGCATCCGCGATGCCGGTCTCGTCGGAGGATTAGATGGTCAAGGGAACCCGAGGGATCCCGCCTTCGCCGCGGGGCTGGAGAACAACACAGCCACCCTCGTTTCGACCGCCGGCAATATACTGATCAATACCAGCCCAGTGGATGCCGGGCGACAGGCGACACCGGTGGAAACCCTGAGCGCGCTGCTTCCCGCCTCCTTCCAAGCCAGGGCCGAGAACGGGACCATTCAGATTCGCTCCAACCTCAAGTTTCTTCCCTCGCCGACGGGGTCGGTACAGTTCTTCGCGCATCAGGACATTCAGGGCGTGCCCAAAACGAGGCTCGGCGACGATTCCAACTTCATCTGGCTCTTCGTCGGTTATGGAGGGGTAACCGGAGGTCAGTGGGTCGCAGTCGATCAGCGGACCATACCTCAGCGACAGGATTTATGGCCATTCTTAGCGAACACACAGGGCAGCGCGACCTTGCCAAAAGAAGCAGGGGATCCGCCCTCAATATTGCCTGCTTATGCCAAGACGGTGGTGGATGGCAATCCCCCCACAGTGAAATTGTTGGAAGTCAGTCCCCTCAATCTCGTCGGCAACACGAACTTGGGTCAAGTCGCCTCGCTGGTGAACAACAACCTCCCCATGGCAGCGGGGAATCCAACGGCGCTGGCGCAAGTCAACTTCACGGCCGCGTTGGGCAGCATCAGCAAACTGTTCCTTGATTTGGTCAGCCGTCCGTTTCCCAAGCAAGTCACGATCAATGCGGGGAACAGCATCGAAAAGTTCAGCGCCAATATTTATCTTCCCGATCTTGGAAGCCACACGCAGACGGTCATGGAACAGGTTCCGCTCTTCATCGATCCGACCATGCCGATCACGAACCAGGATCGCCCGATCACCCCCACGGACGTCATTCTGATCCGCGATCCGGTCACCGGATTGGTGAGGCCGTGGAATGGGACCGAAGCGGTGGCTCCCGCCAACCTCGTGAATGTTACGACGAAAGACGCGACGGTCACGGTGGCGGTGCCGACCGTGGCCGCGACCATCACCGCGCAAGACATCGTGTTGGGCAAGAGCACGGCAGGTAACGGCGGGCTGCAATTCTTTGGGCCGGGCACGGCCAGTGTGATTGCTAAACACAATTTGGACCTGGCCGACGGAAGCGGCATTAGCCTTGATCGCAGCAGTGCGAGCGATCAAGGAGGCCTCCTGGACATTGCCGTGGGCAACAATCTCTCCATGGTAACGTCAGGCATCTTCAGCCGGAACGGGGCCGGCATCTCCATCCACGGGTACGATTCTGCCAAGCCCTATCTGGTGGGCTACGACAACAGCGCCCTCTATCCCTTGGAGTTTCCGGACTCCGTACGAGGCGGGATCAATCTTCCCGCCGTCGGTGGACTGGTGAATGTGGGTGCGAACAATCCCTCCTCAGCGGGGGCATCCGGGCATCCAACGGGCATTCAAGTCATTCAAGGCGGTTCGGTCGGACAGATGGCCCAGAATCCGGTTGTCAACGTCAACCCTTCTGACGGAACCGTCACTGTGAATGTGAATGTCGTGAAGGATCCGGCAGCCATTTTGATTAGGGCCACAGGTAACATTGAAGTGAACCAATCACGGATTGCGACGTTTGGAGGCGGCGACATTCGCCTCACCTCGTTGCAAGGCAATATCAATGCGGGCAGCGGCAGCAAAAATGATATAGCCCTGTTCCCGGTTGATGTTCCTCAGCTGGATAGCCAGGGAAGGCCCGTCCTCGATCCCACCACTGGGGTTCAGAAACTCATACGCACAGTCTACAAAGTCCCCGGCAGTGGGATCTTTACCTTTTCTCCCCACGATCCCTTGCCATTAATATTCCCGACATTCAACAATCCCCAAATCAATGCCCTACTGGCCGAAGCGAACCGACAGGGTTTTTTCGGCCGGGACATTTCACAGCTCCTGGCCCAAGCCAACCAATTGAAAGCGAAACTGGAGCCGGAGTTCAACACAAACGTCCTCAACCCGTTTGTCGATAACTTGAAACTGGGCAACATCGTCTTGACAGTCGAACACGGCAACATCATCATTCCGCCGGCCGGCATCCGGGGACGTGACATCACGCTGATCGCTCCGCACGGTGTCGTGGATTTTCAAGGCGGAGCACTCATCGGACGGGTCGATAAGGCGAATTTTCCAGTGGTGGTCGGAACACCCGTCATCCCGGTGCTGTCTCCCCCTGGTGTCGGTCCACCGCCACCGCCGCTGTCCGGTGGCGGCTCGGTAGGCGCCGCTTCCACCACAGCCGTCGCCAGCAGCACCTCGGCCAAATCTACTGAATCTGTTCAGGAAACCGCCGCTGAGGTGGCCAGTCAGAACTCGCAATCCAAGCAGGCGGTGTCGAGCAAAGACAATGAAAAAGATAGTAAGAGCCAATTAGCAAAATCGATCCGCGTGAAGCGCGGGGTCGTCATTCAGGTCGATGTCAAACCGGAAGTAAAGCCGGCCAGTTAAGCCAAGGAAGGAGTCCTGCGAATGGATATGAGTTCTGGTGGAGTGGCATTTGCGCTCAACCACGCCACGCTGGAAGGCAAGATCACGATCGGGGTGTTGCTGGTGTTTTCGCTGGTGAGCTGGACGGTCATCATCAACAAGTTCCGCCAACTGGGGAAAGCCAAGAAACGGAACGGGACTTTTCTCAATTTATACTCCAAGGCAAAAAGCCCCCTGGTGATCTTCAGCAAGGGACCGATCAAGCAGCTCCAGGGTTCCCCCATGTATGAGCTTTATTATGGTGGGTGCGAGGAGTTGAAAGTACAACAAGAAAAGTACGGGACCGACAAGGTCCCGCATCACGGTATGAGCGCCATCCGAATCGCGTTGGAGCGGGTCCTCGGGGAGGCCGCGGTGGGGCTGGAGTCCGGGATGATCGTGCTGGCGACGGCGATCAGCGGTGGGCCCTTTATTGGATTACTCGGGACGGTCTGGGGGGTCATGGACACGTTTGCCGGCATTGGCCGGGCCCAGCAGGCCACGCTCACGACCATGGCGCCCGGTGTCGCGTCGGCGCTCATTGCCACGGTCGCAGGCCTCATGGTCGCGATCCCCTCATTATTTTGCTATAACTTTTTGGTGACCAAGACCAAAACACTCACCATGGAACTCGATAATTTCGCGGCCCATCTCGAAACTGTGTTTATGACGGACTATTTGCGCGAGAAGAACGGCGCGGCGTCCGCGCCGGAAGATATTGAAGACTACCGCCCCGGTGGGCACCGCCAGGAGTCGGAACCTTCCGGCGCAGCAACCGGACATTAGCAGGATGCTGAAAAAGTCCGCCAGCGTTATTGGAAGGTTAAGGCTGAGGCTAAGGTTGAGCAAACAAGAACCTGTTCGACGCTTAACCTTAACCTCGACCTAAGCCTTCTTCACTCGCTGCGGCCTTGCTGGACGGGCTTTTTGAGCATCCCGCGAAACGAGATGGGACAAAACCATGAGACGTTTTTCTCGCAAATCCCATGGCGCAGTATCGGATATTAATATCACGCCGCTGCTCGACCTAGCCTGGGTGTTGCTGGTGATCTTTATCATCACGACGACGGCGATGGTGCAGGGCATCGAACTGAAATTGCCGGAGTCCACGCCGCACGAAACCGACATGGAATCCAACACCCCCACCATCTCGGTGAAAAAGGGTGGGGACATATACATGGATGAGGAGCGAGTCAAACTCGGAGAGCTGGAAAAACTGATCCGTGATTTGAAAGCGGCCAAAGGCGGCAAATTGCCGCTCGTGCTCCGCGGCGATTCCGGCGTGGAGTACAAGCATGTCGTGGCGGTGCTGGACGTTCTCCAGAAGATTCCGGTCGAAGATTTGGCTATTGCGACGAAACCAATCGACCCCTAGCAGGATGCTGAAAAAGCCCGCCAGCTTCGTTCTCCCCTCGAAAGCATCCTCAACGTAGCCCAGAGGCTACGCCTCCGGTGCTTTCATCGGCTGCGGCCTTGCTGGACGGACTTTTTGAGCATCCTGCGTCGTATCTGGCCGAGCGACCCAGTGACGAGTAACCAAACAAACCAGATAGACCGAATAGACCAGATAGACAAAATTCGATGAGCGGCTACAAGGGTTTTGAAGAAAAGAAGAGCAAGCTCGGCACGACATTGTTGATCGTCGGGCTGATCCATCTTGGGATCGGCGCGGGCCTCTATTGGGTGTCGCAAACCGATTGGGGGCAGAACCTCATCAAAGTTTACAAGCTTAACGCGTTCAAGAAAGAAGAGCCTCCCCCTCCACCTGAGAAAGAACCAGAACCGGAGCCGGAACCGGAGCCACCCAAGCCGGAACCGAAACCGCAAGAAGCGCCGCCCCCGCCGCCCCCACAAGCCGAAGCGCCACCACCCCCGAAGGCCTCTGATGCGCCTACCGGCCCGCCGCCGATGGACGCGAATCCCTTTGCGATCGGTAAGGCCAGGAGCCGATTCGCCGGATACACGGATATCATTACGGCCATGATTCAAGCGAAGTATCAGCAGCCCCCATCGTTGTCCGAGGATCTGGAATATGCCGTGCTCTGCGAGTTGGTCATCGACGAGCAAGGCCGGGTACTGCAGTATCGGCTGGTCAACTCATCCGGCAGTTTGTTGTTCGATCAATCGGCACTCGATGCCTTGTCCAAAGTCGCCGAAGTCCGTCCGCCTCCACCCGGGATGGACCGCACGATTATCGTGAAGTTTTTCCCCCCCACATAAAGCGTGAAGCATCGTTTGTTCTCAGCACTCATCACTTCCTTTCCCACTCCGCGCCTCCCATCGGCGTGACCGGCTCTTAACAAACAGTTTACCTCCTTCAGACCTTCCTCAGACCCGTCCGTAATCCTGCTTCGATACAACGGAACCAACTAAAAGGCCCGTGGTCCGAACCGGCCCGATCATCGACCCCAGAAATCGGAAAGCGGCATCCTTCGCCGAATGAGGCGAAATAGAAATTTTAATGATCTTCGAACAGAGACCTGATGTCTCTGTAACACCGAAAGGAGAGAAGAGAGCGTGCAAGCTAGAATCAGGATATTACTTCATGCTCAAAACAGAGGAAAGGGGGTGCCCGGCTAAGGAAAGCTCCGAACAGTCAATGACGAACAGGAAAAGGCATTTTTCATCACCATCATGGAGGTAGTGAGATGAGATACACAGCATTCAGACGGACCATCATGGCGACAGCCTTGGCGGTTGCCACAGCCGTGGCTGGCGTCGTCGGACAAGCCCAGGCGATCACCTTCGGGGAAGGGGATCTCGTGCTGGCGATTTATGGTAACAATACGGAAGCGCTCTATAACTTAGGTCAACAGAGCTCCGTGTTGGCACCTGGGGCCTCCACCACCTTGGATGCCTCCCTGGGTTTAGCGGCGGCCTCAGTGGGAACGAATACGGTCAAATATACGCTATTTGAATGGGATAATGGATCGACCGGTGGCCAGGTCATCGGGGGGACGTCCTTCTCGGCGTCGCTGATCACCGGGGCTCTCGGGCTTACTAATCAATATACTAATGGGCAAAACATGTCTGCGTTGGGTGCATTTACGGGAAACACCCAGCCCATATCAAACACCTTCTCGTTCACGAACCAAATGAATTCGGCCGGCAATGGCAGTCTCGCAGGCTCCTGGCCGGTCGCCATGCAGGGCAATATCGGTCAAGTCATCAATCTTATGCAAGGCGATGTGGATGCAGGCACGTTTCACCTAGTGGGCGCTGCACTCTTGAGCTCGGGAGGGCAGTTGACCTTTGGGAATCCGGGTCCAGCCGTGGTTCCGCTGCCAGGCGTCGTGGTGCTCTTTGGTACCGGCTTGATCGGTCTCGTCGGGATCGCCCGGCGATCGTTCAAGCAGATGGCGGCGTAGTGGCTATTAGGCAACACCTCCCTATGTTAGGGTCGTCAACACATCAACACAGGAGCACACACATGTCTATCAAGAAGCGATATCTTCCGATTCTCGCCGGCGCGTTAGCGTTGGCCGGGTTGGCCGGAACAGCCCAAGCTCAAACCGTAATCAATATTGGGGGCTCCTCGGCCGCAAGAAATTTCATGGGCAATACCCCTTTGAATCTGTGCGATGCAGGCGCAGACATCACCACGTATCCAAAATATTATATCAGCGCGGATAATAATCTTCACACATGGGTCTGCAACCGAGCCGGATTGCCGATCATCATCCGGTATTCGGCGACCGGATCCAGTGACGGCATTAACAAATTATTGCAACCAGCCAACAACTCTGCTTCGAACATGAACTTCCTCGATCACACGTTGTCAGGATGCACGGGTCCGACAGACACGACCAGGGTGTCGGACAGTAAGCATTATGCGCTCTTCAGCTGTCCTTCAACCAACACCACCAGTCAGGGGGTCACTATGGGGGCCTCCGACGTGCAAGGTTCCTCGTTTCATCAGCAAGGTCCCCTCGGCACTGTTGTGAATCCGCTTGATGACAGCGGGCTGAACAGCGTGCAGGTGGCCGTCGTGCCATTTTCGATCTATGTGGGCAAGGGCGTCGTGCAATTGGACAGTGCCGGAACGAGCCCCAACGGGCCGATCACGGGGCTGTCTCGTCTGCAGATCGAAGCTATTTTTAATAGAGCTGTTACAGATTGGACCCGTCTGGGTTTTGGGACTGTGACGGATGCCGCTCCGGGCACCTTGGAAACCTCGTCACCGATCGTATTGTGTCTCCGCAATGCTGGGTCTGGAACCAAAGCGGCGTTCGCTGCCACGCTCATGATCAACGCGTCAGAAACGAATGGTGGCCCCGCCAGCGTGATTTTTAGCTCCTCCACTTCCGGTGTGCAGACTTGTTTAGAGGCCAACCGCCGCTCTATCGGCTACATGGATTCCGACCAAGTGACCCGCTACCTTACGGGCGGTGCCGCTGTCGGCCTTGCCTACGTCGTTCCCATGGATGGCGGCCTGGCCAACAACCCGGTCCTGCCCGATCGCAAGCGTGACCTGAAGTGCGGTAAGTATGCCTACTGGGCTGGCGAACGCCTGAACCGTCGGAGCACTAGCGAGGGAAGCGATATCGATGCCCTCCAAGCGGCCTTTGTAGCCGATGCCAGCTCAGCGGCGACCATCGCGCTTATCCCTCAGGGTGTCTATTGGACCGCGTTTTCGGACATGGTTGTTTCCAAGAATTCGGACAAGGGTCCGTTGATCTGGACGGCCGGCGCTCATCCACAGTGTCGATAAGTCGACGGTAGCCGGGTAGGTGTCAGGACGTGAGCCCACAACGCTTGCGTCCTGACCATAAGTGGATTCATCGTCTGAATCGGTAAACGGCAGGGATGGGTCTGCTGGCATCTCGAAGAGATAGCGATTGGGCTTGTTTCCTGCTTTTTCTGCAAGGGGAGCAAGAGTGTGCAAACATCCGGCAGCAATAGGTTTTTATTCCGGAAGTGAAGGGTTGCATAGATGAAAGTTGTAATAGCCACCATGGCCATGGGCCTGTGGGTGATGGGCCTGCTCGTCGCCCCATCCGCCATGGCGGTCGAACTCGATTTCAATCTTAGCGCGCCCACGTCCGGCACTGTTATTTCCATGGCGGCGGTGGTGCGTTGATCGGCAGCAACATCGAGGTGGACAATGTGGTCGGCCTTTCCACACCGGCCAATGCAGGTGGTGCGGGCGCGCCCTGTTTAAGTTGCATGCTGAACTTCACATCCGGTGGACTGACCAATGCGGGCGGCCCAGGCTCAAACAATAACGGTTGGTGGAGCTTCGGACCGGGCGGGACGATCACCATCACCGGTGGGGTCCAGCTGCAAGGTGGACCCGACATCGCATTGGGATCAACTTTGCTGAACGGCAACTTCAACAGCGCCTTCGTGCAAGATCTGGGAAGTCCAAGGCTTTAAAGTTACATTCGGTTCGTTCAGCGATACCAAAAATGCCGATCTCCTCTCGTACTACGGACTGACGCCGGGCACGCCGTTTCAAGGTGCCCTTACGCTCCTGTTCGCTGCAACGGATAACGGAGTGGGCAGCGCGTTTACCAGCACGAGCGTGTTTAGCGGTAATGTCGTGAACTCGCCGGCGCCTGTGCCGTTGCCCGCAGCGGCGTTGCTATTCGGCAGCGGGCTCGTCGGCCTCGCCGGGGTCTTGCGGAAGAAATTCAGTCTCGCCTAAGTTCTGCTTCAAGGCCTGATCGGCCTTTCGGCCTCATCCGATGCAGGATCGCTGCATCAGATGAGGCGTCTTCATTTTGACTTCAGACATGCGAACCGCTCCTGTTCCCGCCACGCTTCCCGGAACCGTGTAACGTATCTCGTTATTCGCGCGAGACTTGCTTACGATTTGCGTATTATCAATCTGGCCACTCATTATGATGATCCAAAACAGCCAGCTGATTTGATTCAACGAAGCCAGGTTTCCCCACATGGACGAGCCTTGGGTGTGTGAATAACCCACTGATTGTAAAATGCCGAATGGATGAGGT
>CAWAKW010000024.1:0-116433 GCA_963782735.1 Nitrospirota bacterium
ACCAAAGTAATTGTGGATACCTATGTACTTAATGAGCCGTCCGCCATTCCTGGTTGGGCTTAGCACATCACTTCCACTCCAGTCGGCCTTCTGCTGTGTATGCTCCACCCAGTAGGAACGTTCGCATCTTTCACTGGCCCCGTTGTCTCCGTCCTCGATACGACACCCTCGCCGCAAGTCGTACTATCCCGTTCATCGCTGGTTAGAATCGAGGCGCAACACGAACCTCATTTATCGTGTTGCATGCTCGGTGGCAGGTGTCTCGTTGTATCGAGCTTGGATCTGAAATTTCAAACGCTCTCTAAGTCAGCTTAATCGTCTATTTGATGGATCCATGAATCACGAAGTCCTGACCTCCGTAATTTGACACCCAAGTGACCCACTCTCCCGTGTCGTTCATTAATGTCGTGACCTGAAACCACGCTTCTTGACGATCTTCACTGATCCTCATCAGTATGATCGCGGGACGCGTTGGCGGGCTGATAGCGTTGCGAATAGCTCGATCCACGCATCTCACTTCGTACACGAGTGTCTGGCCGCCCGACATGAAGCGGCTGGGCACTTTTAGGTCATCGCCTGGACACGAAAATCCTCCTCTGGATTTCGCTTTTACCGTCAAGTCCCCGGTGATTCGCCGAAAATCGTACCGGGTAAGGTCTTGTGCCCATTCAATTGGCTGACTGCTCATGGGGTGATGAGCACGATGGAAAAACCAGCCATAGCTAGGTAGAAGCGGGAATAGTAGGCAGTAGAGCAGAGTGACGGCAGGAAACCATAGCCATCGCCAGGATCTTTGCCCACTGGTGATGACAGCAAGGCTGCCAATGAGGCCTAGAAGTCCAAGAGCCATCCAAGGAACTGCGTCAGCTAGATACGGATAGGCGACGGCATACTGATTGGGTTGCTGTGCCATCGACCAAAGGGCCAATCGTCCACCGCCTACAACGAATGCGTAGCCCGACGGCATGATAAGCAGAACAGCTAGGCTAAGGCCCCCCAATCGCTTCAGCAAGCGGACTTCCATCAGATTAGCCTAGCAGCGGGTAGTCCGCTGTCAAGGAGCGCAAAGATGGCTTAGACATATGCCTAGGCCTGTCCTCCAATCTTCTAGTGGATCCAATCAAAGGAAGGCCGATGGCAAAGACACGACGTCGTACAAGTTGGGATTGCCTTTGCAGCTACGAAGGAGACGATGCAGGCTGATATCTGGGAATACTTCCTTATCCGGCACTACTGCCCTCCGTGGAATTTGCGTTTTAGTAAGCAGCCTCGCAAACCCGAAGCGGCATAACCCACATGACTTGGTAGAGCTGACGCGCGTCTAGGCCGCAAGCGCAACTCCTTGAATTTCAAAGCGGAGGAGAGGTGCCAACGACGGTTGGATCGGCTGCCCTCCACCAGCTTTATTTTGACCCGTCGCCAGCCGCAGTAATCCCGCATAGTCACCCAACACTTCCGCTGTCAGGTAGCGGGTAGACGAGACGCCGCCCCGCCTTGCGGTTTGATCCGTACCTTTCTAGACTGGGCCTCCCTGTGCGGCTCCCATGCCCTTCACGCTTCGTCCCTACCGTCGCTTTCCTGTCCAGTGCTCCGTCACGTACCACGCGGGCCTATTTCAAGGCCAAGGCACAGTCTGGAATCTCTCGTGTACCGGCTGGCGTCTCTCCGGCGATCTGCCCATGCGACCAGGGGAAACGCTCTCGTTGACCGTCACACTGCCCAATGAGCAACGGATAGAAGTATCTGAAACCGTCGTGTGATGGTCGAGGGGTCCGGAGTTTGCGGTTGAGAATGTCTCCGTCGAGCCGCACACACATGCTCGGCTGCGACACTCGTGAAACGATTGGTGCAGGAACCGACCCATGCATGGGTACTTGATGAACTCGTAGAGCAATCGCTCCGGCAATTCGCCCAGGAGACACTCCGGAGACGGGTGGGGGAAGGAACATGATTGGGTAAACCGATATGTCTTCGGCTATCTTATTAAGTACTGTACCCCTGGTGGCCCGCTGTATGATGCGGGACAGATCGGAATAGAAGTCGGTGTTCCTCACCGCCAGGTTATAAGAAGAAGGGAGTTCTGCAAGATGTGGTTATCTGGGAGCAACCAGGGGCCACCTGTTGAAATTCTTGATGGCATTGCTGAACCAAGACCCGTTGCTCGCACCTCCCCGTTCGCTATTGGTCGGATGTTCTGGCTTCGACGAAAGCTCCTTGGCTCGACAGGCAGCATCTTTAAAACGTGGATTCATTTGAGCAATACGGCGGTATAGGGTTGCCGCTTCTGCTAACTGCCCGACCGATTCGAGGGTCCGTGCGAGAAAATACTGGACATCGATAACCTCATCCTGAGATGCCGACTGATCGTTCAAGGCAGCGCGGAACGCCTGAATCGCGGCCCCATGGTCTCCCGCAG
This sequence comes from Nitrospirota bacterium, assembly GCA_963782735.1. Classification (GTDB taxonomy): domain Bacteria; phylum Nitrospirota; class Nitrospiria; order Nitrospirales; family Nitrospiraceae; genus Palsa-1315. The sequence continues at coordinate 2,417 of CAWAKW010000024.1, forward strand.
ACCTGTAGCAGAGTCCAATCTGTGCCTGGGCTTTCAGTTGATAGGACGGACTCTTTCCCGCCAGTTCGAGCATCTCGATAGCCTCTGTCCATTGGCCTTCCTTCCTCATCGCTACTCCCTTTGCATAGAGGAGGGGCTCGAGGGTGCCGACCGAATGCGTGGCTGTGAGTTCCGGAGATGGACTTGCCGGCCTCCACTGCGGTGAGCCGGGTTGCGGAGGGGCGGCATCGATCTCGCTGGGATCTTCCGGAACATTGGCCCAGACACACAAGCTTTCTCGTGCCGCAAGCGGTAGAATTTTACTTTTACTTCGCTCGAAAGCGGCCTGAGCGACGAGCTTGGATGTAATGATCGGAGCCTGCTCTGCAAAACCATAGGTCAACGCAATATTGGACACCTGATTGATGAGACGAGGATTGCCTCGCGTCAAACGATGCACCAAGGCACAGGCTTTATTCGTAAACAATGAAGGATGTCCGCCGGCAACGTTTAACCGGTGACGAATGTAATGCCCCGTCTCCGCCTCTGAAAGCGGTTCCAAGTGATAGTCGACGACAACCCGTTGGGCAAACTGAATCATGTCGATCCGTTGTAGTAATATGTGAAGGTCCGGCTGGCCGGAAAGGATGATCTGCAACTTCAACGCTTTCCCATCGTTCAAATTGGACAGCAGCCGCAGTTCTTCGAGCAGCTCGGTACCAAGACTCTGGGCTTCATCAATAAGAAGAATGACCCGTCGGTGCTGTTTAGATTCCTGAATCAGAAACTCCGAGAAGACATGGTAGGCCTCAACCGGGTCCAGCTGCTTTTTGCTCAACCCGAGGGAAAGCAGAACCCAGGGCAGGAGATGTTCAATGTCATAGCGCGCGTTCGTGACAAGACCGATCGAATGCTTCTCCCTGTGCTCTGAAATAAGTTTCTGCAGGAGGGACGTCTTGCCCATCCCTGGATCGCCGGTGAGCACCATAAACGGCGCCTCGTTGATAAGGCCATACTCCAAGATGCTGTAGGCCGCGCGATGCGTGGAGCCGGGATACAGAAAGTCGCTATCCGGCAGGAGCGCGAAAGGTTTGGTCCGAAGATTGTAAACCGACTCGTACATTCAGGGTTGCCTTCCGACAGGAGGAATTTGAATCTAGTGAGAGAGCAGCTTACGCAAACTAGCAGGGGTTGCTGCCATTTGCCCAGCCTTGCTCAGCACCGTCCCCAACACGGGACGGGAATTCTTCACCAACGACCGACATAGTAAACTTCGGACTATCCCACGAGTTCTGTTGTTTCCCCTGAGCCATCATGTTATGCGCAGGATAGTGTGGGAAAGGGGTGCTTGGCCATTCCTCAGGAGGTGGGGGACCTACCCGAAATGGTGGTATCGCAAAACACAGCAGAGCTAATCCGCAGCCGGTGCCGCCGTGGGAGTGGCGGAAGCGGAAGTGAGTTGAGAATCGAGCGGGCCCCAGACTTTCTTCTCCATCGTTCGCACATCGCTAATGACGTGAGCAATCTCCCCTGAGGCGATCCTTCCTTCTAAAGCCAGGAACCCTGCTTCCGAGGTACTTCGTTTAGGTCTGTCGCTGGCCAAGACATGCGCTAGCCTTTGTCCATGAGCGACATGTTCCACAGCCTTCACCAAGGAGGACGATCATGACCTGTTCACGCTGCTCGGGTCTCATGGTAGAAGATCACTTCCTAGACCTTCAGGGCTCATATGGACAGATGTGGACGGCCAGTTGGCGTTGTGTAAATTGCGGTCGTGTCCACGACTCCGCGATCGAGCAGAATCGCCTGGCCCGACAGGAGAAGGTCTTGGCACTCCCAAGTGGTGAGCCGGACTATCAGGATGACGAAGTCCATCTTGGAGCAGAGTCCATCATCAGACGAGCGGCCTGATGTAACCTGGCCGTGCGACCACAATTCTCTGACGCTTAACTCGCTTCCCACGCAGCAAACTGTAAACAGCAGGTGTGAATCTAGGCGTCGAGCACCTTGAACAGGCCTCCGCCTGCCGACACAGTCTCACGCCACACAAACCTGACACGATACGGGTCGATACAAAGCGTGGAGTTATCTCCCCCCTTCGGAGTTACTTCCTTGTGGTCTGTCCCTCTTCCAAGGCCTCCTCTATGCTTCTCTCTAGAGGAACCGGCCATCGAACCAGGAAGTCACGGAGGGCAGTCAACGAGATACATCCATGGCAACAATACTCGTCATTGATGATCAGGAACCAATACGCGCACTCCTCCGTGCCGCGCTGGGAGGGGACGGCCACGAAGTCCTCGAAGCATCGAATGGCCTGCTTGGTCTTGAGCGGTATCGCGATCGAGCAGCGGACTTAATCATCACCGATATGGCCATGCCTGAGATGAACGGCCTTGAAATGATGTTGGAGCTGAACAGGAGCTTTCCCAAGGTCAAAGTCATCGCTATGTCCGGTGGCCCAGAGAGGGAGGGTGGGCTACACGCGGCCAAGCTGTTGGGTGCGCGTCAGACGTTTCAAAAGCCCTTTGATATAAGAGCGTTACTCGATGCCGTTCGATACGAATTGGCGCATTAGCGGCCAAGGATGACGTCTCCCCAAATCGCTGAAGCGCAATGGCTGGCGCGGGAGTGGAAGCCGAAGGGATTGCAAGCCCTCTGGCTGAGTCACGCCATGCCAATATCCGTCTGCCGATCAATACCACCATTTTCCCACTTCTCGTCTTGCGGTTTCCTCAGTCCATTCCTAGAATACGCCACCTTGCGAGGCCCCTATACCATTCTCTGTTTGCCCTCACCGTCGTTTCCCTGTCTGTTGCGCTGTGATCTACTACGCTGGGCCATTCCTCAAGTTGCCTCTGGCCAGCATTTCTGGTTTCTGGTTACTGATCACGCTTCTGGTGCTGAGTAGTGGACCGGCGTATGCGGAATGGGTGGCAGTTGGTGGCAACAAGGAAGCAGGAGTGACTGTATCTGCCGATCCAGACACCATTCGCCGCAAAGGGAATCTGGTATAGGTGTGGCATTGAACGACTTCAAGACTGTACAAATCGTAAAGGGCAACTCGTATTTGTCTATCAAGACGCAACACCAGTACTACTGCACAGGAGACCGTGAACGGATACTTGGGCTTATGAAGTTCTCTGGCAATATGGGGAATGGGAAGGTGGTCTATACGGACTCACATGAAGGAAGGTGGAGACCTGTTGCACCAGAGAGCGTTTCTCACGATCTGGGGAAACTTGCCTGCGACAAGCAGTGATCGCACAGACAACTCTGTTTGGTTCGATGGGGCAGCGGGTGACGAAAAACCGTCCTTACGACACTGGCGGGAGAATCGGCGTAGGCGATGCTAGGGCGCCTTGCAGATCGACGCTAGGGCTGCCAATCTCGTCCGAAGAAAATTTCTGATATTGTTCCACTGCACATCTCCACTCACCATGCCTATAGGTGTTTGTGCATTTTGGAAACGGCTCTTCGCTGTCGGCCCACCAATTTGAAGAAGCACGGCTCTTGTCTCTGCGGCCCATATCCCCGCTTCTTTACCCCATCTCGCCGTGAATTCATCTCTTTGATCTCGAAAGGTTCCGGCCCTTCTACTCTGCCAGTACTCATTATCAATGCGTTCTCTCAGTGCGTACCCATGCTCAAGCTGTTTGGTGCATCTAGGGGCTGATGGAGTTGCGGCTGTTTGCCCCTCGGTTGTCCCTGGGGGCTTTTCAACTTCCCCACTATCCTGGCGCACTGTCCGCTCATCAGTGGTTGGTGCCTTGAGTGGCGCGCTGCAGGCACTGAGAATTAGAAAGAGAAAAATACCAAGCAGTTTGTTAGCCATTGACACGTGCTCACCTTGCAGGTCCGGTTCAGAAAGATAGCTATTTCGACAAGCACAAGCAACTTCTATAGGAGCCGTCTTCATCTTCTATTAAGGACGGAGTGTAGTGCTCCCCTGAAATCAACCCAGATGGCTTGATTTCAGGGGAGCACTACAGTGGGCTTCGGGAAAGACCTTACCGTCCAGACCTATGGCCACGACAAATACAAGCACACCCTCGCCGATGTGCTTCTACCCGATGGCACCAACGTCAATCATACGATGGTCAAAGACGGTTGGTGCTGGTGGTATCGGAAGTATGCGCCAGGGAGTACGACGCTAGAAGTCCAGGCGCGAGAGGTGAGAATCTCTGGGGTATTGCGGAAGGCACGAGCCCCCACCAGTTGAGACGTTACGTGGATTTTCTTTGTTCATCTATCTCCTTTGCGCCTCCTTAGGCTCCCTCCTATGCGGTCGCGCTCGTGCTCGAAGCCCAGGGCGATGTAGTACAGCGCGTAATCGAAGAACTGGCTGGCCAGGTGCAGCAGCTCCAACTCCCCGCGCAGTTCCATGGCGTTATCGGACAGACCTTCGCGCTGGACGAAGTCGCGCACGTGCTGCTTGGTGGCGGTGATGGCCCAGAAGACGTGGCTGTAGGCCACGCCCTGCTGGGCGCGGCGCGCGCCCAGCTCGGTGTAACGCCGCTCCACCTGGGTCTCGGCCTTGTCCAGCATCCAGTCACACAGGTTGCGGTAGATCTCGCGGGTGCGGGCTTCGAGTTCGCTCGCCGGAACTTTGTGCAAATCGCTGCACTGGGGAGCGTTCCAAGCTTTCTCGCTGAGCTCGCGGGAAAGCTGTTCGATGTGACTCTCGATAAGCTGCACCAATCGGACGGCAAGCATGGAGCATCTCCAGGTAGAACAAGCGTCTGCGTAGGGGAATTCGCGGACCCCTAATTCTGGGTGGAGACTTTACTAGATAGATGGCACCAACGTCAATCACACGATGGTCAAAGACGTTTGGTGCTGGTGGTATCGGAAGTATGCGCCAGGTGACACATTGCTGGAAGGGTTAGAAGCGGAAGCACGAGAGACGAAGAAAGTCTTGTGGGCCGATCCGCAGCCGGTGCCGCCGAGGGAGTGGCGGAAGAGGTGCAGGTGAACGGAGCGTGTCGGACCTGCTCCACTTTCCCCCCTACTTCAGACAATGCTCCTCTTAGCTTTGCTCGTACACTAATGGCTAGGCGTGGGGATCCCCAAACAGGTCCCCGTCCTGCCGACAAAGCCCCCCCTCTTCTCTCCACAGCACAGCGATGTAGATGAATGCCCGGGCGTGGAGGCTCAGAAGTGGCGGGCAGACTCTAACTTAATTCTTTTTGATGCTTCCCGGAACCGAGGGGTTATAATTGGGATTAAGATTCTCCCAGACCCCGTGATGAGCTTCGCTCATCCCCCAGCCTCGCACGTAGAGGAGCGACAGCACCGGCTCAGTCTCGAATCGCTGCGTGCCCGTTACTTGTCCGACCACCGTTATTCGCGCCCACTGCCGATACTGGAGGGGGAATTGTTGCTTTATTGTCACCACCCAGTAGTAGCCAGATTCTGGACCATCCGTGTCGACGGGGCGGTGGGGTACATAATCTTGGTCCAGCGGTCGGTTCTTGACATGCAACCAGAGGTACTGCTCATTCTCTTCTTCTTCAATGATTGTTCCCCCCAACAGCACCACCTTCCCACGATACGTCTCTGGATGGGCGATCAGCGCGGTGAGTGTAGTGCCAGGCTCTGCCATCCGCACATATTGGCGCGGCACGGTGGTGCATCCCCAAAGGACTACGGTCATGGTGATGGCCATTGTAAAGCGTGCAGACCACCGTTGGAGCCAAGCATACGGAGTCATAAGACGATGTCCTTGGTTGGGTTGTGTGCGCAGTGAGCCGCCTGACATGCTGTGGTCCTCACATCTCGCCCATGCAGAGATCATGGAGTCGTCTGACACCGGCGCGGCCAAGGCGAACGACCGCGCTACGATGTCGGCCCAACAAAACCTCTTTGAATATGACAGGCAGGTTGTAAAAGGCATGGGAGCCGCACCGGGAGACGTATTGTAGGAGGATGGCGAATGAACGCGCAAGAGCTACGTGGGGGAATGGTGCGAGCGATAGCGGCGGGCTTACGAGGGGCAGACTTGAGGAGGCGTGCATCTAGACCGCCATGGCAACCCCTTGGATTTCAAAGCGTAGAAAAAGTAGCAACGAGGGTTGGATCGCTTGCCCTCAACCAAATCGCACCTCGTGCGACCCGGCTGCTCACCAGGGGAAGCCTCTCCCTATTGTTACCGCCGGTTGCTTCAAAGCAGATCCCCGGTACTGATGGCATCGCACCCGGTGCCGCCGTGTGAGCTGGCGGAAGAGGTAGAGCCTGAGCGGGCAGGCTCTTTTCTTGGCAATGGTACACACCTGCGTCGCTCTCATCGGGGCAAGAATCGTTGGCCTAAATCAGGTCGAGGGTGTCCTAGCCGGTGACACCCTCGAAGTCCTGAACTCCCGAACGCATCCGTCTCCCGCAGTCCCAATGACACCCAAAAGAATGGCGCGACCCACTCAATCGTAAGAATGGGGAGGCGCAACATTCTGGCGTGCCATCATTTGTCATATGGCCACCACAAAATCATAGACGCCCCTAATACGAACACGCCGACTAAGCCGCCGAAGGCAAGAGCAATTTCCATAATAACCTCCAAGGGTAGATGGTGGATTCGACTATGGTTTTCTCTGAATCGGCTGATTTCAGTAGCGCCATAGCCGCCTGAGCCGCCTGCTTTGATACCACAAGCGCCTGTTTAGGTCAACTAGCAGTACTAGCGCCAATAACTCACTGGTGAAAAACGGTTGGTGCTGGTGGTATCGAAAGTATGCACCAGGCGATCTTGAGCTTGAGAAGCTAGAAAAGAAAGTGCTAGAAGCAAAGAAAGGCTTGTGGGCCGACCCCAAGCCGGTGCCCCCATAAGAAGAGTAGCGGAAGAGGAAATCATGCTAGAAGACAGGCGTCATTTCCTGGCATTGGCGCGCGCCTTTGTCGCCCGAACGGCACCAGAATCGTGGGGCAAAATAAATCCGGTTGGGGGTGTCATCCAACAAACCAAGCTCGCTCGACCCGGAGCCATAATGTGGTTCTTGGCGACGGGATACGCCCCTCAGGATATCTGCTTCAGGGCCTAGTTTCTGTGACGCAGGGTGTTCAAAAAGGCCGTCCATCAAGATTGCAGCGAACCATCACTTTACAAGGGGTGGCTGGGATGATCCCAACTGCGCGCGTCCAACGAGGGCTTTCTTAAGCCGCGCGTTGCGCGAGCACGGGGATCGTCCCAGCTACCCCGCCTCTTTTTTCAGCACCCTGCTAGTATTTATCTACGATACACCACGGTGACCCGAGCGAGAAAGTCGATGAGTTCAGCGGTGTGCCGTCGGATCGCGCTCCGGTCTTCTCGCGCCGCCGCGTGCTCCAAAGCCGCTCCTATCGTACTGATGGCGTCGAGCCCGTATCCTCCTCCGTCCCCTTTCATGCGATGACCGATCATACGAATCGGCGCCAGATTATTTTGTTGCAACGCGATTTCGAGTGCCTGCACGTCACGTTGACGATTCTCCAGAAATCCCGGAACGATCTCTTCAAGGCCTGGGTCGATGTACACGGTGATACCGTTCACGGAGCGTCTGTTCGGTCCCATGGTCATGGAGTACGCCTTCCGTTACAAGCCTGGAGGACTTCTAGGAGGGTGTGCTTCTTGATGGGTTTGGTCAAATGGGCATTGCAGCCGGCTTCAAGAATCTTGACCCCGTCTTCTTTGAGTGCCAGAGCGGTCAAGGCAATCACCTGTGTGGGAGGGAGATCATGCTCCCGTTCCCAGGCCCGGATTGCTTTTGTAGCCTCATAGCCGTCCATCACCGGCATTTGCACGTCCATCAGGATGAGGTCGTAGTAGCCGTTCTTGAATAGCTCCAACGCGATGGCTCCGTGATCCGCGATATCGAGACGATAGGGAGTCTGCTTCAAATAGGAACGGATCAGCAACTGATTGTCCGTGGAATCTTCTACCAATAAGATGCGAAGTGCCCTGACTTCGGTAGGAATTGTAGGAGCACCTGATGCTGAAGCAGTCGTAAGGTGGATGCCCTTAGAACGGTCAAGAGCGATGCTGATGGTCTGGAGCAGATCCGATGTCCTGATTGGTTTGATCAAATAGCCGCCCAACCCCATGTCATAGGTCCGGGCGATATCGTCGGCCCAATGGTCAGAGGCCATCATCACAATCGTCAGACCCTGGGCAGGGCCGGCCCGCCTGATCTCTTCAGCGACCTGGAACCCATCTATCTCCGGCATGCGACAGTCGAGAAGCAAGAGCTTGTATGGCCGCGCCGAAGCAGCAGCTCGCCGCCATTCTTCGATGGCCTCACGACCGGACGCAGTATCCGTCACCTCAGCTCCCAAGGCCGCCAACGTTTGGTGAAGGATCATGCGGTTGGTGGCATGATCATCGACTACGAGGGTTCTGACGCCTTGAAGATTGAGGGCAGATTTGTCGTGTGTGGGTGTTGGGCTGGATTGCACCGCTAGCTGCACGCAGCAATGAAATGTGCTGCCCTCTCCGAGGGTGCTCTCCACCCAGATTCGTCCGTTCATAAGCTCGGCTAATTGCCTTGAAATGGTCAGGCCTAAACCGGTTCCCCCATACTTGCGCGTCGTTGAAGCGTGGGCTTGCGTGAAGCTATCAAAAATGACCGCGAGCTTGTCGTGTGGAATACCAATCCCTGTATCACTAACAGAAAATCGAATGGCTCCTGGCATGGGGAGCTCCGGATCCTGCATGACCCACACTGTGACAGACCCGCTGTCGGTGAATTTGATCGCATTGCTGATGAGATTGATGAGGATCTGGTGGAGCCTGGTGGGGTCTCCGATCACAGCGCGAGGGACATCAGGCGATAGGTGGCAGGCAAGTTCGAGACCTTTTTCATTGGCACGCATGGCGAGAATCTCGATAGCTTTTTCAACCAGGTCGCTCAAATCAAAGTCAGTTGATTCCAGCTCCAGATGACCGACCTCGACTTTCGACAGGTCGAGAATATCGTTGATCAGATTCAATAGATTCCCCCCGGCGCGGCGGAAAATGCGCAAGTATTTTCTTTGCTCGGGGGTCAGATCCGTCTCCCATAACAGATCGGCCATGCCTATAATGGCGTTCATGGGTGTCCGAATCTCGTGACTGACGCTGGCAAGGAATTCATTTTTTGCTGCGCTCGCAATTTCCGCTCTCTCCTTTGCCTTGCGCAGGGCTCTCTCTGATTCCCCGCGTTCCATGGCTTCCATCGCGAGGGTCACCATCGTGGCGAATGACGCGGCAACAGTCATTTCATCAGCGGTCCATGTGCGACGCGCGCCGAGGTATTCATGGCACAAAACGCCCACCGTTTTCCCTTTGTGTCTGATCGGCGCATCGAGCATCGCGCCGATCCCGAGCGGCGTGAGATACGACGATGAAAATTCACAGGTGCGGGGATCGAATTGGGCATCGTGAGCGGCGAGAGTATTTTCTTCCCTCTCCAACGCCTGAAAGTAAGACGGGAATTGTTTGGCCAGAAGAACGGTTCCTGCACTATGCCGACGGGTGAGGGTCTCATACAGATCTTGCAACCGGATGGCTGAGTGGTCTTCCTGGAACAGCCAGATGCTGGCGCGCTCGACCGCCAGCACGCGGCTCGCCGTCTCGGTGATGGCCTGAAACGCTTGGTGAAGGTCTCCGGAGATGATCGCCTGGCTCTGGGTCAATTCGAGCAGCCCGGCCTGAAGTTCTTGGAGCAAACTGAAGCGCCGCCTTTCTTGCCTGGCTACTCGTTTGCTCACGGTGATGTCACGGCATGTGCAGATGACGTCGGATTTATGTCCGTCGCCACGGGTGAATTGCTGCCAGGAAACTTCGACGTCGAAAGGTTCTCCAGTCTTCTTTCTGCCAACCAATTCGCCTCGCCAATATCCGACACGTACCATGAAGGGGAGATGGTGTTGCTCGATCGTGACCTGTTGCTCAGGACTGTAGAGATCCCTCCATGACGTTCCAATCAATTCTTCAACTTTATAGCCATACATGGCGGCGTAGGCCTGATTCATATAAGTGTACAATCCATCGGCATTCAGAATGGCAAGACCTTCCATGCCGTGATCCACGGCGCGCTGGAGTTGAACCAGCGTCTCGTGCACACGTTTCTGCTCGGTGATATCTTCCGAGATGCCGAGCAAGTAGCGGGGGTGTCCCTGCTGGTCCACAATGGGGATTTTTTTCGTATGAAGTATCCGTCGCCCTCTCTTTTTCGTCTCCAGGGGTTCTTCTGGAATATCAACGAGACTTCCACTTTCAAGGACTTCCCGATCCTTGCTCGTAAAAAAGTCGGCTTCTGCCTTCGAAAAGAAGTCGTAGTCGTTCTTGCCTAGCAGTTCATCGCGCGAGTACCCAAGCAGGTCCTCGCCTGCACGATTGAATTGAACGAACCGGAGATCTTGGGCATCCTTCACAAAGATCATATGCGGAATGTTCTCAAGAATTGATTGCATGAAGCGCTCCGTCCCCTGCACTTCCTGCTCAATGCGTTTGCGCTCAGTGATATCATTTCCGACCGCTAGGATGCCTCGTACTTTGCCCGTGCCGACAACGATACGACTGATACCCCACAAAAGTGTGTGCCGGCCGCCCTTCCGGTCGATGACCTCATTTTCATACGCGGGAGTAGGCACCCCTTCAAGCACCTTGCGCATGTTGGCGGACACTGCTTCGCGGATTTCTTTGGGCAAGAAGGTTGTGAGGTAATCTTTCCCCATGACCTTTTCTCGGGACCAGCCATAAATTCGTTCAGCCGCGCGATTCCACTCGAAGATCCGCCACTTTGGCGTCAGCCCAATGATCACGCTTGGGCTGGTTTCCAGTAAGCTGCGGTAACAGTCTTCGCCCGAAGGCCGCGCCTGCCCGATAGCGCGCGGACCGAGATAGCTGGTGGCTGGAACACGAATTCGCGCAGAGGGTTTGTTTCGTTGTAGCGCTTCGGCGTGGCGTGGAGATTGACTCTTTTTGGTAGAATTCGAACGAGAGATAGTCTTGGATCGTTTGATCATAGACTGCGGTGCAAGGATGGCTGTTCGGCCAAGGAGCCCATATTATGGATGGCCCTGCGACAGTACCGAGCCATCATGTGTCGTGGTTGTGTGGGACCAGGGTGAGAACGCCGGCTTGCTTGGCCCTGTTTCTGCCTTCTTGTTTGGCTTGATAGAGCGCTTGATCTGCCGCCTTGATCAAATCGGTGGTAGAAGCGTTCCGGCTTGGGATGGTACTGGCGAAGCCCGCGCTGATGGTGGTGCAGCCACCGTCGGGGTGCGTAATGCCGAGAGCTTCAATTCGTTGCCGAAGCGTTTCCGCCACCTGCGCCGCTCCTTCCGTACGGGTACCGGGAAGCACGACCACGAATTCGTCGCCGCCGTATCGAGCGACCAGGTCTCCTGGTCTGTTGACGGCTCCTGAGATCATGGCGGCAACCTGCCGGAGACATTCGTCGCCCGAGGTATGCCCGAGGGTATCGTTGTAGGATTTGAAACGATCAATGTCGAGCATGATCAAAGAGAGCGGCGTCAATTCGCGGACGGCACGGCGCCATTCCTGGTCCAGGAAGTCGTCAAATTGCCGGCGGTTGGTAATGCCGGTGAGGCCGTCAAGACAGGACAGGCGCAGCAGCATCTGGTTCGCTTCCTGGAGTTGACGCATGACCTCAAGAAGCTCCTGCTCCCGGGCCCGGCGCCGGTCGATTTCGTGGACCAGCCGCAAGACCGATCGGATGCGAGTCAAGAGCTCGATCTTGTTGACGGGTTTTCCGATGTAGTCGAGCGCGCCTGCAGCAAAGGCAAGTTGAAGATCGACGGGATCGGTCTTCACGGTGACCATCATGATAGGCGTGTCACGGAATCGCTCGACCGCCTTGATCTGGCGGCAGGCTTCGATGCCGCTCATCTCCGGCATGACGATGTCCATGAGGATCAGGTCGACTCGAGTGGCAGCGCCATGCTTCCCGTCATCGAAACCCAGCAAACGGAATGCGGCGGCAGCCGAGTCGGCGACCAGAAGATGGTCGTAGCCGGCAGCCGACAGGATCGACTGAAGCAAGAGGCGGTCGTCTGCAGAATCATCGACTATTAAGATGCTCATGCGCTCTGACTCCAGTGAATACGAGTGGTGCGCCGGAGAAATCGTACCAACTAGTCCTGGTAAACTCCAGGATAAAGCTTTTTGACACAAGGTTGACAGATGCCGTGGCTGAATTCAGCCTCGGAATGTTCGCCGATATATTCTTCCAGCTGTTGCCAGAATCCTCCGTCATTGCGGATCTTTTTACAGGATGCACAGATGGGGATGAGCCCTCTGAGAACTTTGACATCCCGCAGGGCTTTTTGCAGCTCATCATTGCTTCGACGAAGCTCTCCTTCACGCGCTTTGCGGCAATCCATTTCTTTTTTCAGCGCGAGCGCGGAAGAGGCGCGTGCCAAGAGTTCCATACTGTTCACCGGTTTGGTGATGTAATCATTCGCTCCCGCTGCAAAGGCAGCTTGAAGATTGGAGAGATCGGTTTTAGCCGTGACCATGATGATGGGAATATCGCACAGATGCGGCCGGCTCTTGATCTGGCGACAGGCTTCAACTCCATCCAGCTCCGGCATGAGGACGTCCATCAGAATCAAGTCAATCTGGGTGGACGGCTCATGGCCGTCCATGCCAAGCATAGGGAATGCAGCCTTTGCCGAGTCAGCGCTCAGAAGATCCGCATGGCCGGCCTTCCCAAGGATCGCGCGAAGGAGTACCTGTTGGTCTGGAGAATCGTCGACGATAAGAATGCCCATGCCGACTCCTGTCAGGCGCTCGCATAGAGTCTGCGAGCAATCACCTTATCAGTATAGCAGGCGCCCATGGGGCTACTGGAGCTTGGCGCGAACGAGATCGCTGATCTGCTTGCCATCTACTGGCTGGCCAGCCACACGAACCATCACGGCTTTCATCACCGCGCCCATCTCTTTCAGCGATTGAGCGCCTGTTTCCTGAATGATCGCATCCACGACGGTGGAGAGCTGCTCTGCAGAGAGGGCTTGAGGGAGATAGGATTCGAGAATAGTGATTTCCTGTCGTTCTTTTGCGGCAAGTTCTGCTCGGTTACCTTTTTCAAATTGCTCGACCGATTCCCGGCGTTGTTTAATCATGGTCGTCATAACGCGGCTCATTTCGGCATCGTCGAGATCCTTTTTGATCTCCATTTCCTTGTTCATCACGGCGGCCTTGATCATGCGAATCACGTCCATCCGCAATTGGTCGCGAGCCTTCATCGCCAGTTTCAGATCTTCGGTCAGACGGTCGTGTAGGGACATCAGAATCTCGCGGGTGAGAGGGCTTGGTTGGGGTGGAGAATACCCCTTCATTCGGCATCAGTCAATGTACGGCCTCACCCGTGCAGCCGTCTACCCGGCGTGGTTTTCATGTCGAACGGGGAGTATGATATTACCAAGACTAGGTTACGGCTCGAAGCAAGGTGGGAGAATATATGAAGGAACGGCCATGGTGAGGCAACGCTCAGCGGTCGAGCTGATGACAGCCCTTACGGTGGCAGTTCTCGTGGCGAATTGTGCAAGTGTCGCCACGCAGACAACCCCGACGTTCTGGCTCCGTTCAGCACCTCCGCCGTCGCCCATCCCTGCCGATGTCCAGCAAAGGGCGGTGCTGTATCCGCATGGAGGAACGCCTGATTGGGCTAGCGCCTATGGTCGCTTGGAGCGGGCGGCATTCCAACTCAAGACATTTCGCCCGAACCTATGAATCATCGATCGTTCCCATATGCAAGCCATCATCTCGGAGCAGCGCTTTCAGGTCGGCAGGCTGGTCTCCGAAGACAGTGCCGTCTACATTGGGCAGATCTTGGGTGTAGACAGTGTGTGATCTATCGGATCGAAGGGCCGACGTTGCGCGACCGGTTCTTCGCACGCCAGCATCGCGATCTTCCACCGGTAACCATCACGAGCAAAATTATTCGAGTCGAAAGTGGGGAAGTCGCCTATCACAACGTAGTCACGGCGCATGTAGATGAGGCTGAGGGATCTGGGTGGTCACTCTCAGACAATATCGACTATCATCGATGGAGTCGCGAGGCATTAGATCGGGGCATCATGCAGACGGTCCATAATTTGCGTCGCGCATTTGATTAACCATATGGATATGAGGGGGATACGAATGAATCATCGATGGAACTTTATGCAACACAGTGGGGTCGCTATGGTCGTAGGTCTGTTTGCCCTCTCGCTGATCACGGCTTGCGCCAGCGACCAACCTAAACCTCTTCCGCAGCCGACTCCGGACCAAGTCCGGAGCCATGCGGATCGGGCATTTGAGAAACTCAAGCAAGAAGAACAGGAACGAGCCGCCCAGCCGCCGGTACCACGTTAGTCGCCGGAACCCTACCGAGTCGATTTTGGCAGGCTCCAGACCACAAACCGAGCAACGGGTTTCACCAGCGGCAATTCCCAAAGGAGCCGTTGTCGAGATGCTCGCTCCACTTGGCGCGCTTCGTGGAAGGTGCCAAGAATGCTGGCTGAGACCAGCAGCCGCAAGATGCCTGAGAGAAAGAAGACGAAAGGCAAATTCGATACAGGCTCGAAAACGACCCCTCCCCACTCAATACGTGCAGGAAGATGCTCTACCAGCCAACTCCCCAGTAAGGCTCCCACCGACCATCCCACTGCATTGACCGTACTATATAGCGCAGTGGCTTTTGCGCGGTCCTCAGGCCTAACCGAATCGAACACATAGTTCTGCAGTCCCAATGCCAAACCGGCCCAAATGACGCCGCCCAAAAAATTGACTGCCAAAAGAAAGCCTAGATTCGTACTCACAAGGTAGAGCATGGGCAAGAATGGTACCGTAAAACCGGTGATGGACAACAAGGCTTTGTTTCCGAAGCGGTCCCCAAATTGGCCCCAGGCCTGCAAGGTGAGGAGTTGACCGAGGAGGCCGGCAGCCAGCCATCCCCCGTAGCCGATATAAGACAGATGGAGATCCTGTAACATGTATAGGACGAAAAATGGGCCAGCAATTAACACAGACGCATGCATCAAGCCTGAGAAAAGCAGGAAACGACGGAAGTCCTTCGTCGCGCTCAGACGGAAGAAGCCGCGAAATCCTTGCTGAGCCTCCTGGCGTGCAGTCTGATGCACATCTTGAACAGGGGACAAAGTCATGGCCGAGAGGATCCGAGCGCTTCCGGCCAAGGTGAAGATCAGCACGAATCCCCACCAGGCAGCGGTGGAATGTTGCCAAAGGCTCAGTACCCCTCCGGCTCCACAGAGCGCAAAGAAGCTGAGACCGGCAATGATTTGGGCTCGGCGCGCGAAATAGGCGCCCCGTTCATGCTGGTCGAGCCAATCCGCAATCAAGCTATTCCAAGCAGGCGTGGTGAAGTGGGTGCAAGCAAAATAAGCGGCAGCTCCACCGACGACGAGCCATGGACCCCACTGCGGAAACAGGAGCGGCAGAAGCATGATGGGAATCCAGACGAATGCTTGCCCAACAGTGCCGGCAAAAATGAGGGCTTTGCGATCGGGGAACCATTGCAACAACTTCACGGAGGCGAGTTGGGCTCCTGTACCGATAAGCTGGGGCAATGCCGACAGCACACTTAACTGGAATGGGCTTGCTTGCAGGAGCAGCGCAAATGCTGAGAGATATTGTTCTCCGCTTCCTTGCGTGATGGCCTGGCAGGCACCATCTCGGAGGCCGTAGCGACGTCCTTGCTCGCCGGCACTCTGGGCCTGGGAGTTGTTTGGTACAGACTCTTGGGGATGTTCAGGCAATGTCGGATGCACAGGATCCTTTCCTGAGAGAGAGCTCTGATCGAGCGTAGCATAGACAGGGGCGTGGAGCGTACATAGATGAGCGGCTTGGTCAGTTGGTGATTGACCCCTTACTGATCTCTCGATACCATAACAGAACGAATGAACAACGGTTCATGGTAGCTCTAATGACAAAAATCAGAAGGAAAGAGACAAAAACTCTATTGACAGTACTTGCCGGCTTGAGCATTGTCATGTGTGGCTGGCAGGAAGTCGACGCGCGAGATCTGTTCTCGCCGAAGGAGCAAGCGACAACCGAAATCGACTCCACGCAAAGCCCGTCGTTCGACGAACAAAAGCAGGGTATCCCGCAATCCCTGTTTACCTGGATCAAGATGGCCAAAGGATATGATATCGAGTGGGATACGTTCGGACGGAAAGGCTGGTACACGCAAGATCCCCGACTGAAGCCCATCGAACCAGGATCGGTATTTTCTCGGGATATTCCCGCGATCTATATTGTGTTCGAGTCAGCCCCGCTGGAAGATCCTGCCCAGTTCAGCGCACAATGGTTTCTGGAGGGGGAAAAGGGTGTCCTCTCATCCGTACCGCTCGGCAAAGATACCTTGGAAGTGCCGGGGCATGAACGCTATGGATTCCTGGAACTCAAGAAACCTGGAAACGCCTGGGCCGTTGGGACATATCTGGTGAAACTGTTCATCACGCCGCTTGGACAACAGTCTTTTCATGCGAGCAATCAAGTGGGTACCATGCGGTTTACTATTGTCGAGGGTTCTGCTCCTGCAGGCATGAATCCGCGCTAGCCCCACGCCTCTCGTTCACATATTGGTGAGTGCGGATGAAGCAGGGAAAAGGAGCAGAAGGAGCGGAATGGGAGATCGGATCAAAGTCACGGATCAAGAGAAGCTGACATTGCTCTATGAGCGATTCAGAGACGTGTGTCTGGTCGAGAAAGAAGTCTGGAAAGAGATTTTCATGCCGCGGGAGATCACCCATGGGCCTGTCAGAACGAACATGCAAGATCGCTATGACGTGGAAATCGACGATCAAGCGATTGAAGACACACTCGATGCGAACATTCCTCGCGGCAGTCAGGCCCTGGCCGCCGCGATTCAGGAATACCGAACACACATTTCGTTTTATCGAAAAGTCTAAGGGATTTAGCGGGCCGCAAGCACTCGCTCGACATCTTGGTAAATATCCGACGCCTCGTGATTAGAGTCGTTCTAAAGCTTCGATGCGCGCTTCCATCGGCGGATGCGTCGCAAAGAGGCGCATGAATCCCGATGAATTACCGGAGATCTTCATCGTCGCGAGCGCATCCTGTCCAGCGTACTCGACCTGCGAATGGGTCACCCATCGATCGATCGCGCGGAGGGCCGAGATCATCGAGCCCTTGCCGTACACCTTGGCGGAAAAAGCATCCGCCCCATATTCACGCTGCCGCGAAAACCAGCAGATCAGGACCGAGGCCATGATACTGACGATGATCTGGATCACGATTGACAACCCAAAACCGAGCATCGCCTGATCGCGTTCCGCAAAGAACCGACGCACCCACATCGCAATGTAGTACACGAAGGTATTCATCAGCCCTGCCAACACGGTCGTCGCGAACATGTCCCCATTGTAAACATGTCCCATTTCGTGAGCGAGGACGGCACGTACTTCCTGTTCTTGCAGATTGCTCAACAATCCAGTTGAAACAGCCACCATCGAGTTGTTCTTGCTGGGGCCAGTCGCGAAGGCGTTGGGGTCGGGGGATTCGTAGACCCACACCTCAGGCATCGTAATGTGGAGCCGTTGCGCGATCTCTTGGACGGTACCATAAATGACTTGTTCGGCTTGCGACCGAGGTTGCGTGATCTGGCGGCAATCCAACATAGCCCGCGCCATCTGTTTGGAGAAGGCCAAACTGATAAAGGCGCCACCAAAGCCGAAGGCAAGAGCCCAGACTAACGAGCTGAGATCGACCAATCCTCGAAGATCGACTCCGAACATGGGAAGAACGACATTGATCAGCACCGGTACGGTGAGCGAAAGCGTCACCATGATTAGGATATTGGCCGCCAGCAGTAGGAATATGCCTTTCATCCACTTCATCGAGATCCTCCTTCACGACTATGTACTCGCCCTCTCATTCTGGCGAGTCATCATTGAGCGTTATTATACTAACCGTTTCCCTGAAATACATCTCAATCAAAATTGCGATGATGATATGTGGTAAGGAATAACTCCGTAAATGCCAAGGTCAAGGCGTCCCAAGTGCCTGAAACTCATGGAGAAAGTTGACCCGTTCCCATCCTTCCTGTTAGAAATGGCTTATGCAGAAGATGCCTAGACGATCGCTCATCATGTTGGCGACCGTCTGGTTGCTAACATCGGTCGGCGTGACAATCGTTCATGCAGCGGAACTTTCCCAGTCCAGCCCTCCTGTGGTGATCGCGGTGGCTGCAGACGGGGTGCAGCGAGCCACGGTCACGCTTGATAGCTATTCGTATAACCCCAACCATTTGATCGTCGAAGCTGGGAAGCCGGTTGAACTGACGCTGACCAGTGTGACGACGATTATCCCGCACAATTTTATCATCAAGGACCCAGCAGGGAGACTATCCGTTGAACAGGATGTCGGTGCCGGCAAGACGGTCACCATTACATTTACGCCGACTCAGCCTGGCATATTTCCCATCTACTGCGACAAACGGCTCTGGCCGTTGCCCAGCCATCGCGACAAAGGGATGGAAGGGAAGCTGGAAGTGCGATAGGTGTGGTTACGAGCATAGAAACCTCCAAGCACGAACTGCTCCGTGATCTCCTCAAGCAAGTGTCCCGTCTCTTCTACACGACGTTGGCCGTGGTCCCTGCAGATGTGCGCGATCAGGTCAGCCTCGCCTACCTCTTTGCCCGTGCAGCAGACACGATTGCGGACACGGAGTTGATCGATCGTCCACGCCGGCTGGACTTACTCGGTCAACTTAAAGCTCAGTTCGTGAGCGATCAGATCGCCTGGACTCAGGTGCGAGACATCCAGCAAGCAGTGGCACCAATCCAACAGAATTCAGCCGAGCGTATCCTGCTCGAACAGCTGGAAGATTGCTTCAAACTCTTCCAGACCTTTTCGCCGGACGATCGCCGCCGCATACAACGGCTCATGTCCACACTGACGCAAGGCATGGAGATGGACCTCGTCGTCTTTCCCGGCACATCAGCCGCAGATCTCACGGTCCTCAAGACGCTCGACGATCTGGACCGCTATACCTATTACGTGGCCGGCTGTGTGGGCGAGTTCTGGACAGACTTGATGTGCGCGCACCGGAAGGCGTTGGCCTCATGGAAGGTGCGGGAGATGTCGGAGGTCGGCGTGAGATTTGGAAAGGGCCTCCAGCTCACGAACATTGTAAAAGATATCGCGCACGATCTTCAGAAAGGCCGCTGCTATGTGCCGGCGCCCATGCTGGCCGAAGCCGGACTCACCGCACGCGACTTACTGGACCAGCGGAACCGTGCACGTTTTCAGCCGGTCCTGAGTAAGCTTGTCCGTATGGCGGTGGAGCATCTTGACCAAGGCTGGCTCTACGCCATGTCGATTCCACGACATGAAACTCGTCTGCGCTTGTCCTGCATGTGGCCGATTCTTTCCGCCGGCGAATCGCTGAAGCTCGTTATGAATTCGCCTGATCTCTTGAACCCCGCAATCAAAGTCAAAATCCCACGGAGCCAAGTCTACCAAATCATGGCACTCACGACAGGCACCTTCGCCTGCGGATACGTAGGAACGGCCTGCTGGGGACGGTTGCGAAAGCAGATCGTGTAAGCCGGCAGAGGAAGTAAAGAACTCCGCATTTCTGGCGGGGCATTCAAATACAGCTTTTCCTAAACCAACGCTATTCCAGGCAACGACGCTAGTGTGGTCCCACCGGCAGCTATACGAGCCTGTATTGATCGATCAGCGATATCACAAACCCGGTCTCGACTCCGCTACGATGCTGAGTTCCAACGGAGAACCGGTGCGCCTGATGTCGAGTTTCAGGGTCTGCCCTACGTGAACCTGACAGAGCCGTTTTGCTTCCCGCTCTGAAGACACGCTCGATAAGACCGCGCCGTTGCAGGCGACGACTCTATCGCCTACCTTGAGACCTGATTTCTCGGCAGGCAAGCCGCTACGGAGTTCCCGCACGAGGTAGTATCGCGCGCCGGCTGATTCTTGTAACTCCCAATTGACGCCGATCCGTCCGGACCCGAGCAACCCGGTTTGCGATCCAAACCGAGAGAGAATGCGATTCGCAATGACACGGGCCAAGCCCTCGGGATCATCTGCCGTAGCATCAGAACCGTATCCTTCCCCGTTGAATAACACCACGCCGCTCTCGACATCGATCATCCGAAAGGCCAGTGACACACGACTGATCTGTTCTCCCTCAGTTCGTTCCCATTGTTGCACTTCGCCCACCACGATGGCCTGCGCACCGACGAGTTTCCCGACTTTCAGCACCTCGGCATCGTCAGCATGCTTTAGTTGTACAACCTGCTCCTTGAATACTTCGTCAAGCTCGGTTCGCTCGACCATATTGACGTCCAAGTCCAACATCAAGGTCGTCACCATCCCAGCCACACGCGACCCAGACCCCGGTACACCCGGCGCATCCTCAAACTGCATGACAGCCATCGTCCGGTAGCGATCGATCGTGTCACGATTGATTGGACCGGAGCCGGCCACCACCGGCTCAGGACGTCCACGCATCCCGCCGGACCCTAGAGCGGCAGTGCCTGACGAGGCACAGGCGCGGCGCCGCTGTAGAATGGCAGCAGGTGTGCCCCAGGCGCAGAGTTCATCGTTCACCAGCACGATGTGGTGTGGATATTCGCGTTCATGTTCTGCGGCAATGTTGGTGAAGGGATAAAAAATGCAGCCGCCGATCCAGACCGAGATCGGGCAGAGAGCCAACTCATAGAGCCACTGTTTGCGGGCCGTGAGGGAATATTCCCATACCAACAGACGGCCATCGTCACGCAACACACGGTCCGGACGACCGATCTGTTCGATCACCTCGGCCTTCGTCATCGGCACAGCCAGCCGATCCAGCTTGGATTCCGACTTCACAATCGTGTAGGCAACCCCACAAGCTGTAAGTGTGCTAGCCAGGCCAACGATCACGAGTGTGCGGATGAGAATGGACCACTGGTTGGAAGGAACCGTCTGCTGCTTCGGCATCGCTACAAGCTAACACTCCGGAAGCGAGGGCTGCAACGCAGAGAGACGGGGTGGACAGGGATCAGTTCAAAGAAGGGTCGAACGGCATATCCGCATAATGGCGATAGTCGTCACCTAGGGTACTCACGATGTCTGGCCAAATACGTGTGGGATCCTTTTCGAACACCACGCTGGGATCTGCGGGAAGGGTAATCCAGGAACCAGTCTGCATTTCAGACTCCAGTTGACCTGGGCCCCATCCGGAATATCCGATATAGGCGCGAAAGGCCTCTCGCCCCTCACGGGTGGTCAATATTCGATCGACGAGGTCTGTATCCCCACCGAGACAGATTCCATCGAAGACATGATGTGAATTCTCAGGCAGTTGGTCCAATCGATACAACATCATCACTTGGTTCGTTTGCACCGGTCCTCCGGAAAAGAGGACGTGCCGCTGGCCTTCGAGGATCGGCACTTGAGGTAAGGCCTCCGAAACCGACATCGCCGTCGGGCGATTGACAACGACACCCAGCGCACCTTCGGCCCCGTGCTCGCAGAGCAATACGACTGTCTGCCGAAAGTTCGGATCGCGCAAGGACGGCGCTGCGATGAGAAAAATGCCTTTCCCGAGTGGGGCCTTCATGTCTCAATCCTACCGCGTGGGCCTGTGTGACGCAAGCGAGCCTCGCGAGATTGGCGGGACGGGCGAGACGAACGACGGTTCGAGATACCAAGTTCAAGGTTTTCAAAACTGCGACCCCTGAACTTCGAAATTCGAGTCGCGCCTTTCTCGCATGTCTCGCGCTTCACGCGCAGCAGCCGGGCTACAGATAGAGGGATTCGCGTCGATCGCGAAGTAGATCGTTGTAGCGCGTGAGAGCTTTGTTTCTCGCGTCGGCAGGATCGATTTCGACAATACAGAGTTCTTCCTGGTCCCGCGGCGCACGATGCAGAATCGCCCCATTGGGAGCGACGATTTCACTGTTCCCAATAAACGTCAGCTGATCTTTGCCGCCTCGCGCTTCGTTCCCTGTGCGATTACACGTAATCGCGAACACTCGATTTTCCAGGCACCGAACCGGCATGGAATCCGGGCAATTAGGCAACACGAGGTTCGACGGGTGGCAGATGATCTCTGCTCCCTTGAGCGCCAATGTGCGAGCCGCCTCCGGATAGTACCAGTCAAAACAGATCATCACGCCGATCTTGGCCGGTCCGATATCCCACACCTGAAATCCCGTGTCGCCTGGCGTAAAAAACAGCGTTTCCTCAAAAAATAGATGGGTCTTGCGATAACACCCAATAAACCCGGACGGGCCAACAACCACGGCGGAGTTATAGCAGGCAGCCCCGGCGCGCTCCGGAAGACCAGCGACGATCGTCATTCGGCGCCGCTTTGCAAGGTCGATCAGCCGTTGTGTAGTCGGTCCATTCGGCACCGACTCTGATAGCGTGATTGCTTCTTCCTGCGACAGGAACTGATACCCGGACGCACACAACTCAGGCAACACGATCAGATCGGCATCAGCTTGGTCGAGTGTTTCCACAATCTTATCGAGATTGTGCGACACCTGGCCAAACCGTGGAGCGAACTGAAAAAACCCGACCCACATGTTCGTCATGCCCCCACAACAAAACGGGCAGGGTCGCCCCTGCCCGTTCAAGAAAAAATCCCTGACCGAATGACTTACTTCACTTCGGACAAATGGGTGACTGCGCCTTCGGCATGTTGTGTGGCCACATCGGCGTGACCGGCCTTGCCATGGGCAACGCATTCCTTGAGATGCGTGACCCCTTCAGCCAGATGCGGATTCTTCATATCACCAGCCATGGCATGCTTGAGTGCTTCCTCACAATGCTTCACGGCAACATCGGCATGCCCCTGTTTGCCGTGCGCCACGGCTTCCTTGGCATGTTCCAAGGATTCACTCACATGCTTGTCAGCAGCAAGGACGAGCCCGCTGAATAGCGGGAAACCAACGAGCGCGGCAACCGCCGCCACAGCTATTACTCCACGATGGATTCTCATTTTCATGGATTCCTCCTCAATGGTTAACATTCGTTAGGCTGGCGAATGATGCACACATAACCATCTATTTTCATTATCATTCCCACCCTCCTTCCCCCGGCGCTCATCACTTTACATGGCCACTTTTTCACTGTCAAGAAGGCCTTATTTGTGGATCGACGTTCAGGATGTGCTGCAATCCCTTGGCATCTTTTTCTACCGGACAGGCAAAATCACGACTCCACTCCCACCAAGATCCCGGATAGTTACGGACCTTTGGATACCCGGCGAGTTTGAGGACAAAATACAGCCAGGCTGAACGAAGGCCGCCAGTGCAATAACAGATGACCTCTTGATCCTGGCTGAGATCTTTCTCGGCAAGAGTTTTGCCGATCGCCTGCAGATCTTTTACCGTGGCATTCGCGTGAAGAAATCCATTCCAAGCCAGATGAATGGCAGAGGGAATGTGCCCGGGCCGCGGTATCCCCGACATCTCTTTCCCAAGATATTCTTCGAGGCTACGCGCATCAACGATCACGGTGCCAGGATGCGGCTGCTTCACGAGATGCTTCAGTTCGTCTTTGCCGGCGATCACGGCGGTCACCGGCTTGACGACGAAGGTCCCCGGCTTAGGCGTCACGCCCCCGTGCTCGAACGGCCGTTTTTCCTGCACCCACTTAACCCACCCGCCGTCGAGAATACGCAGACGTGTATGTCCGAGATATTCCAACATCCAGAACATGCGGCCTTCGTCCCCCCAATTGTCGAACGGATTGGAATAGATGACTACATCACTGTCCTGACTGATGCCCAAGGCACGGATCTTTTGTTCCATGCGTCCGCGATCAGGATCGAGCAATCCCTTCGGCACGGCATTTGGATCGCTGTACTCGTGCCATGTCGAGTGCACCGCCCCCGGAATATGGCCGCCGAATTCGTAGGCTGCCCGCCCTCGCACATCGAGAACCACCAGACCGGGCTGTCCCAGGTTCTGCTGAAGAGTTTCGGTATCAATCAGCAACGCGTGTATCATGTCATTCCCTTTGTCATGAGCCTTCAGCTCGCTTTACAGCTTCCTCCGTCTTGCTGACGCCTGACCGCTGAGAGCTGATCGCTCTCACTCAATACCCCAGCAAGCGCACCGGATAGCGGAAACTCCCGCTCGTACACGACGAATCGATAGGGATCGTTTCCCGTTAGCCCATATTTTGTCTGCAGCATCTCATGTTGCTTATCGGTCAGGATGTGGTACTGCACGCGAGTCTTTAATTTCAAGCCCTCTGCCTGAGCCGGCAATTGATACGCAAACTGGTATTCTCGGCTGGCCAAGGGTAACAGACGGTTATCATACAACTCGACAATGGCCGGCTGCCACATGATCCAACGGCCCATCGTCGATGTTTGCTGATCGAGCACCCGCCCCTGCCGGTCTTCCACGGAAAATTCCACCGTGAAATACCGATCCGGATCGCCGGTCGGAATCTTATGGCCGGCTCCTGCATTGACCAGAGTGAGCGTAAATCCAACTCGATCGCCCGCCTTGGGCGAAGCGTTGTCGGCCCTTACTTGTATTCCCACTGCCCGCTTCACCATATCGGGGTCATGCCCGCCGCGCCAAAGGTGCTTGCGTCCTCGCCTGATCGGACTATTGGTCGCGACCGGCCGATCGATTTCAGGCATGTGGCAGCTCTGGCAAATAAAGCCCCGTTCCTGCATGAAGAACTTGCCTTCGTATTCCGCATATGTCCCGCAAGGTCCCACGTTATAAAACTGGGCCGGTCCGGACACGACATTGTGACAGCGATAACAGACCTGTGCCGTCCTGAAATTTGGATCGAACTTAGTCGGGTGCGGCGCGGCAGAATCTTCGTACGGTCCGTAGATGACTCCGTCCCGCACATGACAGGCCGCGCAGGTCACAGATTCTTTCTGATATTCGGGATCGTACTGGGGGTTGGGCTCTTGAACCGCCCTCTCCACCCGCCCTCGTGGAATCTCCTTTATCAATGTCGGCTGCTGGTTTTCCAGCGGGGTGTGACAGTTCAAGCACACCCACACATTTTTGTCCTTTTTCCAATAGGCCTGAAAAAATGGGTCTTCATAGGCATGGGCGTGGATACTCATCTTCCATTCCTCATAGATCTCGCGATGGCACTCCCCACAGGATTCAGCCTTCAGGCTCGTGAGACCTTCCGGAGTTTTTTGAAATGGAATCGCATGGGCATAATCAGACCGCAACCCAAAAATCACAACCGGTTTGATCTCGGTGTAATACAGATACACGAGTACACCGACTAGGACACCACCGAGCAGAACTTTGACAGAAGTCTTCATGCGGCGAGGAGGGCCTGAATATGGCGGTCGACTGAAGCAGCTAAGGATGTCAGGTGATACCCACCTTCGAGCGATGAGAGAATGCGCCCGCCGGCATGGCGCTTGGCTATGCCGGCCACGATGCCGGTAAGGTCCGCGTAGCCATTTTCCGTCAACCCCATGCTCGCGAGTGGATCGTCCTTGTGCGCATCGAAGCCGGCTGAGATAATGATGAATTCCGGTTTGAACGCATCGGCAGCCGGCACCAGCGATTTCTGAAAGACATCACGATACTCCTCATCTCCTTCACCCGCTTCCATCGGCACATTGATCGTGAACCCTTCCCCTGCTCCCCGTCCGCGCTCCGATTCTCGGCCCGTTCCCGGATAGTGCGGGTATTGATGCGTGCTGAAGAAGAGCACGGAGGGATCGTCCTCGAAACTGTGCTGTGTGCCGTTCCCATGGTGCACGTCCCAATCGACAATCAACACGCGCTTGAGGTCATGCTTCTTCTGCACATAGCGCGCGGCAATCGCCACATTATTGAAGAGACAGAAACCCATCGCGCGCCCCGCTTCAGCATGATGCCCCGGCGGCCTCACCGCACAGAATACATGGTCCACTTGCCGGCGCATGATCGCATCGACAGCGGCCAATGCCCCGCCAGCTGCTAAATAGGCGGCGGTCAATGAGCCGGGAGACATGGAGGTGTCAGGATCGAGCGAGACCCGCCCACTCGCCGGCGCGTGACTCTTCAGCATCGCAAGATACGAAGGCGAGTGGATCTGCGTAATCCACTCATCCTCAGCCTCTCGCGGTTCAACCCTGGTCAGCCGAGCCGCAGTACCGCTCTGCTCCAACTGCTGCATGATGGCACGCAGCCGATTGGGGGACTCAGGGTGCCCTGCCCCCATGTCATGGTCGAGATAGCGAGGATCGTAGACGAGTCCGGTTTTCCCCATGTCGGAATCTGTGAAGCGTGAAACGTCGTTCGCAACCTACGAGATACGAAATACACTGTCAGAGTAGCATGCAGGAAAGCGCATAGACAACGAGCGCTCGCTGCTGCTATCGTCACTCATACTTGGAGGGATACATGGCAAATCGCCGCATTGAACCGCTCAAAAAAGTGTTGGCAGTTGACCCGAACGACGAGGTGGCTTGGTTTGGCCTCGGAAAGGCCTACATGGAAGATGCAAACTTCGAAGAAGCAGCCAAGACCCTTCAACAATGCGTCACGGTGAAGCCCACCTACTCGGCCGCCTACTATGCCTGGGCCCAATCACTGCACAAGCTGGGTCGAATCGACGAATGCCGAACCGTCTGCGCCACCGGAATCGAAATCTCCACAAAAAACGGCGACGCAATGGTGACGAAGAATTTCGAACTCCTCAAAAGCTCGCTGCCTACTTAAGAACTGACACTTCACTGATCGGCCCCAGCGAAACGAGGTGGGGATCTAATCTGTCCAGTCATGCCTTTCTCGCATGTCTCGCGCTTCACGCTTCACGAACGACGTTCGTTAGACCGGCTCCGCTCCTTTGTCATCGTCACCGTCGTCAGCTGTGAGACCGAGGACTTCCGGCTGGCGCTTAGCGATTTCTTCGTACACTTCATCGAGCCAGCGGCTCGCGCAGCCAAGGATCTCCCTGACCAACGGTTCCGTTTGGCCCGTTCGTTTGATGGTCCATTGGCAGACATATTCCAACAGCACGTTCCGCTCGAAACGCTCCGACGATTGAGTGGCCAACAAAGTCATTTCACTCAGCCCCGTCTTGAGGATCTCGGCCACTGTGTCCCGCCCATAAGACGTGCTGGCTGTGACATATTGGACTGCCCGGTTGAGTTCTTGATCGGTCATGAGGTTTCCCCTTTACGCTTCGCGCATCATACCGAAAATGCCACCGCAGATGGAAGATTCTCCTGGAGCTAGTGAAAAACTCTGCGACCTCATTGACGGGAATGGTATGATCATGGCCGGACAAGGCCAGCCTGCATGATGCATGAGGGCGAGACGAAGGAGATATGACCTATGCCCGTGAAGACCAACCGAAACATTTCGACCCGACGCAACGCCTCCTCCGCTAAGCGACAGAAACTCACCAATTCGGAACACTGGGACCTCTCCCACTTGGCAGAGAAACCAGTCGAGCGGTTCGAGACCCTGCTGGGAGAGATCGAATTCAAGGTGGCGCAATTTGAAGCTGCGCGGGCCCAACTCAGTCCGACCATGACAACATCTATCTTCCACCCGCTGCTGACTCTGAGTGAAGACATCGCGGCTGCATCATCCAGGATCGGCGCCTATGCCTACCTCTGGTTCTCCGAAAATACGAAAGACCTCGCCGCTCGTTCGTTTAAGACTACGGTTGAGGAGCGGCTCACAACACTCCAGAACCGATTGGTGTTTTTCGACCTGTGGTGGCAGAGCGTCGACGAAGACAATGCGCGCCGGCTCATGACCGGAACCGGCACACTCCGATATCACCTCGAAACCATCCGACGATTTCAGCCTCACACGCTGTCTGAACCGGAAGAAAAGATCGTCAATATTAAGAACATCACAGGTCGTAGCGCAGTCCATTCGCTGTACGATGTCGTGACGAACGCCTTCACGTTCACGCTCACCGTCAACGGCAAACGGAAGACGATGACGCGTGAGGAACTGACGTCCTATCTCCGCCATGCGCAAGGACGGCTGCGTGAGGCCGCCTATCGCGAGCTGTATCGCGTCTACGCCGATCAACACGATCTGCTGGGCGAAATTTACAAGACCTTGGTCAACGACTGGAAAGCGGAGAATCTCCAACTGCGCCGGTTCGCTTCCCCGATTGCCACCCGCAACCTCGAAAACGACATTCCCGACGCAGCCGTGGCCTCCCTCTTAAAAGTCTGTCAGAAAAATGCGGGCATCTTTCAGCATTACTTCCGCATCAAGGCTCGCCTTTGCAAGATCAAGCCGATGAGCCGCTATCACATCTATGCACCGCATCGCACAGCACAGAAATCCTATCGCTATCAAGATGCCGTCCGAATGGTGCTGGAGGCCTATCGAGGATTCTCTCCGCAATTAGCTGACTTGGCAGAACGAGTGGTTCATGAACGCCACATCGATGCGCGGACGAGGCCAGGAAAAATCGGGGGCGCCTATTGTTACAGCGTGGTCCCCAAAATGACCCCCTACGTTCTGCTGAACTTCACCGGCGAGGCACGCGATATCGCGACGATGGCCCATGAGCTCGGCCATGCCGTCCACGGCATGCTGGCGGCGAAACATTCCATGTTTACCTTCCATTCCACCCTCCCGCTGGCGGAAACAGCGTCAGTGTTCGGGGAACGAATCCTATCCGATGCCCTCATGAACCAGGAACGAGACAAGAATGTGAGACAGGGACTCCTGCTCAACCAGCTGGATGACATCTACGCCACGGTCCTCCGGCAAGCCTATTTCGTCCAATTTGAGAATCAGGCCCATGAAATGATCGCCCAGGGCGCGACCGTGAAGGATCTGGCCAAAACCTATCTTGCCGAGGTGCGGCAGCAGTTTGGAAAAGGGATCAAGGTCCCCGATGAGTTTCAATGGGAATGGCTGACCATTCCACACATCTTTGCCAGCCCTTTCTATTGCTATGCCTATAGTTTCGGCAACTTATTGGTCCTGGCCCTCTACCGGATATATCAGAAAGAAGGGGCATCATTCGTGCCCAAATATCTGGATCTGCTGAGTACCGGCGGGTCGGAGGCGCCGCAGACGATTCTCGCCAAGGTCGGAGTCGATATGGCTTCTGAAGATTTTTGGCAATCGGGGTTCAATACGATCCGCGAGATGGTCGATCAGCTTGAGCACACGCTGTAGAGCCGAGCCGAGCCGCCCCCTACACCTGCTACGCCCCCACTTGACAGATGGAAAGGGCGGGAGTATATTTACCTCAGTTGATAACAGTTATCATAATCGTTGCCGTCGAGTGAGACCCAGCTCGACGATACGGGAATGCGGCCCATGTATCTCTGCCTCTGTAAGGGAATTACTGAATCAGATGTCCGTGAAGCAGGACAAGCCGGTATTGTCATGCCCTGCCAACTCAAGGCGAAGTTCGGATTGAAAGACGCAGGATGCTGCGGTCGCTGCTCAAAGAATATTCAAGAGTTTGCGCAAGTCGCAATGAGTGTCCACCAAACGCCTTCCTCCAACAGCGTGCGGAGCTAATCAGAGCAAAATCTTTCTCCCCAATCCGCCCTCCCTGCAAGACTACTTCAACACAGATCACCCGCCCGTGACGAGGACAATCTTGTCTCCTCACGCTTGCAGGAAGGGCTCCACACTGACGAGTGGAGAGTTGAAAACTAATTTCGACCTAGAGTGATACAGGTCTGGAGGAAGTTCCTGTCGGCCCCAGCAGGACCAGCAGCCTGTTAGTGGGAAGTGCCTCGCTGCATCATCACCGCGACTTCAGCCACACGCCGGCCCAATGCCTTGGCGTCGGCCAACTCCTTATTGTCGATGCCGGGACTGTCGCCTTCTGTGGTGGCAGATGCGCCGAAGGCCCCACCACCACTGACGACGATCATCTGATTCCCCAGCATCGCGGCAAGGATCGTCAACATCGTCACTTCCTTTCCGCTCGACATCTGACCACCGGTGGCGAAGGCTGCGCCGATCTTGTTCTTCATCTTGAAGTCTGGGAATACACCGAATTTAAACTGCCAGTTGTCGAAGAAGGTTTTCACCTCGCCCGACATGTTCGACCAGTAGACCGGCGAGCCGACCACGACTGCATCGGCGGAGAACAAATCGTCTGCCGTCACCTTGCCCACTCGTTTCAAGATCGCCTCGGTGCCGGAAATGCTCTTCACGCCATCGACCACCGCTTCAGCCATGCGTTCCGTATTGCCGGAGAGCGAATGGTAGGTCACGAGCACCTTCACCAGCGGGGGAGGCTCGTCGGCGAAGGCCTCACCGGAGCCGATACCCAGCGCCAAAAGAATGGTACACAGAAAAAGGAAACGAATGATGCGGAATCGCGATCTGGAGGTGAGAGAGAAAAACATCGGCTCACAGAGGGAGAAAGATGGCGTACAGGGTTAGCACCGGCTCAACGACGGATAATTTCTTCTTCCATCCGTTCTTCAACAGAAACTTCCGTCAACGTTCCGCGATAGTCGCACTTGTGACAGCGAACCCGCCATTCTTCAATCCACTTTTCTTGCACGTACGACTGCCGGCACTTCGGACACACAAAAACGCCTTTCACATAATGGACTTTCCGTGTCTCTTTCATGCGTCCCTCTCTTGCGATGGTGGCCGAGGATGGCATAGGCAACCGCGCGATTGCAAGATATTCTCAGCCAGTCTCGCCGACGATCTCATGCCGCCCTACGCGGCCTCCGGCTTGACTCGTCTCCAGTGTGCCGATAGGATGCCGCCGTGCAACGACGCCGACCACTTACGACTTTCTTCATCCTCCTCTTCTCGTTCCCCTGCTATACCATGGCGGGAAATGATCCGTCCCTGCCAGGGCTGATCCCGATTGCCCTCCCTGGAGGAGCAATCATTCACGCGGAGTTGGCCAACACTCCTCAAAAACGAGCAGAAGGATTGATGTACCGCGAGCAGTTAGCCCCAGACCGCGGCATGCTCTTTACGTTCTCGCAAGCAGAGGCCTGGGTCTTCTGGATGAAGAACACCAAGATTCCGCTCGATCTCATCTGGATCAATGAGAAGAAGCAGATCATCCATATGGAACAACGCGTTCCAATCTGCACGAGAACGGACGACAGCTGCCCTCAATATAGGCCAAACGAGGGCGCACTCTATGTCTTGGAGCTCGCAGCGGGCAGAGCTGAGAGTTTGAAGTTGCAGCGGGGATCGAAACTTCAGTTCCAAGTCCCATAACGGACAACTGGTTCATCTGGTTTGTTTTGTTCATTTGGTTAGTCTCGTTCAACCAAACAAACCAGACAGACTGAACAGACCAAATGAATAAGACAGGCTGGCGGACTTTTCAGCATCCTGCTAAGCCCGTTCCTGCCAGGCCCGCATCCGTCTAGCCGTAATCACCCCGTCCACACGTTCAACGGCTTTGAGCACCTGCTCGAGATGGTGGGTGTCTGCCACTTCCACGACAAAATCCAGCACAGCTTTCTGATCCTCCCGCGTCGTGATCTCTGCACGGCTGATGTTGGCATGGCATTCCGCAATCGCGGAGGACACGTTCGCCAACACCCCGGTCTTATCGACAGCAACAATGGACATTTTGACCGAGTGCGTGCTGGGTGTGGCAGCATCCCACTCCACTTCCACCAGCCGTTCCTTGTCGTAGTCCAGCGCCTCAAGATTCGGGCAATCGACGGCATGGATCGTCAGCCCGCGGCCACGAGTAATATACCCGAGGATGCGGTCGCCGGGCACGGGATGACAACAGCGCGACAGCTGCATCAGCAAATCCCGAGACCCTTTGACCTGTACGCCGGTGCCGTCGCTCTTCCCACTTATCGCTTTGCGCGCGGCCGGACGTTCCTGCGCCGGCGCCTGCGCTCCGGATGACGGAGCCGTGAGTTTGCCGATGACCTGCGACGTCGCCATGCGACCGAACCCCACTGCCGCAGCCAATTCGTCGGTGCTGTCGAATCCCAACCGACGAGCGGCTTCTAACAGCTCCGCCGATTTGAACATCCGGGCCGGCGCCATCCCCTGACGGCGGAACTCCGACTCCAGCAAACGACGGCCGATCTCGATACTCCGCTTCTGCTCTTCGAGCTTGATCCAGTGTTTGATCTTGGTCTTCGCGCGCGAGGTACGGACAAACTTCAACCAGTCCTTGTGCGGCGATTGCGTGGGAGACGTCAGAATTTCGACCGTATCTCCACTGGCGAGTTGATACTTGAGCGGCACGATCTTCCCGTCCACCTTGGCCCCGACACAGTGGTCTCCAACCTGGGTGTGAATCGCGAAGGCAAAATCGACGGGTGTCGATCCTCTCGGCAGCTCTTTCACAATCCCTTTGGGGGTGAACACATAGACGACATCGTGAAAAAGGTCGAGCTTCACCGAGTCCATGAACTGCCGATTGTCCGTCAAATCTTCATGCCATTCGACGAACTGATGGAGCCAGCCGAACGCCTTGCTGTCACGATCTGCAACCTGTCCCTGTTCTTTATACTTCCAATGCGCGGCAATGCCATGCTCGGCGATACGATGCATGTCCTCCGTGCGGATTTGGAATTCGACATGCTCCCCTTTCGGACCCACCACCGTCGTATGCAGAGACTGATAGAGATTGGACTTTGGAATCGCGATATAGTCCTTGAAGCGCCCGGGCACGGGCCGCCAGGCTGAGTGAATCACCCCAAGCACGGCATAGCAGTTCATCTTGGTATCGGTCACGATCCGCAGCGCAGTCAAGTCGTAGACCTCTTCGAACGTAATCGACTGCTTATTCATCTTTTGGTAAATGCCGTAGAGATGTTTGGGCCGCCCGTAGACTTGTCCCGCTAATCCGTTCTCCTGCATGGCCCTCTTCACGAGCTGGCTGACTTCATCGATGTACTGCTGCCGATCCTCGTCCCGTTTTGCCACAAGGACACGTAATGACTCGTAGACCTCGGGCTTGAGGTGTTTAAGACACAGATCCTCCAGCTCATTCTTGATCCACCCGATTCCAAGGCGATTCGCCAACGGCGCATAGATCTCCAGCGTTTCCTGGGCGATCTCCTGCCGCTTGGCCGCACTGAGATGTTCCAAGGTGCGCATGTTGTGCAACCGGTCGGCCAGTTTGATGAGGACGACCCGGATATCGTCCGCCATCGACAGCACCATCTTGCGGAAGTTCTCCGCCTGTTTTTCTTCATAGCTCCGAAACGTAATCTTGCCGATCTTGGTCACCCCATCGACCAGATGCACGACGTCCTTCCCGAACTCTCTTTCGAGTTCGTCAGGCGTGGCAACCGTATCTTCCAGGGTGTCGTGCAGCAACGCTGCGACGATGGCGACTGCATCAGCTTTGAGCGATGTTAGGACTCCTGCGACGGCGATGGGATGTTGAAGGTAGGGTTCTCCGGATCGGCGAAGCTGCCCTTGATGCGCTTTCGCAGAAAACTCGTGGGCCTTGCGAACGAGGCCAAGGTCGGCATCGGCAGCATAGCTTCTGATTCGATCCAGCAGCTGGTCGAGATCTGTGACGGTTTGGTACACCATGGTGCACTCACTTACTTACTCACTCACACTCGCTCGGACATCGCGAATCCTAAGCTGAATCCGGTCACGGCCGTTCCAATGGTTCAGTTCCGGCGTGAAGGCCAGGTCAACCGGGGCGCGAGACGGAATGCCACGCTCCAACAACGATTTCATGCCGAATCCAATACTATCGAACGGCAGCGATGTCCCTTGCCGCACGGTCATTTTCAGATGCTTCTCGCCGACCGTGCGCGAATCCATGACTTCGAGACGAGTCACCGCAAACGTGGGCTCCGGATTACCCTCGCCGAACGGATGCAGCGAGCCGATCTCCTGGATCAACTGCAGATTTACTTCGTCCAAACGCACTTCGGCATCGACGTTCAACGTCGGAACCTTGCCGCCGTCATGGGTCCACCCGGCCACCGTTTCTGAGAATCTGGCACGAAACTCGTCGATCCGAGACTCGCGAATCGTCACACCCGCGGCACTCGGATGCCCACCGAAAGCTTCCAACAGCTCCCGACAGGAAGCCAACCCTTGATAGAGGTCGAACCCGCCGGTCGTCCGTGCCGAGCCTTTGGCTATGCCCTGCTCATCGATCGCCATCACAATCGCCGGGCGCTGAAACCTATCGACCAAGCGCGCTGCGACGATACCGACCACCCCGAGATGCCACTGCCGGGAGGCTAGTATGAGCGCAGGCGGCACGTCTCGGTCCTTCAACGACGCCAGCGCCTCCGCCATAATATCCACTTCGATGCGCTGCCGCTCCCGATTCAACTGCTCAAGCCGGTCTGCCAATCGCTGCGCCTCGGCCGGGTCGTCGGTCGTCAGCAACCGCACACCCAACATGGCATCGTCCAATCGCCCTGCAGCATTGATCCGCGGCGCCAGCTTGTAGGCAATCGTTTCCGCCGTGCAATTCTGCGTGACCCCCGCCACCTGCTTCAGCGCCCGAACTCCACAACGCGCGCCACGCGACAGCTGAACGAGTCCTTCACGTACAAAGTTCCGATTCTCATCGTGCAAGGGAACGACATCGGCAACCGTTGCCAACGCCACAAGATCGAGCAACGACTCCAGCGGCACCCCGGCAACCCCGTAGCGGAGCTGGTAGGCCTGCGCCACTTTGTAAGCTAGCGCTGCGGAACAGAGCCCGTGAAATGGGTAGAGAGCGCCGACCCGATGGGGGTTGAGCACCGCCACAGCCGGAGGCATGTCCTCATCAGTCTGGTGATGGTCCGTCACCACCACATCCATACCGAGACTCGCCGCTAATGCGATTTCTTTATGCGAGGTCGTGCCGCAATCGGACGTCACCAACAGCGAAATACCTTCGTCATGCAAGCGCTGCACAGCGCCGAGGTTGAGTCCATAGCCTTCGCGGAGACGATGCGGGACATAAGCCCGAACCCGTGCGCCCAAGCCTCCGAAGAACGACAGGTAGACGCTGGTCGCCGAAATCCCATCGACATCATAGTCGCCATAAAAACAGATCGGTTCCTGAGTCGTGACGGCGCGATGCAACCGTTCGACCGCCTGGTCCATATCGGGAATTAAAAACGGATCGTGCGGTGTCTGCAACGACATCCATGTCGTCGCTTCATCCGGCGTGGTCACGCCACGGGCCAAAAACAACGAGGCGGTGGCAGGAGAAATCGAGAGGGCCTGGGCTAATGAAGCCCGCTGAGTCAGATTGACATCACGGAAGACCCAGAGCTTGGACTTCATGAGGACCTCTTGAATGATTCCGAGTCTAACTATCTGAGAATTAAAGGGATACTAGCCGCTCAGCCCTGCGTTGTCAAACCGAGGAACGTGGCACTGCACGGTGACGGACGGAGGTCGGGCACTGATTACCGGAGTGTGGTGAGGAGGAAGGAGAAGAAGGAAGTAGGTCTACCTGACTACCGGTGCTACTCTCCCCCCTTTTGCACGTAGTTCTTGACGAATTCTTCTGCGTTAGTTTCGAGCACATCGTCGATTTCATCGACCAGCTTATCGATGTCTTCTTTCATCTTCTTGCCGGCTTCGATGACCTTGGGATTGGCCTTGACCTCTTCCTTCCCCTGAGGCTCCCGCCTGGGCTCCTGCTTGCGCTCTTGTTTCTCCATCCAAGCACCTCCCGTGATTCAGGGAAACTCTCGTGGGTCAGCCACCAGCATGACCCCGTACAATCACCTTACTCCACGATTCTTTTCGCCGTCAAGACAAGGGAAAAAACGTGAAGCGGCGTAAGTCTTTAGCGTTCAGCCATTAGCACGAAGCCGAAAGCTGATCACTTCTATACTTGTGCTGTCATACAAGCAGCGAGACAATCAAGAGCGCTACAATGTTGATAACCTTGATCATCGGATTGATCGCCGGACCAGCCGTATCCTTATAGGGATCGCCGACTGTGTCGCCTGTTACCGCCGCCTTGTGGGTATCCGTCCCCTTCTTACCCTGCTCTTCAATATACTTCTTGGCGTTATCCCAAGCGCCGCCGCCGCTCGTCATCGAAATGGCGACGAACAGACCGGTGACAATACTGCCGACGAGCATGCCGCCCAATGCCTGCGGTCCCAGAACCACACCGACCACAATCGGCGAGATGACCGGAATCAATCCCGGCACCATCATCTTCTTGATCGCCGCCTGCGTCACAATATCCACGCAGGTTCCATATTCCGGCTTGCCAGTTCCCTCCATGATTCCCTTGATCGTCCGGAACTGCCTGCGCACTTCTTCCACCACAAGACCGGCTGCCTCTCCCACCGCTTTCATACAGAGGGCTCCGAAAATAAACGGCAGCATCCCGCCCAAGAAGAGTCCGACTAGGACGGAAGGATTGGAAAGATCGAACGTGCTCGCGCCGCTCCCTTTTGCCACCTCACGCGCATATTCGGCAAAGAGCACCACCGCCGCGAGACCAGCTGACCCGATCGCATAGCCCTTGGTCACCGCTTTCGTCGTATTCCCGACTGCATCCAATGGATCGGTGATGTCCCGCACCTCTTTGCCAAGGTGGGCCATCTCCGCAATACCGCCTGCGTTATCTGTGATCGGACCGAACGCATCGATCGCCACCACGATACCGGCCATCGACAACATCGACACCGCCGCAACCGCCACGCCGTACAAGCCGCCCGATGCCGCACCACCGCAGATCCAATAGCTCCCAAGAATCGCTGCCCCGATCACCACCACCGGCCAGGCTGTTGCCTCCATCCCAACCGCCAGTCCGGCGATGATGTTGGTCGCATGGCCTGTTTCACTGGCCTTGGCAATAGCCTTCACCGGCTTATAACTCTTGGAGGTGTAGTAATCGGTAATAAAGACAAGCGCGAGGGTCACGGCCAAGCCGATCAAGGCCGCAAGGTAATAGCTCACCCCGCTCACACCACCGACACCATCCATGATCGTGGTCGTCACGGGGAAAAAGGCCACCGCGGCAATGCCGCCCGCCACAAACAAGCCCTTGTAGAGCGCCGTCATGATCTCGCCGCCCTGGCCCACCTTCACAAAGAAAATACCGATGATCGTCGCGAAGATCGTGACGCCACCGAGGGCGAGCGGATACAGAATCGGGGCGCTGGCTCCCTTGAATAGCGTAAAAGCCAAGACCATCGCCGCCACCGTCGTCACCGCATAGGTCTCAAAAAGGTCCGCTGCCATACCGGCACAGTCGCCGACATTGTCACCCACGTTGTCCGCAATAACGGCCGGGTTGCGAGGATCGTCTTCCGGAATCCCCGCTTCGACTTTCCCCACGAGGTCAGCACCGACGTCCGCGGCTTTGGTATAGATACCGCCACCCACACGGGCAAACACCGAAATCAAACTGCCGCCGAACCCAAGACTCAGCAAGGCATGGATGGCTTTCTCCTGGCCAGCGAACTGCGAGGCCAACGTGTAGAAGATGGTGATGGCCAGCAAGCCCAAGCCAATTAACAAGAGCCCCGTCACTGCTCCGCCACGGAACGCCACGGTCAGCGCCGCATTCATCCCATTATGGGCAGCCTGAGCCGTCCGCACGTTGGCCCTCACCGCGATCACCATACCCACATACCCGGCCAGTGACGACGCGCCGGCGCCGATCAAAAATCCCACTGCGGTCAGTAAGCCAAATTTATCGGAGAACGCCCCTGCTCCCCATAAGAGGGCAAATAACACTGCGGCGACAACGCCGACGGTCCGGTACTGGCGATTCAGGTAAGCGCTCGCGCCTTCCTGGATAGCCTTTGCAATATCCTGCATCTTCGGGTTACCGGCATCGAGCTTAAACACCCACATGGCCAGGTACAGGCCGTAGGCAATGCCGGTCACCGCCGCTGCCAATGCAAACATAATGATGACTGAGTCGCTCACAGTGCTCTCCTCCCAATGAATTCAGGGGCTCTTTATGTCACACGGTTCCCCATGGCTTCAACCCATCAAAAGTACGTGTGGGGGGAAAACCGCGTGGTGGTGCAGGTTCTGTCGAGGCTAACTACCTGAAAAGTTGGGCCATTCTATACGGGTGAGAGTACAGGATCAAGATAAAAGACAGGGGAATTTCACTCAACAAGAGTTCCGGGTCTGGATTAGTCTAACGCCCAGGCTCAGCGGCGAGCCCGCGAAGCGGGATCGTCCGCTGGAACCGCTGGTTGGGCAGCTACGGATTGTGAACTGGATAGTGCCTGAACAAACTCCTGGGGCCGCTCTGGCGAAATGAGCCAAGGGCGCCCAGCCGTGCGATCGATCCACACGAGATCATTGATCCGAGAAATGTACATCTGAACAATCCCGCGCCTTTGAGTCCAGAGCCAGCCAAACCCGCCCCAAAGACCGCCAGCGCCAACTCGCATGCCCCAGCCTACTTGTGGTTTTAGATCTCGCCCGTTGACGATGCGCACGTCTGAGATACTGTGACGTGAAATCTGCCGCCGCTTAAGTGGCCAGATTACTTCGAGCACATCCTGATGCACCACAAACTGAGTTGGACGGAAGCGAAGCCAAACCCAGGAGTAGATCGCCACCAGCAAGATGGTGGGTGCAATCAAGAGAGCCCGACCGAATACTGTGCTGAGCACAAATAGGACTGGCAGCGCCAAGAGCACGAGCGTAATGATTCGAATCATCATGCACATTGGTGCAATCCGGAATATTTTCATCGAAGACGCGCTTTCGTTCAGCCAGACGCCCAACTGTGTACTATCTGGTTCCGCATAAGGCGCCAATTGCTTAGCAATGCCGGATAAGACCCTTGCAGCATCTTGCCAGGACTAGGTCCTAGGCCCAAGTAATTTCTTGGAAGTTGATCGCTGCAAATCTCTATTCAGGGTCTTATGCGGTTCCGTATAAGACTCCCCCCGTTGGATGGCGTAACAAGCTGTCGGCGTGACTCCGTACTCGCCCGCGGGTTGCAAAGTGAAGAAGCCCCGCGATCAAAATCCTCTGGCTCTAGCGTTATGACAACACCATACTTTCCATTGGTTTACAGGTCCTGCCACGGCTCGCTCAAAAACAACCTATATTGATTCCCACTTGCGATGCTTCCCGCGAATCGTGGTGTAGTCCAGGTCATCGGATGCTCCCCTTTCTTTTGTCCAAACCCTGGCGAGGTTGCCACGATCATCTCCTCCGTCGCCATGCGCCTCGCCTTCGACTACCTGGTCACGATTCGCACGGCACCCTGAATTGGCGCTAGTTTGCCTTGTGCGGGCTAACAAGCCTTCCCGCCCTTCCTCGTGATTGACAAACGTGATCGAAGATTGCGAGAGTTCAGTGCTGTCGAGTTCTGACGAAACATATGGCGGCGACGTCATGACGAGATCACCGTTCTCGCGATACGCTTGAAATGCCGGCAGGGTCCTGCAGGCCCGTGGGGGTGGCTTCCTATCGACGCCGAGGCTAATTGCTCTCGCGTCATTGGTGGAAGACCGCACGCCAACGTACGCGGTTGACAAAGGAGGAGGGCCGTATGAGCGAAGGGCGAGTGCTGGTCGTGGACGACGAGGCGGATGTCAGGAAATCGGTACGTCTGATCTTGTCAAAGGCCGGGTATGACGTGGTGGAAGCTGAGGATGGAGAAGCAGGCGTCAGGGCCATCAAGCGCGTCGATAACCCGTTTTTTACATTGGGCGCCATCATTTGCGACCTGAATATGCCGAAAATGAGTGGGATGGAGGCGATTACCTATTTTCGATCTCACTTTCCCCATGCCGCTGTCATTGTGTTGAGCGGCGAAGTGACGTCCGAGAGGGCTGGGATCCTCCTCGTGCAAGGCGTGTCCAGCATCTTGTCGAAACCGATCGATCAAGACACACTGTTGGCAGCCGTAAAAAAAGTGTTCGACGCAGGGGGGTGGCAGGACGATATTGCGACATGATGGGAACTCATAGGGTGACGGTTCGATGAGCAGCGCCCAGGTGATCGTGAGGGAGAACTTCAGAAAGACCCGAGGTAATCTAGGCGGCATGGATCACCTTCCAGAGAAAAATGGAGAATGTGTGAGGCGTATCGGTCTTGACTTC
Source organism: Nitrospirota bacterium (assembly GCA_963782735.1). Lineage (GTDB taxonomy): Bacteria > Nitrospirota > Nitrospiria > Nitrospirales > Nitrospiraceae > Palsa-1315. The sequence continues at coordinate 42,316 of CAWAKW010000024.1, forward strand.
AAAAACATTTTTGGGGGCCAACCTCGACTTATCGTGAGTCCCTGATATTACGCCCAGTTGAGTTGCGAGCTCCAGAGAGGTTATTGGACCAGGCTCATCTGGCCTCCAAAAGCGCCAGGTTTACGGCGGTGGACGACTTTGCTATAGTGCGCGGCGGAGGTAATATACGTGGGCGTGGCGCCTGATTACATTTTGGTGGAGGGGCAGCAGTTCAGCAAGTCGAAGCTGTCGCTCGACAACCACGTCTACAAGAACTGCGCGATCGATGACTGCGACATCTATTTCAGCGGTGGACAATACGAGTTGCTCGACACCCACATTACCAATTCCCGCCTCATCCTCAACCACCCGGCCAAGGGCATGTACAACGCCGTTCAGATCTTCAAGATGAAGTCTCCCGGCTCCAGCATCATCTGCGAATAATTCGTGAAAGGTAAAACGTGAGACGTAAAAGGCAGCCTGACGCGAGGCTATCGGAAGCCTTCGTCTCAATAACGTTTCACCTCTCACCTTTCACATTTTACGCGTGAGAGTGGTTACTTCGTGACTGAGACATTCTCCACGTACTTGACGATCTCGATCGGCTGGAAAACTGGGTCTTGCGATCCCTTGGAGGACTCGGCTTCGACACGCTGTAGGAATGGGGCAGGGCCAGTGATGGGCGCGTAGTTGAGGGTCAGCTCAATATCGAACGTCTTGGTGTCTTTCGGCGTGGGGAACGTAAAGGTCTCGACCCGCAGTTCTTCCGGCTTCAAGACCGTATCCTCAAGAACCTTAACAGCTTCAAAGTCGAAGCTCGTCTTCTGGCCCTTGGCATCCTGATAGACTCGGCCATAGACGCGCTTGTCGGTAAAGACGGTCTTCAGATTCTTCCCCTTGATATCCAGATCCAGCACCACCGTTGCCCAGGCCGGATGGGTGGTCGGCAGATTATGCGGAACGAGACTCTGCACCTTCACCGTGACAGTGGTTTTCTCACCCTCGATTTTTGTTTTGACATCCAGCTTGGCCGCTTCTTGGCGAAGCGTGCCGATGCGACCGGGGAAGGTATGGTTGGCGGTTTTCCGTTTCTTCTCCCCGTTGGCCGACTCGCCGACTTGCTCAGGCATGTGGCAGGCCTGGCACTCTTTGCCGGACTTCACTGCCTTGCTCTGATCCCAGTTGCCCAGCAGATCGTTCGTCTTGCCTAAAGCGGCAGCGGAAGGGACCGACTGGTGGCAATTGAGACAGAGATCAGACTTTTGAAACAGCCCCAGCTCCATCGATTGGTGTGCCCGGTTCTGAACAGAATCTTTATACGGACCATAGACTATCTTGCTCTCGAGTTCGTACTTGGGCTCCGGTGGCTGTTTTGTCCGATCGACCTGCTTGATCAAATGGCATTGCGCGCAGGCCACCCCATCCAGCGACGGGTCACCGGCCTTGGCCTGATTGATAAAGAGCTGGACTTGATTGGGAAAATCGCGCACATGCGGCGCATGGCAGCGAAAGCACTGGGCTTTGTCTTTTCCTGCCGGGGAAGACAGGAAGACATCGAGCGAGGCGCGAAAAGCCGGGGAATGGATCGAGCGCGAGAGCGGAGAGGTTTCCCACTCTTCAAAGACGCGCTCATGGCAACGTTTGCACTTGCTGGAGGTCGGAAAAACTTGCTCAATGGTGCTCTGCGACAGCGCTACTTCTTCCGCAAAGGTGCAGCGGTCGAACCAGGGAGCAAGACACAACGCCACCACGGCGATCACTACACCTATTCCAATCTTCACACGGCTCGAATTTCGCACCATCATCCTATTCTTCTGCTTCAAGAGCACCAAGTAGGATGCTCAAAAAGGCCGTCCAGCATACAAAGACCGTTATTTGGTTTGTCTGATTTATTTGGTTGAACCAAACAAACCAGATAGACCAGACCAACCAGTCGATTAGAGTGATTTGACCCGGTACGTCAAGAGCCGTAGCTGCGTATACTCATCGAAAATCTTCTTCGCACTCTCCCGCTCTTTGTCGGTCGCCAAGGTCGCCAGATATTTTTCCTTGAGTGCCGGTTCTGGCGTCGGAATCAACGCATAATTCAGCACTGCTTCAATCGACGCGGCAGCCGAACCGGACGGGATCGCAAGGGAGAACGGGACTTTTCGCGTATGGCCCCCCTTGATAAAAGGATCGGGAATTGGACCCCGGAGAATTTTGTCGTAGGGCAAACCAAACTGCTTGGTCTCTTCCTTCAGCACCTTACCCTGCGCATCCTTGGCGGTCATAGTCAGATAAAACTGCGTGAGCACGGGGTCGCCGTCGGGAAAGCTGTGAGGGAGACTGCCGATCCTTACCAGCGCCGTCCCCTCCACCACAGAAGCAGACTTGGTAGTCTCAAGATCCAGGCGGGGCATCCATTCGGCCTGTACGTTGCGATTCTTGATGATGGCGCCGGGAACCACCACGCCGCGAAACCAGTGCCGGCCGATTGCGCGAGTCATGGCGCCTCGCTTCGAAGTGGAACTGCCGGTCGATGGTTCCATGTGGCAGTCTTGGCAAATCGTCCCCTGCAAGATCTCACCAGCTAGATCTCTCTGCGTCACATCCTTTACTTTATCGAAATGGCAAGAAGCGCAATAGTTCGCGCCACGGAACACTTCAGATTGCGTAGCAGGATGGACGAGGTTTTCCTCCGGATTCGCATAGGGCCCATAGATCATCTTGCCTGGTTCAATCTTAAACGAGGGTGGAGAGTCGGCAGTCTGCTCAATCTGTTTGATCAGATGGCAAGAGGCGCAGCCGATGCCCTCCACTTGCGGCTTGCCGGACAACACCTGAGCGACAATCTTGTCGGCATGTTGCGGGAACACGGTAGTTGACGGAACATGACAAGCGAGACAGCGGCGGCGCTCGTCTGCAGTCGGATCAGTCTGCAGCCAGACGCCCAAGACCGTGCGGAATACCGGAGACTCCAGTGACGTACCATGCAAGAGCGCCGCATCAACCCGGCCGAAGGTCTTGAGGTCAGGCGTCTGTTCGCGCGCACCTTTCCACTCTTCATAGTGCCGATCGTGGCATTGCTTGCAGTCCTCCGATCGAATGAAGATCTTTTCGATTTCAGCCATCCAGTCGGCCTGAGCTTCTGCCTTCTGCGCGATGGCGAGGCCATGATATTGGCCGATGATACCGACAATGAGTAGGAAAAAGACGCCTGCGGCAATGTGCTGTGCATATTTGCTGCGTCGTAACATCGTCAATCCCGCTTACACCCGACGAAATGGAAATTCACCCCCCACCCGACCGGATCGCCAGGGTCGGCCGGCTCATAGGTGCCGACAGTAAAGTTACAGGCTTTCATCCCTCGCTTGATCGCTCGCCCAAACTCAATCATGTTTCTGATCTCAGTCTTGTCGATTTCCTTGATGATGGATCGGACCTTGATGCCGGCATTGTCGGCGCGCGAGCTTCCAATCACTTCGAACACCGCGACACCCTGTGCCCGTTCGAGTTTCAATTCTTTCTTGATATCCTCGTCTACGTCTCCGACGATCACGCCAAATTCTTCACCCAATCGCCCGGCTTCATCCACGGTCATCGGCTCCTGATTCACCGCACTCACCGGCGCCGGCGCGAAACCGGCCAGGGTTCCCAAAAAGAGGCAGACACACAAGAAAAAAGCCCTTCCACTCCGAAGGGCCTTTGTATACACACTGACTAAACTGATCTGAACATCCCCCAACGCTTCTGCCTCTCACCAGAAAAACACTCCCGCAGGCTGCTCAAAGAGGCCAGCCTTTCGTTCGTGAAAGGTGAAACGTAAAATGTGAAAAGTTTCTGAGCAAGAACCCTCGGCAATCCCACGTTTCACGTTTTACCTTTTACTTTTCACGGTTTCCTCTAGAGCTTCGCGACTGGGTCGATAAGAAGCTGAAACCAGGGCGCGACGGCTTTCTGTCCGTTCCGTTCTTTATTCTCCCCATTCCACACGGCAAACGACACTGTTTGTACCCGGCCGGGGATCAGCTTAGCTTCGTTCTCTTGCTCTTCGCTCACCAAGGGTCTGCGCATGACGACATGCCACACCCCATCTTTCCACGCAGCCTTCCCCTGAACACGGCCCTGCTTCTCTTTGGTCGTCAGAGTACTAAAGCCCCCGCCGATGAGATCCTCGACAGAAGAGGCCCGGCGTGGAATGACTTCGAACGTCCGCACACCGTCGCGGGCCTTCTCAGAAGGCTTGGCAGCTCGACGATCGATATCACTCTGCCAGTCGGCCTTCCAATGCCAGATGTTGATGTAGTGATCGAGTTGGCCCATGCAGAAGAACGCGGGAGCATCGCCGAGCGGGAGTCCGATAGCCACGCCGTCACGAAAAGTTCCTGGAGTCAGGCGGTCGTTCTTCGTGTTGTCCTGCCATTCAAGCAGAAATGCGATTTCGGTGCCGTTGTGGAGCGATCGCACCGTCAAGGCTCGCACGGTCGGCTCCGGCCAGACCGGTCTGGTAATGACCTGTCCGCTCAATGGAAGGGTCATCGGCGAGACCTTGGCCCAGGCGTCATCCTCAGGCTCCGCCGGCAACGGCCCCTCGACGAGACGCGCGCGAATAATCATCCCCTCGGAACTGACCAGGGGCACACCGAAGCCTACTAAGACACCGGCCACAACCAAAATGAAGAGGAACAGGAGCAGTACCGGGCGGGAGGACATCTTCGTCGTCGTACGCACTATGCAAAGCCCTCGGGTGACCGGCGCGAGCACATCGTGATGGGCTTAGAATACCACACAGTCAGAGCAAGACCAATCCGACCGACTGCAGGCGAATTGCTACCAGAGTTTTACACGGCGAATTTTATTTTCGCCCCGTTCGCAGATGTAGAGATAGCCCTGGGTGTCCAGTGAAAGTCCGACTGGAGAGTTGACGACAGCTTCCACTCCGAGGAGTCCGTCTCCATGTTTCACCGTTCCAGCCGACTCTTTCGCCACGAAACGAGCTGCGCCGCAGCCACCCATATTCTTGTCTTCGTAGCCGCTGTCACCGTTGCCTGCCACCGTCGTGATCAAGCCGGTTGCAACATCTACCTTACGCACGCGATGGTTCATCGTATCGGAGATGTAGAGATTGTCCTGTTGATCGACCACCACGGCTTCCGGCGCATGGAGCATGGCTCTGATCGCCGGCTTGTCGTCACCGTCATAGCCATACCGGCACACGCCCGCCACAGTCGAGATAATCCCGCTGCGGTGATCGATGCTGCGCACACGATTACTGCCTTTGTCGACGAAAATAATATCGCCTTTCCCGTTCACCGTGATCCCAACGACATCGTAGATGCGGGCTTCGAGCGCGGGCTTTCCATCGTCGAGATACATCGACATGTCCAGTCCGTCTGAACAGACCGGCATGAGCCAGCCATGATCATCGCTGAAGTCGATGCCGATGGCATCGCCGGAGAGTACCACCAGATTCCGCGCCACGAGCGGCTGTTCACGGGCCTCGTCCTCTGCCGTCCAAGTCCCGGCGACGGTCGTCACCATGCCTGTCAGAGGATCGTAGCGACGGATTCGGTGCGCCTGGGTGTCGGCAATGTACATCACATCGTTGGGATCGAAAGCGATGGCGGCCGGCCAGGTGAGATTGACCTCAAGGGCCGGACCATCTCCATTGAACCCATGCTGCCCGGTGCCGATGATCGTAGTGATGATGCCGGTCTCATGGTCCACTTTCCGGATGCGGTTACTGCCGGAATCGCAGATGTAGAGATCATTGCGGGAGTCGAACGCGACGTCGAGCGGTAGATAGAGCCCGGCTTCCCCACAGAGGCCTTCGTCGCCGCTATAGCAGGTTTCGCCGATGCCGGCGAAATTATGAAGCGTGCCTTCCCGGAGATTGACCCGCCGGATACGATCGGACCCGGACTCGGCAAAGTAGAACCAGGTTTCGTCCTTGTCGAGCGCGGCATGATGAGGCAGTGGAATCCCGGACTTGACCGCCCGTTTTCCATCTCCGGTGCTCCGGGCCTTGCCGTTGCCTGCGAAGGTCTCGATATAGCCGGTCGCGAGCTGAAGCTCAACTTCCATATGCCTGTCGCCCTATCCCGGCTGGTTAGCCGCGTGAAGCTGAATGAACCGGCGAGGCCGTCTGTTCCACGGGAATCGATGCTTGCACCGTGGGTTGCGGAATCGCTTGCTGCGGAGCGTCGGCCATGTTCTGCTGGGCCGCTTGGGCTTCGGCTTCAATCGCGTCCGCCTCATGCACGGACTTTTTGAAGCCCTTAATCGCCTTGCCGATCCCCTCTCCCAGCTGCGGCAATTTTCCTGCGCCGAAGATGACGAGCACGATGACAAGAATCAGGATCAACTCTGTAATACCAAGACTCCCAAACATGGTGTGTTCCTCCCGTATGGTTGGGGCAATCAGGATGCGCTGCTGTCTTTCGCCCGTTTGGAAAACCGGTCTTTCAACCGCTTCCTCGCCTGCTCGGCCTGCTCGAACATCTTCGCCTTATCGTAGACACTGATCAAGTTATAGTAGGCCAGCGGCTCTTCTGGATTCTGCTCGACGGCCTCTTCCATGACCTTGATGGCGAGATCCATCTTCTTGTGATTCAACGCCAGCTCCATCAGCTTAAAACTGCCCTCCAGATGCTTTGGGTCCAATTCGAGCGTGCGGATGTAGCATTGAATGGCCATATCGATTGTATTGTAGTCCGAAACCTGGGGATTATCGAGTTCGACATAGACCCCGGCGAGATTGTACCAAGCCATGGGATCGTCCGGTGTAATTTCCACCAGGCGCTCGTAATACCCCTTGGATTCCATGAACTTCTTTTTGTCGGCATAGACCCGCCCAAGATTGAAGAGCGCCAGGACATCGTGGGGGAATACGTCGAGCGCATGCTTGAACTCGGTTTCCGCTTCATCTGTCATAGCCTTCGTCGCGTAGATCGTGCCCAAGTTCGAATAGTACATCGCGAGCGACCGATTCATCTCTGCGCGGAGCCCTTCCGCCATCTCAATCGACTTCTTGACCTCCACAAGCGCGTCATCCATCCGGCCTTTGCTGAAATAGAGCTCGCCTAAACGGCAGCGGGCCTGGAAATCGTCAGGCTCGATCGCCAAGAGTTTTTCAATCTCGGCGATTTCTTCGTCGGGACTCAGCGGCTGATCGCCAGGATCGACGGTGGTCTGGCTTTGATCAGGGACAGAAGCGATTGGTTCGTTCATACGATTTCCTGTAGCAATAAAGTTAGATGTGTCCGCCCGCCAATGAATCCGGTGTGCCGACCATGGGAGCGTTCGTTGCAGGCGCCGATTCCGCCGCATCACGCCGTTGTCGATCCATGGTTAAGAGCATCGCGCCGAGCACCACCATGAGCGTCAGATTGGAATACAGAAGCGCATACCCCGCGATAAACATCAATCCAAGACCATACCCGGCAAGCCGCCCCATATTGAGTAACTTAATAACCGTGTACGACCAGCACAACAGGCCTGTCAGGTAAAACGCAAACGGGAGAAAAAACGTGTAACCCATACCGAACTGAAAGATCCATCCGATGCCATCTGCCGCCTTACGAATGTTACCGGCCATCCCAGCGTCAAACCGATGGAGCAGATAATCTAAGAACAGCATCACCGTAAACACGGATACGGAGGTCGCCCAAAACCAGATGGCGCGTCGGCGTTGCCGTTGATTGCGCGTCCGAAACGAGACGCCCTGTCCATAGGCCCACATCACCAGGATGCTGGATAAAACCAAGAGCCCTTCACCTCCACGGTGCGCCTCATACACAAACGGCGGGGCCTGCACAGTTCCGATAAAACTATAGATGGTGGACATGATCTGATAATACAACCAGCCCCCAACTCCGAGGAGATAGGTAATGCCCATGGCGCGATGCGACCATTCGGTGTGGGTGGAGAGGTACTCCACCATCAGGCAGATCAACGCGACCAGCGCCACGAGGTTATAAATAGCCGACCCCAGAAAGGCCGGTGGAACCAACAAAAATCCTACCGTGAGAAGCAACAGGAGCGCGACACAGGGAATGACGATCCTGTTCGATCCCACAAACCCACGATTGGCCATTCGATTGATGCCTGCCACACTGAGGGCAAGAAACAGCAGAATCGCCACGACATTGAGCAGCCACTGCCCGATCTGCGTCAAAACCGTGAAGGTTGGGATAATCCATTCATGCTCCTGGGCCAGCTTGCTCAGATGCATCCCTAATCGCGACACGAGCCGATACAGGATTAATTCCGAGAAGGAGACGAGCAGGACGAGTTTGATCGTGTACCGAAACAGCAGAGATTGATCGCTGAGCTTCCCCGTAATCCGGTCGATGGCGGGATTCGTCGTAGCAATCATTCTGTACACCCTTGCGGAGAATACGAATTACACCGATCGAGAACAGTCAGGGACTCCGTCGCACGAAACAGGCGCATTACAACCCAGCCGGCTGCGGCTCGCGCACTTCCCGTGCCTTGGCCCGTGCGATATACAACAGTCCGTCGGCCATCGAGTAGTTGAACGGCAACTCGCACACAACTTCGCTGACTTTTTCGTAGACATGCTGATACAGGCGCTCCGCTTCGTCCGGTGTCATGCCTTCCGACACCTCATAGAAGAAGCCCAGGCTCAAATCCTCCGCCGACGGGCGCATGATCCGCCTGATTCCATAGCTGCCGGGGTCGCTCATGATCGGCGCTTCTTTTTCCAAATCGAAGAGGCACGGCTGACAAGAGAACCCATACAATCCGTGCAGCCGCTCGTTCTCCACGATAAAATTCATCGTCTCCCTAGCCTCTTCTTCCTTCTCGGTCGGGAACCCCACAATGATGTAGCAATGCAACGCAATCCCCAGATCGATGCAATCGTCGGCAATACGACGCACCCATTCCTGCTTGATCCCCTTCTTCATGAAGTCCATCACCCGCTGATTGAACGACTCCAATCCGAACACGATCTTCAGACACCCGGCATCCCGCATCGACGCCAGAAGTTCACGGGTCAGATGCTTCTCGAAGCGCATCTCACAGGTCCATTTGATATCCAACTTCTTGTCGATGATCTGCTGGCACAACCGTTTAGCCGGTGAGAGGGCCACGCACTCGTCGGTAAAGAAGAACCGCTGAGCTCCATACCGCTGCTTGAGCCATGCCAATTCTTCGACTGTCCGTCCCGGTTCTTTCTGTCTGAAGTTCTGGTGATCCAGCGTGAGGGCACAGAACGCACAGTCCTTGTAATAGCAGCCTCGTGAAAACTGCACAGGCAGCACTGGCTCCGGCGACAAATACAGTCCGAGCGGGAAGCCGTCGTAGTTGGGAGCCGGCAACTGATTGATGTTTTCAGAATAAAACGGCTGGTTGATCGTAATCTTTCCGTTCTGGCGATAGATCAGATTCGGAACTTTGCTGAAATCTTTTTTCCCGTCCAATTGATTGACGAGTTCGAGCAACGCAGTCTCGCCCTCGAACACGATGATATCGTCGGTCAGATCGAAGAGACTCGGGCAGCGGCGCACGTTATCGACCAATCTGGTGAAGATGCTGCCGCCGATGGTCAGATGGATGTTGGGAGCGGCTTCCTTAATCAAACGACAGAGTGTCAGACCGGGGATAATCTGCGAGGTCGCCGTAATCGACACGCCAATCAAGTCCGGCTGGTTGCCGACAATCGACTGCACGAAGTGCTCACGAAAGAGCCTGATGTAGGGGTTCTGGGCTTCATCCCTGATGATCTTCATCAGATCTTTAGATGAATAGATGGAATAGTTGCCGAACTGATTGTCGACGACCGTCAGTCGGGTCGGGAAATAGAGCGTGGAGATCACCTCCAGCCATTTGTCGATGAGAAAGAGACTTTCCTTATAGGATTCGAGATCGTAGAAGCCCTCCCCGCGGAGAGTCTCCTTGGCTGGTTCGATCCGATCGATGAGATAGGGAAAGCGGTCCAGCGACTCCACCACTCTCGTCAAATGCTCAGCACTTCCCGGTCCAGTGTCTCCAATTCGCTCCCGCTCAAGCGTGTGCTGTTTATCGACCAACTCTTGATAGAGCGCCGCCCCATAGGAGTGGGTGACTACCTTATCTAAGAGTTCGATTCCAAGATCGCGCTGGGAAACGTTAGTGACGCCGCCCTGAGCCAAAAACCCCGTCAACGAGGGGAGGCTCAGATAGGGCTGTGACGGATGCCACGTTGGAGGAAAGAGCAGTGAAACTTTCATGCCGATCACCACCAACTTGTCGAAAAATAAGTTAAAATCTCAATAAATTCAGACTATTTTTATACACTCCGGTCTCGGCCAAATGCAACCCTCAGAGACCTCACTTCCTCCACCTCCCGCCTGCCCCCATTTTATCTTTTTAACGGCCTTCCACAGACATGCCTTGGCATATAAATGAATTGTGATTATGTTTTGCCATCACTTTAGGAAAGGAGAAATGCCTATGACACTATCCGTAAAATCAATGGTTTTTGTGCTGACAGGAATTCTGGTTATCGCAATAGCCGTCGCACTGCCTCTTCTACCGGCATTTGGCGAAGGTGGTGCAGGGACTCCGCGCGCAGAAATAGTTCAACTCGCCAATCCAGATCGCATCGGATCGGCATGCCTCATACGCGGTCGCAGCGAATAGCGCTTGCGCGTAGCCACCATAAATCATGCTGGCACACAAATGAGAAAACCCCAGTCCGGCATCAGGCCGGGCTGGGGTTTTCTCGTTACGCTATCGCTCTTCCCTGCTACAGCTTCAGGGTAAACCAGGTGGAGAGCGCCTTCATGCCGTTCCGTTCAATGTTGTTACCGTCCCACACTGCAAAGGCGATGGGCACGGACATTCCCGCCTTAAACTGGGTATCGTTGGCATCGCCGGTTTCCAACGTGCGCTTCACCACCACACGCCAGGTTGGACCAGTATATCCACCACCCTTGATGGAACCAGAAGGTTCCCACACACCGTTTCCGATAACATCCTGATGCGCTTGCGTCGTGAGGGTGCTGAAGCCATTGGCATTCAGATCCTCAACCGAACTCACGCGCAGCGTCGGATCGGACATGATGTTGCCAGACCAGATGCCAGGATTAAAGGGCCCAAGGCTCCGGCCGATCCGGTCTGGATAGGTCACGCCGCCCGCCGGCTCTTCGAAATAGAAGTCCCAGAAAATGCCTGGATATTGGTCGTCCACGTCCCAGATGCCTGCGCTATCCTTGCCGATGTCCTTCTGCCACTCCGCGTTCCACCGCCAGATGTTGGTGGTGCCGCCTGACTGACCCATGCACTGGAAGGGTGGCGCGCCAGCCAAGTTGACTGGGAACATGATCGCCGCCTGATCCCGGAAGTCCTGGGGACCGATGGTCGTATCGTTCTTGGTCTGATCGAGCCACTCTATGCGCAAACCGATCTCTTTGCCGTTGGTCATGGCTTTCACGAACACCGACTTCACCGAAATATTCGGGTGCATCGGCGTGGTGATCAGTTGCCCGCTCAATGGTACGATCACTCCAGGCACACCCTCCCACACCGGGTTCGCGCCATCCATCGGGATCGCTCCCTTGATCATCTTCGCCGGGATCGTCACTGGCTGGCTGACCGCCAGCGGAACCTGCCCGATCGTCAGCATCACGCCCACGATCAACGCAGTGAGAAGAATGCCGAGCACCACACGCTTGCTGTGTGTCTGCACTACGCTCATAGGATACCCCTCCTCTCGATTAAAAAGTACACTCACGTTCATGCCAACGATCAATGCGGATTAGTCAGTATCGTGAAGAGGGCCAAAAGCACACCCGCGACCAACGACGCGATAATAATACCGATTCTTACGCGGTTGCTCGCTGGCTTCTCTTCTTTTGTCATAGGATACTCCTCTTCTCTACTGAAAAAATCAAGAGTGCTGGCCTAAGATCACCCCCGACAACTGCACAAAGAAACTTTCATGAACATCGTCGATGGCTAGGCAGTTCCGACCGGCCCCTCTTCCTCTTTGTCTTTGCCCTGATCCTTCTTGTCCAAGAACGACTCTGCGCCGACTTCGTTCAGCAACAGACTCAGCTCGTTCCCCTGATCCTGCGCACCGCACTCATACGTCTGGCCTTCCGGTGAACTGAAGGTCGCGGGACGATAATCGGTTTCCGAGTAGGGCTGAGGAACGACGCCGAGAAACGCGGCTTCGAAATCCATCCACTCTGCCATCAAGTCCGCCACGTGTTTATAGAAACCTGTCCCAGCTTTTTTGACCAACATCCGGCAAAACAACGGAACCCACCGGCCGACATGATTCTTGACAAACTTTCTCTGCGCATCCAGGACGATCTCAGTCTTGTCCGCTCCATCGTGACAGCGGGAATAGGATTCTTTGTAGGCCAAGAAATGCATAAACTCGAATTCGACGCTCAAATGATCCAGTCGCTCATGGATATCCTTGGATAATTCCACCCCGAATGCGCGATAGAATCCGGCGATATCGCCCATGACTTGCGATTGCGCGAATACGTGATCGTTTCCAAAAAGCGTTTCGTAGGGAGGGCAATCGAGCGTGATGACATTACTGAAGACTCGGCGATGCTCGGCCTGCAGATCACTGAGTTGCCAGTTGACACATTCCGACGCGACCACTTTCTCAATCTGATCGAACTGTTTGCGCAGCAACACCAGCTTGAGCTTGGCCCGTTCACCGCCGATGCCGTCGAGCGCCTTGTCCAAGGCATCAAGCGCCGCCCGCCCATCCTCGACGAACTCTCCGCATTGCACGTAATCGTGAAATTCGTCGTCTTCCGGATAAAGCTGGCTCCAGGAGACAAGGAGATAGAGCTTACTGCGGTTGAGGGCGCGTTCGACTGCGGGTGAATCCTTGATGGCCGGCGAAGCTGGAATGACCCCGGCCACGGCTTGAGAATTTGCTTGCACCGGCTGTTTGCTCGTCATGCGAGTCGGCTCCTCGCTTGACCCTGTTGCCCACAGAAATTTTCCGGGCATAAGAGGTCAAGACGTTGGCACAAAACATCCGTATGGTAGGTATCAGCCGTGAGGTTGTCAAGCACGATCTTTTCCTTCGCGGAATATATTCTAAGCCTGTGATTTCTCATATTATTCCCTTCGCGATTCCTAGAATTTTTTGAACTTCCTTTTTACCTTCAGGTCTGCGCTTGTGGATTACGAGAGCGGCTGTGCCAATAATCTATAGGGTGTGACTCGAATAGCCACGCGATCGTTCACTGTCCGGCACACTTGTTCGCACAGCCCACATCCGACGCAACGCTCAGCCGCCACCACAAGCCGCTGCGTGCCAAAATCCATCGAGAGGGCATCCGTGGGACATTTCGACGCGCAGGCATGGCACCCCTGCCCTGCCGTGCAGACTCGGTGCGAGACAGACGCGAGACCCATTCGTATCTGCCCGCGCCCTTCGATAGGAAGCAACGCTTCGGTAGCGCAGGCCGCAATGCAGGGCACATCCTCGCAGAGATAGCACGGCGTGTGATCCGCAAAAATCACCGGCGTCCCGTTCTGCGGATGAAACGTAATCGACCCGTATGGACAGACCTTGCCACAGTCGCCGCATTGGGTGCATCGCTCTAAAAACAACGCCTCCTCGACAGCGCCTGGAGGACGCAACCAATCCGTCCGCACTGGCGGTGGAGCCGGTTGGTCCGGCGCGGCATGTTGATGCTTGGAAAATTCTTGCGCCGCTTTGGCAACGGAGACGACAGAGTCCTTGAGGAAATCACGGCGTCCATATGTCGGATCGGTGGCCACAATCATACACCATTACACGACGCCGTCTGCACGCAACTTGTAGACCTCGACACAGCGGTCGCAGGCCCCAAATTCGATATCCCAGCCAGGGTGATTCTCGCGGATGAAATCGAGCACATAGGGCTCGAGCTTGTTACCCATATCCTCAACCCACGAATAGGTCGGAAACCGGCACAGGGGGCAGGGAAATCCCGGCATCAACATGATTTTATTTTCTGTTTCCGGAACCTCGCCGCCCTCGACATCCACGGCACGGTCCATCACTCGCAAGGTGTCCGACGCCATTTCGATCAATTCCGAGTGGGTAAAGAAACTCGTCTGCCACAACCCCTCGAACACCGACTTTAATTGTGGCGCGGGAATCTTGCGGTACCAGGAACGAAACTCTTTGAACCGGTCTTCTTTCCTGAGCATCGGCTCTTTGCCTGCAACAGCCAGCCGGCTGTCCACAGTGAGGCTCCACAAGACTCGATAGCGTTGAAGAATGAGAGTTTCCTCGCCGGGATTTTGCCCGACCTTGGTATCGGGATCGTACCCAAAGACCGGGTCCAGCATATCCGAGATATGCAACAACTCATGGCGGCAATAGCGTGTCAGGGCAGGATCGTAGAATCGCCGTGGGATGAGCTTGATCCCGACGCCTCTTAACCCTTTTTCTTCGAACTCGCGAGCCAGCTCATGCTCGACGGATCCCCACTTCCTGAGAATATCGACGCCCTCCTGATCTTCCTTGAGTACCCCCTTGACGAGCACAATGCCGACTCGTTCTTTGAGCAATGGATATTCGTTGAAGGCATCGCGGATGATATCGGAAAACCCCCAGGTCCCGAACATGTACTGATAGAGCTTCTTGAACTCACTCTCACGATCATCGAGCGTAAACTTCTCGTAGATCGGGTCGGCGAGTTCATGGAACTCTTTGTAATAGGTGGGGTCGCCTTCTCGTTCCGTTTTTTCGACGAACGAGTCGATGACCTCTTGCAGCAATGCGGGCTGAAAACGAAGTTCCATAACAATCCTTTGGGCGCGTGCTAGCAAGCTGCGGAAAAACTCGGTTTATACCCAATACATCTGTTGAAATCTTGAAGATGGTGACGATGTCACATCAGCCCCAGGATGCCCAAAATGGCTGTCCAGCAAGGCCACAGGGAGCTCGGCGACCGAAGCGTACCCTTGCGGTACGTTGCAGGGCGACGGGCGACTGAGAACGCCGCTGGCGGACATTTTCAGCATCCTGCTAGGAGCCTGCCTTGACTTGATGACAAAGCTTCTCTTACGATCACCCCACGCTGACCGGAATTATACTGGCGCGAATAGACGGTTTGCAATCAAGCCGCGCCACTCTGTTCTAGTCGTAAGGATTATTGAACATGGCCGATCACACTATTTCCCAACTCGCCCCTACTCCCCCCCCACTCATACCATCACCGCCGGAAGCGGGTGCCGCACCAGTCGATTTTCTCGAGTATTGGAAGACAGGGGCACGGGAACTAACCACGTATCGCGGCCATTCACATGGGGTCTGGTCGGTGGCCTTCACACCAGACGGGTTAACCCTTGCCAGCGGGGGAGCCGACCGGCTTGTCCGCCTATGGGATATTGAAACCGGACGCCTCCTGCGCTCACTCAGGGGACATACGGCAGACATCCGATCCATCGTCTTCACGCCAGACGGCCAAACGTTGGCCACTGCCAGCGAGGACCGGACCATCCGGCTGTGGAATCCGACCACCGGCGAATCGAAGAAGCTTCTCTTCACACGTTATGACCACAACGTCGTCAGCCTCTCCCTCTCGCCCGACGGTCTCATGTTGGCGCGAGGCAGCCACAACAAAGACATCAAGATCTGGGAAGTCACCACCGGCACCGAGCTCATGACCCTTCTCGGCAAAGACCAGTACGACCACAACTGGTCTGTCTGTGTTGCCTTTTCGCCGGATGGAGTCCATCTCGCCAGTGGAATGGATATCGGCAAGATCAAGCTGTGGGAGGTCTTACCCAGTGGAGAAGAAAAAATCGTGCACGCCGGTCATTGGAAAGAGACCGAAGAAGATTCCAGCGAAACGCGCGGATTCTTCGTCGACGATGACGGTGGATTTCAGAAGGCGATGGACTATTGGATCGGCGCAATGACCTTTACCCCAGATGCCAAACTGCTCATCACCGGGAGCCGTGACCAGACGATCAAGTTGTTCGACATGCCCCATATGGCAGAACAACGGACGCTGAAGGGCCACACAGCCTGGGTGCGCAGCCTCGCCGTCACAGCGGACAGCAAGGTGCTCATCAGCGCCGGCGACGACGCCACGATTCGGTTCTGGGATCTGTCGAACGGCCGCTGCTTCAGAACCATCAAGGCCCATGCCGCAGCCGTTCGCGGCATTACCCTGTCACCGGATGGAATGAAACTGGCCAGCGCCTCG
This sequence comes from Nitrospirota bacterium, assembly GCA_963782735.1. Taxonomy (GTDB): domain Bacteria; phylum Nitrospirota; class Nitrospiria; order Nitrospirales; family Nitrospiraceae; genus Palsa-1315. The sequence continues at coordinate 58,467 of CAWAKW010000024.1, forward strand.
TGGGACCGCACGGTGAAGTTGTGGGAAGGCGGACCGGAACCAGCAGAGTAGATTCGGAAAGTCGGCGCTGGCCGGAAAGCTTCGCTCCGCATCTCCCGAAACCACCCTACCGGACTGTCCCGAGTGGAAACCTTCTGGAATTCTCTCCGCCACGGTCTTATCAGACCGTGAAGCGTCGGTCAGTTCCAGCTTTCCTTCTTAGGAGCCTCTCCGACATTGACCGTTCTACTGCGGCGAACGATCTGCGACCATCCTGCTTCGTTCTCGGCCATGAAAAAATCCTCAACGAATTTCAGCGAATACGCCTCCGGTTTTTCCAGGCCTGCGGCCTCGCATCTGAGCCGCACCTCCTTCGCCTCGTCACGAAGGCAATATCGGACAGGCTCCTGGCCCAGTCTCGTTGGGCACCCCGGCTTTCTCCGGCAGAAGTCGCTCCACGCTTCCGGCAGGCACCGGGGCGAGTAAGTCTCCCGCTAAATAAAAAAATAGAAAGGCGGCAGGTCGCTACAAACCTGTCGCCTTTAACGCTTCGCCACGTTCAGTGTCCTGCAACCAACGTGGTGATGCATCTCAAGTTATCGATGTTTGCTGGGAAGAGAATCTAGCGGTCGGCTTCCAGGCAGGCTCAATTCATAGGGATTTCCAAAATGGTTACAGCACCGACCCTGTCTCACGCGCCGCAAATGCTGACACCGGTTTCCGTTCTCGCAATCGCACAGGGTATCTTGTCTTGCTCAGAGTAAGAGAAGAAAATTCACACTACAGGGTCAGCGTGAGGACAGTTTCCACGAGGAAGCGGGTCGCAGACAAGCGGAACGACGGATTCAGAATGTCGTCAATCGTGGGCGAGGAGGGTATAGTGGTAAATCAAGTACTTGTCGGCGTGGGAATGCCGAGGTTTGAGCGTTTCGGTAACTTATGAGTTCTTGAATGATCTACGATGCTTTATTGCAAGGCAACGTTACAGCTGTAAAAGACGGTGGGAACCTCAAAAGTGAGTGCTCATGGGATTACGGGATCAGTGCTCTGATCTGGCACCTCGGTCAAGAACAATCTTAAGTGATCGGGTCAAATCAACGTTGCAACGACTTCAACATCCAAAGAGGTAGAGTAGTGGAACGTCACGCACTGACCTCAACTGTTTTTTTCGTGACCAGGAGAGAGGACGGAAACCAATTCCGTGGAGACGACTGGAATTTTAAGCCTCAGTCTATGGGTTGGCGGAATCGCTTACTGCTCAAGCAGCGAATACTCTGAGCTAGTGACTAAGTGCAAACGAATTAGGCTTGGGGATACCGAGAAACAGGTACTTAAGGAACTAGGACCACCATCTAGAGGGAGAGATAAATTTGAACTTGAAGGTCGTCAATGTTTACTCCTTGGACTATCCGGCAAGATCATTGGGGTCGACCCCTGCAATGATCTGGGTGACGCCAAGTCTGATTCCGTTGTTAGAGTTACTTGTAACGATGAGTACCAACTTCGTGAAAAGCGATAAGAAGAGAAAAATGGGACAGCTACTTTTCTGGCGACATGCGTGGGCGTGGCGGTAGAGAGAACGGTAAATCCTACTCAGCAGCCTTTGAACTTCCGTGCAGGCACTGTTGCGTAAGCCGCTTAGCTTCTGCAATCTGATCGGGAGTCATGCGCCGTGCGACATCATCTCGATATTTCCGCCGCTTGTTTCTGCTCATCACGCCTTCATGTGTACGGCTGCGAGGTTCACCCACATATACGCTCCGCACATCGTCCTGCGGCACGCCCAGTCTCGCGTAGTACAGTTCCGCAAGGTTGTTCTGTGCAAGCGCGTCGCTCATGCAGCCGCGGCTATCGACGCAGCACTGACGCGCATGTGCATAGTCCTGTGGCACGCCCTGCACGTTGCATACATCCGTCCGAGCATTGCTCTGCGCCTCCGCGTTCCCTTGGGCTGCAAGCGATTGAAATGTTTTCAACCGCGGTCGCGTAGTCACCGTGTTTATTTGCAGCAGTAGCATCTTCGAGTGGACCTGCCCACACCGTACCAGCAGTCAGCAAGAGTGCAGTAACTATAGAAAGTAAGAGTCGTGTCATTGAGAATGTCTCCGTATGAGATCGTCAAAATTTCTGGAGTGTGCACGCATTTGAAAAGTAGGACAACGGCAGCTTGACTCACGTCCCAGCTTGCTTACTCAACCTCAGTTTAACCGCGTGAGGTTGACAGTAAAATCCTGCAAGTCCATCTACTGGACATTCAAAAGAGTATGCGACTTGTTCCTGACAATCATCTTCGGTGCAATGGTAACTCTCGATGTCAGCAGGCGACCACCATTCATACTTCCCAAGGAACTCAGGATCAGTGATCTTGTAAAACACCTTTGTTGGGCTCCTGTCATCCCGGAACAGAATGTGCGGCTATCTCACACATGTTGGAGATGGTCACTTCTTCGATGGACATGCTTCGTGTTTGGGACCTTGGTCGCTCATTTGGATTTTGGCTTCCACTCACTCGCGAGTCGCTCGGCTTCGGCGATCTGCGCGGGAGTCATGCGGCGTGTGAGTGCCCCATCTCGATTGGTTGCTGCAGACTTCTGCTTGTTACCCGTCGAGTGGGTGACTGCAAGGGTGTACCACAAATATGCCCGCACATCGTCCTGCGGCACGCCATCTCCAGTGGCATACATGAGCCCGAGGCTGAACTGTGCATCCGCGTCCCTCCGTGCTGCCGCTTTCTCGTACCACTTCGTCGCTTCCGCGTAATTCTGTGGCACGCCGAGCGCGAACTGATACAGCTGCCCGAGCTTGTACTGCGCCTCGGCGTTGCCGTGAGCAGCGGCTTTCTCATACCACTGTCGCGCCTTCGCATAGTCCTGCGGCACGCTATAACCCTGGGCATATCGCAATCCGAGGGTGAACTGCGCATCTGGGTCCCCCTGGTCTGCGGCTTTTTCGTACCACTTCGTCGCTTCCGCGTAATTCCGCGGGACACCGTCTCCCTTTTCATACAGCGAACCGAGGTAGAACTGCGCATTCGTGTTCCCTTGAGCCGCCGCTTTCTCGAACCATCCCCGCGCATCCACGCTGCCCTGGGCTGCGGCTTTCTCATACCACTGTCGCGCCTTCGCGAAATCTTGTGGGACGCCCTGTCCATGGGCATACATTTCACCAAGGATGTACGACGCATTCGCTCTTCCCTGCGCAGCGGCTTTTTCGTACCACTCTCGCGCCATTGCGTAATCCTGAGGCACCCCATGCCCATTGGCATAGAGCAGCCCGAGGTTGAACTGTGCTGCCGCGTGATTCTGGGCGGCGGCTTGCTCGTACCACTGCCGCGCGACCGCGTAATCCTGGGGCACCCCATTCCCGAGGTCATACAGTAGCCCGAGGTTGTTCTGCGCCGACGCGTTGCCTTGAGCTGCCCGAGTGCGCAGCATGTGCAGTTCTTCTGTTGAAATGTTGATCGGTGGGGAAGCTGACGCATACCCAGAGGGGAAAACAAATGTAGCCAAAAGCGTTATGACGGAGAGGGCACGCATGGGAACGCAGTATGGGGGCGGAGCCCAGGGACCGTCAAGGCGAAGGAAACTTCGACAATGGCTGCGAACTTTCCCAAAGCGGTTGACGTGACTAACCAGTTATAATGCCGCTGTCCGCAGAGATTTCTCCGTGTAGAGGAATACTGATGCCCGCCAAGCACGTCAAAGCGAGACACTGGATCGCGACAGGCATCTTTGACGCGCTCACCTCCTTCCACGATTTCGAGCAACGCATCAATGGCATTGCGGAGGAGAAAGACCGTGGCGATGTCTTTGAGATTTTCGTGGAAGGTTTTCTCGCCACCCAACCCATTATGCAGTGCGTCACCCACTGGGTCGTCGGCGATATTCCCCTGACGCTACGGCAACAATACAATCTTCCCAGCGACGCGAAGGGGATCGATGGCGTGTATGAAAGCCGCCTCGGGACACATGTCGCCTATCAAGTCAAATACCGCCAGAAGGGCTATCTCACCTATACCGAAGTCGCCCCGTTTCTCGGCATCACAGAACGCTTCACTGAGCGCGTCATCTTCACGACTGCCAGCGAACTGGCTGACGATGCGCTCAATCGTGAAGGGATGCGGCTGGTTCGTGGCGATGATTTTCGTGCGCTCGAACCAGATGATCTTGCGCGAATCGAAGCGTGGCTGAAAGCAAAGCCGCTACCACGATCTCCTTACACCCCCAAGCCCTATCAAACTGCCGCACTGACAGACATCAAGACTGCGCTCAACACCCATGATCGCGCCACCGTCGTCATGGCGTGTGGGACAGGCAAAACCCTGGTCTCCTTGTGGGCATCGCAAGACGCACAACCGAAAACGGTGCTGGTCTTGGTGCCGTCCCTGACGCTGCTCCAACAGACGCTGGGCGAGTGGAGCAAGCATCACACCTTTACGCCAGGGTTTCGCTATCTCTGTGTCTGTTCGGACCAAACCGTAGGCTTAGCGAATGATGAATTAGAAATCCGTCCCTCTGATGTCGAGTTTCGCATTGATACCGACCCCAAAGAAGTCACCCGCTTCCTCGCTCATCCCACTGATGAGGTGAAAGTTATTTTCTCGACCTATCAATCGTCGCCTGTCGTGGGCGCAGGCGCAGCAGGCTACACATTTGATATGGGCATCTTTGATGAAGCCCACAAAACCACAGGACGAGAGGGTGGCGCGTTTAGCTATGCGCTGTCCGATGAGCGCCTACGCATCAGGAAGCGGCTGTTCTTCACCGCGACGCCCCGCCATTACGATATTCGCCATCGCGATACAGAAGGCGAGTTTCGTGTGCAGTCGATGGACGATCCACAGGTCTACGGTATACGCGCCCATACGCTCTCGTTTGCGAGTGCCGCGAAGCGGGACATCATCTGCCCGTACAAAGTCGTCATCTCGCTGATCGACAAACACATGGTCAGCGACTTTGCGCGGAAGCATGGCATCACGCTGATCGAGACTGATCTCGTGCGGGCGCGATGGGTGGCACATCTCCTCGCCTTCCAGCAAGCGGTGAGAAAACAGGCGCGACAAAAGCCCTGACCTTCCATAGCCGCGTCAAAGCGGCACAAGAGTTTGCCAGTGACACCACGCATGGCATCGGACGCTATCTCAACGGCTATGACGTGCGCCATGTGCATGGCAAACAACGAAGCTCCGAACGAAAAGCCCTGATCGATGCCTTTCGCCATGCTGAGAAAGGGGTGCTCACCAACGCTCGCTGTCTGACAGAGGGTGTCGATGTGCCTGCGGTTGATATGGTGGCGTTTCTCGATCCCAAACAGAGCCGCATCGATATCGCGCAAGCGACGGGACGAGCGATGCGAAAGCCACAGGGAGTAAGCACAAAGACTGTGGGCTATGTCGTGGTGCCGTTGTTCGCCGCTGACTTCGAACAGAGCAGTCTGGACGAGGCAATTGAGTCCGAAGCGTTTGACCAAGTCGCCGATGTCCTCAATGCCTTACAAGAGCAAGATGAGGACTTGATCGACATTATTCGTGAGCTGCGAGAGCGAAAAGGCGCTGGCAAACCGTTTGATCTCAGGCGACTGCGCGAGAAGGTGGAAGTCATTGGTCCTGCGGTTGACCTGGAGCGCCTGAATACCAGCATCAGCATTGCCATCGCGGATCGCATTGGGAGCAGTTGGGATGAGTGGTACGGGCGGCTCAAAGCCTATAAGCAGCGGAAGGGGATTGTCTCGTACCCGCAAGCTCTATCGCGATCCAGACCTCAGGCTATTCCGTTAGGAACAGTGGGTCATAGCGATCAACGCAAGGATAAAGACAGCTCATGTCGCCTGACCGTCGTCAGCGGCTCGACTGCGCTGGGCTTTGTCTGGGATCCATTGGCGGTTCAGTGGGAAGAGGGCGTTCGCTTCCTCAAACGCTATCGCCAGCGTAAAGGGGATTGTCTTGTGCCCGCTATCGCGATCAAGGCTATCGCGACCCCAGCAGTACAAGACACTATGCTGCCGAGCTGTCAGCGATAGATGGGTTGAGTGGGTCAGCCGCATGAGGCTGCATAAGAAGGCGCTGTCCGTGCCCGTCGCGATCACTCGCTCAGTTGGCGTGGGCATCACTGACGCCAGTGGAGACCTATCGCTGCCTCGGAGACGTCGGTCAGCGAGAAGAGCATGGGTTTCGCGTATCACCAGGATCATGTGACACCATGCTATCGATCACGGCTATCGGTCAGCCGGGTCAACAGGCACCCAGATAGCAGATGCTGCCTGAGCGTCGTCAGTGGCTCGAGGGCTCGATTGTCTGGGAGACCGCTCGGTGGGAAAAGGCCTTCGCTTCCTCAAACGCTATCACCAGATCAGGAGGATTGTCGCGTGCCACCACGCTATCGCGACCCAAGGCTTTCGGTTAGGATCGTGGGTCAGTACGCAACGCAAAGATAAAGACACCATGCCGCCTGAGCGTCGTCAGCGGCTCGATGCGCTCGGCTTCGTCTGGGATCCACGTGCGGCTCGGTGGGAAAAAGGCTTCGGCTTCCTCAAACGCTATCGCCAACGTAAGGGGCATTGTCGCGTACCTCATAGCTATCGCGACCCCACTCAGGCTTCCGGTTAGGACAGTGGGTCGACAGGCAACGCAGAACCAAAGATACCCTGTCGTCGCCTGACGCGCCGTGCAGCGGCTCGATGCGCTAGGCTTTGTTTGGAAGGTGCGCTGAGTGGCGGTGATGGTTTCGGTCGCAGCCTGCACAGGCACTCAACAGGAAGACTGCGACGTTGCTGTAGCGTTCGTGTGAGTCGTGCCTTGCCCCACCAAAATAGTGCCCTGTTCGCGGCAGCAAGCTGTCTAAATCAACGACTGAAAGTCTGACAGAGAGAGACTCGCATCGGCGATCGGAGCGGCGTGTGCGAAGCTCTGCGAAGGGGCTTGAGGATACTGTGCGTTTTGGCAAATGCTGAAGTGCTAGTCAGAACAGGAAAGATGAGAATAACGAAGAAGAAAAATCTAAAAAGTTAGATAAGCGGTTACATAACTGCATAATAGTATCAATAATATCAATTAGTTACGACGTATAATACTGAGCTACCGGCTCACCCGCATTCAGCGAGGCGGCTGGTGTGGTCTCCACTGCACGCATCGAGCGACCACCGCTTTATTGTGGGGGCTCTGCGAGCACAGAGACCATGCCAGCCGCCTCGCTACTTCCCTTCCACGCTTGCTCGTTCTCGCTTCAGGGATGGGGGCTGATTGATCTTCCACTGCGCGCGTCCAACGAGGGGAGTCCGCGACCGCGCGTTGCGCGAGCACAGAAGATCATCAGCCCTCATCCTCCGCCTCTTCTCTCGCCGACGGAATGCCGTAGCGCTTACACTTTTCCCACAGAGCCTTGCGCGAAAGCCCGAGGATTTTTGCACCAGTTGTGCGGCTGCCTTCCACTCGCTCCAACACCGACACAATATATTCTTTCTCGAACTGTTCCCTCGCCGTCGCCAGCGAGGTCAGCGGGCGTTGCTCTCGCTTCTGCCCCGTCAGCCCTTCGCTACAGAATCCGCAAGATTCTTGTGGCTGCCCGCCCGTATAGGGGCAGGACTGGAACCCGCACAGATCGGACGGCTGGATCGCTTCACGATCCCGCCCCAGCGCCACCGCACGCTCGACCATATTCTCCAACTCCCTCACGTTCCCCGGGAAGGAATAGCGCATGAAGAGCTCACGCGACTGGGAAGAAAACCCTTTCAACGCCTTATTCATCTTGCCGGAACACGTCTTCAGCATGTGGTCTGCGATGATCATGATGTCGTCCTGCCGTTGACGCAACGGAGGGATTACGATATGCACGACGTTGAGCCGATAAAATAGATCCTCTCGAAACCTCCCCAAGGAGACTTCTTTTCGAAGGTCCTTTTGGGTGGCACAGACCAGGCGCACATCGACATCGATCCTGTCGTTCCCCCCGACACGCTCAAACTGCCGTTCCTGGAGTACCCGCAACAACTTCACTTGGATGACCGGCGAAATTTCCCCGACTTCATCGAGGAACAGCGTGCCTCGATGGGCCAGTTCGAACCGCCCACGCCGCTGCCGCAACGCCCCCGTAAACGCCCCCTTCTCATGGCCGAAAAGTTCCGCTTCCAATAGGGTTTCCGGAAGCGCCGCGCAGCTGACTTTGATCAAGGGCTGGTGGCTACGTGGACTGTTTTGATGGATGGCATTGGCGACCAACTCTTTGCCCGTTCCACTTTCTCCAAGAATCAGGGTCGTCGAATCGGTTCCCGCCACTAGCTTGATCTTCTCGAGCACAGCCCGCATTTGGTTGTTCGCCCCAAGAATGCCCCCAAAACTGAACTTGTCTTCTAGCACCGCTTTGAGATCTTGATTTTCGCGACGCAAGGTTACAACGCGGCCCACCCGCTCGACGATCAACAACAATTCGTCCATCTGGAACGGCTTCGTGATGTAATCGAAGGCGCCGAGCTTCATTGCCCCGACCGCCGTTTCCACCGATCCATGAGCGGTAATCACCACGACCTCCGTGTGAGGCGACTGCGCTTTGGCCGCTGTGAGCACCGTGAGCCCGTCCGCGCCCGGCAGCCGCAGATCGGTGATCACCAGATCGAATGGTCGTTGGCGGATGGCGTCGATCCCTTCCGTCCCGGATGCCGCCGCCTCGATATCATGGCCGACCGTCTCCAACGCATCGACCATCGACAGCCGCATCAGCGGTTCATCATCGACCAGTAAAATCTTGAGCCCTTTCATGATACCCGCTCCATCAACGAACGTTCCCGGGAAACAGGCAGGCAGAGGGTAAAGGTCGTCCCTCTCCCGACTTCGCTGTCTACCAGGATCTTTCCTCCGTGGCGCTCGACGATGCCCAGACTGACCGACAGGCCGAGTCCGGTTCCTTCGCCTTCGCTCTTAGTCGTAAAGAACGGATCGAAAATCCTCGGCAGGATCGCCGGCGGAATGCCCGATCCCGTATCGCGCACTTCGATCAGACAGATTCCTTCAGCCACGGACGTTCGGATCGTCAGCACCCCTCCGTCTTTCATCGCTTGCACCGCATTCAATACCAGATTCATGAGCACCTGCTCCATCATATGGCGATCGACCATGACATTCGGCAGCCCTTGACCGAATCCCGTTTCCAGCATGATGTGGTTCGGGGCAAAGAGATGCGTCGTCAAGACCAACACCCGATCCACGACGTGATTGATGTCCGTCAGGGCAAATTCCGGCTCATGCTGCTGAGAGAAATCGAGGAGCTGCCGAACGATCTTCTGTACGCGTCGCACCCCATCTTCCATCGACGACCAATACTCTTCTTGCCGGCTCGGCGACAACGCCCCCTTCCGCAAGTTGTAGAGACAGTTGAGGATGCCCCCCAGGGGATTGTTGATCTCGTGCGCGACCCCTGCTGCCAGCTTTCCGACCGAGGCCAGTTTCTCCGAGTTCCTGATCTGCTGCTCCAATTTTTTGGTCTCCGTCATGTCGCGCGCAATGCCCAGCACGCCAAGGATCGCTCCCTCGACCCCATGCAGCGGTGAGACACTCACCATCACAGCCCTTGGCTCCCCTGTGCGAGTCACCACTTCGACCTCATAGACCTGCTTCGCACCGATATCCAAGGTGTTCTTGAGACGCTTCCCGCGATGGCGCTTGGAGAGAAGGGCAAGGTAGGGACGCCCAAGCAGATCGTCTTTCCGGTAGCCCCATGCTTCAATCTTGCTGTTGACATAGGTGAACCGCTGCTCGGTATCGAGGGTATAGATGACATCGTTGGCGTTCTCGAGCAGATTTTCGAGATACTGCGTGGTCTCTTCAATTTCCCGCGTGCGCTCTCGTACCTTCCCCTCCAGCTCTTCTCGGTATGTCTGCAGCTGCCGTTCGAGCCGCTTCCGCTCGGTAATATCCCGTAACTGCACCATCACCAACAGTTGGTCGGCCACTCCGACAGGGATCAAGTTCATTTCGACCGGCATGTCCAGTCCTCCGGCATGGCGCACCATGATCTCCTGGGTAGAAACCTTCCGCTGTCCGGAAATGACGTCGCTCAACCATCCGCGCAACGAATCGTGATAACCGGAAAGAATGACTTCGAGCAGACTGCGGCCGACCACGGCCGCCTCTGCATACCCCAGCACTTGCTCCTCACGTTTGTTGACGGCGACGATCATGCCCTTCGAATCCACCATAAACACCGAGTCCGCCACCAAGTCGAACAACGCCTTGTACCGCGCCTGCGAGGCGACAAGCTGTTGCGTCCGCTCCGACACGGCCCGTTCAAGCGTCGTCGTGTATTCTTGCAGATGTCGCTCAAGCCGGTGGCGCTCGGTCACGTCACGCACAAATGCGCGCGAGTGAACCAGCCCGCCCCGCTCTTGATCGATCAGCGCCGTGGCATGAATCTCCACATCGATCGGATGACCATCTTTGGCCAGAAATACCGTCTCCATCGAACTGCGCCCTTGCGCCACCAACCGCTCCAAATATTGCAGGACGAGCGGCTCCTGGCCGCGCGGCACAAGATCCCAAAGCTTCATCGCCAGCATCTCATTGAGCGTGTACTTCAGCTTCTCGAGCCCCGTCTTGTTCACATGGACGAATCGGCCGATCCGGTTCAATTGATAGATCATCTCAGGAGAATGCTCGATCAGATCGCGGTACTTTTCTTCCAGGCGGCGCACATCCACCACGCGTTGTTCGATCTGCGAAAACGACCGTTGTAAATTTTCCGCCATCTGATTGAACGCATCGGCAAGCCCTTCGATTTCATCGCCGGTCTTCAGTTCCAGCCGCCGCTCCAATCGCCCGCTTCCGATTTCGCGCACCCCATCGTGTAACACCTGAATGGGTCTGGCGATCCGGCGTGCGACGAGCACCCCTGTCGCCCATAGCACGGCGAGCACGAGCAACCCATAGAGCAGCACTTTCGCCACAAGTTCGGCGAGCGGCGCATAGGTTTCCTGGGGGTCCTGCCGCACCACCGTGATCCACTGATGTCCTCCCAGGCTCCCTGGAGCCAAGCTCTCGCCGAATCGAACCGGAGCGAATCCGATCAAGGCATTCTGGCCCCCATGCGAATCGTCATCGGCAACGGTCCAACCGGCTTTCAACCCGCCGAGAGCACTGATCAAATCTGGCCTGACCGTATGTTCTTCCGGAGCCAGGACCGGACAGATCAGAGGAACACCATCGGAGCTGAACAACATCGCATGACCGGTCGCCCCAATAGACCCCTGGGCAATGGCCTGAAAAATCGTGTCTCGACGCAACAGAATGGTGACCGTTCCAATCACTGTCTCTTTTGCATCGTCAAGAATGGGCACCGCCACCACGACCACATGAGTTCCGAACGCGGGATCGAAGGCGATCTCGCTCACATAGCCCCTGGAACTTCCCCCCTTCACCACCGCTTGCCACCACGACGTCTTCCCGTAAAAGTACTCCACTTGAGGAATGGAGCTGATCACCAGCGCTCCCTGCTGATCGGTCACCAGTATCCCGACATAGTCCGATTTGCGGATATCATGCCACCGGATGAGGAAGTTCGTGACAATGCGATTGATGAAAAGGGGGAATTCGCTTTGCTTACCCCGCTGACGCCACCGCTGCTGCCAATCCTTGATCATGCCCTGGATATTGAGCGCATCCTTACCCTCGTACGTGCGGTTGGCTTCGGTCACGGCGATGCGGAGAAAGGGGGCCGTGGCAAGTTGCTGGGCCTCGTTCAGCCCACGGCTGACCTGCATTTCGATGCGGCGAGCGGCTTCCACGGCGACTTCCTTGAAGTTGGCGCCGGTCATTTCTCGAAGGGCACGCCGCTCCTCGACGTAGATGAGCACAAGCAGAAGGGTCAGGGGTAGGAGACCGACCAGTACGATCGCCGCGATGATCTTGCGCTGGAGATTGTGGGACCGACTCCAGAATGTCATGGGTGTGCCCCATCTCGCTATTGGCGCGGGACTCGCGAGACTTGCAAGAAAAGCGGGACGGGTCGGAAGTTTCATCTTCGCGAGTCGCGCCCTTCCGCACGTCTCGCTTCTCGCGCCTGTGATTCCGGCTAGCTCCGCTTCAAGAGCCGCCCGGACCCTCCCGGCCAGAGCAACAGCAACGGACTCGCGACGAAGACAGACGAATAGGTTCCGAAGATCACGCCCCACAACAGGGCAAGCGAGAAGTCGTGCAAGACCTCTCCGCCGGCCAGCGTCAGAGGAATCAGCACCAACACGACAGTCAAACTCGTAACGATCGTGCGGCTCAAGACTTGGTTGACCGCATTGTTGATGATCGTCTCTTCGCTCTCCCGTCGCCGCATCCGAAGATTTTCCCTGATCCGGTCGAACACGACGACCGTATCCGTCATCGAATAGCCGGCCAATGTCAGCAATGCCGTCACGACGAGCAGGGTAATTTCCTTATCCAGGAGATAAAAGGCACCCAACACCGCCAACACGTCATGAAAGGTCGCCAAGGCCGCGGCGATGCCGAAACGAAGCTCGAACCGCGCCGCCACGTAGATAATGATCCCGGCAAAGGAAATGAGAATCGCAATGAGGGCATCTTCTTGAAGCTTTTTCCCGATAGTCGGTCCGATTTCCGTGCTGGAATCGATCACGAAATGGTTCGAGGAAAATTCCTTCGTAAAGACCGCCACGACCCGATCGGCGACCTTCTCCTCGATGGTCGTCGAAGTCTTCAGGCGGATCAGGAGCTTGTTCTCCTGACCGAACTCTTGCAGCTCGGCGTTGCCCAGGCCGTTCGCCTCCAAGATTTTTCTCGCTTCGTCGATCCGGATCGGTTGGTCGAACTTCAACTGCACCGCGGTCCCGCCCGAGAAATCGATGCCGAGGTTTGCCGCCCCTCTGCCAATCTGAATCAGCGCCACAAGTCCCAGCACCACCATGATGCCGGAAAAAATAAAGGCCCAGCGGCGCTGCCCCATGAAATCGATCGTGGTTTTTCCGAGAATCTCCAACATGCTGGCTCCTTCGAACTAGATGCTTAACTGTTCCACTTTGCGTCGTTGATTGAAGAGGTCGAAGATGACCTTGGTGCCGATCAGGGCCGTAAACAGATTGATCCCGATTCCGAGACAGAGGGTCACGGCAAATCCTTTGATCGGTCCTGTGCCGAAAAGAAACAGCGCCACCCCTGTGATCAGGGTGGTCACGTGAGAGTCGACAATCGTCAGCAGCGCCTTGTCATATCCTCCGTCCACCGCCAGCCGAACGGCTTTACCCGATCGCAGCTCTTCACGAATACGCTCGAAAATCAGGACGTTCGAGTCGACGCCCATCCCGATCGTGAGCACGATCCCGGCAATCCCCGGCAAGGTCAGCGTTGCGTTCAGCGCAGAAAGGGCTCCGATCAAACACAACAGATTGAGCACCAGTGCAAAGTCCGCAATCACCCCAGACATCCGGTAATACACGATCATGAAAATGACTACCATGGCGCCGGCAAACAGTGTGGCCTGCACACCTTTCTCGATCGAATCCTTCCCCAGCGACGGCCCGACCGTGAGGTCTTGAATGATCTTGAGCGGAGCCGGCAAGGCGCCGGCCCGGAGCACGATAGCCAAATCATTGGCCTCTTGCATGGAAAAGCTCCCGGTGATTTGCGCGCGGCCTCCGGTAATGCGGTCCTGAATCACCGGCGCTGAATAGATTGTGTTATCGAGTACGACTGCCATGCGCTTCTTGATATTGTCGCTCGTAATCCGTTCGAATTCCCGGCCGCCCTTCCCGTCAAATGTGATCGACACATAGGGATCGTTGAATTGACCGATCGAGACCCGTGCATCGCTCAACACATCGCCGGTCAACATGACCCGCTTTTTTACGAGATAGGGAATGCGATATTCACGGCCGGTGTCTTTTTCAACTCCCCGCTCGAAGAGGATCTGATCGCCTTCCGGCAATTTTCCCTCCACCTGCTTCAGCACATCTGCTTCTTTATCTTTCGGAATACGGGCAGGCAGATCGAGCTTCGGCTGATTGTCCTCATCGAGCATCTTAAACTCGAGCAACGCTGTTTCCTTGATCAGATCCCTGGCGCGCTTGGGCTCTTTGACACCGGGCAGCTGCACGACGATCTGCTTCAATCCTTGCCGCTGCACGATCGGTTCTGCCACGCCAAACTGGTCGATGCGGTTCCGAATCGTTTCCAGTGCTTGGTTGATTGCAGAGTCCTTGATCCGTTTGGCCTCGGCCTCCCGCAGCTCCCACACCAGCCGGTTGGCCGATCCGGCAGATTCCGTTTCGCTGAAGGTCGGATAGTCATCGATCATCTTCTGGATCTGCGCCTTGAGTTCGGCGTTTTGGAATTGAATCGTGACCTGGGACCGTCCCGTCCGCACTACAGACTCCACGGGAATTTTCTTCTCGACCAACAGGTCTTGAAGGGACGTAACCGATCGATCGACAGCGATCTCGACCGCGCGATCTTCGTCCACTTCCATGACAAGATGAATCCCGCCTTGGAGATCCAAGCCCAAGAGTAATGCCTTTGTCCGGCATCACCTTCTTCAGCCAGTCAGGCAATGCCTGATAGAAGGGCTGATAGGAGGGAATAAAGAAAATCACCGACAGCACCACCACCAGCACCAACAATGTTAACCGCCCACCCACTTTTCTCATGTCGTCTGGTACCCCTTTTCCTGCACGGTCTACGAATCCTTATCCTTATCCTCGTCGTCGCCGCCGCGTAATCGAGCAATCTGATCCCGTTGTATCCGAATCTTCGTACTATCCGCGATCTGCAACGTCACCGTCTCCTTCCCGAGATTCGTCACGGTGCCCCAGATACCAGACGCCGTGACCACCTTGTCGCCCTTCTTCAAGGCCTCCAGCAACGCCTTCTGCTGTTTCGAGCGTTTCTGTTGGGGCAAAATGACCAAAAAGTAGAAAATGACGAAGATCAACGCGAACGGAATGAGAGACAGGAGCGTACTGGCTGTGGAGCCCGACCCCCCCGCACCCCCTCCACCGAACAGCTGAGCCATTACGACCGATTGCATGACCATAGACACTCCTCCTCGAAAGCGTTAATCCCATCCGGCATGCCGATGCAGATCGACGTCAGCCACTTCCATAGCTGAGACGTCCGATGCAGCCCGGCCGCGGGATCGGTAAAACTCGTCCCGGAACGACCGGAACGTCCCCTGTGCGATCGCTGACCGCACCTGGCCCATCAGATCGGCAAAGTACCAGAGGTTGTGGATCGTATTCAGTCTCGATGACAGCATCTCTTTCACCTGAAAGAGGTGATGCAAATAGGCCCGCGAGTACCGTGCGCAGACCGGACAGCCGCAGGCCGGATCGATCGGCTGTTCATCCCGAACGTACTGCGCTTGCTTAATCACCACTCGCCCGAAACTCGTAAAGAGCGAGCCGGTCCGTCCATGACGCGAGGGCACCACGCAATCGAACAGGTCGATCCCGCGCGCCGCGCCTTCGATCAAATCCTCCGGCATCCCTACACCCATCAGATACCGTGGCTTCGAAGCCGGCAGCTCCGGCACGGTCACATCCAACATGGCATACATCTCTTCCTTCGATTCGCCCACCGAAAGCCCGCCGACTGCATAGCCCTCGAAGCCAAGACCGACTAGGTCTCGCGCCGAGGTTACGCGGAGATCTGCATCCAAGCCGCCTTGCACGATCCCAAAGAGGGCTTGATCCCTGCGACGCCGACTGGACTGACAACGTTTTGCCCAGAGGGTGGTCCGCCGAACCGCATCGCGCACAACCTCCTGCTCAGCCGGCAAAGCCACACAGTGATCGAACGCCATCATGATATCGGCCCCCAGCGCCTCTTCGATCTCGATGGCGGTCTCCGGCGTAATGAAATGTGTGGACCCATCGAGATGCGACTGAAAACTCACGCCCTCGTCCGTCACCTTGCACAGTTTAGCTAGACTGAAAATCTGAAACCCGCCACTATCCGTCAAGATAGCTCCCGGCCACCCGGTGAACCGATGCAATCCACCCATCTCAGCTATAATCTTATGCCCTGGCCGTAGATAGAGGTGATAGGCGTTGTTCAGTATGAGGCGAAAGCCGAGCTGCTCTAAATCGGCTGGATCAATCCCCTTCACCGGCCCCAACGTGCCGACCGGCATGAAGGCCGGCGTATCGATCGCACCATGGGCGGTGCTGAGTCTCCCCAATCGTGCGCTCGTCTCACGGTCTGCCTGCTGAACCGAAAAGTCCACAGTACCCCTTGCTGGCTACATCTGCTCCGGTGCGGAAATCCCGAGTACGCCAAGTCCATTCTTCAAAACTTGCTGGACTCCTCGCATCAATGCCAATCTCGCCGCAGTCCGTTCAGTGGTCAGGACCTCTTTTGGCAGCCCCTCGCCTGGAACGACTCCCTCGGGCGTGATCGCTAGCAGATCACGATCCGCAGCGGGAGGCAGAATCCGGTGCTTGTTATAAAACGTATGCAGCAGTCCGGCCAATTGCTGGAGGTAATAGGTCATCCGGTGAGGCTCATAGGCCATTGCACTGCCCTGCAGGACCGAGGGATAGGCAGAGAGCTTGCGAATCAACCCCAATTCATCCGGGTCCGTCAATATCGTCAAATCCGTCTCGCTCGGCAGGGGACAGGCGATGCCTCGCGCGTCCGCGACGCGCCAGAGACTGGCGATCCTGGCATGGGCATACTGCACATAGTACACGGGATTGTCAGATGACCGCTGTTTGGCCAGTTCCAAGTCGAAATCGAGATGCGAGTTAGAATCGCGCATGAGAAAAAAGAACTTGGCCGCATCGGCCCCGACTTCATCGATGACTTCACGCATCGTGATGAACTCGCCGGCCCGCTTCGACATTTCCACTTTTTTCCCGCCGCGTAACAAATTCACCATCTGGACCAACACGACCTGAAGGCGATCTTTCGGATATCCATAGGCCTGCACGACCGCTTGCATGCGAGGAATGTAGCCATGGTGATCCGCACCCCAGACGTCGATGAGGAGATCGTATCCACGCCGCAGCTTATCCTGGTGGTAGGCGATATCGGATGCCAGGTAGGTGTACTCGCCGTCCTGTTTCTGTACGACACGATCCTTCTCGTCGCCGAATGCCGAAGATCGGAACCACCAGGCGCCTTCCTGCTCGAACAGGAACTGTTTCGATTTCAATTCTTCCAAGACTCGTTGGACGGCTCCTGAGTTCACGAGAGAGGCCTCGCTGAACCACGATTCCAACTCGATCCCGAAGGACTTCAAGTCCTCGCGAATCAGGCTCAACAATTCCTGATTGGCGAATGCCCGACAGCGCTCCTCGACCTCCGTGGCCGTACGTCCGGCTAGCTCAGACCCCAGCTGTTGTTTCACTCGTTCGGCCACGGCAGTGATGTAGGCTCCGTGATAGCCCTCTGCCGGAAATTCGACCGGCCGGTTCGACAGCTCCTCATACCGTGCAAAGACAGAGGCCCCCAATAGTCTCATCTGCCGTCCGGCGTCGTTGATATAGTACTCGCTCACAACGTCGTACCCGACCGCCTTGAGCATGTTCGCGACTGCCTGCCCGACCGCAGCGCCACGTCCATGTCCTACATGCAACGGACCGGTTGGATTCGCACTGACATACTCCACCAAGACACGACGCCGTTGCCCCATCTCGGCTCGCCCGTAGGCTGACCCTTCAATCTCAATTTCTCTGAGCACCTCTTGCCAGACGGCGGGCTTGACCGTCAGGTTGAGAAACCCAGGCCTGACGATCTCGACTCGATCGAAGAGCTGCTCACGCTGAGAAAGATTGTCGATAATAATTTGGGCGATATCGTGGGGCGCTCGTTGCTCGGATACAGCGAGCGACATGGCGACCGTCGAGGCTAAGTCTCCCCATTCAGGTCGTTTGGGAGTATCCAGACTCACCTGAGGCCAGGCTTCGGTCTTCAGTTGGCCCTTCTTTTTGGCCCCATTGAGCGCACTAATCAACGCGCTGGTGACCTTTTCCTGCACGACCCCGCTGGACAAGAAAATAACTCCTAAGTCCTTACCAATGAAAGGGAAAATGAACTGGTCACTGTAGCATACGGGATAGTCAGTGACAAGGCAGCCGGACGGGATTCTCTACTGAACCGCTGCCTCCTTGAGGCGCCCTAAACAACGTGCCGTAAGATCGTCTTGCCGCACATCGAGACAAGGTTTCTCCTGACATTGGCTGACCTCGTCCCATGAACGGCAGAAGCAGGGTGCGCCCTGCACCACAGTCACATGAGCGCCACTGGGAGCCCAGCGAGCGGGATCAGTCGGCCCAAATAGAGCAACCGTACGCAGCCCCATTAACCCAGCCAGATGAGTGATTCCAGAATCCTGCCCAACAAAGAGACGTGCCTGGGCAAGTACGCCGGCAACGGTCAGAAGATCGATGCCCCTCAGGACAATCGGTGAGTCCAGACATAATGTGAGAAGTCGCTCAACCGGTTCCCGGTCTGCTGGCCCTTCTAAAACTACAGGAGTCGCCCCAGAAGTCTGAACCGCGATAACGACAGACGCGAGTGTCTCCGGTGCCACACACTTATGGACACTTCCGCTTCCAGGATGGATGACGACAAGAGACTGTCCAGTTGAAAGGCCCGCTGCTTCAAGACAGGCTCGTCCGAGATGGAGGAACAGTTCCGTTACCGTCAACAGAACATCTCCCTCGTCGTCAGACGGCGTCTCATTGATCGTTTCGAGAAACCGATCACGTTGATGTATCGCCCGAATATCAGTCGAGAACGGAGACCTGACGATAACCTCTCGGACACCGACTGCCTTGAGTGTCTCGCTCAATTTACCGTCGAGATCCTGCATCCAGCCAATGGCAAGATCGCAGTCCTCCAACCAAGTCTGTACCTGCCCCGCACTCGATTCCGCACCGGCAAACAAGTCCGTGCAGTTACGCCCATGGACAGAGGTCCATTCATCGATGATACGGCAGGCAAGGAGCAGCCTTGCGACCTGATCCTCTGCACAAAGCATCAGCCAATGGTTGGGAAAGCGGGTTCGCAAGCGAACCATGGCTGGAACCGTCAAAAGCACATCCCCAAGGCCTCCGGGGTGAATCATCATGATCGTCCTTCTCACGGTAGGCATGACGGTTATCCTAAGTGAGGTGCCCGAGCCAGCAGTGATCTCGCCGCTTCAAGATCCGCCAATGTATTCACGTTGTAAAAGGAACGCCCGGATGGATCAATGCTGAGCAAGTCCGCCTCGGTGACATAGCAGACTCGAAGTGACGATTGCGACACCATCTCTTGGATCTTGAGCTGTCGTGCCCGGACCATCTGTTCCAAGACTGGCAAGCATTGTTTGCCGTATAAGGCATGCATTGGCTGTAACCGGGCATCGAGTTTCGCCATGACAATATCTGCGGTTGTTCTTCGACTCGTGAACTGAGCAATGACCGCCTGATCAAGAAACGGCATGTCGCAGGCGACCACGAATACCCATGGAGTCGTTGCCTGCATGAGCCCGCTGTATAGCCCTCCGAGACTGCCGCAATCAGGCACCAGATCCCGTACCACTCTGGCATCGACGCCAAGGGGAGAGCTGTCCTGCGCAATGACGACCAGCACATTCTGAAAAGTTGAACGAAGTACCGCCAGTCCTCGTTCGAGGAGGGTCTGTTCCCCCACGACAAGGTGCCGTTTATCTTCTCCCATTCTTCGGCTTTTCCCTCCGGCGAGCAGGATGCCGGTCACTTCGGTCTCCATGACCATCCCTCAATGCAGGCGCAAAAAAGAAAGAGGGGGTGGGTCGCCCCACCCCCTCCTGATACTTCAGACTCTCTCAGTTCAGATGATCGTTAGAGGGCCTTTGCCTTCCGTTTATTGGATCGTCTGGTCAAAATCCAACCTTCCAGAATAACCACACCGAACGCAATCACAATCGGATAGATATAGGCTTCGCGCGGTGTCGGAGGCTCCAGGAAGGTATAGTAGAAGGCCGAGACAGCCATCTTCCGCCCTGCGTCTCCATTATGTCCGTCCCACGCAAAAAACACCGTGGGAATGTACTGCCCCATTTCAAAAAAGGTATCCTCGTCGTAATCCTGATCCTTCTTGTTGCCCAGGGGGCGCTGAATGATCACCGTCCATCGGCCGTTCTTCCACTCAGAGAAAAGTAATTTGCTGCTCTCTTCGTAGTTGTCCCGCTCTTCAAAATCCTTATCCCATCCGGTACCCTTGAAGGCACGGAGCGACCCATCCGCCTCCCATTTCATAATGTCCATCGGGAACTGCTCATTGCTGCCGAACAGATACCGCGGTTTAATCGGAGCGGGAAGATCCTTCCACTTCACGGCAGTTTCCATGGCGACAGCGTCGTTATAGACGGTGTAGTTATTCTGATGCATGGCAATGGAGCCCTCTTCACCAGTCTTGGGATCCTGCTCCTTGACATCGATATTGACTGAGGTCGGAGGCCAGGGCAACTTCCCCTCGGCTACGCTCTTCGTCCGGTCGTCCCACTGGAACATGAACGCGATGTGCGTGTCGTTGTAGAGCGACTTCATCCAAATATCATCGATCCTGTTTACGAAGTTTCTTGGCTTATGGGTGATCTGACCGCCCATCGCGATAATTCGCCTGGCCCGCTTCTGCCACAGTTCATTTTCTGGATCTGCCGGAATCTCTCCCCCTCCCTCGATCACTCCTGAGGACAACACAAAATTAACCTTTGGCTTGTCTGTTAATTGATCGATCGAGAGGGGCGTCCCATCTGCCTCACGCTCACAGAGCGAATTCACAAAGTTGGCAATGTGCCAGCGTTCTTCGACAGTGGTATTGTCGGCGAACGAAGGCATCGGAGTGCCGTTCACTCCGGTTGAAAATGTCCGGAATATGTTCTTGACGTTATAGGGATCTTGCCGGCTGCCTCTGAAATTCCAACATTTGTGCCAGTTGGCCGGCTGTATCGAGAACCCCCAGTCATCTTTCAGGTTGAACGCATTCCCGTCGCCACGTCCATCAGCGCCGTGACACTCGACACACTTCTTCTCGACAATGAGTTCTGCTCCCTTTTTCAAACTCTCTTCTGACGCAGGAATCGGCTTTAATTCGGCCAACTGCAAGATTGTTTGGCTCTCTGACTGCTTGTCCGTAAATTTTCGATCTTTTACCAGCTGGGTCGTAACGAATGACAACACTTGGAGCCGTTGCTCTTCCGTCAGAATACCCTCCCAGGATGGCATGGCGGAACCAGGCAAACCGTGCGTCACTGTATCAAACAAATCGTTCTGACCGAGAACGGGCTTCTTGGCATCGAACAATGGCAGCTCACCGCTGGCTGTATGTCGAATCTTGAACGTCCCCTGGTTGAAATTGCGGGGGCGCGGCCAGAGACGATCGGCGCCTGGTCCATCGCCCGCACCGTCGACCCCGTGACACCAAACGCACTTGGTAAAGTAGACCCGCTTTCCTGCCTCGATCATCTCGGCAGAAGGCTCTGGTGCTAAATCGCCCTTTTTAAATCCCGCAGGAAGAGCAGCATCTGCGGCAAAGGTCAATCCCGCTGTGACCCCAGAGGCCAGGAAAATTCCAAAGGCAGTCGTGAGGAATACCCCAGCCTTCAGACCTAACGAATTCTTCATCGCTTCCCTCATGTCGTCAATCCAGGTTGGCTATAAATTGAGTGAACTCTAGTCCCAGGTCCGGGGGTAATACCCCGTGTGCCAATATTCAAACAAGACGACTTTCCAAATTTCGTCCACAGTCAAGTGCTGTTCCCATGGTGGCATCACAGATGCCCAGGGGAATCCTTCGTTCGGCAAACCGATTCCACCCTTGGACACACGCCAGAAGATGAATGTTTCCTGTAATTGCGCAATCGTACCTGGATCGGTGAAGTTTGCTGGGATCGGATTGAACGCGAAGGCATGGAGACCGCGGCCGTTCAGATTATCGCCATGGCAGAAGTGGCAATTTTGATAGAAAATCTCTCCACCCTCACGCACATATTTGAGGTAGCCTTGCGCATCCTTATCCCAAGGATTGGCATTCGGCTTCATCAAACGGCCCATGCCCTGTTCCACAATATTGGCGTTGCTATACTCCTGATCGTATTTTCCTTCAGGATTGACACGATAGGGGTTCTGAGACGTTTGAAGTGTATAGGTTTTCCCATGCACCTTGGTGCTGGCCGGTGGAGCAGGATGCACCGTCCGCAACTCGATCGGCTCTTCAGATTTCGGGACCATCGAGTTGTATGAGAACCCGCCGATCAAGATCGGCAGAATAACCAGATACGCATAACGCAACAGCCTTTTCCCCCCGGTCTTGGCATCCAAGACATTCATGATCGGCTGCTTGAACTTATTCCAATCTTCTTCGTTCGCAGACACCCACATAAAGATCGCCACCAGGGAGATCGTCCCATACATAGCTCGAACGCTAAACGGAATAGGTGGATACACGCGGAACTTCAAATAAATAAGAAGGAACGCCCAAAAAAGAATCCCTTGCCAAAACCTTGGGAATGGTGTTCCCATGGCCCCCATCATGTAGCTAATCCCTGTAAAGCCAGCCACAAACAGCGTGAGCTCCGCGATTACTTGGACCGGCATGTACCCTTCGATCAGGCGCACGGTATTTGACGGAACGATACCCACAGTCATTGCAGCAAGCAGAAGTATTCCGGCTGCGCCCATAAGTGCCGCGACTGACATTAATGCTTTCATCGGTGAACTCCGTTTACTCGATAAAAGAAATAGATAGCCAAGATCACGAAATCTTCGGTGGCGGCGAACCCGCCTTCACTTGCGACAGATAATCGACGATCTTTTTAATAGCTCCCGCGCTCAACTTCTGGCCAAATATTTTCGGCATGGTATTGTCAGGGAACGGCTTCACCACGTAGGCGCTGGGTGAGACGATTGACTCCATGATGTAGTCCGGAACGGTCTTTGCCGATCCCTTGTAATCTTTATCTTTCATACGAAGCAGAGCATTCGTCCCCTCTTCAAGCACAGGACCAATCGTCCCCTTCGCTCCTGGAATGCCGGGGATCGTATGGCAGGCCACACACTGGGCCTTCTGAAAAATTTGATCCACTGGCTCAGTTCCATCCGCCATCAGATCACTCCCACCTGCCGGCTTATCTTCCTGTTGCTTAGGTCTGTCAGCCTCAGGAATAAACTTTTCATACGATTTGACGATCTCTTCGAATGACGGAGCATCACGCCCCTCGCGAAGATATAGCCAGGTGTCCACGGCAGCCAATTCAGGAAGGCTCAACGAGATCGGCGGCTTGTGAATAGACGGCATGGGGCTTTCTTTATCGTTCGTACCCTTCACGCCGTAGCCAACAACAACGTAACAGCTTGGGCATGCATGGGATTCAGCGATATACTCTTGAGCATTCTCCGCAGTCCCTGCGCCAGGGAACGCTTCTTTTTGGGCGTAGTCTCTACCTGCCGGCTTCCCCTTGCTATACTTTGGATCTTCTATCCGTTCCTTGCCAGCTCGCTCTGGAAGACCTAACAAGTTGGGCGCGCGTTCACCCAGCATCCCTGCGTGGAACGCGTGACAAAGAGGACATTGGCCTTTGCCGACTGCGCCCTGCTCTTTGTTCTTTCCAATTCCACCGAAAATGATCTTCTCACCTTCGTCGGCAAGTGCCTGGGCAGACATAGAAGCAAAATCCAATTTTACTTCCGCAGGAGGAAATCCACCTTCAACCTGCGGCAACCAGTTCCCATATCCGGACAGACCGGCGGCAACGAGGAACATAAAGCCACCGATCTTCAGCAACGCGGCTTGATTGGGGAAATAAATCCCCAACAGGAAGCAGGTTACTGTGATGAGAACCAAGGATACCGGAAGCATCCGGTTCGCCTCATAGAAGCTCCCCTGATAGTGCGCAATCGCCACCATCAGCAAGAAGGCGCCAATTGTGCCGATAAAAATCTTGAACAGCGCTCTCTTCTTGGCAGCACCATCCTTAGCTGACACCAAGGAATACACACAGAGACAGGCCAAAAGTGCGAATAACGGCCACCCTATCCTTAGAGCTTCTCTTACTAAATCGCCCACGGATGTACCCTCCTGAGGTTCGAGTAGGAGGGAGGTAGTCTCTTCACACCTCCACTCCCCCAACCAAGATCCTAAAGATGTTTAGTGGCCTCCAGCCGGCTGCGGTGCGCCGCCCGGAACCCCTGCCTTTGCTTCAACAGGCGCCTTCTTTATCCCGAGGCTTCCAAGCCAGAAGACAAATAGGATGCTCACCCAAAAGAACAATACATTGAACGAAATCATGTTCGCGGCGAACCCTACCGTATGCGTATAGGCCCAAGGCGAGTTATCGCGCATGATTTCATTCACATGCCAGAACAGTCGAACGGAAGAACGGATGTATCCCATTAACCCCATCATCCAGGTAAAGGCGGTGGCAAGCATGATCAACGCATATTGCGATCGAACGGATATCTTGCCCCACTCAATGGCCCCCATCTGCTTGGCGCCCTTCATCATGGCGGCGTTCAGCGCAAACATGAAGAAGAGGCAGGATAGTGTGGTAGCAACTTGAGGCACCGACAGACCTACCCGCACGTTTGCCGGGATGTAATACCCGTAGATGGCCAGCCATATGATGTTCACATAGGCGCATCCGAAGAAGACCCCCATGAAGATGTTGCCGAATTTCGACCAGGATACCGTCGAGACTTTATTGCCTCGCATATACCAGACGAAACTCAGAATGGTCGTGGTAATAATGACGTTAATTCCACCATTTTTGGCCGACATAACCCCGTAGTTCCCTAAGACCGGGTGCTGTTGCCCTCCCATGGCCTTGAGTTCAGCCGGAGTCATGACGATCGTGTGAGGGGTAATGAACACCAGATAACCGCAGCAGAGAACGAATACGAGATATTTAATATATCGTTGGTATTTTTCCGCACCGCGCATCCGGCCAAGCGCCTGCCAGAGATAATAGTTCGTACTCAAGAAGAGAATGCCGATCATGGTGGCTTGAATAATGAAGAGCCAGGCCAGGAGGCCTCCCATGAGCGTAATCCCCATCTGCTGGCGATAGGCGTAGACCTCGCGCATCAGCCAGTAGCCGGCAAACGGCAAGGGAATCAAGAAAGCCACGCCAAGGGCCATGGCGATGTACCCCATCCAGTCGTAGTGCGCGCGATCCTCATCTGTCTTGGAGGCCAAGAACTTATAGGCCGCGTAGGCGGCCACAACACCACCGCCGAATGCCATATTCCCCAAAATGCGATGCACATTGAGCGGGTTCCAGAGGGCGGTATGGATGACATGCCAGATGTTCCCCAAGTACCGGCCCTGTTCATCGACGCCGGCTGGCGACATCATGAAGCCGATCCAGGAATTCGCCAGGAACATGAGCAATGTGCCGATCACGTTCAAAACCACGGACATGCTCAAGTGAATCCACTTGAGGAACCCATCCTTCATCTTGTCCCAACCGTAATAGTAGATGTAGAGGGTTCCGCTCTCTGCGACAAACATCAGGGCATAGATATGCATGACTGGGCGGAAGATACCGGATAAGTAGCCGAAGAATGCAGGATAGAGGGTCAGGAAGGTGAAGATCAGGATACCGCCTAGAATAGCAGTCAACGAATAGGCTGTCAGGCTGATCTTGATGAAGTCGTAGGCGAGTTGGTCGTACCGCTTGGCCATCGCCTTATCCTTCGTCACCACCCCCATGAACTCGATCACCATGCAGAAGATCGGAACTGCGAGTACAAAGCTTCCGTAGTAGAGGTGTTGCTGGTTGGCGAACCAGAGCAACACGCGGCTCTCGAAGTTGTACCGTGGATAATCCCTAGGGCCATCGACGGTCTTCGGAGCAGGGGCGCCGACAACGATACCTTCCGTCTTATAATAGACGTCTCGCCCCTTCTCGACTTTCGCCTCACCCTCCTTCTTCACCGCATCGGGCGCATCTGCGCCCATAGCCAGTGACGGAAGCGATACGGCGATGGGGAGCAGGAGAAGGCCAACCATTGCGCACAGCGCCATGATTGAAAAAATCTTCTTCCCGGCTACACGTCCCATGAAATACCTCCTTGATGCATTCTGAAAAAGACTCACGTTCTATTTACCATACACATAAGCCAGAATCGGAGCAGCAGAACTGTCGAGCGCTAGTTCCGGAATAAATACCAGAAATCCAGTCCCTGCGAGTCCATCAAAAAGTGGTCTACTGCTAAAAAATAGCTAATGCACACTGCCAGTGACACCACCACGTAGACGATTGTCATGCCCATCGCACTTCCTCCCTCAGACTTGGCGGACGTTCAAGATATCCCAGCGCCGCAGCGGCCCTGCTTAGCAGGGACACTGAATTCCGGCGAACCAATAGAAGAACCACAGGCCCACCGCACAGGTGATGTAAAAAATCATCTTGCCGATTCTGATCTTTATCTCGCTATCTGGTGCTGCTGCCGTGGCCATCGCGTCTCCTTCTCTCCTGATGCAACCAATATGTCCCGAATCAGCTCAGCGGATTTCTTGACACACAGATACTCGTATGTTATTCAAAAATCCTTCTCTCACACGAAAAATCAGAGGAAATTCGATGAAAAGAAAATCAAAAGTGTTCGACATTATAGTTTTGGTCGGAATGGTTGTCAATATACTTTTGGCCGTGTTTCTCATCCTCTATTACTTTGATTTCTTATAAGTTTCTCAAGGTCTATCCCCTCAGTTTTTCTCTGATTTTTCGCCAGAAACCGCGCAGCGAAACCCAATTGTCTCATCGCGAAAGTCCGCAACCATTTTGCTTCGACTGGTAATGCGAATATCAGCTCCAGTGGTCGCATAGCCTCCCCCACGAAGCACCCGAAATACGCCGTGGTCCGGACTCTGCGGATTCTGTTCTGGGGCCTCTTCGAAGTAGCGTTCCGCGTACCAGTCGTCCACCCACTCCATCACATTGCCCGCCCCATCCATGACACCGTACGGGCTCTTATCGGTCGGAACCATACCGACAATCGCGGAGACCTCATGACCATCCTGCACCCTGGCCCAATTCGCTCCGTTGGGTTGCTCCACATTGCCCCAGGGCCATAGGCGTCCGTCCGATCCTCGCATGGCCTTTTCCCACTCCGCCTCAGTCGGAAGCCGTTTCCCTTTCCAATGGCAATAGGCCTCCGCATCCTCCCATGAGACATAGACCACAGGCTGATTGATGCTCAGCATCTTGCTCATGTTCTTGGCGTAGCGAGCAGGAGGACCAGACTTGCGATGCCCGGTCGCATCGACAAATTGCTGGTATTGAAAGTTGGTCACTTCGTAGCGATCGATGGCAAACGCACTCAGCACCAGCGTACGCTGCGGTCGTTCATCGAACCCGCCATTATTGGTTCCACGGATGAAGGGTCCTGCCGGAATCGGGATCATTGCTTCCTGGATCGGCTCCTCACGAGAAACTCCATCGGGATTGATCGGTCCCGATGGCGTTGAAACTGCGGTATCGGCAGGAGTCACTTCAAACGGGGTTAGCGTAGTGCCCCGGAGGATTCCCATGATAGGAATCGCAGCGAATGCGAGGATCGCAAGAAGAAACATGACCTTGAATTTGGTTTCGAGCATGTCGGTTATGGCGCAGCGGGACTGTCGTTCGCCTCCCCATCATCGCTCGCACAGCGAAACCCGATCGTAATATCCGTCCGCCATGCTTTTGCTGCGAATCGTTTAGATAACCGAGCGGTATGCTCGGTCTCTCGCCACGACCCTCCGCGCACGACTTTCAAATCCGCACGTTCCGGCCCTTTCGGATCACGATACGGTGCTTTCTGGTAATAATGCTCATCGTACGAGTCTGCAACCCATTCCGCAACGTTCCCGGTCATGTCATAGATTCCGTAGGGGCTTCGGCCTGACTCGAAAGACCCGGGAGGCGCGAGATACCGATATCCATCTTCGCTCCCATCCAGATTGGCGTTGGCGCGACCGTTCTTGACGGTGTCGCCCCATGCATATTTCCGCTTTCCCTCACCACGGCCGGCCTTTTCCCATTCCGCTTCCGTAGGAAGGCGCTTTCCCGCCCATTTGCAATAGGCCGCCGCCTCGTCCCATGACATACTCATTGCCGCAAACTCAGGCTGCAGCAGCTTAGATTGATCGTCTTCAAACACTTCGATCTTGGGCAGCTGCCGCTTGGTCATCTTGGCAAACCGGGCATATTCGTCTTGCGACACCTCTTTCCTATCGATATAGAATGCGCTTAAAAATACTTGCCGCTCCGGCATCTCGTCCGGGTCGCCATCTTTGCTGCCCATGATGAACGGGCCTTCGGGAACCTGCACCATGTCTCGGCCCTCATCGCCTATCTTCGTTTTGTACATGGAATAATCCAGCGATGGCGCACTGGTCGGCGCAGGTCGAGCCTCGGTCTTGATCGACGAGGCCAGGGCTTTCATCTGCTTCGACTTATAGGATTCATAGACCAACAAACTAATCATCAGGACGAACGCCCCGAAGACAAACACGATCGAGCCGACGAGCACTCCCTTATTTTCCATCGCGTCTCAAACTCCTCCGGTTGCAGCCTTTTTCTTTGCCGCGCGCATGTCCAGCAACATCGAAATCTGCACACCGAGAAATCCACCCATAGCGGCACCGGCCCCAGCACCCACGGATATTCTCTCTGTGCCGGCAATGAGCCAGGCAAGCGTCCCGCCCAACAGGGTCCCCACCAAAATACTTGCTAGAAAACGCCGCCCTCCCATAAACCCGATGACTCCGCCGAGCACCAACCCTGCCCCACTCGCTAGCGGCATGATACCGCCTCCCATAATGACCCCGATGAGCGTCCCAACGGTTCCCATCACGGCCACGCCGAACAGGATATCAATTATCTTGAATAAGGGCGCAGATTGTTCCGTGCCGGACTCGGCCATACCAATCACAATCCATTTTTCTAGCGTCCTGCGCTCGCGACTATCGAGCCGAAATCGATTTCTACGCCGGACGCGGCGATGATCGAGATGCCCCAGGCTTTGGCAGCCGGTTCATGCTTGTGAATCCGTTTGAAATCCTCGTACACATTCACACGTTCTTCAAACCATTGACCGACCGCTTTCGTGCCGCTTTGCATCACGATCTCCGAACCGCTGAACATACCGCCTTCGGTCAACGTGCCCTCAGGCTTGGTCACACTCCAGACATACTTCGTAAACACAGGAATAAACATCAGGTCGGTATCCAACGAGGCATAGATCGCCGCAATCGGCTCAGTATCCGACGTGGCCTTTTGCAGACGCCAGCGCCATGTCAGGACCGGAAAGGCCTTCGGGTCCCAATCAATTTTCTTTTTCTTGATCCTTTGCCCCGCATCCCTCACCGCAAGAAAGCTCACACCATTCTCTGTCTGAACCTTGTAGGCATCCCGCCCTTTAGACTGGCTTCGTTGATTTTCATGCTCCCAATTCAATGGAAATCCTTCTGCATCCTTACCCTGAAAATCCTCCAGGACCAAGGATTGACTTTGGGCAGTGATCGTACCATCCATCACGAAACTTCCACACATCACGATCCCAACCGCGAGCCATCTCCGGATCATCGCCCCTCGCCTCATACTCCAACCCCTTTCGGCTTTAACAAGATGCGGAAAAACTATTGTGGCACGGTGGAAATTCAACGGCCCACACATCTAGGCCAACAGAAGAACCACGCGCAGGATGATCAAAAAGGCCAGACTTCTCACCCGCCCAACCCTGACGCGCCGAGACGCGCCTTGTCCCAGGCAAGGCCGCAGCGAGTGAAGAGGCGAGGCGTACGCTTCGGTACGTTGAGCCTCTTAGCGATGCGAGAACGACGCTGGCGGACTTTTTCAGCATCCTGTTATGCCTCTTGCGACGACGACGGCGGCGCCAGTGCCCTTGTGTTTCCCTCGGCCAGCTCTTCTCCAATCGCAGGCGACTGGTCACGCTGAGACATCCAGAATAGAGTGAGCACCGCGCCCCAGAACACCATCATATTGAGCGTCACCATCTTCGCCGCAAACGCAAAGTCCGGCGTAAAAGCCCAGGGAGAGACATCAGCCATCAACTCACTCACATGCCATGCCAACCGCCCGGAAGAACGGATATAGCCCATGAGACCCATGACCCATGTAAATGCCGCAGCCAATCCGAATAAACCCGCCATGCCCCTGAGGGAAATCTTTCCCCACTGGACCGGCCCATGAAGGATTGCCCCCTTGAGCATCATGCGGTTGATGACCACGCCGACCACAAGGACCGTCAACGTGGTTGCGGCCTGCGGCGACGACAGCCCGACGCGGAGCTTCGCCGGCAAATAGTACCCATACACTGAGAGCCAGATTATGTTGAGCGCCCCCAAGAAGAACAGCGCGCCGATGAGGATGTTCCCTTTCGTGACCCAGGGCACAACCATCGTTCGATTGGCGCGACGGTAATACAGAAAACTCATGGTGGTCACAAGAATCATGATGTTGACCGCGCCGTTCTTTGCCGACATCACTCCATAGTTGCCGACCACGGGATGCGACGCTCCGCCCATCGCCTTCACTTCACTGGCCGACATAAAAACGGTGTGGGGCGTCAGCCACACGAACAGGGCCACCATAAACACCGAGAGCAGCACTTGATAATAGGGCTGATACCGTTCCCCGCCACGAAGACGCGCCATACTCTGCCAGAGGTAAAAGTTGACTCCGAGGAAGAGTACGCCGATCAAGATGGCCTGCACGACAAAGAGCCAGGTGAGTAAACCACCCATCATTGTCACACCCATACTCTGGCTGAATGAGTAGACCGATCGCATCAACCAGTAACCGGCAAAGGGCATCGGTAACAATGCGATAACCGTGACAAATAAAAAGATATGCCCGACCCAGTCGAAATAGGCGCTCTCTTTTTCGGTCTTGCTGGTGAAAAAACGATAGCAAGCGTAGGCCATCACCACCGCTCCGCCGGACATAATGTTTGCCAGGAAGCGATGAACATTTAACGGATTCCACAGAGCCGAATGGAGCAAATGCCATCCGTTTCCCAAAAACTGCCCTTTTGCATCAACACCGGCCGGCGCCATCATGAAAGCCGACCAGGCGTTTGCCAAGAGCAGCAGTGTCGTCCCAAATAGGTTACTCAACAGGCCGATCGATGCGTGAAGCCACTTCGAAGCCGGCTCAGCCAGCCGGTTCCAGCTATAGTAATAGGTGATGAGCAGCAGCGATTCTCCGAGAAACACGAATGCATAGACCGGCATAAAGGTTTTGAACGTCCCGCCCATGTACCTCATGAAGCTGGGATAGAAATAGAGAAATATCCCCAGCATGATGCTCCCAACCACCGCTGTCACCGACAGGGCAAGGAGTGCGACTTTGGCCAAGTCACGCGCGAGGCCGTCATAGCGAAGTGCGAGTTCAGGCTTTTTGCTGCTGAGCCCAAGGAATTCCAGCAGCACACAAAAAATCGGCAACGCAAGAACAAACCCTCCGAAGTAGGTATGGAGTTGTGTAACAAACCACACAACCAATCGACTATCGAAGGATCCGACGCGCGAGTAGACGGTCTCCTGGGGAGAAGGAGCCGGAGGCCCATCAGGAATCCCTGGTGTCTTGAAATACAGGTCGATGGCGTCCTCGGCAAAAGATTGGCCCTGAAAACCCCAGCCAATCCCCAAGGCCGCGAGAACAGCCAGCAGTAGGAGAGAAAACCCGACCGTTCTGAATGCCTTCTTTTTCATGACCATATGCTTAATGGGCTACAGAAAAACTATGTTGGCACGAAGAGCTTCGATAATCCGCACATGTGGCACAGCAAGAGATCGTTCCATCAGGATGCTCAAAAAGGCCGTCCGGAAAGGCTCGGCAGCGAGTGAAGACCCGGAGGCGTACCCTTGGGGTACGTTGCGGATCTGAACGATGCGAGAACGACGCTGGAGGACTTTTTCAGCATCCTGATTAGACTTTCGAGCCGGAACCAGCCGTGATCGAGACACCTGCTCCCGTTGACTTGCCAAGGATTCCCATGACAAAGGGGCATCGGAGCAAGGCACTCGACATCGTCTGTCCTTGTTGTTCTTCTACTTGTCGGCGAAACCCGAGATAGTAGCAATACAGCGCCATCATGCCTGTCACGAATCCTCCGACGGCCATGGCATAGGCAGTGGGAATTCCTGGCTGTTTCAAGAGAAAAATCACACATCCCGCCGCCACAAGATAGTACGTCGCGGCGAAAGAGAGTCCAGGCCACCACCAATATTTGAGCAACTCGCCCGCCTTCGTCTGCAGCAACCCCTTGATCCATGACGCCTGCGGACGAAGCCCGCCCAAATAGGCACTGAGCGCGACCCCGCCACCCAGCACCGCCACAACGGACAACTGGACCAGTGCCGCGCCCTGATTCGCCTCGACAAAATACCCCAGCGATGCGCCCAGTGCTCCGACGACGAGACCGACTGCGACCCAGGGACCGAGTGCCATCGCATGACTGCCCACCATTGTACGGAGAGCCGCCCCATCGGGAAATGTTGGAAATGGCCGGCCCATGAGAGCCACTTTCCGCACGTGTCCGATTTCAAAGGCATCGCGCGCTACAGACGTACAGGCAATGATGATAGCCATCATGGCTGGCCCATCCGGATGTTTGAGATAGTCATACCCAACGAGCCAGAGTAGCGCCAAGACCAACAGAGACAACTGGACCCCGTACACAAACCCAATCCAGCCGCCGAGCCAGAGCAGTAGACGACTCCCGTCCTCGCTTGCGATCTTCCCCCAGGCAGTAGCCCGACCGACGCGATAGGCTAATAATGCCGTCACCAACGAGACAAGGCCGCTGACCGCCAGTAACACGATCGGTTCAGAAAGCGGCAACAGCAGCTTGGCCAACCGATAAACAGCGAAAGCCACCAACCCAGGCACAAACATGACGATCCGCTTTTTCTTGCGCACAGAGTGTTCTGTAACAGCCAGACTGAGGCTGGGTAACACTCGTAACGCCATTCGATGCAACATGATTTGCTCGTTAAACGTGAAAGGTGAAACGTAAAATGACGGAGGCTCTTCTCGTTTTACGTTTCACGTCTTACCTTTTACGCCTTCTGTGCGCCCATCCCGAAATAGCGTGCCTTCACTTCTTCCATCAGCGCGACGGTAATGCGCGTCCCGCCACGATCTGCCACGGTCCGTTCTAATTCGATGCGTGCCATGGCACGTACCGGCGCCGGTACTCTCTCCAAGCGGCGTTCTGCTTCGGATGTCCACTCGATGCGTTCGCCGGTCCTTGGACGGAGCAATATGTCATAGGTGACGACCCGTTCTCCTCTCACCCGCATATCCTGTTCGACTTCACCTCGCACGAGCGGGGCAAGATACGGAGGCATGCGGTCCAGCCGATGGATTGCGTCGTCAGTCCACATCATCCGATCGACGAGCCCGCCTGGTTGACCGGCGGGGACATCGACCCCTATTTTCAGCCCACAGCCGCGACATTCCGTCCGGATGAACCACTGGGGTGTCCCGTCCCCATACGAACGTTCTTCAACCCCCTCGGTATGCATCCAGCGACCGCAGCCACAGGTCAACATGGGAAGTCCTCAGTGCTGCGTGCTGAGTGCGGCGCTGCAACTTTAGGATCTCTCATTTCATAGCCTTCTACCAAATCTCAGCACTCAGCACTTCTTCAGCTCACCCAATCTTCCCTGGATACAAGAGATAGAGCATCGTGTAGGTGGTGGTTCCGGTCACAAAGAGGACGCAATACACGACCATCGTGAACCGCCCGAGCGCCCGATGGCGGCGCGCGCCATTCGGCCAGATTCGCTGGATCGTCATCTCAACCGAGAACACAATGGCGATCAGAGTCAACAGGCTGAGATACACTTCGAATTTCCGCATCGAAAAATCGGCGGTGGCAATGCGCGAGAAGAACAACAACATGACCAGCGCCGTGAGCGTGCCAAAAACCACCCCGACCTTTCTCCACGTCGTGAGCAACAGTGTCTCCTTGAGCGATCGAACCCCATCGATCACTTGTTGTGCGCGAAAACCCAGTACGATCATGTAGATCGCCATGACCAATCCGAGAATGACCAGAATGATATGCACCGTCAGCACAGGGATGAAGACATAATCATAGAGGGCTTGCGACCCGCCAAAGCCCTCCTTCCCTTCAAAGGCCAACACGCCTAATTGACGAAATAAATAGTAGCTTATGAAGAACGCCAACATGGCGATCATCCCGCCAAACATCATCCAATGATGAGCATCTGCCCGGCGTCTCTTCGCCTGGATCCAGCCGATTACAAAGAGCCCCGTAAAGAACGTCGCCATGAGCTGGCTCATATCGGCCCCGACCGTAGCGTGGGTTCCAAAAAATCCCGGCTCTCTCAGCCATTCAAGCATGACACCCTTTGTCGGTCATGAGGATGAGCGAGACAAGCAAGCCGTGCACGACAGGCGCGACTTGCAAGGATGAAACCTCTGACCAGTCCCGTTTTTCTCGCGAGTCTCGCACGTCTCACGCAATCATGCCTTTATACCCTGAACCACCGCTGACGGCTCCAGTTCTGTGACCGTTGGGAAACCCGCCTCCCCCATCCACTGAATTGCGTCTGCAGTCTTGTAGCAGTCGCCTCGCTCTGTGTTCACGAGAATGTGGACTGCAAACGCGGTCGTCCAGGCCGGACCGGTTCCGGCCTCATTTAAGAATCGATCCTTGATAACTAACTTGCCGCCAGGCGCCAAATGGGTCCAGACCCTCTTCACCAAAGCTGCGTTCGTTGAAAAATCTTGATAGTGCAGAATGTCCGACATCAGGACAACATCGTAGGGTCCGCCCAGTCCATCCTTATTAAAATCGCCTGGAAGCAACGCAATCCTCGATTCCAGGCCAGCTTCTTTGACCGTTCGTTCCGTGAGCCGGAGCGTCGCAGGCAAATCGAACACCGTGGCAGTCAGCTCCGGATAGGCCTGGCAGAACGCAATCGCGTTCGTCCCAGCTCCGCCTCCTAAATCCAGGAGCCGTACCGGTCCACTCAGCTGCATCCGCTTGGCAAAATCTGGCCCGCTCTGCTGCCCGATCCGATGGAGTACCGCCAGCACGTTGCTGCCTAAATCAGGGTCGGTCTCAAAGACATGTCGGTCGACCGACCGTTGCCCCGTGCGAATCGTCTGTTCCAATTTTCCCCAGTTATCCCATTCTGCATCGTGAAGCAGAAGGAGATGCCCGATATACTGGCCAGAATTGCGGACCAGATGAGTGGCTGCGGTCGTCGAATTCCCATAGAAATCCCCGTCCTTTTCCAACAGTCGCATCGCGACAAGGGCATTCAACAGCAGTTCCAGCGTCTGCGCATGAACACCGAGACGATCGGCCACTTCGAAAAGAGTTTTTCGCTTCCCGTCCAAGGCAGAAAACACATCCAGCCGGACGGCCGTAAGCAGGATTTTGGTCTCCCAGTAGTACCCAAGCTGGAAGATTTCTGCGAGCGAGAGTTCTCGTGACACACCACGCCCCTCAAGCAAATCGCTTTGAAACTCGGCATCTTACCTAGATCGGAAACTGAAAGGCAAGGCGGCAGAAGTAGTGTAACCGGCAGGAAAAACACAAGGGGCTCAGCGAGTTGCCCCGCTGAGCCCCTTCATTGCGGGTTACCCCGCGCAGGAACACTCTCGCTTACTTGATTTCAGCCTTGAGATTCGCAGTCCCGCCATCTGTCACATCGACCTCAAACTCCACTTTCTTACCCTTGGCGGCGAAAGGATGCCAGGCCACCACCTTGTGCTTGCCGGCCGGCACATCCTTGATCTCGAAGGAGCCATCGTCCTTCACGACCGCAAAGTGCGGATTCGACACCGGGAGATAGAAGCCCTGCATGAATTCATGCTGGTCGCACTGTAGACGATAGTACCCATCCTTTTCGGCTCCGCCACGAAACACTACCGGCTTGTCGAGCTTGTCACCCTTCTTGGCCAAACCGATGTTGAAACCGGTGGCCGAGCTGGTGCCCTTCACGACGAAGCTATGCGGATTGTGGAGCACGCCTTGGACCGACTTTGGATCATCCGGATCGGCATCGGTGTTCTCAACCTTGAACGACTTATTATTCACCACCACACCAGCGAACGGCAGAAACTCGCAGAACGCCGCCGTCACTTCCGTACCGTTATACCCATCCATGAACGCCTTATCTTCGACGTCAATGACGGCAACCACCGCATTCTTTAGGCCGCCATCCTTACCGACTTCGATGGTCTTCAGGAAACGCTTGTCCCCATCCATCAATTCCTTATGTTCGTTCTTGGGACAGAACTTGGGATTGGGGAACTTCGAGAACAAAAACTCCTTTTGCTCAGACTTTCCGGCAAAGGTCACCTTGCCGGCAATCGTTCCGCCTGCGAACGAGGTGAGAGGCGCCGCGACGAACGCGACGGCTGCTACGCCAAATACGATTGATAGTGCACTCTTCATGGAACTGCCTCCTTGTGATTAACGATAGACCCTGATTCCTAGCTCGCTGTTCCCTGCCTTTATCCACCGGCCCGATGAGAGAAAGGTGGGAACAGCTTCCTCTCTGGTGTGCTCGATCGACGATATACTGGCAAGTCTGGTCTGAGACCGAGTATGTATATAAAATCCTACCGTATCCTGTCAATCTGAAACAAGAGGGTGAAAAGGCCTGTTCGGCGCCTCCTTCTTCGGTGGCAGCAGCCCGCATGTTTGATTCATGACGATTCGTGGCGAAATCTAATAAAAGTCCGGCGAGGGCCAATGGTACGAAGCGAACACTCAATGTCGGCCAGGCTCCTAGCCTTTGTTCGTCCTGGTCAACCCAAGCGATTTCATCGACTCCCATGCAGCGGCACGAGCTTTGGTAGCGGGATTGAGAAGCTGTCCTGGATCGGCGTGAATGCCGAACTCCGACACACGTTTGCACTGCCGGATCACTTCATTGAGGGGAGTCTTGGCATCGACCTGATGGGGATCTGACAATGAAAGCTGTTTGACGAGTGTCTCGGCAATACGCGTCGCCTCTCCGCAATGATGGACGATAGCCTTCGCATCTCCCATTCCACCGTGCGCCACCATCTCTTCGACGTTCTTCATCAAACCGTCGCCCTGCTCCTGCAGAGTAGTCCTGGATGGCTCTGATGCGCGTGCGGTACTTGCATCCAAAACAAAGGGCTGCCACAGGGTGGCTAGGCCTACTAGTATGACTGTCGGTCTACTCCAGCCCCTGATCATCTGAAGCAACTTCGCATCTCCTCTTTAATATCGACCCTTCGGTTCCACCCGTGATGATGTCAGATCCCGGTACAGACGGTGAAACTCTTCCGTCGTGAGGGTTTGATCCTGGAGTCGGGTGAGAGCGGCCTGATCGATGGGAAATTCGACCGTGTCGTCATAGTTCGACGATGCGATCGTCACAAATCGTGGAGGGAAAAGCCGCTCCGGAAGAAGAATCCCCACCCCGAGGTTGTACTTCAGGGCCAACCTGATTGCTTCTCGTGCCTTGTCAGCCGGAACGTCTCGGCCCAGACCGATGTTTTGCGGGGGTTGCCCCTGTCTGACAAACTGAAAGTGGACGTTCGTCATCCCCGCTTGCGTAAACTCTTCCGTCAATGTGGCTACCTGGTTCTTATACTGGCTCGCTAGTACGACTTCGACACGACTCACCGGCGGCGCCGATACGACTTCGGCGGCGACTATGTGAGCGCCCATCACACCGGCACACACAGCAATAAGCACCGCATGAAGGTATTGAGAAAACACCATGCTATTTCGCCTCAAAGCTGAATCCCAACGAGGTGGTGCCGTTCGCAGCCACCGTCACACCTTGCTCTTTCTCTCCCAAGGTCGGATGCCAAGCCTTGATCCGATACGTGCCGGCCGGCAGATCCGTGATTGTAAAAGCGCCCTCGGATCCGGTAATTGCATAGTACGGATTCTCGACGGCAAGTCCGTGTCCCAGCATAAAAGCATGCATGCCGCATTGCATGATGACGCTGCGGCGGTTCCCGGTGAAATGGATGGTGTCACTTGTCCCGGACTTGGTAAGCGCCGGCCGGTGGAACATAATGAACACGTGCTCGCGATCCCGTTCATAGATCTGCAAATCGTGTGATACCGGGTCAAGATTTTTCACTGTCAATAGGTGAAGTTCCCGCATGACCGATACGAACGGGACGAACTGACAGATATTCGCTTCCAGTTTCGTTTCCGTAAGCTCGAAAGGTTTGCCTTTCTCAATATTCTCGATCGTCACGATTACATCTTTCAGACCTTGCTGTGCTCCAACGGTTACTTCTCGAAGCAGTCGGTATCCAGACCCATCAGATAATGCCCCGCAATAGACTTGATCGGGATATCGGCGAAGCTCAAAGGACGAAGGCTCCGGAATTTCGCCGGAAAATCGCACGGTCCCGGTTACCGTTCCACCATTCGACACCGTGGCTTCCTCATACGACCAGGCTGCGATCGGACAGATTACGAAACCGCTTAGAACGATCGCGTGACAGATAGCAGCCACAATGCGCCCCCCATGTACAGTCATGTTCACCACCGTTACAAATAGAAAGAAAATAGATGGGGGGAGTATATATACTCCCCCCATGGTCAGGCGATCTTAACCGGCCTCGCACTCGTTCCGGCAGGATCTTCCCTTCTTCACTAAGCCGACGCCATCGTCGTTCTTACCGTCCAACCGTCGACGTTCGCGAAACGGTCCCTCCGTCATTCTCACCCTCTGCCCTCTTGGTTGGCGGAACCTGGGGCATCAAGGGAAGAATCCGCTGATCGTCAATCGGGAGTACCCTGAAGAGACCCCACTGACCTGCATTGGCAAACGCCGGACGCTGATTTTTCCACATATAGTCGCCGACGATCCTATTGGGACCTCCAGCGCCGCCCGTGAGATAGGCGTTAATCACTTCGGAACCCCCGAATTCCATGGTGCTGACCTGGTCGGCACCCTGCGAATACGGCTCATGCGGCCACTCGTGGCCGTCGATGGTAAACAACTGAACCTGCTCGCTGAACGCGCCGAGCACATGAATGGCCACCGGATCTCCGACATGTGCCTGCAGCAGCGGCGTCGCAGGTCCACCAGCCCCGGCTTTTACGCAGCTGAAGATCTCCGACACATCACAGCCCTTTTCCATCCGCCAGGCAGTCGGTTCCGACTGATAATTCACGGCCGTGATGCCGGCCACCTGCTGGATGTAAGGCATGAAGCTCACGCCCACGATGTTATCCTCGTCCTGGAACATCAACGAGAAGGAACGGTAGTTCTTCCGGTTTTCGTTCCCGGGAATCATACGATCCACCAGCACGTCGGCGCGCCAGCTACTCTTCATCGTGACATCGGCTCCCGTCATCGGATCGCGGTAGTACGATCCCTTAGGACCGATGATGATTGAGCCGAACAGGCCATTGCGCGGATTCTCAACCACGTTCCCCCAGTCTTGAATGAGCGCGGCCAGTTCTCCGTACTCCGGGTGAGCATAATAGGTGTATGTCTTGCTCTGTCCAGGACCAATCGTTTGATCGCCCGGATTGTTGCCGACATTGGCACCGAATGAATCTTTCGGATCGAACGCCATCATATCGATATGGAATCCGGCCCGTTCCTTGGCCATCTCATTTTTCAGATTGATCTTCATGCAATCGCCGACGTTCACGTGCAGGGTCAGTGGGCTCGGCCTGAGTTCACCAGCCTTGACCTTGCCACGATCACCGTCGAGCACGTACATCTTGCCTTGCTCGTTCCCAAACACCATCTTCCGTTCCAAATCGACTTCCATCACACCCGGCGTTCCTTCGTGGTACCGGATATTCTGGTCGATCGCCGAGACGTTGAAGATCTTCACGGGAGCGTCTGCCGGACAGACCGACGGAGCGGACTTTTGAATCTGCTCACGGCTCGGCAACGGCTTCAGATCCCCTTGCAGTTCGTCGAAGACCCGGAAGATTCCCCAACTGCCTTCCGCGAAGTGGGAGGCGCGGCCACTATAGTAGAGATAGTCGCCGGCCTGCTTCTGCGGTCCTCCCGCTGCAGGAATTGCTGGATCGTAACGCTCTCCAATCGCCAGGTGGATTGTGCTCCGCGGCATGGCGGTTGTCGAATACCGTTCCATCGGAAACCAATGGCCCGTCACATGCCAGGTATGCACTTCGTTTGCAGACCCTACCAGGGCACGCACCAGAATCGGGTCACCCAGATAGGCCCGCAACAAAGGAGTGCCCGGATCGCCATGAATACCGGATACGAAAAGTTTCGACGGGTCAGGATTATGGGCTAGACGCACACTCAACGGCTCCACGCGCATGCTGTAGCCGCTTCCTGTAGTGGCTTCACCGCCATTTAGAAACCACATCGCCGACTTATTGATACGCTCAGGGAACTGATGGGACGGCGGCCCATCGACAGTGACTGCCCCCACTCTCGCTTGCGGGTTATCGGTCGTGATCAGTTCCGCCGTCCGGGCATTGCTGTCCATAATGTGCATCATGACTTCGCGGAAGCTGCCACGGATATGGGCGGAAACCGGCTCCAAGGTATGGATGTCTGCAATGGGGCCGCTCCGGATTTCTTTCCCGGTGACCGGATCGTGATAGGTCGAGCGCGGCGGCTCGGTAATGAACGCCGAGAACAACCCGTGTCCCCAGGTATCGGTTCCGAAGACATGGTCGTGCCAATACACCGTGCCGAAATCGGCATCGACATACCAGCGCTCACGGATAAATTCGACGCTGGCAATATCGTTCTTGCTGTGCGCGTACTTCAACGGCGCATCAAACGTGATGGTCTTTCCGTTAATGGTTTTGATCCGCGCCACTTCGAAGTATTTCGAATCGTCCATTCCTACGCCCAGTTCTATGTTCGGATGGAACTTAGACGTATCGGCCACTGTGATGCTGTGCGAGCCAGCTTTTGTATCCGCCGTCAGCACCGTGTTTCCCGGCAAAGGCATTCCCTTGTCGGGCTGGGGGTCCTTCAGCATGGTGAAGGCGCGCAACGACATGTCGTATGAAAATCCGATCGTCGGGCCATCGGACGCGCTGGTATCGAATTGGAAGAAATGCGGATGAAGATTGATCTTGTTCGACCATCCCGTCCGCGCATCGTCCGGTATTTCGTTTTTGAAAATAATATCCACGCAATCGTATACGTTTCCGCGAATGACCAACGGAAGCTGCTTTTTGGGATTCTTACGAACTTCAGCCTCTTCCTCGTGCAACACATAAATCATTCCAATTGGATCGACAAGCGCGGCAGATTTCGATGTCGCCGGCTTAAGCGTAATCGGCAGCGTAATGGAATGAATCGTGTAGAACTTGCGCGGAGAATTTTCCGGACACAAGCTCCAAGGCCCCTGCTCACCTGGCTTGGCCTGCTCCGTGCTTCTCGTTCCATCTTCACGCACACGGAACGGTTCTAACCACGGTGCTCCGCCATGATTCGGCGCGAAGGGCGGCCGCTTCCCCAGATGTGGGCGCAGCCAGGGAAACGCCAGTTTCCCAGTTTGCGGATCGAACGTAATGGCCGGACGCTTCAGAGGGGTCGGAGACTCGTAGTCCGCCCACTTGTGCGGCGTCTCCGGCTCGTTGAGCGCCAGCGCACCCTCCCACTTCCAGTTCACCACCGTCGGGTCATTCGCCTGGGCCTGCTTCACTTGATCCTCTGTCTTGCCAGGCAAACCTTGCGGCGGCAGCATGTATTCGACCCAATCCTTGATCGAGACCTTGACCGGATTGGCCTTCCAATCCGTCTTATCCTTGGTGATCTCGTACTTCTTCCCGCCGTACCAATCCACCGTGGTGCCGACCAGCTTGTCTGAGCTGACCGCAAGCTTAATCTTTCCCTTGCGATCTGGCAGCTCGACCAGAGGCTTCATGACATCTGTCTGAAAGCCAGGCGCCTGCAACGTGTTGTACACGCGCCAGAATCCCCACATTCCCGTCACATAATGCTGTGGAATATGGCAGTGAAACACGAACTCCCCTGCCAATGCCTGCAATCCACCAGACCCACCCTCCGTCACCTCATCGTAAATCTCCGAGGGACCGATCGACTGCACATCCAGCCTATCTGAGGGATCGCTAATGGGCGGAAACTTCACTGGACCGTTCTTTGACAAGGTCGGATCGATCCTGCTGGTTCCAGTCTGTCTGGCCCAGCGGATCGAACCACCATGCAGATGATGCGAGTGTACGATTTCAGACCCACCAACCATCCGGAACGTAGCAGGGTCCCCCAAATATGAGCGGGGAACCGTGGTTGCTGGATCGCCAAACGTATAAGATCCGTAGCCCTGCGACTCATCGGCAAACCCGACGAGGTGCTCCTGCAACTCAAGTCTCGTGCCGTGTGGTTCGCTGCGATAGTTGAGCAAGCGAGCCGCCGGACGGTAAGTGTCCGTGTGCGGATCACGCTGCGGCAACATATCTCCCTTGCGGTTCAACAGTCGAAATGTCTCGTCTCCAGCCTCATGATAGAAAATGACAAATTCGCGGAAGTCCGAGGCGTTCGCCAGATCGATCATGGCTTCCCAGCCGCTCTTCATTTCCTCGCCCGTAAAGGGGCTCAGATGTCGAGATCCGCGCTGCTCGACCACAAGCGAACCCAAGAGGCCCAAGGAATACTGTTCCCTGGTCGCATGGCTGTGGAACGCGCGCCCGCCTACCTGAAGATCATTGGAGATGTACCATTCGAATTCACCGGTCTTTCCTGCTGGGACCAATGCATCGGAATTATTGGCGGTTGCCGGCTTGCCTGTGCTGGCGACAAGCATCTGCGAGCCATTGATGATCATGTTGGTCGGTTCGTCGGCAATTTGATTTCGCAATGTGATCCGGAGACAATCCCCTTGGTTCGCCCGAATGACCAACGGTTGGATCAGATCGCCCTGCAAACCGTTTGACACTGCGCCGCCGGCAAACGTTGGGTCGTCGCTTTCCCGCGCAGCTTTGTTCTTCGCTTCTTCTTCACGCACTCCTGCCACATTCTCAGTCAGCGCGTACATGTAGCCCGGATAGAAATCGCCGAATCGATTCACGGTGATTTCAACGTTGATCGCGGACACGTCGAAGGCACGGACGGGAGCTTGCGCCGGACAGCGAGCACCTTGCGTGACCTTCACCTTATCCTGGTCTTCCGCGACGAGCAGTATGCCCTGCTGCATCGCATGGGCTCCGGCACCCTGGAACGGCCCTTTAGTCTGCACCTGCCGCTCGATTTGCTCGATGGCCTTCGACATCTTGTCCATCAGCATCGGACCCGCCTGTGTATTCACCGGTGTCGCCACATCGACAGCGGGATCCACTGCAACATGCGCGTCATGCGACATGACCGCAAACGCGGGCTTCGCCTCGACTAACCAGAGACAGGCCGCAAGCCCCATCACCCCTGCCCCCACCCACCTCATTGATGCACCCATACGTTTAGCCTCCTCCTTTAACCGGTCACTATAGCTATGACATTCACAACACAGACCAGTCCTCACCCATAAATGGGCATCACATACCCCGAGCAAGTCTCGTTCCGTGCCCT
Source organism: Nitrospirota bacterium (assembly GCA_963782735.1). Lineage (GTDB taxonomy): Bacteria > Nitrospirota > Nitrospiria > Nitrospirales > Nitrospiraceae > Palsa-1315. The sequence continues at coordinate 101,932 of CAWAKW010000024.1, forward strand.
TCCAAGACAAAGGACGTCTAAATTTGCCGGGAATTATGTTGCGTCTGAAATGGAGCGACCATAACAGCGCGACATTGATGCCCCATTAGCAGAGCGACTTGCTTGCAACCGCTTGAGGTTCTAGAAGTATTGGCTTGTCTGGAAACAGAATAAAATGGGGCGTCGGCACCCCATATATGGCAGGTTTGCGCTTGAACGAAATCAGATGGCGTGAGGGTGGATACGCGGTAAAACCTTGCGTGCCCTCATCATAAAACATCTCTTAAGCCGTGTTTCTTGACCATCCGTTCGATCGTCTTGCGGTCCACGCCTGCCTCTCGAGCTGCGCGGCTCATATGTCCGTCGTTGCGCGTGAGAAGGTCCAGGAGAAACGTCCGCTCGAAGGATTCGACCGCTTGCTGCTTGGCCAGTTTGAATGAGGCTGCTTCTGGTTGTGTGGCGTCTTTATCGACTAGCGCCTGCAGACGCTCGGGAAGATGTGAGCTCATCACGGTGGCCCCGTCGACCAACACCGCAGCGCGTTCCATGACATTCTGCAATTCTCTGACGTTTCCCGGCCACAGGTAATGCATGAGCGTGTTTGCCGCAGAGGGATCGATCATCGGACAGGAGTTGACCTCGGGTCGAACCCGCTGCACAAATCGTGTCAAAAATTCATTCGCCAACAGCAGAATATCGCCCTCACGGGCCCTGAGCGGTGGGAGCGCGATAGGGAATACGTTCAGGCGATAATAGAGGTCTTCGCGGAATGCGCTTCGTCGGCACAATCCTTCGAGATCCTGATTGGACGCCGCGATTACCCGGACATCTATATCCACAAATCGAGTTCCACCCACACGCCGCACCTGTCGCTCTTGTAACACACGCAGCAGTCGCGCCTGAAGATTCTGACTCATCCCGCTGACTTCATCGAGAAAGACCGTCCCGCCCTCGGCCATTTCAAAGAGACCGGGTCTCGCGGTATGCGCCCCGGTAAAGGCTCCACGCTCATGGCCAAAGAGTTCGGACTCCAACAAGGAATCGTGCAACGAGACACAATCCACAGGAATGAATGGACGATCGGCGCGAAGACTCGCGTGGTGAATCGATCGAGCCACTAATTCCTTTCCTGTCCCGCTTTCCCCATATACAAGCACGTTCGAATCCGTACGCGCCACTTTCACGATCAGGGCCAGAACTTGTTTCATAACGGCACTGTGCCCAACCATCTGCACAGCACAGTCCTGTGATCGTGGAGACGATCGTTCCGATGGTGTGGCGCTACGTGGAGAGACAACCGAGTCCGCGGTACAAGCGTTGGCCTCAAACGCACGACGCACGACTTGCACGAGTTCCGTGCTCGTGAAGGGCTTGGTAATGTAATCGAAGGCTCCGTAGCGCATCGACATCACCGCCGTCGCGATGGTGGCATGCGCCGTCAAAAGCACCACCTGGACAGCGGGGTCCATGCGCTTGGCAGCGGTCAGCACTTCAATCCCATCGATCTTCGGCATTCGCAAGTCCGTCAGCACTAAACCGGGCCGTTCCCGCTCCATTAACTCCAGTGCCTGGCCGGGATCGGAGGCCGCCATACACTCGTAGGGTACGCGGCTCAAAATCCGCCGACAATTCTCCAACGCCTCTTTCTCGTCATCGACAATTAGGATTTTGCCTTGGATTCCCATGATGCCTCTTCCTGGGTGGTGGTTATGAATCCCATGATCGGCAATGCGACCGAAAAGATCGCTCCCGTCTCGCCATTATTGACCTCTATCCGCCCACGATGGTCCGACACGATTCCATACGTCAGAAACAAGCCCAGCCCCGTGCCTTGCCCCACCGGTTTGGTGCTGAAGAACGGATCAAACACGCGATCGATGATCTCCGCTGGAATACCGGGCCCATTATCCGACACGGTGACTTCGACCCACGATTGCCCCTCTCTCTGCACCGTAGCGGTTCGAACCTTCACGATGCCATCGGTTCCGAACGGACTCACGGCATCAATGGCATTGTTGATCAAATTTAGAATAACGGTCTCCAGTCGATCGCGATCGCCCATGACGGGCGGCAGAGATGCCGCGAGGACGGATTCGAGCTGTACAGAAAGGGCCGACACCCGTTCTCCCGCGATGGCGATGCACGTGCGAACGACGCAACTCACCTCGACCGGCTTCATCATGGACACGGTCCCACGCGAAAAGGTCAGAATGCTTTTGGTGACTCGCGAGATGCGCTCGGCCTGTGACTTGATCGCCATCAAGTCACGACGCACCTCTTCCGGGATCGGCGATCCAGCCGCATCGGCCTCCATACATTCGATCCGGTTCAATATGATCCCGAGAGGATTGTTGATTTCATGCGCAATACCACTGGCTACTTTGCCCAACGTGGCGAGTCGCTCAGCCAGCTCAAGACTGTGCATATGCTTCGTGATCTCTTGGGTCTTTTCATCAACGCGCCGGGCCAAGTCCTTGTTGAGCTCTTCGAGTTCCGTTCGAGAAGCTTTCAGTCGATCGGCCATCCGATGCACGGTTGCTGCCAGATCCTCAAATTCATCACCTGTTTGAATATTGAGTGGACGGTCATAGGTGCCTTGGCTGATGGCATCCACCCCGGTTTGCAAAATGTGAATGGGATGAGCAATGCGAGCCGCCACATACCGTCCGATTGCCCAGAGGAGCCCCAGCATCACCAAACCGATCGCGGCGAGGTTCCTGAGCTGATCCCGAATCGGGGCGTAACTTTCCCCGGGCTGTTGCCTGACAAAGACATGCCACGAATTGTCCGGCAGCTTGAGACCGGGAACAGGCGCATACCCCACCACGGTGTCAATCGCCCCATGGCCATCGTCTTCCGCAATGCCCCATCCAGGCTCTGATGAAACGATCATGGCCATCAGCTGGCTGGGGATGCGGTGCGCTTGACGAGGAAGGATTGGACAGACGAGCGGGTTCCCCGCGGCATCGAACAGCATGGCATGACCGGTTTGTCCAATCCGAATCTGTTTAATCATCGCAAAGAGGCTGTCGAACCGATAGGACGCTTTGACGGCGCCGATGACTGCATGCTGCCGGTCGTCAAGGATCGGGATCGCAATGTCGATGGTTTCTTCAGACGTCCTGAACGATCCTTCTTGGGCAGGAATCAGTCCACTGACATAGGCCTGATCAATTCCACCTGCTTTGACCGTTTTCCACCAAGGCTCGTTCCCAAAATAGAAATGATCCGGCTCGGAACTCGCAGCCACGAGTGCTCCATGCTGATCCGTGATCAACAACCCGACAACCTTATCTCCGTCACGGACCTTTGTCTCCAAGAGAAAGCGGGAGAGCTCAGAGTTTAGAAGACGCGCGGCACTCGCAAGGCCTTTCTCCCAGATCTGCATCCTTTCATTGATGAGAACCTACACTTTGTCGCGATTTATCGGATAGGATTGGTTGGCGGCCTCGACCGGCTGACACACACGCAGTGGAGCCGAGCCAAGCAAGTGCACCCTTGGCACCTCGTTTTGCACTAACATCGTCACACGCTCGGCAGCTTGAATAGCAACGGTTTGGAAAGTTCCTCCAATGACATCTCGAAGAGAACGCATCCCTGACACATAGGCCAAGACCAGACCAATCAACAGTGGGATACATCCCATCAATACTATGGCCAACACGATTCGTCCTCGTATGGTCCGGATCTTCATGCTTCCCTCGTCATCGTACTGCATTGTAAGCGATATAAATGAGGAAACTCTAGATCCTCAGAAGAGCGCGGACGATTGCAGTTCTACCGCATTGGCTCTCGACAACGTGCAGGCAGAATCCGCTCTCGATGGCGTTCTAGGATAGGCCACTGAGAAAGCACGCTGGCCACATCGTATCGAGTGGACACGGCTCGCAGTTCTGCAGATCCGTAGCTGCAGATTCGCGGACAGCAGGCACAGGATCTTTCAGTGACTTGCTCAATCTGTCCCCGCACCTCTTTGTGCCCAAGATACCCAAGCCCCTGGCTACAACCCCATGAACAGAGGATGTCGATAGCAAGTTACCTTGCTATCGAGCATTGAAAACCCCGAGGAACCTGTCCGATCTGCCTCAATCGAGCCGACAGCTGTGCCTCCTCGCTGGCTCTTTATGGTACGATACTCACACTTCCAATCTTGAAGAAGGAGTCCACACCGATGTCTGTCTGGCCAGTGCTTGTTTCGACGGTGTTCTGTATCCTGTTCAACCTACCCCTGCTCTTCGCAGCTGACCAAGCGCCTCAGGCCCTGCTCGCACCACCCACGACGAAAGATGGTGCGCCGATGGTCGAGGTCCCGGCCGGCTCGTTTCCGATGGGTGTTCCACAAGGCGATCGGGATGGTGGACGCGATGAATATCCACGCCATGATGTGTTTGTGGACACCTTCTTTATCGATAAATTTGAGGTGACAAACGGCCGCTATCTGGAGTTCGTCAAGGCCACCAGGCCATCGTGTCCCACAAAACTCCAAGAACCCGACGCGAAACCTCTGGCAAGGAGACGCCATCCCAGACTCACTAATCGACCGGCCCGTCGTCAATGTGGATTGGTTCGACGCCGAGGCCTACTGCAAATGGGCGGACAAGACGACTCCCGACCGAAGCTGAATGGGAAAAAGCAGCTAAGGGCACCGCCGATCGGCGATTCCCTTGGGGCAATGTCGAGCCCACAGCCAAACATCTCAACTTTAATCAAAGGTGGATCGGCGAGAAGACCCTCATGCCCGTCGGGAGTTATGAAGCGGGCAAAAGCCCGTTCGGCGCCTACGATATGGCCGGCAATGTCTGGGAGTGGGTTAATGATTGGTACGATGCCGCCTATTACGAAAAGAGCCCGGCAAAAAACCCCCAAGGCCCGGAGACAGGCATAAAGAAAGTCATTCGAGGAGCCGGCTGGCAAAACGAGACTCCCACAGTCCGTATCTTTACCCGCGTGGACAGTGATCCGATGATTCGGAATGAATCGACGGGCTTTAGGTGCGCAATGGCCGCCGTGAAGTAACAGGCAGAAGGGAAAAGTCCGAACCATAGGAGAACGTCCCCTTACGCGGGCTTTGCTCGAAAGGATCATTTATGCACACCCGTCGTTTCTGCGCTTCACCTTCCTCACATCTATTGGCGTTCGTAGTTGCTGCCGGCGTAACGATGTTCACGGCTCCGCTCAGTGCAGAGCCGACTTCATTCAGCCAGGAAACATTTCTACGTGCGAAACAAGCCACAGTCGGCATCCTGCAGGATACCCAAGATCAGCGCACGCCAGAGAGACCAGGGAAGATCGTCGTCCGAGGAACGGGGGTTCACCTGGGAGATGGCTACATCATTACAGCCAGGCACGCTGCTGAGAAACACGATCTCTCGACCGGCGCCATCATCCAAAAGCATGTGCGCATCCTTACCGCCGATCTCCATGAGCTTCCTGCCGACCTTGTCGGTGACAGTTCGTTCATGGATGTCGTGATCTACCGTGTCGTCCGAACCACATCGATCCAAACTGCAGGCAGGAACAGTCGTTCGCCACTGGAGATGTCGTCCCTGGGATGGAAGTCTTCACCGTCGGCTATCCGCTCGGCTGGGGCCCCACCATGGCCTTCGGCCGTCTTGGAAATACGAATACCTTCCTCCAAACCGTCGAGACACGCTTGATCCAAGCAGACCTCTCCGCCTGCAGCGGCAACTCAGGAGGTGGACTATTCAATGTCCAGGGGGAACATCGTCGGGATTATGCACGCCATTATCCAAACGGAAAAAGAAGAGACGCAGGCACATTGCAGCCGCATGACCTTTGCCATTCCGGGGATTCTCGCCGAGCGTATTGTGAATGCGGCCCTCACAGGCAAGCCGCTCATGTTCTCAAAAATGGGAATTCACATGACTTCGGTGAAGGACGGGACCAAGTGGCGCATGGCCGTAAAGGATGTGGCCGACCCGGCAAAAGAAGCCGGCATTCAAAAACACGACATCTTGCTGGCGATTGAGGACACAGGAAATTCTCGATGCGGCCCAACTGAAGAACTACTTGATTGAACGGACGACACCTGGGCAGCGCGTCTCAGTCAAGGTTCGACGAGTGGATGCAGATCTCACCTTCACAGTTGCACTGGGGGGAGGATAGAGTTCGTCACAGGAAGACAGGCTTTTAGAGATTCTGCCTCGTTCCCTTGGAACTGACATTCCTCGACATAGTATTTACCGCTTCTACCTCGGCCCTCAGTCGCGTTTGTTATTGCAAGCTGGTCTGTTGAGGCTTTGCTTCCTGTGATTGCCCCGGAGTCCTTCACATCCCGCGCGCACCGGAATCCCATCCAGTTGATCTTCGTATTGGGATCGGTCCCGTTCCGCATGGCGACCCGCATGGTCGTGGTGCTGTCCATCCAGCCACCGCCACGGAAGGCTTTCTGCGTCCCGGTCTCCGGGCCTTTGGGGTTTCGGTCCGGTGCCGTTTTGTAATAGTCCTGATCGTACCAATCCGCGACCCATTCGGCCACATTCCCGATCGTCTGATAGAGCCCGTATGGACTCACGGCGTTCTCGTACTTGTCGACAGAAATGATCGGAGGATAGAGCAGCAGTCGCTCGGGTCTATCCCGCACTGGACCTGAAAGCCCGGTTCTCCCAAAATTCGCCCTGGTCGGCCCCGCATATTCTTTGCCCCAGGGAAAGAGCCGCCCGTCCACCCCGCGCGCCGCTTTCTCCCATTCTGCTTCCGTCGGTAGCCGCTTTCCCGCCCACTTGCAGTAGGCATCGGCGTCGTACCAGGACACGTGCATGATGGGATGATGCGCCATCGGCTCCTGGAAATTTCCACCGTCATACCGCCAGTCCAACTGCGGCGAACGGTTCGTGTCGAGCACGAACTTAAGATACTCCAGCGCCGTCACTTCGTACTTGCCGATTTCGAAGGCATCCAGATAGACACGCCGCTGCGGGATCTCGCTCCGATAGGCCAGCCGGTCCGTCTTCTTATCGCTGCCCATCACAAACTCACCGGCCGGTACCAGGACCATGTCATCCTTGGCTTTCCACTTGGCCACACGTTCTGTTGCGATCTTTTTCCCTGCCTCAGTCCACTCGATCGTAATGTCCTGAATATCAAGGCCCCAGGCGACGTTCGCAGTCGCCAAGACCACCGCCATGACGACGGTCGCCTTCACCGCACGATTGACTGCCGTCAGCTTATCCATTCGCAGCCTATTCATGATCCGGCCTCCTTGGTTTCTAGGCTAACGGCGTAAGGCATCAGCGGCAGCGACGGAGGAGGCTCGCCCCTGCTCGCTTTCGCTCTAGCCCCTTGCCCAATGCTGACTTCGCACAACGCAATCCCGTCAAATAACTTTTACGATCCGGTGTGCCGGCATTTCGTCCGGCTGATCGCGCCACCTCCGGATCTTCGTTCCAGGAACCACCACGGAATACTTTGAGTTCACCGGCAGCCGGCCCGGTCGGATTATCCGACCGGTTCATGCTGGTAATACTCGGGGTCGAACCAATCCGCCACCCATTCACTGACGTTGCCGGCCATTTGATAGACGCCGTAGGGACTGACGCCCTTGTCGTACCGATTCACATTGGCCAGTGGCGGATATTTAAAGCCACGCTTCGACCCCGGGTGCGCGATATTGCTTTTCATCCATCCGGCCGGTTCGTTACCCCAGGGAAAGACCCGCCCATCCTCCCCTCGCGCCGCTTTCTCCCATTCCGCTTCAGTCGGTAATCTCTTGCCGACCCAACGGCAATAGGCATCCGCGTCTTGCCAGCTCACATTGATCACCGGATGGAGCGCGACGTTCTCTGGAAACGGACTCTCCCGCCAGAATTTCGGCCAGTCCGTTCCTGTGCCCAACACAAAACGCAGGTATTCCACGTTCGAGACTTCGTACCGGTCGATCCAGAAGGCGTCAACGTAGACGCGACGCTGCGGGAATTCCTGAGGCCCCGCGGCCCGGTCCTTTTGTGGATCGCTCCCCATGAGGAACGATCCGCCCGGCACGACGGCCATCCCTCCCGGAACCTCCATGGCCGCCATCCGTTCGGCATCATCGAGCGGCGTCCAGAGCGGAGGCTGCTTCGACGATTCGTGGTCGGCCAGTGCGGATGCTGCCATCAGAGAGCATGCCAGTAGGCCGACAACCTGGCTGATGATTGTCCAACTTGCCATGGACTTTGGTCTTTCCATCAATCGTCATACGTCAGAAGGCAACTGGAGAAGAAGCCTCTTGTCGAATGACGGTTGACCATTGGGGTTTGACAGGCTTCCTGTTCAGCGATCCTGTTTCTGGATCATCGGATCGATTTCTTTCTTCGTTTCCTCGAGCACGTTGTAGCGGACGTACGCATGGTCCAGCACCTCGTTGGCATAGAGCCTCCCTGTAGGAGCCGGGACTACGAGATTCGCCTCTGTTGTTCCCTTCGGCGCGATCGTGACGGTTTGCTCGATCGTGGTGCGGACATAGGGATGCCAGACGACCAGCTTATAGGTGCCTGGCGGCACATCGGTCATGGTGAACCGGCCCTGCTCGTCCGTCTTGGCAAAGTACGGATTCGTGATGGCCAGGCCCCAGCTCTCCATGTAGGCGTGGAAGCCGCATTGCATGACGAAGATCCGGCGGCCCTTGCTGAGATTGACCAATTGCTTCATCGGCGGGCCGGCCATGTGTTTGTGGTACAGTCCGGCGTCGCTGCGATCCTTGAAGTTACGCGGGTGCTGCGGATTCATCGGCAGCGGCACGTTGAACAGCACGCGTGCACCCAAATTCGACGTTTCATAGGCCTGAATGTCGTGCATGACGGGGTCCATGTTGACCACCATCACCGTCTGATCGTCCCGCACGACGGTCGTGAACGGGAGGAAGAGGCAGTCTTTCGCTTCGATTTGCGGCACGGTCTTTTCCACGAAGGGTTTGCCTTTGTCGATCCCTTCCAGATAGACCACCACATCGCGAAACTCGCCCGCCGGCCCGACCTGGAACGGTTGCAGGATGCGCCAGCCTTGCCCGTCAGAAATGCGGCCGCAATAGAATTGGTCCGGCAAGGTTGTGAGATTGTAGCCCTTCGGTTTGGGCACGTGGCCGTCGAGCGTCACAGTGCCGACGAGGGATCCACCTTCCGTGACGGTAATTTCTTCATAACCCCAAGCCGGCCCTCCTAAACCGATCGCGGCTAACAACGCTACTGTCATGACATAACGCATGTGGATCCTCCTCGTTTTCAATCAGGACCTCAGCCTGAGTCCTCTAGATGTTCGATTCGACTATGGGAAATGCCCAATCCAGCGCCGGAGCGAGCCAGCCCCTCCCTCGCGTTGAGATTATTTAGTTCACAGGATAACACAGCTTTCTAGTTGAAGTGGCGCACTCGGTGTTGTCCTCGTCCGTCTAGCACCAAAGCCAGGTCACACCTGGCCAGGGCATTCCTCGGACAGATAGTCAAGAGCTTCTCTATCCGTACCACAGGCGGCACGATGTGATTGCGGCCCTGAGATATTCTTGACTGCGCTCGATCGGATCGCACGGCGTGACCGCCCCCCTTCCCTCTCTGGGGCGAGGCGCAACGGGGTCGCAGAACATATCAACGGCTCACTCGCGGTACGGCGGCGAGGAACAATCCGGTCACTCAGGAGCCGGAATTGAAATCAGGACCGCGCCCAGCACATCGTGGAGTTTGTAGTCATGCTTTGAACTGCGGGGGTCGGCGTTATGACAGCTCACACAGATGGGCGAGACAGCTAGGTCCGCATACACGGCTTGGAAGTATCGAGTGCCCCCCTCCCTGACCTGGCCTTTATACGGCTGCTCGGGATGTGCCATGACCGCCTCAAGCGCCTTGCGCTCGAATTCGGTTTGAGGCCCGCTTTGTTTGTTGATGGGATTGAGGCTGATCAACCGATACTGCACCTGTGCTCCCGTCAGCGCCGCCAGACTCGACGACTCCTGAAAGAATTGGGCTGGAAGCGGGAGTGCGCTCGCCGAACGCCACTGCTCCGATGATCCGATGACACCTCTCCTCTGCATCCGCTCCACGACGTGGACGGTATAAAACGTCCGGTCGGCCTCCAGCACTGAATGGATATAATCCACGACCGTTTCCAGCGGGACACTGCCGGCCGATTCCTTGCCGGCAAACCCGGTTCCCCAACCCACGATCACGCACAGCGCAACGCCCAATCCTCCTGCAAGCCACTTACGAGATGACATGACACCCTCCTCCCTTCGATAGAGCCGTATCAGGCCAGGAGACTGGAACATGATGAGGAATGCGGGCTTCCCTTCCCGACTCCCCTTTGGAGCAGAGAGCCCCCTTCTTGAAGATGAACCTCGGAGTTTGCAGTTCACCCATTTCAATCGCGGTCAGTTCCCACCCGGCATGGCCACACTCATTAAGCGCCGCAAGATCCTGGGCCTTCTTCGTTCGGCGCGGCGCAGGCTTCCCCTCGATCCGATTACACTGCACACACAACGCCTTCACGATCTTTTCACCGGGATCTGCGGGAGTCGCCATTCCAAGCTGGGCAAAAACCAACATACCCGCCATTAGAAACAGCGATGCCAAGCGCAATCGAAAATCATGTCTTCCGAAGTCCCGCCACAAATTGTGTTATCAGTGCCATTTTCCCCTCCGGCCTCCCCTGAATGCTGGGTGCTGAGTTTTCGGATTCTGTTTTATCTCGGCACTCAGCACTTTTTTGCTCAGCACTTCAATAACACGATGGGGGAGCCGCATGAAACAAGCAGCTCCCCCACCAGGTGTTACACCATGTCCAACCCGTTTACTTCATCGCCGTCGGAATAGCGTGAGGCTCGGGCTGCACATCCGCACGCTTGGCACCCGTTCCCTGAGTCCCCAGCGGTTGGATCCGTGAGTCGCCGACAGGCAACACACGGAGGTAGCCCCATTGTCCCGACTGAGTGTAGGGCAGCCGTGCATTGGACCACACGAAATCTCCCACCTGACGATACGGGCCTCCCGCTCCGCCACGGATAAAGACATCGAGGATCTCGGACCCGGCATACTCCACCACGCTGATCATATCGGCGCCCGGCATGTAGGGCTCAATCGGCCACTCATGGCCTTCGACCCCGAACATCCCGTTCTGTTCGCTGTTCGCGCCGATCACATGGATTCGAATCGCATCACCGGCATGCGCCTCGATCAGAGGCGTGACCGGATCTTCAGGCTTATCCACGACGCAGGGCTGGAAAATCTTGCCCAGCGAGCAGCCTTGCTCCTCACGGAATTTGTACGGTTCCGCGCGATAGTTGACCGACGTCAACCCGGCCACGTTTTGCACGTAGGGCATGAACGCGGTCCCGATGATGTTGTCCTCATCCTGGAAGAAGAGGGCCACGTCTCTGTAGTTTCGCTTTCCGACGTTCTCCGTCAAGCTGGCATCGACAATGACGTCGGCACGCCATGAGTTCTTCTGAGAGATATCGGCCCCCGTGACGGGGTCTCGATACTGGGAACCCTTCGGGCCGATGATCACCGCGCCATACAATCCGTTCCGTGGATTGACGACCACGTTCCCACCGTCCCACACCAGCGACGTCGTCTCCTTGTTCGCCGGATGCGCATAGTAGGTGTAGGTGCGGCTCTCGCCCGGAGCAATTGTTTGATCGCCGGGGTTATTCCCGACGTTCAGGCCCTGACTGTCTTTCGGATCGAAGGCCAGGCCCGGCGCAAAGAAGGACGCCCGGCTCGCCTTCATCTTGTTCTGGAGATTCACCTTGATGCAGTCGCCCAGATTGGCGCGCAACGTGAGCGGATTCGGCATCACCGTACCCGCCACCGTGATCGCTTCCTCTGCAAGCGCGTAGATCTTGCCTTCCGGCATCGTCATTTCGATCTTGCGCTCGAAATCCACCTCGATCACGTCCGGCGCCTTCGGATGGAGTTTCATCGGACGGTCCAACGACACGACGTTGAAGTTCTTTACCGGAGCATCTGATGGACAGACTGAACTAGGCGTCGCAGGAATTCCCAGAGGATTGGTTCCCTTGGGCAGCGGCTTCAGGTCCGATGTTTCCTTGTCTAGCACGCGCACGATGCCCCATCCCCCTTCAGCAAAGTGCGACGTTCGGCCGTTGAAGTGAATGTAATCGCCTGGCATACCCTGGAATCCTCCGGCCTTGCTCACGAGGTCATACCGTTCGGCGATCCCGACGTGAATCGAGTTCTTCCGATTGGCATCTGCTGCATACCGTTCCGTCAGGAAGGTATGGCCTGAAATGGTCCAAACGTGGGATTCGTTCATCAGCTGGTGCAGCAGACGGAACACCATGGTATCCCCTGTGTAGGCCCGCAAGAGCGGCGTACCGGGATCGCCATGGATTGCGCTACTGAACAACTTTGATGTATCCGGGTTGTTGGACAACCGTTGTGCGAACGGCGCCGCGCGGAAATTGAAACCGCTGCCGGTCGTATGCGTCCCTCCGTTGATGTACTTGTTCGGCGCCGCCATGATCTTATCCGGCATCTGGAAGGACACGGTCTTACCGGCTTCCAGCGCCACTTCGACAGGCTGTCCTGGCGGATTGCCCGCCTCAATGGTGTTCACCGTATGCGGAACGGTGTCGTGGATCGACACCATCAACTCACGGAAGCTCCCGCTCACGCCGGCCCCGATCGGCTCGTTGCTGTGAATATCGGCAATGGGACCGCTGTACACCAGCTTGCCGTTCTTCGGATCGTGATAGGTGGACCCGAACGGTTCCACGATCGTCACGCCGAACCCGCCATGCGGCCAGGTTGTCGCGCCGAAGGCATGGTCATGCCAGAACACGGTCCCCATATCCACATCCACCCACCACCGATAGCGGACGAATTCCGGCGACACCAGGTCGCCAGCCGGGTGATTGTTCTTCAATGGCTTGAAGAAGGTGACCTGATCGCCCTTGATGTCCTTGATACGAGCCACTTCCTGACAGCTCTTGTCCCGCGGCAATGAGGCCGTCGGATCGTTGCCCTTCTCCAAACAATCCATGCCGACCATCACTTCAGTGTTGACATGGAACGACGTGGCACCCGGCGCCATCTGAATCTTGATGGACGCGGCACCCGCCTTCGCCCCGCCCACAATCTTCGCGACCATCGGCGCCGGCAACCCATGCTTGGTCTTTTTCCCCCACATGGTGAACGGGCGGACCGACATTTCATACTCAAACCCTGAGATCACGCCATCCGAGTTCCCCGTGTCGAACTGGAAGAAATGGGGATGGATGTTGATTTTTGACGATTGAAAATTCGTGTAATCGTCGTCGTCCCATTCACTCGTCAGCAACAGGTCCACGCAGTCATACACGTTCGCGCGGATGACTGCCGGAAGTTTCAAGTCGTCGTTCCCCCTGGTCAACCGTTCTTCTTCATGGAGCACGTAGATCAACCCGTCCTTGTCGACCATGGCCGGCTCTTTCCCCTGCGCCTTCGCCAGGGTAATCGGCATGCGGACGAAGTGGATGTTGTAATGTTTCCGATTGGCATTATCGGGGCAGAGGCTCCATCGGCCCTGCTCGCCCGGCATGGCCGGCTCGGAGGTCCTTTCGCCACTGGCGTCCTGGTGAATCGGTTCCAGCCAGGGAGCACCGTTGTGGTTGGCCGAGAACGGCACGCGCTTGCCGAAGTGCGGCTTAAAGAGTGGCCAAGCCATCTTGGCCGTTGTCGGATCGAACAGGATAGCCGGTCTGGTGCTATCATCCCACTTAGCTGCCCATGTGTACTTCGGATTCTGTGCAGTGCTTTCCCGCTCGCCCCTAGCAATATTGCCATCCCACTTCCAGTCCCAGACGGTCGAGTCGTAGGCCATAATCTGGCCCTTCTCATCGTTCGTGTGACCGGGCTGACCCTGCGCCGGCACGAACATTTCGACCCAATCTTTGATGTTCACAATGACCGGATCAGATTTCCAGTTGGTCTTCTGACCTTTGTCGACGATCTTGAAGGTCTTTCCGAACCAATCGACTGTGGAGCCGATGAGCTTATCGGATGAGACTCCCTGCTTCATCCGGCCCTGACGATCCGGCAACTCCCTGAGGTCAGGCATGCTATCGGTGTGCGCGGCACCCACTTGGAGTGTATTGTAGAACCGGCCGTACCCCCACATGCCCGCGACATAGTGGTGCGCAACATGGCAGTGATACAGGAATTCCCCCGCTAAATGTTGGCAACCCCCGCCGCCGCACTCCGGCTCGAGGTCTAATGCTTCTGACGGACCGATCACTTCCACATCCACACGATCAGACTTCGTCCGGACAACCGGATACTTTACTGGCCCGTCCTGTCCCATATACCAGTGCTCTTGCTGATCGGCGCGCGGACTCCGCTGCCAGCGGATCGTTCCGCTGTGCGGGTGGTGGGAGTGGAACACTTCGGATCCGCCATGGACCAACCGCCACTTGACCGGATCGCCCAAATAGCCGCGGGCAATCGTGGTCGGCGTGTCACCGAATGTATAGGCGCTATAGGCCATCGATTCGTCTTCAAATCCGAAAGGACTCATGCTGCAGATGCATCTGATCGA
>CAWAKW010000025.1:0-117953 GCA_963782735.1 Nitrospirota bacterium
GTTGATTCGGAATCCAGCGATGTAGGCGTCATGGGTGGCGATTCGGCGCATCCCTGGTTGAATATATTGAACGTCGGGCGTGACCGTGAGCCACGGCGTCACCTGGAAGTTATAATACGCTTCCACCCCGGTGCCGTTGTGCGGGTCGAATACAGCGCGGGGGACGACGCCGAACTCGGTGCTGGCGCCAACGTAATACCAGGCGATGCCCCAGGTGTCGTTGCGACCGGATCGCAAGAGGCTGTCGCCGCCGATACCGGCACTGAGAAAGTACTTGACCGGCGTCGGATTCCCGTCGCTGAGCGATGCCCGGCCAAACAGCCCCCAGCCGCGCCGCTGCTCCTCCTTAAAGCGCTTCAGGAACTGATCGAACCCAGTGTAAATCGTGTGCGAGTTCCAGAGTGTGGGAGAACCGGGCACCGTCGGCTCCGGATACACGCCGGGCGGAGGCTCGTTGAAGCTGAGATTGGTTAACTCGTGGTGCTTCCAGATCCCGCCGACATGCTGCTCGCCGGGCAGACCGAAGAAATTGCTCTTCACTTTGACTTCACCGCCCACGATGACGCCCTTTGAAAACAGATCGTCCACCCGCAAGGTTTCCGTGGTCCGATCCTTGGGGTCATACACGAATGCTTTGAGCACACCCCACTCGGTCGGCACAACGACGCCCGCCGTGTAGGAGGTATAGGGCAGCCCCAATAGAAACGCCGGATTTGCCACAAAGGCTTGATTGACGAATTGACCGGTCCCATCCCCACCGGCAAAGTAGTCCTGATCGAAAGTCCCCAGCACGTCCTTCTTGCCGGCATAGACAACCAGATTTTTCGACAGCGGCTGTGTGAACAGGAAACCCGTGAGATATGGCGTGCCCGGATCGTTGGGTGCGGGGGGAAGGGCGGCGCCGAATATTGACGGGGCAAACGACCCGGTGTTCGTGCTCACGTTTCCGTACTTTCCATACCAATGTTCCGCACGAACCAGCAACGTCCCCTTGGGTAGGCTGCCAAACTTCTCGAGGTCGACGAGTACATCGTATTCGCCGCGACCCGTATACGCAGACGTGCTGCCTTGGCCTAGTCCCGGCGGAACCCGGGTGTTGTTAATACCCCCGCTGAGCGCAAAGGCGAACTGCGTGACCCTGCCGCTAAATTTGATGCCGAATTCCTCCAAGCGAGATCGATACCCGCCCCAATCACCTGTGAGGGTAGAACGTGTCAAGAGGCCGCACCCAGCGCGTGCCGCCCCTTCGCGAGCAGCGGCCGTCCCTTGTGGGGGTGGTTGATCGCATGAGGCTGCGCCATTCTGCACCGAAGGCGTGACCTCTTCCGCCACTGCCTGGGGCTCGACATCTTGCGCCGCTGCCGGCTGCACGCCGGCTGCCAAGGCCAGTAGTGCTAAGGCGGGACAGAGCCCACGAATCAGTCCGAGCGTTCCTCTATTGTTCGTCTTCACTCGGGCGTGGGTATTCAATTCTACAGAATCTTTCCATTATGCGGTGCGTATGCAGTTCTCAATCCAACGCGCGTTCAACCATCGGGGCATATCCACTCCACGAATCAAGCCCTGCGGCTTCTCGCGCGTGGCATCGTCTCGAAACACGTCCGCCTCCCTCACCGAGGAGGGAGGCGGCACTGCGTGTCGCTTAGTTCACGTCAGGTGGCGTCAGTTCGCCGGTGCCCCTAGGCTTTCGATCTCTTGCAATCTCTTCAAGGCTGCTGCGGCCTTCAGAGAGTTGTAGTTGATGTTCCCCGCGCTCAGGCTACCGCCCTGCTGGAATGGATACTCCGGCAGAGTCATCAGGAACCGCTTGATTTGATTCTGCACCGGCACGAAGAGCCAGATATTATCGCCATACCAGCGCATATACATGGCC
This sequence comes from Nitrospirota bacterium, assembly GCA_963782735.1. Classification (GTDB taxonomy): domain Bacteria; phylum Nitrospirota; class Nitrospiria; order Nitrospirales; family Nitrospiraceae; genus Palsa-1315. The sequence goes on from CAWAKW010000025.1 coordinate 1,874, forward strand.
GATTCACGGGGCGCTTTCTCGTAGGGGTCGGCCCGAAGGTTGACGATCTCCGGCCAGCCGGTCACGTCACGAACGCCTGTGGCAATGTTGCCATTCACAACTGCGAAAGACACCTTCCAGTCGTTCCAGCGCACGGCGTTCAGTTCGCCGCCCTGAGCAAAGTAGAGGATTTCTTCACGCGGACTTTTCTTGGCGTCGCCCTTGAAGTAGGGCAGGAAGTTGTACCCATCGGCATGGACCTTAAATGTCTTGCCATTGGCCGCATAGCCCTGCTTCAACTTTTCGACAATATTGGGTTCGCCCGCCGCCGCCAGCAATGTCGGCAGCCAGTCTTCCTGCGAGAAAATCTCGTTGATCATCGTGCCCGGCTTGATGACGCCCGGCCAGCGGACGATCATCGGCACGCGGAAGCCGCCTTCCCAGGTGGTGCCCTTTTCACCGTGGAACGGAGTGATGCCGCCATCAGGCCATGTTGCTGTTTCCGCCCCGTTGTCGGTGCCATAGACGACAATGGTGTTCTCCGAGATGCCGAGGTCATCCAGTTGTTTCAACACGGCGCCGACCATATCGTCGTGCTCAACCATGCCGTCGGGGTAGAGCCCGATGCCGGTGCGCCCCTGGGCGGACTTTTTCAAGTGGGTCCAGACGTGCATGCGCGTGGTGTTGAACCAGACGAAGAACGGTTTGCCGTCCTTGGCCGCCTTTCCCACAAACTTTTGTTCGGCATCGAGGATTTCCATGTCCACGGTTTCCATCCGAGCCTTGGTCAGGGCTCCGGTGTCCTCGATTTTCTGACCGCCCTTGCCGTCGGACCATGAGTGGAGCACGCCGCGCGGGCCATACTTCTTCCTAAACTCCGGATCCTTCGGGTAGTAATACGTCTCTGGCTCCTCCTCCGCGTTCAGATGGTAGAGGTTGCCGAGGAACTCATCGAAACCATGCACCGTCGGCAGATGCGAGTCCTGGTCGCCGAGATGGTTTTTGCCGAACTGGCCGGCGGCGTAGCCTTGCGCCTTGAGCAGATCGGCGATCGTCGGCGCCCAATCAGGAATGCCCTGCGGCGAACCAGGCATGCCGATGGTCAGCAGCCCGGTGCGGAACGGATGTTGCCCCAGGATAAACGAGGCGCGGCCAGCGGTGCAGCTCTGTTGCGCGTAGGCATCGGTAAACAGCGCCCCTTCTTTGGCAATCCGGTCGATGTTGGGCGTCTTGTAGCCCATCAGGCCAAGGTTATAGGCGCTGATGTTGTGGATGCCGACGTCATCGCCCCAGATGACCAGAATGTTGGGTTTCTTGTCGGCTGCCGACGCAGGACCGGCCACGACGGTGACCGCCATGAACAGGGCAAGCCCGATCGCACTTGTGAGTCTCTTCATTGTCTACTCCTTCACAGTAATTTGTTGGTCTGAAACGCCTTACCAAATCCTCTGACCGATGCACCATCCAACCAATTGCTTCCAGCGGATACACACCAACCCCTTCTAGACGCGATTGGTTTGCCACGCCTTTGCAAAAACTCGCATTTGGATGCCCCGCCCGGAAGGGCGGGGTTCTTTACTCTCGTAGTGGTTGCCCTATGCCTGTCAAGGTCAAGCGGCTCTTGCACCTGGCGAAGCTACGTGCCCAAACGTAAGTGGGACACTATATTTGTACTGTCCCGAACATCAAACTCAACTCTTGACTTCGACCGGGATTAACGCTCCGCCATACTTATCAATCCATGACTGAATGCCTTTCTCCAGGAGGCTTTTAATCTGCAACGACATGACGTTGGCCATGGGACTCCAGCCTTTGGTATCGTAGTACACTCTCCATGTGATCACACTTCCCTTTCCGATTGATTCTGTCGTGACTACGCCGAGATAATGATCCATCGGAGTGGGCGCAGAAGATTCCTCCTTCAGCAGAGTGTAAAAATGAACGCTCACTGGCTCTGTAATCAGCAATTTCTCCTTCGCATTCATCCAAGCAACAGGGATTGTCCTGACATCTCCAGATATATGCTGAGCCCCTAGAGAGGGTGCGCCTTCGTTATTCCAGGTAATGTTTTCGAACATCCCTTCCAAATTCATAGACTTCGTATATAGAGTTGCTGCATCCGTCTTTACCCATGCCTGGACAACCCACTGGAGTGGGGCTTTTGTATGGTCATCTACTGAGTAGTTGCCGACTTCTCTGCTTTCATAGGGAAACACGGATGTAAACGAAGGAACAGGCTCTTTGAGAGATTGATGTGAACAGGCTGAAAGAGCAAAAACAGCCACAACCAGCCAGCACAGTCCCCATGAGCCACGTTTGTTTAATGCCATACAATTCCCATGGAGATATTATGGCCTATCCCGATAAGCTGCTCATGAACATCTTCGAACTCGCCCAGCTCACTTCTGGTCCGCAAAAGCGGAGAGATTGGCTCGCCGCTTCGAGATAGCACAGGGCGCTCCCGCGATGCGGGATCCGGGATTCAAAGCGCACATCTCGCATCCCGTATCTCCCATTCTGGATCCCTTTGTTCTTACGACGCCGAGCCGCCGGGACCGAAGGTCACCCCTTGAGATCCCCAATTGAAGGTAAAGGCAAAAAAGTGCATCATCGCGTCCTTATAGGCGCCGGTCACCTGCCCAGCCAGCGGACCACGATTTTGCGAGATCGACAGATCGCCCATATAGGACACCTCGTAGCTGAATCCCAATTTGACCTTCTCGCTCATCAGCCAATTGGCGCCCAGGCCCCACTTGTACGTCGCACCGACCGGAAGGGCGAGACTCCGGTTTGCGGCCGACACCATGGAAGAATCATAGGCGAACCCGCTGTTGAGCAACCACTCAGGATTCAGCCGGTATTGGGTGCCGACCGCGACATGGTAGGTATCGTTGTAATTGGTGGTGGTCGTCAGCGACGGGTTGTTTTGACCGCCCGTAACTGCGACGTCGACCTCGCCGAACTTACTCCAATTTTCCCACCCGAAATCGCCCATGATCGCCCACGCATTACTGAGTTCATGATAGCCGCTGAGGATGACATGCTGCGGCACCGTAAAGCCCAGATCGAGATTGCGAGTCAAAAGACCCCTATTCTGCAACACGGTCCCGATGGTACCCAGGTTCGAGAAGGAGGGGGTGTCCGAGAAATTCAATTTGATCGGAGAATAGTAGGTGACACCGATCCGTGTGCCTTTTTTGGGTTCGACGAGGACGCCGAACTGGCCGCCGACTCCCGCAGTCGTATCCTTGGTCTCCATCTGCCCGTCCCCGGTGCCCGGTGGAAGTAGGTTGTTCACGTTCGACGTATACTTCAAAAAGGCCAGCATGACGTTGGGGCCGCCTCCAATGGAAATATATTCGTTGACCTGGTAGCTCGCCACCGGGGCAAAGGTGATCCCGGCCAACGTCACTTGCTTCACGTAGTAGCGCCCGACAAAGCCCTGGTTATTCTGCAATCCGAGACCGAAATTCGACAGCATACCGAGCCCGACCTTGAAATCCTTGCCGAGGCTGTGCACATAGAAGGCACTTGCCCCCGGCACCACCCCGATCGGATTGCCGCCGCCATTCCCGCCAAAGGGTGTGTTGGTGCCGCTGAACCCGCCGCTTTGGAAGTACAGGGCCTGCAAGCCCGCCTTGGAATTGATTGCCTTCGAGGCGACTCATGCCGGCGGGATTCTTGAACAGGGTGGAGGCATCCTGTGCGCGCGCCGCCCAGCCTGCCGACGCGAGACCCACGTCCTCCGTTCCGATTTCCGTCAAGAAAAGGCCGCCGGCTTCTGACATATTCGTCAGCGCCAAGATCATCACGACCGTCGCCAGTGCCAATGTCAACTTCCGCAACATACCCACCTCTTTTGTAGTTGAATAATTGATCTGTCTCGTCGCTCTGGTCTGTTTGGTCTATCTCGTTCATTTGGTTTAGTCTTGTTAATTTGGTAAACCAGATAGACGAATAGATCACTCTGCGTTCGGTTCCACGCACTCGGAAAGTTATACTGATTAATAAATTGGCGGAGGGCTTCGATGGCGGAGGCGGGCACGCTCGTGACAGCGATCGTCTCGCCCAGTGCATTGAAAACTTCGATGGAGTACCCCTCTGTGCCGTCAGGGGCCACGTGATGGTCCACGAGTTTCACGATGTCGCCACGACGGAGACGATGCTCCGGCACTTCACACTTCAGCGCCACATCCGTGTAGAGATCAAACTTCATTCGGTCCTCCGCCGGTCTGGAATGAGTGTAACGAACTTCGTGACGCCGGACAAGTGTTCGGTCATCCAGATCGTGCGAACGGACAGTGCCACACCGTTTGGGCCCGTCAGCGTGCCTCGCACTTCATAGTACTGGCCGAACGTGTTCGATTCCAGTCGTTGTGCCTCCAACGGCAGGATTTGGGCGCGCAAGTCCCGCAGCAGGTGCCCCGCGTTTTCCCGCCTGTAGTCGGCTTGCGCTAGAAAAGCCGACTTATCGCCGCGCGCTTGCGGCAATAGCAAGTATCGCGTCAGCTTGTCTTCAGCGATGGTGGCGTCCGGGGGCAATCTCATGCGCCATCAACCGCGCAGTATGTCCACAGTCCTACGCACAGTCTGCACTGTTGCCAGCACCTCTTTCTTGCGATTCAAGCCCGGCACCGTAGCTTTGTACTCGCACGTGATCATCGTGGGGGCCTATCCTATTTAGCTGCCTGAGAGAGTGCAAGGTTCAGCCAATGGTCCACCTGTAAAGAGTTCGATCCACTCGCAGGAATCCAGCACGACCTTTACGATCGGCACTTCTTCTCGCGCAGGTCCGTCTTGGACATGCCTTTGAGTGCGCCCTTGAGCAATTTGATAGGCACTTCCGGATTTGAAATATTTGTGAGATCGTGGCCGTTGCAGGACTCCTTAGCAATTCATGAGCGATCATCGTCTCGTCATACGCTGTGAGTCAAGGCAGCCATACTTGACCTACCGGATGAACGGTCCATAACCGCTAATGCCTGACTCAGCGAGACTGGCGAGACTTGAAGTTCGGGTTATTTGGTTTGTCTTGTTTATTTGGTTAAACCAGATAGACGAGATAGATCAGCTCTGCGTTCGGTTCCACGCAGTTTGACCCACTCATGCCATTGGTATAATTGGTGGCGGGACTTCTCGGCCAAAAGTTTATAATGTATTAAATAAATATTTGCAACTCCAAAATCGCCGGCCTCCTAAATCATAATCTTGTCATCCCCGCTTCTCTTTCATTAATCTTGAAAGATCGGCATGCATTCCGTAGAATGCGCGCCCTATGCACCAGCGCACATTGTTCGCAATCCCGGGTCTTCTGGCTGCGAGGTTCGGCGTGATTGTGTCTTCCTCCGTGGCCGGTCGGCAAAGCAGACGGTCGCTTCCTGCCCAGTCGGCATCGATGTCACTCTCGATGCCACGCGCATAATTATGCCGGACAGCACATCGCCATGAGACTTGGAACTCCCACCCGTATGGCAGGCATGACACATGCGCCAATCTCTTTCGCCTTCATGCAATGTCGTCTTTCTACTGCTGTACGGCTACATTCACGCACAACCACGTGTCGATGATACGCCGGCTTGTCGTGATGCTCAGCGCCATCCTGTGGACCTTCTGGTTCATTCCCATCTCCTATGGAGGAACCGACGAGGCGCAAGACTCGCCACCCGAAGACCAATCACGTCTCAAATCAGCCAGTGCGATAATTGAACGGGCGCGCCAAGGGGTGCAGGACTCACCGAAGCAGTTTAAGGACTACTTCTTCGAGAAAGTCGCGCAAGCACAAACAGAACCCTGGCGGGAGACCGCCGATGAAATACTGATTGATCCCGGCCAAGTCCGGTGGCACCGCTATCTGCGGGCTCTCGCAGGCACCCCGGAATGGCTGGACATCGGACTTTCACATCGCATGCGATATGAGAGCCTCACGAACAATTTTCGAAAGGGCGAGGACGAGACTGTCAATGGGCTCGCCCTACGCACCCGCCTCAGGGTCGGCGCCGATTGGAAAATGTTTCGAGTCCTCCTGGAAGCCCAGAACTCGTCCGATGTGCAAGAACAGGGCGCCACCGACGCCACGCTCAACGCTTCACTCTTGAGCCAAGACCGCCTGCTGCAAGGATTCCTCGCGATGAAATTCGACAATGTGTTCGACACCGGATTACGGACAGATGTGCATCTTGGCAGGATGACGATGGATTTTGGAAACCGACGGCTCATCGCCCGGAACGACTTTCGGAATACGACGAACACGTTTGAAGGGGCTCACTGGAACCTGGCAGAAGAGCAAGTCTGGCGGACTCGCGCGTTCATCGTCAAACCGGTGGCCGAAACCTTTGGGGTCCTCCAACCGGTTTCGGATACGCTGTTCTGGGGCGTACAATATGAGGATCGCCGCCAGCCCTGGCTTCTTCTCGACCTGTATTACTTCGGCATCAACGGAGGAGGGAGTCAAAGTGTGCAACGCACCCTTGGCACCTACGGCATCCGCTATTTTCGATCCGCAGAGGTCAGCCAGCTCGATTACGAGGGTGAATCGGCCTTTCAGAAGGGCACGAGAAACGGCCTGGATCACTTCGCTCACTTGCAGCACTTTCAAATCGGGTACACCTTCGATTTGCCAATGCAACCCCATGTCATCGTCCAGTATGACTATGCCAGCGGAACCAACGATCCGACCAGCGGCAAGAGCGGGACGTTCGATACCCTCTTCGGAGCCCGGCGGTCCGAGTACACCCCCACCGGCACCTTCGGGCCATTTTTTCGATCGAATATCAGCTCTCCGGGTATTCGCCTGGAAACGCAAACCAAAAGAGAAGTCGATCTGATACTGAAGTGGCGCGCGTGGTATCTTGCCCAATCGAAAGACGCATGGGTTGGTTCCGGATTACAGGACCCGACCGGAGCAGCCGGCAACTATCTCGGACAGGATGTGGAAATCCGCGCGCGCTGGAAGTGGGGCACCTACACGTCGTTCGATGTGGGCTATGACCACTTCTTCAAGGGGTCGTACATCAGGAATTTGGCGCAAATCCCGGGGAACCCTACGGCCAAGGACAGCGATTATTTCTATCTCCAAAGCGAATTCCAGTTCTAACGCCGATGCGGCTTTTGCCGGCACATTCCGGGCCAACGCCTGGGCGATGGAGAATGCGCCGAGCAGGAGGGCGCTTTTGGCGTGATCAATGGCGCTATCGCGCTGCTGGAATCAATCAGGACGCGTGAAGATCCAATACGCGACTGGGATGAGCGTGATTTCCAGTACGCCATAGATAATCAAAAGCGGTGATGGTTGACCGTCGGCAATAAAGCTGACAATTCGGCCGATGACTAGGCCACCAGCAAAGATGATCGTGGTTAAAATGGCCGTGTTCCTGTGCTTGTCGCTAAAGGCTGCGCACAGCCAAAATAACCCGAGCCCCAGATACAGGCACATGACCGCCCTCAGGATGTGAGCAAAGTTCACACTGAGTTCATTTACGCCTAGAAATGTATGGGCGAACCACGCCGGAGAAATTCCGTAGAGTAATGCGATAAAAGAAACGATGGCGAATGCCAGTATCAAAAATGATTTTTTCATGGTTGGGCCTCGCTGGCAGGACGCCGATAGATTGTTTTTCCTTCAAAGATGGCAACCAGCACGCTTGTTCCATCGATGATTTCGACCGGTTTATTCATGTTCCGGGGCGATGACGTGATCTTCTTTCATAAACTGCAGGGTTTCAAGGACATGGGTCGGCAACCCGCGTGAATGCCGACCAGGGAATCAGGGTGAAGATATACAATAACTGGCGGGTGACTTTTGAATATGATTTGCGGTACAACTCGTTGCCGGTCACCGGCAACGAGACGGTCGACACCACTATTATCTTTGGATTCAGCTACGACCTTCAACCATGAGTTAGTCCCATCTTCAGACTCACGCCTCTGTCTTGTTAACCATGCCTCAGCGGAACTTCTATTCTGACGCTGCCTTGCTACGACGAGTGGTCGTGCTGTTCGTTGTTCTGGCAAGCCCGTGGCTCCTGCCCCAGCCGTCGCTCGCTGAAGAGGGCTGGTCTCTCGAAGGTCGAGGAACTCTCTTCTATACCGATGACGTCGGCCTATTTTCCGCCACCCGCCGTCTGAGCCGGGACGGCGACCCGACTCAGCCGGCCATCGATTCGAGACTGACGGATCAGGGATCGGACATGATTTTCGGTCCTGAGCTGAGCCTCACACGATCCCTGACCAACAACCTTGGACAGCTCGACCTGAACGTGCAGGGCCAGGGCTTCGTCTTCACGGAAAACCCGGCGTTCAACCACGGCACAATGCGTCTCCAGGCTAGCCAAGCCCTCTCTCCCACTACCCGCGTGCAGGCTCGGTTCTACTACGCTCCAAACCAGTTTCTTGGCGACAACGAAGAGCATCAGTCAGGGCAGAAACAACTGACGTCCGAAAAATTGTCCAGCTACATCTGGTCTACCCGATTCATTCACGATGTGACGCCGGATCTTTCGGTCCGGTTGCTCAACCGGTACGGCATGCGCCGTTACAACGAAGCCTTTTCAGAACGCGATATCAACTTCTGGACGATCGGCCCCCACATCGGTTGGCGCGTCGCACCCAAGATTAAGCTCGGGTTCAGCTACCACTATGAACGAGGGCTGGCGGAGGGGCGGAAACAACCGCAGTTCGAGGACGATACGTCCTATGTCAACCACTACCTGTCTGCAGATATGGATGTGGAACTGACCGAGCGGCTCTCGCTCCTTACCGCTGTTCACTTTGAACACAACATCTGGACCAGCGGTCTGGCGGGCGATGAGCGGAACGACGCCTATGAAAACACCTACCAGGGTGACGTGACTCTGGCCTATCGCCTGACAGAGTCCATACAAGGAATCGTCGGAGTGCAACGTTCCAGCCGCAAGGAAAACTTCCAGCCGAGTTCCGTCAAGAACACCAACGTCGGCATCGGCCTCTCCGCGCAATTCTGATCCGGTTGGTCTATCTGGTCTGTTCGGTCTGTCTGGTCTGTTTGGTTGAACCAGATAGACCAGAGATACCAGATGGACCAGATAGACCAAGCACACGAGCCAGACGAGGATTCGAGGTCCTCGGAACTTCGGATCGCACCTTTCGCGCTAGAGAGCATAGGCCTGCCTGACTGGCGGCACAGTTGACTCCTTGTATTTTTGAACCAATCATGCAAAACTGTACGGTATGAAATATGTCCAACGGCAACAGGTCGATCGTCTTCGGTTCCTCCTCCGATCTTTTCCGGCCGTGCTCCTCGTGGGCCCGCGGCAATGCGGAAAAAGCACGCTCGCCGGCCACGCGCTTCCTGGCTGGACTCACCTCGATCTTGAGCGCCCGGCCGACTTCGCCGCGATGGAGGCAGATCTTGAAGGTTTTTTCGATGCCCACCCTCGCGCGGTGGTCATCGACGAGGCTCAGCGCCTGCCCGAGGTCTTCCCCGTACTGCGCCACGTGATCGACCGCTCTCGACGCAAGGGCCGTTTTCTGCTGTTGGGGTCGGCGAGCCCCGCCCTCATGCGCTCGGCGTCCGAGACGCTGGCCGGCCGGGTGGCGCTGTTGGAACTCACACCATTCCTTGCCTCAGAATTGGCCGGCACCGCCCGCGCCGCCGACCGCTGGTTCTGGGGCGGTTTTCCTCCCATCCATAGCCTCCGGGACTCCCGTGCGCGGAGCGAATGGCTCAACGCATATGTCTCGACCTTCCTGGAGCGCGACCTCCCAGCCCTCGGCATCGGGCTGTCCACGCGACGGCTCCGTCTGCTCTGGACAATGCTGACGCATGTCCATGGCAATCTCTTGAACGTTTCCGACCTCGCGAGGTCCCTGGCCGTCTCTTCTCACACGATCGCTGGCGACCTCGATGTCTTGGAGGGGGCGTACATGATCCGTCGCCTCCAGCCGTACCACGCCAACGTACAAAAGCGCCTGACCAAAAGTTCGAAGCTCTACGTGAGGGATACGGGCCTGCTGCACTTCCTGGCCGGCCTGCGTCGCCCAGCGGAGCTGGCGACCTGGCCCAAACGGGGCGCTTCGTTCGAAGGCCTCGTCATCGAAGAGCTCGCAGCCCTTGCCGCGCGCCGGCTGGTTCGTCCCGAATTGTTCTTCTGGCGGACACAGGCCGGCGCGGAGGTCGATCTGCTGGTCGTTGAAGGGCGGCGCATCCTGCCGATCGAGATCAAGACCGGTGCAGCGGTGAACCATCATGCTATTGCCGGACTGAGACAGTGTATGAAAGACCTGGGCCTGCGCCGGGGATGGGTCATCTCAACGGCGCGCGAACGGCGTCGGCTATCGCCAGGCATTGAGATCATCCCGTGGGCCGAGATTGCCTCCGGCCAACTCGATCTGTTCTGAGATCAATTCGCCTCCTCCTCCATCCGGAAGCTGCGCAGGCAACGGGAGCCCAGCTAATTCGTGTTGACCTCTTACGACATCTAGACCAGCGGTCTGGCGGGCGATGAACGGAACGGCGCTTATGAAAACATCTACCAGGGTGAAGTGCTTCTGGCCTATCGCCTGACGGATTCCATCCAGGGATTCGGCGGGGTGCAGCGTTCCAGCCGCAAGGAAAGCTTCGAGTCGAGTTCCATCAAGAACACCAACGTCGGCATCGGCCTCTCCGCGCGATTCTGAACTGACTGGTTGGTCTGGTCTATCTGGTCCATCTACTGAGTTTCGTTCAACCAAACAGATGAGACAGACCGAACAGACCAGATAAACCAGATGGACCAGACAGACCAGGCTTGAATCAGACGATGGCCTGGCAAGAGAGCGGCGAACCAGGCTACATCACGGGAGTAACAGACAAATGGTCGACCTCGACCAGCGTATGGGTAGAGAGGGCTGTCTCAATGGTTGGCAGGTGCCGTTCCAACAAGACACATACCCCTTGAGAGGAGATGTTGCCCGTCTTAATCAAGAGCAACTTCCAGGGACGCCCTTGCAGCACATGCGAGTAAAAGAAATCAGAGTCCTTCGAAACAACGATCCGTTGTTCAAGCTCCGAGACCTGATTGATGATGGGATCCTTCGTCTTGTTCCCGGCAGGAAGATCCAGCGTGTGAGTTGCGTCGTGTCCATGCTGAACGAGAATGGCGCAGAGCCGACGCGGGAGATGCGCATCGACGAGAAACTTCACGTCAATGCCACATGAACGCTCTTAGCCGCCAGCATTTTCCGCGAAAACTCAAGACAAGCCAGAATATCGTCTCGTTCTAGATCGGGAAACTCGGCCAACACATGTTCCACAGTATCGCCCCCGGCTAGATATTCGAGGATGCTTTCGACAGGATACCGCAGACCACGGATACAGGGCTTCCCATGGCAAATTTCAGGATCAACCGTGATGCGCGCGAGCAACCTATCGTCTGGCATGGAGCTATTGTACAGGTCCTCACGGAAGATGCCAAGACGATTTCAGAAGGCTGTAGATAGCACATCATCTGTCCGGTTTTTGTAGCACGTGATCTGTCCGGTTTAGGGTGGGCCCTCAAGGGAGGGCCACTATGATACGGGCGAGCGTCCTACGGAGGTGAGACAGATGCGGTTTGAGGAGCTCTACCAGCGGCGACAACGGCGGACACTCACGGTGGCAGAGGCCGCAGAGATCTTAGGGCTTACCGCGCGGCCCCTAGAAATCCATACAGGGATTCGGCGGGGTGCAGGCGTTCCAGCCGCAAGGAAAGCTCCGAGTCGAGTTCCAACAAGAACACCAACGTCGGCATCGGCCTCTCCGCGCGATTCTGATCCGGTTGGTCTATCTGGTTGGTCTGGTTTGTTTTGTTTATTTGGTTGATTTGGTTCATCTGGTTAGTCTGTCCAACCAAATAAACAAGACAAACCAAACAAACCAAATAAACGAGCCAGACGTGACAGGCTGACTGTCGATGTCTTTGCTGATGTACGGCTGATCAGTTCTGCTCCACGTTAAAAGCCCCAATGCCGCGCAATCACAAATCCCCGATCTGCACCCACGGAACCCGGGCAAAGTGTTTACGATCATAGGTAAGAATCTGTGTGAGTCCCTGCTCTTTCATGTGGAAGGCGTTGTACGCGTCCACGAAATCGATGTTCGCATGGACATAGAGATCGAGTGCCATAAAGAGCAGCGACGTCGCGTCGGGACAGTCCAGATTGGGCGTATTCAGGATCTTCTCAATCTTCGCGGCGATATCCGGCTTCTCCAGTTTGTAAAAGGATTCCAGTGTCCAGATGATCTCGGCGATGACCAGCAGACTCGTCGCCAATCTGATCTTGCCTCGCAGAGCATCACGAAACAGTATCTCGGCTCGCTTGGCCTTCGCCGGATCGTCGTTGGTTAGAAACCGAAGAAACACATTGGTATCCACGAAGAAACTAACCATGCCCGGCCACCCTCTTTGCCACCGTCTGCTTTACGGACTGACGAATCTTGTCAAAATCTTCGGGATGCACAGACGGCCGAACCGAGCCTCTGAGATCAAGAATGGTTCCCTTGACAACCTTCAAGACTACCTCCTCGCCTCGCATCACAAAGAGGACTTTCTCCCCTTCTTTCACTCCCAGGCGGTCACGAATCGCTTTGGGAATTGTGACCTGCCCCTTCCTGGTCATGGTAGATTCAAGCATTCTTACCTCCACTATTTAGTAGTACCTCGTAATTTTAGTACTACTTTACAAGTGCGTCAATATGCTGCAACGCATTCACGATATCGCGAAGGGCCGGTCAACCAACGGTATGAACACAACATCTGGACCAGCGGGCTGGCGGGTGATGAACGGAACGGCGCTTATGAAAACATCTACCAGGGTGAAGTGATTCTGGCCTATCGCCTGACGGATTCCATCCAGGGATTCGGCGGGGTCCAGCGTTCCAGCCGCAAGGAAAGCTTCGAGGCGAGTTCCATCAAGAACACCAACGTCGGCATCGGTCTCTCCGCGCAGTTCTGATCCGGTTGGTCTATCTGGTCTGGTTGATCTGGTTTGTTTCGTTTATCTGGTTAGTTTCGTTCAACCAAACAAACCAGACAAACCAGATAGACCAGACAAACCAAACAACGATCTTCTAACGCTGGCGGACTTTTTCAGCATCCTGCAATCACTCACACAGATCGCGGCACCAGATGCACCGCCCCGGCTTTGATCGCCGCCACAACGACTGAACCTGTTTCGAGACCAAGTTCTTCTCTGGCCCCCCTCGTGATCACCGCCCGCAGGGGAAAACCGCAATCGACCATGACCGTCACCAATACGCCTTGCAGCAGCATCTCGGTCACACGACCGGACAAGTGGTTACGCGCGCTGGTGACTCCACTCCCCGCCTGCTCCAGTAAGACATCTTCCGCGCGAATACAGACATACACAGTTGCGCCTTTCACGTCTGCTGCCAAGCCTTTCAGCGTCGTCCCATTCACCGACACGGTGGCAAGCCCATTGTCATTCGCGACCACTTGACCCTGCACGACGGTCTCGATACCGACGATCTGCGCAACCTCCGCATTGGCCGGCCTGGAGAACACCTCCTGCGGCGAACCGACTTGGAGGATCTGTCCCGCGCTCATCACCGCAATAATATCGCCCAGCGTCAAGGCCTCGGCCCAATCGTGCGTGACGACGACAGAAGGAATGTGCAACTGTGTCAACAGGGCTCGCAATTCTCCACTCAAGCGGCTGCGTGTCGGCGCATCCAAAGCCGACAGGGGTTCGTCGAGCAACAAGAGTTGCGGTCGTCTGGCGATTGCACGGGCAAGCGCCACACGTTGTTGTTGCCCACCCGACAACTGCGTCGGCTTGGTCTGTTCGAGCCCTTCAAGTTGCAGCAAGGCAATCAGCTCGCGAACACGCTCCCTCCGCGCCTCTGTCGTCAGGTCGCTCAATCCATATTCAATGTTGCCGGCCACTGTATGCGTAGGAAAGAGCGCATAGTCCTGCGGCATGTAACCGATCCGCCGAGATTGCGGCGAAAGCCGAATGTTGGCAGCTGCATCAACCCATGTCATCGAACCGAATTGAATCCGCCCTTCTTCCGGCCATTCCAACCCGGCAAGACAACGTAGTAGGGTCGTTTTCCCCGACCCAGACGGCCCGAAGAGAATCAACACGCGCGGGGGATCGAGCGGCAATGTGAGTTGTGCCGCGGCAGTAAACCGACCAGGAAAGGTCTTGCGGCAATCAACCGTCAACGCTGCGGCCATGCCGCCCAGACCTTTCGATTCATCGCATAGACCAGCAGCAGCACGCCATAGGAGACCGCGAGTAACAACAACGCCGTCTTGGCAGCCCCGGCATAGTTGAGCGCCTGCACTTCATCGTAAATATCGATCGACACGGTGCGCGTCTCTCCCTCGATGTTGCCGCCGACCATCAGCACGACACCGAACTCCCCGAGCGTATGGGCAAAGCTCAGCACAGCGCCGGTCACAAGTCCCGCCGCCGACAGCGGAACAATCAGACGGAAGAAGGTCTTGAGTTTCGACACCCCGAGCGTCCAGGAGGCTTCAATCAACCGGCGATCGACTTGCCCAAAGGCTGCGGCAAATGGCTGCACGGCAAACGGCAGACTATAGAGAATCGAGGCGAGGAGCAGACCTTCGAAGGTAAAGGGAAGCGGATGCCCGACCACGTCGGTATAGAGTCGGCCAACCGGGCTGTGCGGACCGATCGCAACCAGAATGTAAAACCCCAGCACCGTCGGAGGCAACACGAGCGGAAGCGCGACCACCGACTCGACAATGAACTTCCAGCGCCACTTTGAAAAGGTAAGCCAGTAGGCGATAGGCAGCCCGACGACCAGCAAGACACCGGCCGTCAGGCAGGCCAATTTGAACGTGACCCAGATCGCCAACCAATTCACAATTCCGCCTTTGTCACGGTCTGTCCTACCGAAACCGGCGCAATGGTAGAAAGCCGCGATCTGGAAGTCAACGCACGCTACTTGCCGATCATGACTTCCGTGGCCTTCACGGCGACCAGCACGGAGTCGTTGACCTTCAAGCCCATGCTCTTGACCGACCCTTCCGTAATCGCCGCCACAAATTCAAGCGTACCGACTTTTACCGTCACCTCGGCCATGGCCTGTCCTTCTGTTATTTTGCTGACCGTCCCTTGGAACTGATTCCGCGCGCTAAGCTTCATAACAACCTCCTTTGTTTGGGAAACGATACCCCTTGTGCCCTATTTATACTGATCGAACCCGATCATGAACCCTTCCGGACCAGTCACCTCAAATCGAATCGCCTTACGATGTCCTCGACTCACCTCAGGCTTCAATCGAAAGCGAACGATCTTCGTACGCTCTTCCTCTGCCAGTTGCGAGAGCGCGGATGCTCGGTATGAGCCTTCCACTTCTGCCTGCACTGCAGAAACGTCCGAAACCGTAAAATTGATTTGCACCCAGCCGGTCGGACGCGGCGTTCGCAAATCCTGCCGAACCACTATTAAAACACCCCGATAACAATAGCCACGAAGATTGTCTACTTGGGGATGATCCATGCGTTGAACAACCGGCGTATGCAAGACGGATTCAAAGAATTGCTCGTAACGCGTGATATCCGACGTTTCAACCTGCACGCTTTCTAAACCCTCATGTGAGCCTGGGCCCTGAATCGCTGCTTTGCACGATCCTTCATGAGAAGCCGAGTCGACCTGATCATGCTGAATCTTCGGCACGTCTTCAGCCGAGGCAGTCGTTAGCGCAATCATAAACGCGCTCACGCTTATTAGACAAACAAGTCTGTGCATGCTCTCCCCGCTACTTGCATTGGAACTGAATTCCCCAGCGTCGCCCACTGACTTCCCCTTCTGCTCCTTCCATGCCGGACATACTGCTGTAACCCTGCACTTCCCCGTCTTTGAGGACGATGTAGCCAGAGGGACACTTTCCCTCAATGAGCTTCAACGCGTCCCTGCGATGTGGTGATCCCATTGGGCCGCCCCGGTCTTCCTTGAACAGGTAGGTCACCACGCCGCCCTGATCCGTTTCGTGAGTCAGCAGGACGGCCTGGGAACAGCCGACGCTGATCACGAGCAGGGCCAACCCGATCATCTTCGTCCATAGCTTAACCGGGCAGCGTAAATCCATAGCGCTTCATGATCTCTTGTCCGTGGGGGCCTTTGATGAATTCAAGAAACTGTCTTGCGGCTTCTTGATTTTTGGACTGCTTCAAGATCACCGCGCCCTGTTCCAGAGGCGAGTGTGCAGTCGCTGGAATCTCCCAGTACTGCCCGGCGGCCTTCATCGCTGGTGCGATCGCCAAGGACAACGCGACAATTCCGATGTCGCAGGCGCCGGATTCAATAAATTGCGCCGTTTGCGAAATGTTCTCTCCCAAAATCAGCTTGTCTTTAACCTGGTCATAGACCTTGAAATATTCCATCGCGGCCACCGCCGCCCTGCCATAGGGAGCATGTTTGGGATTGGCGATGGCGATCTTCTTAATCGTCGGTTCACGCAAAATCTCCAGCCCCTTGGAAAGATCGAGGTGCGACTCATTGCCGGTCCACAAGACAATCCGCCCCACGGCATAGGGATAGAGCGATCCAGGCACGACGAGACCGGCCTCTTCCAGCTTCTTGGGGTAGCCGATGTCGGCTGAAAAGTACAGGTCGAACGGCGCACCATTTTGAATTTGCGCATAGAAATTGCCCGAGGATCCCAACGTCAGTTTCACATGTTCTCCGGTCTTGCTCGTATTCGACACGAGTTCTTTGAGGCGAAATTCAAGTCTGACGCTGCCGCAATCGGATGTCCTCAGCCACAGCTGAGATCGGAGGCATAAACACGACTACGACGAGCGCAAGCAGTGCAACCCAGTCGGAGTAATATAATGACCGCATATGATACGTCAGTCCTGTCATGTGCACCACTCCTCCTCTCGTGTACGGCCTCACCTCGAACACGTCATCCCTATCATCCCACACATGGTCGACTCCATGACACTAGGATTCTCTCTTCACGATCGAGAGATCGACACTCTGTGGATCCACGACCACATTGACGCACATCCCACACTTTACTCGGCTGCCGAGCCCCAGCACAGGATCATAGGCCTTGAGGTCCAGCCCTCACCGTGAATCTCCACATGTAACCCTCGTTGACTCCCATCTCAGTACCTCCTCGTTTCCTCCGCCATTATCGGTCTTCATTTATCAAACACTCAATTGCTACAGAAGTCTGGAACCCACCGCATTCCACCTTCCATCATGGGTCAGCCCCATTGCGTTAGAAGAAGATTTGATACTGGACACGGATCATATTTTCAATCAGCGTCCCTGCATTGACATCTAATGGAACCTTACCGGATGGGAAGTTGGTACCGACAGCCGGCAACGGAGCGCTTCGGCCGATCGCGAACCCGCCTTGCCCCATGGCTATATTGCTATAGGTAAGCATGATCTGGTGGTCATAGGTTCCGCTCAGAAACCAGTTGAGAGACACGTCCACTTCCTTGATCAGATCACTGGCTGAATGGGTATCAGGATCCCAGTAGGCATACCGTGCCGCAACCTCCAATTGTCTCGGAATCAAATAGTAGCCTGATTGCACCGACCAGCCAGTTGAATTACCAAACTGCCCTGGAGCAAATGCGGTACAAGGCCCCCCTTGTACCGCCGTCTGTAAACATGGAAGCCCCTTCTCATGCCGGGTTATATTCCTGAACCAATATTCTGCTTGCAGGGAGAAGCCCCGATATTTGAAGACATAATCCAATGTTTCGGTGGAAAAGTCGACGACTCCCTGCCCAAGAATTCTCCCATTTCCAGTTAGGGCCAGCGATCGTCTGAGGTTTAGATTCGCCAGATCGATGCCGACAAAACTGTTATCCGTGCTGGTGTTAAGCCCGGGATTATAGGCATAGCCTCCCCCGATCACCATTTGAGGAGCCTCCGAGTAGGCAATATCGCCTTCGCCATAGCCCGCCCGGCCCAAGATATTCCACTGCAACCGCGCCGTATACATGAGCTGGTTGATGCTGGTACGGACATTGGCGTTGAGATTCCGGTTATTCGCCGGGCAGCCTGCCGGAGAGGGAAACGGATTTCCTGAGGTTTGACCTCCCGGGCACCCCACCGTGGGCTCTTCGCTGCCGAATTGAGCAAACCGGTTCACGAGAGGACCTTCGCCATTGAAGACGCCGAAATAATAATTGACCGGGTACACCTCTTCATCATTCATGAACGTGATGCCGACGTCTCGGCGGTTCAGCCCGTTGGCCGTAAACGCATCCATCGCAAGGGCGCGAGCGGCAAACTGCATCGCCGCCGTCGAATTAATCTGCGACCGATTGAAGTAAACCTTGTACTGGCCAAGTTGCACATTCAACCATGGGATATGGGTGCTCATCATGGTCGCATCAAGCATCGTCAAGGCGCCCGGAGCCTGCGCATTTTCTGCCGTCTCACCGGCGATTTGAAATAAGTATTTTAGGTCCGGGCTGAAGAGATGGCCCATGAAGTAGAGCCGCGCGGTCCTCAAATTGAACGTTGAGGCTTCATCGATAGTGCGATTGGCCCGGTAATCACCGAAGACGCCCAGCAGTTCCGGAAAATCTTTGGAGTCTCCTGTCGTACGCCAGGCATCATTTCTCGATCGCTGCGTATAGCGGGTTGCAAAGCGACCGCGGATTTTTAACAAGAAGGCGTTATCATTCATGGAAAAGTTGAAGCCACGATCATACCAGGCCTTAAAACTCGGCTGGAGCAAATAGGTTCGCTCCTGCGACGCTCTGACGACCGCATCGTATTCTTCCTGCGTGATGGTCCCCTGTTTGACGGCTCGCTCCAGGAGCAGTTTGGTCGCCGGATCCATACTCTCAACAAAGACATACTTCCCGTCCTTCTCCACCAATTTTCCCGCATCAGCGGCGAGAGCCAGTTGTGGACCGAACCATACCGCACAGGCCAAGCACAGAGCGAATCCAATATTCTTGTTCCACTGCGGGACAGCAATTGGAATGACGGATAATATCCGAATGAACCTGAATGCCTTCCACCTGCCACGACCCTTCATAAATCCCTCTCCACAAATATGTTCTGGAATCAAAAATGAATGCCGGGAACGGATGCTGATTCGAATGGCTGCTTAGGGCGACGGGGCTGTTTTGAGAAACTTTAGATAGTCGACGCCTCGCCAGTCGGTCTTAGGGTCATCCAGATAAAATCGACCCGGCTCGAAATATAGGAGGTAGGTCTTCGCAGGGGTCCAGGGCGTTGGATAGTTGTAATCGTAGGGATCGGATGTTCTGACCGGCTGCTGAACATGAAAGTAATCGATGGTCAGATGGAGTAGTTGATCGTGCACCGCCACCCACCCGCCTGTGACATCGCGTCGGAACCGCGGGTTCATACCGGGAGCGAAGAGTTCGAAATAGACTCGTGCCTCAGGCCCCACCTTCTGCAGCGCATCGGCAAGTTGCGGAGCCAGTACCTGTAATTCGTCTTCGCGGAAGATCTCCTTCGGGGGAGTTTCTTCGGCAAACCACCGAAGCGGCAGGCGCTGTTGCTCGCGCAGCGAAAAGCCGCGGAGGATGGCCGCCACCTGCTGCGGTGTAATCTGAACCGGATGCGTATAGCTGGCCGACGTGATTTCCCGTTGCAGCATGACGGACAGCCGTTGGTCCTCATGCACCACCGTCGTCGTGTAGGGAATGCGGGCACATCCCAACCCAATCAACACGAGAACGGCAGCCAACAGAGTTACCGGCCTCACCACTGTCGCCTGAAACATGACGAACCTCCTTCTATCTGCTTACTCCATCATACAGATACTTATGACTGGTATAATTGACATATTGGGTAAAAAAATATTCCGCCTCGTTACTTGCGTTGCCCAGGCAGTCCATAGCCCAATCCCTTTAGGATACTTTGGGCTTCTGGAGATTGGGAAAATGTCAGAAACTCTTCACAGAGCGGGCGATTGGGGCAGAACCGTTCCATTGCCAGAGAATGGGTGATTGGACGGACAGCCTGCGCCGGTGCGACGGCTACGACGCGAACTCTCTCCCGTTTATCATAGGCATCCGGCCCGAAAATGATGCCGACGTCCGCTTGTCCGTTGAGCAGGCGATCCAAGACACCGCGCGCATCCATTGCCACATCTAACCGACCTTTCAGTGCCCCTGCGATCCCCAAGACCTTCAAGAGTTCGCTCGTCTGCTGCCCGACCACAGTCAGCCCAGGATCTGCGACAGCTACTCGTAGCCGAGCATCCTGGGCAAGCGCCTCAAACGATGACGGCGCATCGACGAGCGATTCAGGCACGACCAACACTAAGGAGACAGTGGCATACGGCCGGCGCGTCTGTGGGAGCACATAATACTTCTGTTCCAAGCGAGTGATCAGCTCATCGCCGCCCGGTGCAATAATGTGGATGGGGCCCGAGCCGATGAAGTATTGGCTCGAGGGATGATTCTCCATCGCTGCGACCGTGCGACGCAGATCAAAATCTGAGTCGAAATAGAGACGTACCTTCACATCCGGGTGGGTCGTCTCAAATGCGCGACCCAAGGCTTCCAGGGGAATGGCCAAGCTGGGTGACCCCGCGATCACCAGCGGCTCGCTCGCTGAGGCTGAACCGATTCTTCCGGCTATCAGAACAACGACGATCAACACGGTCATTTTTACGAAATTTTGCATGGATGTCCTGAGCACGAACCTCTGTCACTCTCGGCTCATCTACAATGTTTGCAGCTTGCCGGTGTCCCTCGTGTCGTAACCCCCGAGCGCCTTGATCTCTGCGCGAAACGAGCGGCTGACGATGGTGTCAAACAGGTTGGCCAGCGTTGGATGGGACTTCAGATAGGCTTTGGGAACCACGAGGTCATATCGAGCGGCTTGAAGCGGCACAAAATCGAGGCCAAAGAGTTGTGCTGCAGACCGGATCCCAATCCCGACATCAGCTTGATGACTTGTGATGGTCCTAGCCACTTCGAAATGAGACGACACGGTTCTCTCGTACCCTCGTACTTGATTCGGATCGATCCTCGCCGCACGCAACCGCTGATCCAGCAACAGCCTGGCCCCAGCTCCCTCTTCTCGATTCACAAGTGTGATGTTAGGATCGGCTACATCGCTGACTGCACGGATAGACTTGGGATTACCTGCTCGAACGAGCAAGCCCTCTTCCCAGGTCGCAAACGTGACGACTTCATAGTTTGAACCTTTCAGCGCACGTCGGAGGAACGGCAGGTTTGATTCCCCGGTCGTCGGGTCAAAAAGATGCAGCCCTGCGACATGAACCTCGCCCTGCTGCAAAGCCCGAAGCGCCGCCGTGCTCCCCATTGTCCAGCCCACGATGGAGGTCTGATCCTTCCGCTGATGCAAATGCGCGCCGACGAGAAAGATCGCGGGATCACAACCAGCGACAGAAATTTCCTGTTCAATCGCCTGACGATCGCGCGAGAGGTTTACTCGCACCATGGCACCCGATGCCTGGCCATGGACATCCGTCGCGTAGCCATCGGCAGCCACCGTATACGAAAGCGCCTCACCCAATTCTGAGACGGGTCGCACGATCATACTGGTCCCTACCCTGGCCACCTTCACACGAATCGTCGAGATCTTCTCATCGCGCTGAGGGAAACTCCCGATCAGTTTCCCTTCAATAGCATCATGCGCCTCCGCAAGACTGAAGAGATCTTCCACGCGACAGCCCAACACAGCAGCCAGGCGAAGCGCGACCGCTGTGGTGGGCAAATAGAGATGCGACTCGATTGCGGAGACGGCCTGCCTGGTGATTCCGGATTTTCCGGCGAGTTCACCCTGTGAAAGACCTTGAGTGACTCGAATACGTTTTAAATGATTCTGGAAATGTTCGGCAGATTCCGCTCGGTGAGCCTGTCCCATAATGAGAAAATTGATAGCATGTATACTTGTCACTTTTCAAGTATACGGTCATTGATTATTTAATTTATGGAGCATTTTAGATTTGCGGTCATCGATCAAGATCTCTCCATTTATAAAATTATAATGAGCGAAAGGAATGCATAAATTTTATTGTTGACAATATAGATTGACTTAGTTAAACATATAAATCATTAATCATGATCGGAATAATAGGAATTAACATGGTGCTCCCACTTATCCAGCGGTTTCACTATCAAAAGCTCTTCTTGAGCTCGCTCGTCGTCGTCCTCCTCCTGACAGCGACCACAGTTCCCTCTCCGTCCTCAGCACTGGATTGGGTCCCGACAGAGGAGGAGATCAAGAAGTATCGCAAGAGCTGGAATCCCCTGTCCCACGGTCCCGTCCTCCTCCAGGCTGTCGATGTACAACCGAAGGGGCAGCTCTCAATCCGAGAATTCCTTTACTCACAAATCGGAGAGAGCAGCTTCGGCAATCATCTCAGCTTTGCGACCGACAGCAAAAACGGACCGGTTCATCTCTACCAGGTGTCGCCCTCCGTCAATGCTTCCTACGGACTGACCAATCACATCGAATTAGGTGCCGCATTTTCGATGAATTCGTTCTGGGCCACCCAAAACGGGCAGAGCACGAGTTCGACCGGCGTAGGCGACACCTCGCTCATCATGAAATACCGGCCAATCATTCAAGACCCTGAAAGCTGGCGCCCTTCCCTTACCCATTACACACAGATTGTGCTACCCACCAGCCGCTGGGCCGATGCAGAGAAGCCACCGGGCGGGTTCACGCCCCTCGGACGACTCCCCGCTACGCGATTCGGCGAATATGGGCTGACGCAAGGGCTTATGACGCGAAAGAACCTCGAACCCGTTCGCATCAGCGCAGCCGTGTTCTATACCTACGCCGCACCCGGAGAGAACGGCGGACAGAACACCTACACCGGCGACATAGTCAACACGCGCTTGATCTATGAGCACATACTCAATGACAAGAACGGGTTTGGGTACAACATCGAACTCAGCACCTTGCACGGGCTTACCTGGCGGGCGGACGGACACGACATCAACGCAGGACAGAGAAACGGCTTTACGATTATCGGTGTGGAGCCTGCGCTTCAATGGAACTTTTCTCAAAACTGGTTGGTCGCCGTCGGCTGTCTGTTTACGGTTGCAGGCCAGAATGCCACCAATTCCACCTATCCAAATATTTCCCTCTTTTGGATGTGGGACAAGAGTGGAAAGATTACCATGCGATAGCCCGTCACACGAGAGCCGGCAGGACCGTCATCATGGGAAGTACAGAGCAATCAGATCGGCAGGACCATCAAACAATCGAGCACGCGATTCGACTCGCACTCAGAGGCATCCGCTTTGGATCCGTTGAAATCATCGTTCACGATTCCAAGGTGGTGCAGATTGAGCGCAAGGAGAAGATGCGTTTTGCCGGCGAAGGTTCGACGCCTACGCGCTGAGGTCACGATGATACATCGCAACTGTTGTCATTGTTAAAGGAGAACAACCGGCCGTCCAGATGACTGGAGGCTAAGACCGACTATTTCAATCGTCAAATTGAGAACTGACCGGGCCACCGGAGGTTCACATGTCACGGAGGGAAGCGACATGAGAATTTCCGGTGTGTGGTTTCTGGCAATTGCACTGCTCACGCTGCTGGCAGGCCTGCCGATACAGGCTCGGGCGGTCGAAGAAGGCCAGCTTCAGAAGAAAGACGGCAAATGGGAGTACGTGCCCAGTGAAGATCCCGGCCTCAAGTATCTATTTCTCAAGGGCATCATTACCCAAGATGAGTACGACACAGGGCTCAAGGTCTTGGAGACCAAGGAACGGATCGTGAAACCGAACTTCAATATCGACGTCAACAACGGCTTGAATATCCGCGTCGGGTCGAAATTTCTGCTCAAGATTCGGCTACTCACCCAGGTGCGCTATAGCTACAGCACGTACAATGATGCCTGGGGGACGGTCGGAGACTCAAGAAACCAAGAGATTCTGGGCGGCCAGGTGGAGTTTCGGGCCCTCAGGCAACAGAGCGATTCGAGCAACTTTACGGTTCCCCGCACCCGCCTGCAATTCATGGGATATGCCTTCGATCCCGACTTACGCTACAACATCTCGTTGCAGATGGATCAGGCTCCATATAATCAAGAGGGGGGCAGCGGCAGAGTCGCCCTCCAGGACGCCTATCTCGCCTCCTGGCATATCCCTTTTGCCACCGTCCAAGTCGGCCAACAGGTGGTCTGGTTCAATCGCGCCCTCGCAAGTTCGATCGCCACGTCCACCTTCGCGGACAATATGCTTGTCCAGAGAACGTTTGCCGCCAACCTGGTCAACAGTCGTGACATCGGCCTCACCATCCTCAGCAATGAGGATGAATATAAGTTCAACTATGCCGTCGGTATCTGGGGTGGAGTCGGGCCGAACCTCACGAATGAAGGGACAGCCGTCAGCCAATTCCCCTCCAACACTGCCGTTGGCGGTAATGCGCGAACCTACAACTATGACACCCGCTTCCGGAACGGCGAGATGATGTACACGGCCCGGGTGCTGTACAAAATCTCCGGCAATCCGGGGTATGGGCAGGGCGACATTTTGAACTCTCGCGTGCCTCAAGTGGCGATCGCAGGCGGCTATGCCTATAACCCGGCCCAGAATTATTTGAGTTCAATCCGCTCCGACATTGTCGATCGGGCCTATCGTCAGGCAGTCTCCAATAGCAACAACGGACGGCTTCTCGGGGGAGGGGTCTACGATTTCCAGACCTACGAGGTGGATCTCATCGCGAAATACCAAGGGTGGTCACTCCAGTCAGAAGGGTACTACCGGCACCAGCGAGTGCGGACGACCGATGATGGAACCATTCCATTCGCCCCAGGCGACCGCGGTTGTGTTAGGCCCCCCGGTAGATCTCGGCCAGGCCTGGGGCTGGTACGTGCAGGTCGGCAAGTACATCATTCCCCGGAAGCTCGAGCTTGCAGTTCGGTATGGAGTGCTGGATCCGTCCACCAAACAAAAAGACGATCTGACCAAAGAATTCGGCGCCGCCATCAACTATAGTTTCGACGGCACCTACAACAATCGGCTCGTCATCGACTACTCCAACCTCACATTGGGAAGCGGCGGACGCGCACCGGACCGGTACCCGTTCGAGACCCAGCCGGGATTCGGTCGCGATCTCGTCGAAAACAGGATCAATGTGCAGTACCAATTCTATTTCTAAACATACGATGAACTTCATCACGATGACCGGAGGTACTTTATGACACGCCGAACTGTCCTGTTGAGAGGTCTGTTGTTCCTCGGGGTATTGACCGCGACCATTTGGACAACGCCGCCTGCGCAGGCGGCGCCTGAGACCGTCACGATCGCCGCTGCTAACAGCCTGAGAGATGCATTTCGAAAAATACTCCCGCTCTTCGAAGCACATAATAAGGACACCAACGTGAGAGTCATCTACGGGCCATCTCAAACCCTCAGCAAGCAAATCGAAGAGGGCGCACCGATTGATGTGTTCCTGCCTTCTCAGGTTGAAGAAATCGACCAACTCGAAAAGAAAGGGCTCGTCATCCGAGGCACAAGACGTATCTATGCCGGGACCTCGTTGGTCCTGATCACCGGCACTGAGCTCCCGGTTCCGATTGCTTCGGTCCAGGATCTTCGCATGTCCATAATCCGGTATATCGCCATCGGCGACCCGAAAACCTCGTCGGTAGGAAAAGTGGGGGCTCAGTATCTCAAGTACAGCAGGCTCGATTCCCAACTGAAGGCGCAAGTGGTCTATGGCGAGCATTCGCGAGCCGTCCTCGACCTGGTCGCCAAAGGCGAAGCCGACCTCGGCGTGGTCTACCGAACAGACGCTGTAGGGAATCGGAAGGTCCGTATTCTCGATGAGGCTCCAGAGGACTCGCATACGCCGATCCACTATGGAGTCGCTACAGTCTGGACCGCCAAGAACATCTCGGGCGCAGGGGACTTCATCAATTTTTTGGGGACACCCAAGATACAGGCTCTCTTGCAAGACCATGGCTTCGATCGCATAGCCGAGCAAGGCGGCGGCGCTCAACGACAGGAGGGACAATAATGAATCGCGACCAGAACAATTTGACGCAGTGGTCGGCATGGCCCCTGCGAGCTCTGCTGCTCATCGTCGGCCTATCCATCGCCGCCGGTTGCGCAGGCCAGCCTGTCTCGCCGTCGAGGACGATCTACGAGGCAGGTTTGAATACGGTCCGGTTGGAGCAGGACCCTGACTCCACGTCCAATGCGCATCCTGCCACGCTGACGACAGCGGAGGTCGGCACATTGCTCCGGGGGGTCCGCGCATCGGAACGGCGAAACATCGTTCACCGCCTGCTGTTCGGTCAAGCCGAGCAAACCAGAGCATTCCGGAAAGAAGAGATCGCCGTGTTGGCATTGCCTCTTTCAACGGCGCTGTCTCTGGCTGAGCCGACAGAACGTGTGTACTTCAACTTGAGTCATGCTACGGATCAGGGAGATCAGGAAACCACCACGGGCTGGATCTCCATCCAAGGCCCGATACTGCACCTGATCATCAGCGCCGTGCACGACCGGCATAGCCCAGGTCCCGACATCAACAAGTACGACCGGCAACTGCCGAACATTCCAGAAGCCTCGGCATTGTATGACGTGACGTTCGAACCTGAAGATTTTCTAGCTAAGGCGAGTTCGACGGCCCGTTTCTGGGCGCCGGATCAGCGGGAAGAGTTGCAGATTCGGTATCAGGAGGCGCTTGCCGCGTTGACCGTTCAACCCGGCCTGGATCAGGACCGAAAAATCAAGCCTTCTCAGCCCTGAATGACCTCATTGCGATAAGGAGGATGATCATGAAGATACGTGGATTGTTGTTCCTAGGAATATTGTCACTCCTCACCTCGGCCCATACCGCCACCGCAGGGGATACGATCCGCGTGGGGCATTTCCCCAACATTACGCATGTCCAAGGCCTCGTGGCGCAACATCTCTCTCGCACCGGACGCGGCTGGTTTGAACAACGGCTGGGAGCCGACATCAAGATCGAGTGGTACATCTACAACGCAGGCCCAAGCGCCATGGAGGCGATCCTGGCAAATTCCATTGACCTGACCTATGTGGGCCCTAGTCCGGCATTGAATGTTTATGCCAAATCCAACGGTGAGGAAGCCCGAATCATTGCCGGTGCTGCAGCTGGCGGCGCAGCCCTGGTGGTCCAACCGGATGCCGGATTACAGCAACCTGCAGATTTTCGCGGGAAGAGGATCGCCACCCCGCAACTCGGTAATACCCAGGACATTGCATGCCGGGCTTGGCTGGCCAATGGGGGTCTGAAGATCACGCAGACAGGTGGAGAGGCCTCCGTCATCCCCACTCCCAACCCGGATCAGCTCACCCTGTTTCAGCAGAAAAAAGTCGATGCGGTCTGGACGGTTGAACCGTGGGTCTCACGCCTGGAACGTGAAGCCGGAGGCAAGGTACTCGTTGAGCAGTCGCGGGAGAGCATTACAGTCCTGGTATCGAGTGTAACAGTTTGTCAAGACCAAGCGGGAGCTAGCCAGGAAGTTTGCGCAAGCCCACCGTGAACTCACCGAGTGGATTCTTGCGCATCCGGAAGAGGCCAAGCAGATGGTCCGGCAGGAATTGGCCGCTGAAACGCGAGCCGAGGTATCTGCGGACTTGATTGCCCAAGCATGGAAGCGCATCGTGCTGACCACAGACGTCTCTCTGGAGGAGTATCAGCATTTCATCTCCAATGCCCAACGCGCGGGATTCATGCGCACAGCCCCCGACTTGTCACGGCTCATCGAAAGGCTGAACTGAGATGGCCTCGCCTGAAGTCAATCCGGCCAAGCCCGTACCCACCAAGCTCGTCCTCGAACATGTCTCGAAGTGGTTTCAGACCAGTTCGCTGAAGGTTCACGCCCTTGACGATGTCACGCTCCACATTGCAGAAGGAGAGTTCGTCTGTCTTGTCGGTCCCAGTGGTTGCGGTAAATCAACGTTGCTCAATATCATTGCCGGATTGGAGCGGCCAGACCGCGGCTTGGTCCAGGCCGATGGAAAAACCATCGTTGGGCCCGGACCTCGCCGCCTCATGATGTTTCAGGAGGCAGCGCTATTTCCATGGCTGACCGTTCTAGGCAACGTACTGTTTGGCTTGAAGCTCAATACTGGGCTAAGCGCGGCGGAGCGCCGCGAAAAGGCCGAATACTTCCTTGAACTCGTCGGCCTCAAGAAATTCATGCATTCCAATGTCCACGAATTATCGGGCGGCATGAAACAACGTGTAGCCTTGGCTCGGGCCCTAGCGCCAACCCCCACCGTCCTCCTGATGGATGAACCATTCGGCGCACTTGACGCCCTGACCCGCGAACAACTCTACGGGGACATCCAACGAATCTGGAGCCAGCATCGTAAGACCATCGTCTTCGTCACTCATAACGTGCGAGAAGCCGTCTGTTTAGGCGACCGCGTCATTTTGTTTTCGCCTAACCCTGGACGGATTCGCGAGGAATTCGCCATTCCCCTTCCGCGGTCACGCGACATCAACAGCGTAGACCTGGCTCGCTACTCGACGGAAATCACCCGCGTCTTAAAAGGTTATGTCCAGCCCGAGGTAGTAGGATGATCGCGCGGTGGCTGGCCGCATCTCTGTTCTTTTTGCTGCTTGTGGTGGCATGGTATCTGGCCGTGGAGGCACGCATGTGGTCTCCCCTCTTGTTGCCTTCGCCCCTCAGCGTCTTCGCGTATCTCCGATCCGCCGCTGAAGACGGCACGCTTTGGGAGGCCACATGGGTCACGGTCCAACGGCTCCTCATCGGCTATGGATTGGGAATCCTCGCCGGGCTTCCATTGGGACTGCTTACCGCATCATCCAGGTGGTGCCAGGACACGATCGGCGTCCTCGCATTAGGCCTACAAACTCTCCCCAGCGTCTGTTGGGTACCGCTGGCCCTGCTCTGGTTCGGTCAAACAGAAGCCTCCCTGCTGTTCGTCGTCGTGATGGGAACCCTCTGGTCGCTGATCATTGCGACCGACAACGGGGTGAGGACCATTCCACCCATTTATACGCGCGCAGCCCGCAGCATGGGTTCGACCGGATTGCACACGTGGACACACGTCGTCTTGCCTGCAGCTCTTCCATTTCTCCTGAGCGGCATGAAACAGGGCTGGGCCTTTGCGTGGCGCTCACTCATGGCAGCCGAGATTTTCGTCACAATTCTGACCGGCTTTGGCCTCGGCCATCTTCTTCATTATGGCCGAGAACTGAACGCCATGGATCAAGTCATCGGCATCATGCTGGTCATCGTCATCATCGGGCTGGCGGTGGATAAAACGCTCTTCGCTCCCATTGAACGATTTCTCCATCGCCGTTGGGGAACAGAGCGACAGTAGATTTTCCAACAAAGGTGGATTGCCATGGCAACTCAACAAAATACAGCCGCACCCCTCGTTGCTTCAACAGTCCTGGCCATGGCGCTGATGTTCGCGCCCTCTGCTATTGCTGGGCAGTTCGGCACGCCGAAAGAAAACGAAGGAACCAGGATTTTTAAAGCCGATGAACATCCCTACTACAGTGGGCAATTTCACCTTTCAGGACAGAGAACCACTCTTATAGGGAGCATGAACGATCGGGCTCCATGGGATCACCTCGACTATGCCGGCAAACACCTGATATCTGTGCAGGGTTCCATCGACATCCAGGTGAACGAACTCACGAACAGCGGCCAGGTCATCGCTGAATTTGCCGAGGACGCCGACCACTATCGAATCGTCTTTGACCGGTTCGCCGCGAAGGCTCCGTTCCAGGATGGAGGCATTGCAACAAGAATTTATGAACACGGAGACTCCGGAAACGGCGATGCGCTGTACCCAAAAACGTGGCTCTATCTTGGTGGATGGGGTACTGCGACGATGCGGAAGAACGATCAGGTTCTATACAAGGACTACGATTCCCATTTCATGGTCATGGAACGGTCCCGCGATCCAAAAACCCATGAGGTTCGCTATCCCGTGAAGCGAACCCTGCCTGGAGGTGAAACTGATCCGGCTGGAATGGAGATCGATCTCTGGGTCCGGTCGAAGGAACAAAACACGAATAATTTTCCTCCTTTTGAAACCTTCGTCCATCTCTGTTGGGATGAAGTGACGTGGAAGTAACCCATATGAATCCGTCGGCGCTGATTGTCACGAGTCTCATAGCCGCTCTTCCGCTGTCCCTCGGGGCGGTGGTCGCCCAGGCAGAGACCGCCTCTCCTGCTCTTGTGTGGAACTTTGATCGTGAGCAGCCAGGCACCCTTCCCAGCGAATTCTCAATCGGAACTTTGTTTGATGGAAGGCCTGCAGGCGATTGGCAAGTCCTCGCGACTGATCGAGCAAAGAGTCCCCCATATGTGCTCGCCCAGCTCATGGCCAAGGGAGCCGAACATGCCTACAAAATGGTGCTGATCAAGGAAGTCATCGCACTGATCTCAATCTTGAAGTCTCGTTCTTGCCGATCCAGGGACAGGCGGACATGGGAGGCGGCCTGATCTGGCGGGCAACGGATGATCGAAACTACTACCTGGCGAGGGCCAATCCGCTGGAGCAGAATATTCGGGTTTACCGGATCGTCAATGGAATCCGACACCTGCTACAAAACTTCGACCAGACGATTAGCCTGAAGCAGTGGCACACACTGCGGATCACGCATCAAGGCTGTCGCGTGATCATCTTCTATGATGACAAGCAGGTCTTTGATCTCTGCGACAAGACATTCCACACCGGGATGATTGGACTATGGACTAAATCGGATGCCGTCACATACTTCGATGATCTCCAGTTGCAGCATCTGAAATAAACGCAATCGAGACAAGGGGAATGCCTACGGGCTCAAGTTTACCTCCATACAATCAATCCATGAATCGCACCTTCAAGAACTGCTTCTCGACATGCTCCATCCTGCGCCATAACCCTCAATCATCGCACGGCTGACACAATCAGTTCGCTGTGCTAGGCTAGGCCATGCCTCCCAGTTGGCTCAGTCGCCTCTCCATAGGCAAGAAGCTCACGCTTTCATTCAGCGTGATCCTCATCCTGCTCATCGGAAGTCTCGGCGCATCGTTCTTCTATCTCTCCCGTGTGAATAGTTATGTCGAGCGCCATCAGCGGATCACTATTCCCGCCGTCGTCACGGCATCGGAGATGCTCCGCAACCTCTCCGACATGCAGACCCACATGCACCATCTCCTCGATCATCAAAACAACGCAGAGCAGACCATCAGCCTGAAAGCCATCGCGGAAATCGAACAACGAACACTCACGACACTGGACACGTATCAAGCCGTTCACGCTGTCCGTACACATCCCGTTTTGTACGGCATGTTGCAACAGCACGGGCAAGGCGACCTGGCCGATCAGGAGAGCCAAACGATCGTCGCCATCGCCGATGGAATGAGTGCCTTACGGGCTCAGCGGGAGGATCTCGAAGCCGCGACTCGTCAGGGCGAGAAAAATCTGTCGAACGCAGAGCCGGCGTACGAACAGACTGCAACCAAGACCGAAAATGCGATCGCTTCTCTTTTCGAACTTCACCGCAAGATTGATGCGGAGATGAAGATCGAGGGCGATCGCCTCGTCCAGCAGGCACGGATCATCGTCATCGGCCTCGTCGGCCTAGTTGGACTTCTAATCGTTTCGATCTACCTCATGATGAAACGGCTCGTGGCCACACCGCTTAAACAGCTTGCAGCCACAGCAGACCGTGTCGCCCATCATGACCTCACGGCCAAGTTTGAACCCTGGCCCACACGAGATGAGGTCGGCATCCTGGCGAATTCCCTGACGACGATGCTTGCAAATCTCCGCGAGCGAGACACCGCCCTCATGCGCAAGGCCAAGGAACTCGAATCCTTCACCTACTCCGTGGCACACGACCTCAAAGGACCTCTTCGCGAAATCGAAGGCTTCTCGTCGCTTTTGGAAAAGCGATTTGAAGAAGCCGGAGACCCCCAAGTGCAACACCACATCGACATCATCAGGAAGTCCTCGTTACGCCTCACACACATGATCGACGCCCTGCTCAAGTATTCACGCCTGGAACAGCAGAATCTCCCACGCACCCGCTTCAACGTGTTGGAGATGATCAGCAGCCTGGTCATCGACCGGCAAAGCGAGATCGCCGGCATCACACCTCAGATCAACATCAATCTCCCCTTCGCCGATCTGTATGGCGAGCCGGTCAGCATCCGTCAGTCCTTGGTCAATCTGCTCGATAATGCCCTCAAGTTCTCCCGCCATTCCCCGGTTCCGACTATCAACATCGGGGGACAGCAAACCCCGACCGAACGTATACTCTGGGTACAGGACAACGGTATTGGCTTCGAGGCCGACCAGAAGGAGAAACTCTTCGGTCTCTTCGAGCGGTTGCACAATGCCCAGGAGTACGAAGGCACCGGCGTAGGCCTGGCTATCGTGAAGATGGTAGCGGAGAAACACGGGGGCCGTGTCTGGGCAGAATCGTCGCCCGGCAAAGGCAGCACGTTTTTTCTGGGATTCCCGAATGGCCAAGAAGCTGTCAGCTCTCAGCTTCAGCCGAGCAAAGACTGAACGACTGACTCCTGAAGGCCAAACTACGATGCGCACACTCATCATCGACGACGAAGAATACGTTCGCTTGGTGTTGGAGCAGGCGCTCCGCGAGGAAGGCTGTGAGGTGACCGCCGTCACTCACGGGGCGGCGGGCATCGAGGCCCTGCAGACCACATCGTTCGAATGCGTCATTACCGATCTCCGTATGCCGGGCCTCGACGGTCGAGCCGTCTTGAAGTGGGTCCGCGAGCATCAACCGGACGTGGACGTCCTCATGCTAACCGGCCATGGCGACGTCAAAGACGCGGTCGAGGCCATTAAGCAAGGAGCCTGGGACTTTCTGGTCAAGGATACGCCTTTCGACGCCGCAGCAGTCAAAGCCGCATTGGCCAGACTCACCACCGTGCGCGCCCTCCGCAAAGAGAACTTGGCGGCCCGGCATGGAGGCTTCACCCGCGATGTCATCATCGAAGGACCAAGTCAGGCTTGGCAAAAACTCAAGACCCAGATCGCGCAGGTCGCCCCATCCAATGCGCCGGTCCTCATTCAGGGAGAAACCGGGTCGGGCAAAGAAATTGCGGCGCGGCTGCTCCACGACCTCAGCCGGCGAGCCAGTGGACCGTTTCTCGCCGTGAACTGCGGAGCCGTGAGCCGTGAGCTATTGGAGAGTGAACTCTTCGGCCATGAAAAAGGCGCCTTCACCGGAGCAACCGCCGCGAAGCCGGGACTCATCGCCGCCGCTGAAGGGGGCACGCTCTTCCTGGATGAACTGGGCGAGATGTCGGGTCCGATGCAGGTGAGTCTGTTACGCTTCCTGGATCGAGGCGAGTACCGCCCCGTCGGCAGCACGCGTACGCTCCAGGCCAACGTCCGTGTTGTCGGAGCCACGAATCAGGACATCCAAGAACTCGTGCACCAAGGCCGCTTCCGGGACGACCTGCTCTACCGCATCAACACCGTCACCCTGCGCGTGCCTCCGCTCCACGAGCGGAAAGAAGACCTTCCGAAACTTGCAGAACACATCCTCTCATGCCTGAGGATCTCCGGTACGACAAAACGAACCATCTCACCTGAGGCCGTGCAGGCGCTTGCCACCCACAGTTGGCCCGGCAACGTGCGTGAACTGCGAAACGTTCTTGAGGGAATTGTGCTGATGAGCCAAGGCGCGGGTCCGATCAGTCGAGAAGAAGTCCTCGTACTGTTACCGAAAGCCCGAAGCTCGTCTCAGACGGGAGATCACACACATCTTTCCCTGGAAGAGATCGAACGGTTGCATATCGAGCGCGTCCTCACAGCCAGTGGCGGCAACAAGACCCAGGCGGCAAAAACGCTCGACATCGACTACAAAACACTCCTCACGAAGCTAAAAAAATACGGGCTCGCCACGTAACCTAAGCCGGCCTCGTTAAACGTAAAAAGTAAAACGTACAACGTTTCGGCTTTCGGAGGTTTGATCTGTCTGCAAGGGTGCGTTATGCGGCAGTGCGCTTGCGGGTCGTCCGTCTTGACCGCGAAGCGAGACTAGACTTTCGCTCGCGAAGACGGCCGGTCGCGAACTTGTGCAGGACACTCGCCATGAGGGTCTGATACGGTATACCTTCCTCACTCGCTCGCGCCTGGATATCCGCTAGATCGACCGTGGACATGCGGATGTTCACACGACGGTTTTTGGTCAAGGTGGCACGTGCGTATTCTCGGTAGCGGCGCAGTGATACTTCCGTGGTCACAACCGATTTGAGCATGCCGCGCTCGTATGCGGAGAGAATCTGCTTCTCGTATCGGTCAAGTCTCTTCATGGCTTATCCTTTCTGCCATAGTCCCGCGTGGCTTTCCGGCTTGGGATAATGGTCTTGAGAAACAGATAGTCGGCCTCTTCCACGTGAGGAACGAGATAGACATACTCCATAACCGCCACAACAAGCACTTTTTGGTTCGGATACTGACTTGGATTCGGGTGCATGAGAACATCAAGGAGCCCGCCTGATTCGAGTGCCAGAACAACATCTTCAAACGAAATACCCCGCGACTGCTTCAGTTGTTCATTCTTCTTCTCGCTCCAACGATATGTTCTCACGTCGCTATGATAGCTCACCGGTGTGCCTTTTGTCATCACCTGATATGGTTACTGTTTCTGGCAACGCGCACATCAAATATACACACGCATATCGTGAGGCGAGGAATTCAGCCGGTTGCTTTTCTTTGCTTGGTTGAATCAGACTATCCAGCTAAACCAGATAGACCGCAAACGACGAGGATTGGACACGGTGGCGGACGGGAGCTGCAACTCGGCCTCGTGATCGCCCGCCTTGTCAAGAGGAAGACCCGCTCCTGACACTTTGAACAGAAGATATTTCCCACACTTCATCGGGAGGATCCCATGGCTCGACATACGGTTGTATCGCGTAAAGATTGGCTGGCGGCTCGCAAAGCGTTGCTGACAAAAGAGAAGAAGTTCACCCGATTGCGCGATCAATTGAGTAAAGAAAGACGACAGCTTCCCTGGGTAAAGGTGGACAAAGACTACGCCTTTGATGGGCCGCAGGGCACAGAGACATTGTCGGAACTGTTCGACGGCAGAAGCCAACTGATCGTCTATCACTTCATGTTCGGCCCGGATTGGGATGCAGGGTGTAAACACTGCTCGTTCTGGGCGGATAATTTCGACAGGATCATTGTACATTTGAACCACCGCGATGTGACCATGGTCGCGGCATCTCGGGCGCCATACCGCAAACTCGAAACATACAAGAAACGGATGGGCTGGAATTTCAAGTGGGTCTCGTCCGGCAACACCGATTTCAATTTCGACTACCATGTGTCATTCACGCCGGAGGAAGAAGCCAAGAAAAGAGCGTTCTTCAACTACAAGATACAAGATCCTGACAGTTCAGATCGGGAGGGAGCGAGCGTCTTCTTTAAAGACGCCAAAGGAAACGTATTCCACACCTATTCAACCTATGCGCGTGGCATCGACATGGTCAATGCCGCCTACCACTACCTGGACCTGGTGCCCAAGGGGCGAGACGAAGGCACGTCAGGCCCATCCTGGCTATGCCGCCATGATGAATACGGCCGATAAGTACTGCTGTATGTGTTGATGAACTCGGACGCGGCGGGATGCTGGGAGGCTGAGGCGGCTGTTCAAACTGAAATGGTTACACCCATTGGGACGATGCTACCTTACAAAAATCTTACCGCTTAGTGGGTCCAGATCTTTACGGGAGTCGATTCGAACGGATACACATGAATCATCCACCCACCTGCTTGCGGAACGAATCGCCCGCCTGCTTGCTGACATTCTGATTCCGTGGCAATCGTCCCCTTGCCACCGAGTTGTTTCCTGGTCATGCGGCGTTTACTGCCATCCGGCTGAAAGCAGAGATTGACGTGGGCATGCCACTGCGCGACGCTCAATGGAATGCGCTCGTTCAACTGGTCCTCGCTCATGTCTCTCGGCGCGGTATACATCGCCCCCTCGAGTTCATAACCATCCCCAGCTTTCTTATATAACAGTGCTGTCGGTTCGGCCGGATCAAAGCGAACCTTGGCCATAAGGCGGCGCTGCTTATTGGCGAAATGATAATGCTTGGGCGTCCGCTCGGGATGAAGCGGAACATAGCCGTCGTCCATGGCCACTCGATAATCCTTGTACTTGGCAAGAGCCTGTCGCAGAGTCTGCACGATCTGATCGGCACGCCCGGCATCGTCCGCATTCGCCGTTCGCAACGCCGTCCATTTCATGTGGGGCCCGAGATGTTTCTGATGGGGAACCATCATGTCGACAGTCCCCTCCGCATGATCGTGACGATCCATGTCCATGCTCTGGTCAGTAGACTCTCCCGCCACCGACTCACCTGCCTGAGCCGAACGAGCACCATCCATGAGAAACAACAAGATCCCTGAGAAGGCAACCACAAGGCCCAGGGAAAACCTGAGCCAGCGCGTTGATGTTCGAATGCCTTGACCGGCCATGGTTGCCCTCCATTGGAACCAGAAGATCACCTGTCCATCCCGACGAACATCTTATCCCGCGTATTGACTTAACACCAGACATGTACCGCAGACAGGCGTTGCGAAACTCCAGACTCTCTACGTTAACCGTGAGGAGTTCTAAGAGACGAGCGACGAGTGTCAGAAGCAAACTCAGACGTGGTGGGCGGCTGGCGGGGCTGAGGCTTTTCGGAAAGACTCCCGACCTCTTTGTTTCGCTTTTTCGCCCTGTCTTCATTGAATTTGGCTTACGATACTGTCTTCCCGCAGAGGCTGATCTTCGCAAGCCACAGCATAGTAGATCACAACATCGCGCGGCGGCGGGTGCTTCGGGATTAAACCTTGATACAAACGGGCTACATCCCGGGACATTCGTGGATGAAGAGCAATTTCCAGCCCTCCACTGTAACACCACGGATAGCCTGAACTTATGAAACCAAGAAACGGCATTCCTTCGCTTCGGTTGCCGTCCAGTCCGAATTCGCTGCGACGGAAGGGACTATCGCAGCGAATGGCAAGATAGGGCGCTCTGGCAGTAGCACGACCGTCGTTTCGAAGCCCGAGAATTATTGATGCCCCAGTGCCTACTCCATCGATTTTCACAGTTACGACAAGACTTGGCCTCCGACGCCGAGAAAACATATCAGCAATGTCATAATGCTCCATCTTGTAGAAGCTGTCGCCACTACGCTTGTAGTACCGATCCTCTCCGAGTTTTGACATGTGCGGCCCAGTATCGCTCTCAGGAATCAGTGAAACAGCAAACCCCTTGCCATCACCCCTTCCAGGAATGATGCGATGACGGACGCCTTGAACGGTTGGATCGACGCCATCACCAGTCAATTCGTTCAACCTCGACAAGAGAAGGGCAACACGATCAATTTCCTTAAGTGCAGTGGCGCAATCGATTCCAACGTTGTTCTTTCTCGCTTCAACTCCCCAAATGATCAGACCACCACTTGAATTGGCAAATCCAGAGAGCGCACGAGCCAAGTTGCGCTTATCATCGGTGGATGCCAAGGAAGCATCTTTCAAAATCTTGAAATCAAGATAGAGATGTTCCTCCTGATTTCTGGCGATGTAGTCGATCCAGATGTTCTATTGATAGATGTTCGAATGTTTCAAAGATGTTCATCGAATAAGATGACTACCTCTTAATACAGAAAGAAAAACAGGCTACTTTTCTTATGAGAATCTGTCAATTGCTCACAGGTTGATAACCGCATAGGTGATAAAGACCGGCAGTATATAATGTTCCATCCAAGCTCGCTCGTTTCTCCCCTCTCTCTAGGGCGAGTCGTCCGACTTCTCAAAGGAGGGTGGCCTGAATCGATCTCCCACTGCGCGCAATATTCCACCCGCCCAACCCCGAGCGCGCCGAGACGCGCTCTTCTCCCTCGCGAGCACAGCTTCATCGTGCGCGTTCTGCGAGCAAGGAGGGCACCTGGCCGCTCCCCCCTCATCCTCCTACACCGGGCGGGGTGCGAAGCCGGCTGGGCTGGTCAGCGACAGGATCCGCATAATAATGTTCCCTCCAAGCTCGCTCGCATCTCCTCCAGGAGGGTGGCCTGAATCGGTCTCCAACTGCGCGCGTCCAACGAGGGGAGTCCGCGACCGCGCGTTGCGCGAGCAAAGGAGACTGATCAGGCCACCCTCCCTCTTCCTCTGGAATTTCTCCCTTCCTTCATGGAATTTCTCCCCAATCCCCTCCCCACCTAACAATCACCAGTCACATCACCTTTACATGCCCAACTCATTGTTCTTAATAAACATTTTCTGCATCGAACTCTTCATCTTCGAGCCCGGCACATTCCCTGCTGATATCCCCCTATATAATGGTAGCGCACCCCTCCATCCTTTTGATCGAAGACAGCCCTGGCGAGTGCGAACTCTTTCGCCTGGCACTGGCCCAAACCGGTCTCGATGTCGTCCTCTATACCGAGCACGACGCGGATGCTGCGCTCCACTTCTTCAAGACCGAGTCAGTTATAATCCCAACATCTCCTTCCAATACGCTTCTGGCGACCGCTCCACCTCACGAGCCAGGCCGTCCCCGCCTTTCTGATCCTCCTCGATCTCAAGCTCGGCCGACGGAATGGTTGCGACTTTTTGATTCGACTCCGGGCCGATGCCCGCTTCGGTGCAATTCCTGTTGTCGTCTTCACCACGTCGGACGACCAGACCGACCTGGCGCACTGTTACGCCAACGGCGCGAATGGGTATGTCGTGAAGCCGGGCACCTACGACAAACTCGTTCACTGTATCGGCGACATCTGCCGCTATTGGCTCAGATGGAATCGCTCTCTCTTAACGGCTGAAACCCGATGCTGACCCGCGCTTCGCTCAAAAATCCTTACGCCATCGTCGCCATCAGCCTCATCGTGGTGATTCTCGGTGTCGTGTCCTTTCAAAAAATGGAGGTCGACGTCTTCCCGGAGATCAATCTTCCTGTCGTCGCCGTTGCCACATTCTATAAGGGGATGGGGCCGAGTGAGATGGAAGGGGCGATTACCCTCAGGCTCGAACAACTGTTTCTGCAAGCCTCCTACGTCGAACATATCGAATCCCGCTCGTTGCCCGGAGTCAGTCTGATCAAGATCTACTTCCAGCCTTCGTACGATGTGAACGCAGCGGTCGCGGAGATTACCAGTCTCACCTATTCAACGCTCAAGTACCTTCCTCCTGGAGTGTTTCCTCCTATTATCGTCAAGTTCGGCGTGGCGAGTCTTCCCATCGGCGTGCTGACGGCCAGCAGCGAGGGACTCAGCGAAAAGGACGTTCGGGACAAGGCCTATTACAACGTCCGACCGCAACTCGCGACCGTCCCCGGTATTTTCGTGGCGCCGAGCTTTGGAGGCACGGTCCGCCAGGTCACCGTCTTTCTTGACCGCGAACGTATGCTGGCGCGAGGTATTGCGGCCCAAGAGGTCGTCGCCGCCGTCAACGAACAGAGCCTCCTGCTGCCGGCCGGTAACGTGAAGATCGGCGACTTCGATTACAACGTCTATTCGAACAGCCTGATCCAAGTTGTCGACCGCATGAACGAGATCCCGATCAAAGTGCAACACGGGGTCCCGATTCGCCTCGGCGACGTGGGGAAAGCGGTCGACTCCACGATGATTCAGGGCAATGTCGTCCGTGTGAACAGCAAGCGTGCCGTGTACTTGCCGATTCTCAAGCAGGCCGGCGCCAATACGATCGCGGTGATGGACGGCGTCAAAGAAGGCCTCCCCAAACTCATCGGGTTCCGCAGATTTCACGGTCAAATTGTTGTTCGATCAGTCGCTCTATATCAGGCAAGCCATCCAAACATTGGAGCATGAAGGGTTTATTGGGGGAGGATTCGCCTGTCTGATGGTGCTGCTGTTCCTTGGGAGCCTGCGCTCAACCCTCATAGTCGCCATGGCGATTCCACTGTCCATCACGGCCACTTTCATTGGTCTCTACTTCACCGGCCACTCGGTGAACATCATGACGCTCGGCGGATTGGCACTGGCCGTTGGACGGTTAGTCGATGACGCGATTGTCGTCGTCGAAAACTTTCATCGCCATATGGCGATGGGAAAGACTTCTTCCCAAGCGGCGGCTGATGCCGTCAACGAAGTGGCTCTCCCCATGCTCATTATCACCATTACGGTCTTCCTCGTCTTCTTACCCATCGCGTTTTTCACGGGCGTGATCAAGTTTTTGTTCGTGCCGCTTGCTCTCGCAGTGGCCTATGCCATGATGGCTTCCTACGTCGTTGCACTGACCCTGGCCCCTGTTTCGATGGCACGGTTGCTTCGTGACCATGCAAGCCATGCACAGGGAGGGGCTTCTGCCACGCATCAAGGACGCTTCACCGCGTTCTGGAATCGCCTCAACATCTTCGACCCGTTTGTTGAACGATACGTGCTCCTCCTGCGCTGGTGCTTGGCTCACAAGGTGATCGTCATTGTCACGGTCACGGCAATCTTCGTCGGCTCCATGTTCATGGCTCCTCTGATGGCGACGGAGTTCTTCCCGAAAGTAGATGCCGGCTCGTTCGTCCTCAACGTCTCGGTTCCTGAGGGCACACAATTGAAAAAACCGAGGCGATCGTGGCCAGGGTCGAGGGGCTCATTCGGGATGCGATTCCCGCGGCAGAGTTGGATCAGATCGTGTCGAACATCGGAGTTCCGCAGGGCTGGATGGTGCTCTACACACCGGTGAATGGTCCCCATCAGGCCTTCGTGCTCGTGAGTCTGAAGGATGACCATGATGTCCGCACCGATGACATCATCATGAAGTTGCGCCAGTCGTTTCGTCGCGAGTTGCCAGGAGTGAAATTCTCCTTCCAGACTGGCGGGATCGTCAGTGATGTGATCAATGCCGGCTTGCCCGCGCCAATCGATATCAAAGTGAGCGGTCCCAACATGGGGGATCTTGCGGCAACGGCCAACATGGTTCGGGATCTTGTAGCAGCGATTCCCGGCACGGCAGATGTACAGGTTCGGCAGGGTATGGACTATCCTGAAATTCATCTCGATATCAATCGAGACAAAGCCTCCTTTGTTGGGCTCAATGAGTCTCAGATCGTGACGGATTTGATCACCGGGCTCTCGTCAAATGTTACCTTGAACCCCGGCTATTGGATCGATCCCCGGACAAATAATGCCTATTTTGTCGTGACCCAATTTCCTGAGCAGATCTTGCTGGAGTTCGATGATTTTCTGAACATGCCGCTCGTAGGGACGTATGTAGACAAGCCGATGTCGGTCAGTGCCGGTGGTACCAGGCTCAGGGGCAGTTCATTAGTGCTCACGCAAACACCCTTTCCAGAACAAGTTCGCTTGCCAGGTGTGATCTCGACCGGGGGGAGCCCCGTCCTCCTGCGAGATCTGGTGGATGTCGTTCGAAAAGTCGGTCCTGAGACCGTCGATCACTTCAACTTGCAGCGAACGATGGACGTGCTTGTCAGCGTCCCTGGTAACGATCTGGGGCATATCGCGACTCAGATCGAACAGGCCGTGGCGAAGCTCAAGATACCGAAGGATGTGGTGCTGACCTTCAAGGGGGAAGTGGACAGTATGCGCGCGGCGATTTCTGGATTTGCCTGGAATCTGCCGATGGCGATGGTATTGATCTATTTGGTGATGGTGGGGCTGTTTCGTTCCTGGCTCGATCCCTTTGTGGTCATGTTTGCCGTCCCGTTGGGATTTATCGGGGTGATCTGGATGTTGCTGCTGACCCATACCTCGGTCAATGTGGAATCGATGATCGGCACCCTGATGATGATCGGGATCGTCGTATCCAACAGCGTGCTCCTGGTGGATTTCGCGAATAACAAGTTGCGCGAGGGCATGCCGATCGAGGAGGCCGTTGTGGAGGCGGGGCGTCTCAGAATCAGGCCCATCCTCATGACGTCACTCGCCACGGTGTTTGGGTTAGCCCCGATGGCGCTGGGCATCGGGGAGGGAAGCGAGAGCAATATGCCGCTCGCGCGCGCTGTGATCGGAGGCTTGACGGTCTCGACGTTTATGACATTACTGTTTATTCCGGTTCTGCACGCGATCGCCCGCCGGCGTTCAGCAGCCGGCCAGGCTGAAACTGAAAGAGACGAGGTTCACTGAATGGAGGAGTCATGGAGGGATCATGTATGCTTGCTGAGGGAGCTTCGTGGGGGGATATGACACAGACGTCGCGGGTCAAAATCGTCCTAATGGTTGCGGCGGGACTCTTTCTTCTTGCGGCGGCCTTGATGATAATCCAGGGCCAGCACCCGACGGTGTCCGCACCCAATGCAGATCGGGACTCGGCTCAGTCTTCTACCCACCAGGTCCAAGTATTGAAAGTGCAACGGCGCGACATTAGCCAGACCCTGACTCTGCCGGCAAATATCTCTCCTTGGTACCAAGCCACGTTGTACGGAAAGGTCTCCGGGTATGTTAAATGGATTGGCTTCGACAAGGGAGATGTCGTGAAGCAGGGGCAGTTGCTGGCCGTATTAGATGCGCCCGAGATCGAAGACCAATACAAGCAGGCTGATGCCGATTACCAGATCAAGAAAGTCACGTATGAGCGGTACCTGAGCGTCTGGCAGGATAATCACGATATCATCGCCAAGCAGGATGTGGATGTGGCCAAAGCCGCGGCTGAATCCGCGAAACATCAGCGAGACAGCCGCCGCACCTTGCTGGATTACACTAACGTCTATGCGCCCTTCTCAGGCGTGATCACGGCTCGGTTTGCCGATCCGGGCGCGCTCATCCAGGCGGCAACCGGCTCGGCAACTCAAGCGGCGCCGCTGTTCACGATCATGGATATGGACAGCGTCCGGATCTATGTGAATGCCCCGCAGGAAGCTGCGCAGTTGGCGAAACCAGGGCTTCTCGTGACGGTGACCGCACGTGAATGGTCTGAAGAATTGCAGGCTTCGATCACTCGGACCACCGAGGCCTTGGATCCGGCCACCAGAACATTGCTGGTCGAAATCGATGTGCCGAACAAAGACCATCGGCTGCAGCCTGGGATGTTCGTCAACGTGGCGCTCCATCTGCAGCAACATCCGAACGCACTGGCGATTTCTCCCGCCTCCATTGTTCCGAGCAAAAACGGACAGGAGAAATCTGTGTTCGTAATCGATTCCGGCAAGGCCAAACTCGTTCCCGTGAAAGCCGGCATTGATGACGGTCTCTGGGTGGAAGTGGTGGAAGGACTGACCGGTGAAGAAGAAGTGGTCGTCGTCGGCAAAAGCGGGTTGGTCGATGGGCAGACGGTTCAATCGTCCCCTTACAACCTTCCAAACGGCAAAGCAGCCAAGCAGAAAATGTAACATTTCCCTTCATAAAGAGAACGGTCGAGACGCGTTCCGGAGGCGACCCCTCATGCAACAGCCCATCACCAAAATCCTAATTATGGCTCTTATTGTGAGCGGCTCCTATGTCGGTCTCGCACAATCAAGGGAACAGTCGCCACAGGCGGAACCAACCGTATCCCGTGCTGTCGTGAAACCTGCCGGCTCTCTGCTGACGCTCGATGAAGCCATCAACACCGGTCTTGCCACCCATCCCCTGATCGAGCGTTCGCGTTATAGCTCACTCATTGCAAAGGCTCTGACCCGTCAAACGCAGGGTGAACGCTATCCCTGGCTTGAAGCTTCCCTCGCCGGAAGCAGCGGCTCTATGCGCATTGTGACAACTGATGGCAAAGCGATTCACGATCGCGGTGGGCATGGGTTCGATCCGGGCGGCGCGCTCGCCAAGCATAACCAGAACATGTTATCCGGCGGGTTCATGCTCAATCAATTGATCTCGGATTTTGGCTACACCGCTCATCGCATTCTCGCAACCGAGGCCAATGAAGCAGCCGGTGAGAAAGAGATTCTGACGAACAAAGCCTTCGTCATCCTCAATGTTCAAAGGGCCTACCTCAACAGTTTGCTTCAGAAGAGTTTGGTGACGATCGCGGCTGAGACGGTCAAGCAGCGGCAAGCCGTCCGTGATCAAGTGCAGACGCTGCACAACCATCAACTCAAATCGAAGGTCGATCTGGACTTGATGTTGGTGGAAGTCTCGAATGCTGAGCTCTCGCTGATCAAAGCGCAAAATGATCTGAAGCAATCCTTTGCTGCCTTGAATAATGCGATGGGCTTCGAAGGCCCGGACCGGTATGAGCTGGAACAGATTCCTATTCGTGTGACTCCAAGCCAAGCGGTGGAGACATTGGTTGCTACCGGGCTCAGCGACCGGCCCGAGCTGCTCGGCAATCGGGACCGTCTGGCCGCCAGCGATGAATTGCTCCAGGCAGTCAAGGCCCTCAATTTCGGTTCGCTCTCTGCCGTCGGATCGATCGGCATGACCAAATACGGCGATGTACATGATAGTGGCATTCCTTCCGATGGCGTGACCCCGTTTTGGGGCTATGGCGCCACGATGAAGTTCCCTCTTTTCACCGGATTCAGGATTCAGAATCAAATCAAAGAGGCCAGCCACCGCAAAGGGGAAACGGAAGAAGAACTCCAGAGCCTCGCAAATGAAATCGTCTTGCAGATTGTTCGCGCCTATCTCACGCGAATCACGAATGCCGAACAAATCGCAC
Source organism: Nitrospirota bacterium (assembly GCA_963782735.1). Lineage (GTDB taxonomy): Bacteria > Nitrospirota > Nitrospiria > Nitrospirales > Nitrospiraceae > Palsa-1315. Next base: position 46,336 of record CAWAKW010000025.1, read on the forward strand.
TCGAGCAGGAACGCGTAACCTTTTCGAAAGAGGCGTTGCTGCTGGCACAAGAGCGCTACCGCCTTGGCTTGAGCCCGATCGTGGAGGTCGTCCGCGCGACGACACGTGTTGTTCGAATCCGAATCTCGCTTGGCGGAAGCCCGGTATATCTACAAAACCAGTGAGTCAGTGGTCGCCTATGCTACAGGTCAAGATTACAAACGCTTCTAGATGCCTGGCCTGTGTGCTGGTCATCATTACGTGCGGGGTGACCACTTCGCTCGCCGCGGAGCAGATGTCACCCGTCCCATGTCTGCGGCCGGCACTCCATTGAGCTGGGAGCGGGCGATTCGAACGGCACTTGAGAAACAGCCGCTCATCAAAATGGCGGAGCATGAGGCCCTGGAATCTCAGGCCCTGGTCAAGCAGATCGAATCCGCCAATTATCCGCAGATGACCGGCATTGTTCAAGTACTGCCGGGAACACCAGAGTCCTGGGCAATCTCCTGATCTCAGGCTCACTGCCAAAACCCACCAATCTACCTGACGACTCCCGGCATTCGCGCAGATTATCTCATTACGGACTTCGGTCAGACGGCTCATCGAATTCTCTCACAGAAGTCGCTCGCAGCCTCCGCCGAGAAAGCCGTGTTGACTGCCAAAGCGCTGACCATCCTGAATGTGGAGCAGGCCTATCTCAATTGCCTGAAGCAGCAGCGGCTCGTGGACATCTCCCGCGAAGTCTTGAATGAACGCGAGTTGATCCGACAACAGACGGAGACGTTCTACCGACGGCAATTGCGATCCAAGTTGGACTTGGATTTTGCATCGGTCGAGGCTAATCGGGCAGAAGTGCTGTTGATCAAGGCTCAGAACAACCTTGTATTGGCATTTGCCGCACTGAATACTGCCATGGGTCTGCAGGGTCCCGGGAACTATCTCTTGGAACAGGCGGTCCTCGCGGTCACGTCTAGCGCAAGTCCTGAATCACTGGTTCAGGACGCGCTGAATCAGCGACCGGAGTTGCTCGGAAGCAAAGACCGGATACAGGCAGCGGAAGAAGCGCTGCAGGCAGCCAAGGCCCTTCGCTTCGGATCGGTGACCGGGATCGGCACCATGGCCTATACCTGGTGGGGCCATGAGGAACGACCCAGCGGAAAAGACGTCAGCAATCCCGGCGCAAAACTGGGGTGGTATGGACTTGGCGGGACCAGTTCATTCCCCTTATACACCGGCGGCCGCATTGAAGGCCAAATCGAAGAGGCCGACGCCCGGAAAGGCGAGACCCAGGCCACCACTCGATCGATCACCAACGATATCGTGCTGCAAGTCGCGCAAGCCTATCTCAGCCGGCTGACCGCCGAACAGCAAATTAAGGTAGCGGAAGAGAAGGTCGCCTACGCGCGCGAAGCACTGACGCTCGCACGCGAGCGGTACAAAGCCAGCCTGGGCTCTATCCTCGATGTGACGACCGCGACGACCGATCTCTTGAGCGCCGAAGTTGGGCTTGCAGATGCACAGTATGACTATCGAGCCAGTGAAGCCGCGCTCGCCTACGCGACAGGAGTTGAATATGCGCGGTATTGACTCCACGCGATTGCAGATCGCACGTCGATTCTCTTTGTGTCTATGGTGCGTGCTGATCTTTGTTCTTGTATCCGGCAGAACCTGCTGGCCGGCGGAGCGTGCTTCTGAGGGCTCTGCACAGCCGCTCGCGTACCCGCCATCGCCGAATATTCCTTTATCGAAGGGAGCCTTTCTGGGATACGAGTCCGCGATTCGCATCGGTCTTGATCGTCATCCGCTGCTTCGTCGATCGAAGCAGACTGCTCTCGCCGCGGAGGCAGTCACGGATCAGGCAGCGGCTCGCTACTACCCGGAATTGAATGCCTATGCGATTCAGACCGGAGGGACCGTTCGTCCGCTCAGCGCGTTCAACGTGGCCGGAGCACAGAATAAGCCGACCTCCTACGTGGAAAGTGCGGGATTTCGGGCGGACCAGCTGATTTACGATTTCGGTCAAACTGCGCACAAACTGCTGGCGGAGCGAGCTGGCCAGGAGGCGACTGAAAAGGATATCCAGACACACAAGGCGACGGTGATTCTGAGGGTGCAACAAGCCTATATCCACTGCCTCCGACAAAAGCGCCTCATCGACATTGCGGAAGAAACCGTGCGGGAACGTGGTGTCCTGCGCGATCAAATTGCAATTTTGTATAAGCGGGAGTTAAAGGCCAAACTGGACCTCGACTTCATATCGGTCGAGCTCAAGAATGCCGAGGTCCAGCTGCTCCAGGCTAAGAATGAGCTCCGTGCGGCCTTCGCCGGATTGAATAATGCCATGGGCGTTCGCGGTTCGGAGGACTACACGTTAGAAGACCTCCCTACTCCATCAGCTTTGTTGGATACGCTGGAAACACTGATCACTCAGGCACTGGGGGACCGCCCGGAATTACTCGCCACAGACGATCGGATCACACAGGCGGAGGAACGACTCAATTCGGCCAAAGCTTCGAACCTTCCCACGATCGCAGCCCAAGGAATGTCAGGCGTTATCCACTTCAGTGATGCCCCGCTGAACCAATATGCCGGTTCACATGCCGGGCAAACCAATCTGTGGTGGGGTGCGGGAGCTATGGTCTCCGTGCCGATATTTACCGGGTTCCTGATCGAAAACCGCGTGGCCGAAGCGCGGCAACAAAAGTACAAGGCTGAGCAGAAAAAGATCGATTTGACGAACAGAATTGCGTTGGAGGTGACGGAAGCCTACCTGACACTGCAAACGGCCCGGCAACAGATTTACGTCGAGGAGAAGGAGGTCGAGTCAGCACGCAGTGCGCTCACCTTGGCCAAGGAACGATATCGGCTGGGGCTGTCTTCCATTGTCGATGTCACCACGGCGACCACGGCTCTATTGCTGTCTGAAGTTCGACTGTCCGAAGCACGATATGCCGTTCAGGTTGGCATCGCGGCCATCGCCTTCGCCACCGGGATAGGGTATCAGCAGTTTTGATCAGCGAGTCCAGCTGGGTGATTCACCAAGTTCGGACAAGCCGAACATGAAAATAGAAAATCAACCTTACCCACCTTGTTAAGAGCATCCTGGCGCGGGGATGACGTGGCTATGGGGAGCGAAAGGCTGGTGAACTGGATAGGCGACCGGTTGAATACAAGCATCTCACGCATTACAGGTGTGTTAGGCGGAGTTGTGGTGACCGGCATTGTGCTGGTCCTGCTGGCCATCGCATCGGTGAACGTAGTTGATACTCTCGTGATTGAACGGGCCGCCGCGCAAGACCGCCTGGATGCGTTTCTGCGGACGGCAACAGCCATAAGCCGCATCGTCGGAAACACAGGCGACGATATTCACGACGTGCAAGCCTTGAACACGGCATTCGTGGACATCATGGAGTTGCGTCCCGGCCTCCGGCATCTGAGCGTCTACGATGTCTCGGGTGATGCCGGCCCGCTGATCACGAGCACAGACCCGAGAAAAGCTCTCACCATGTTGAGCGATCAGGATCGGACCTCCGTGCGGGCGGGACAAGCCGTGGCCAGATTTGACGATGCCCAAGAGGATCGGGGGTGGATCATTACAGCCCCAGTGGTTGTCAAGGGTCAGGTGATGGCGGCGCTTCGTGGAAAGTATTCGATTGCCAAGTATGATCGTCTCATCGAGCAAGAGCGGACGTTCGGCAAGGTGCTTGCCGTGGCGATGGTGACTCTGACAAGTCTGGCATTCCTGCTCCTTCTCAGGGTGCAGGTCCATCGTCCGGTGGCGATGCTCCTGCAGGCCATGCGGCGGACCGAAGGCGGAGATCTGGCCAGCCAGGCACCAGTAGGTGGATCGTCGGACATTCGAGAGGTGGTGGGCCAGTACAATCGGATGGTGGACCGAATTCGTGAGGCTGTGGCTGTCAAGGAACAATTGCTCCAGGAAATACATCGCTTCAACGACACGTTGCAACGAAAGGTTTCCGAAACCACCGAAGAACTTCGCCAGACCCACGCGATGCTGGGGGAAGCCCGCGTCCAGGCTGAACGGTCAGAAAAGTTAGCCGCTCTAGGTGAACTCTCGGCCGTGGTGGCGCACGAACTGGGGAACCCCCTGAACGCGATTTCCGGTAATCTTCAGATGCTCGAGCACGATGCCACGATCGAGGATCGTGATCGGCATCTGTCTGTTGTCCGGACCGAGGTCAAGCGGATGATCGAGATTCTCCATCATATTCTCGAGTCAACTCGTGTCCGAATCGAGCGGAGCCCCGTGGACCTCAATACGGTCATCCGGGATGTGCTGGCCGTCAATGCTCCCGGTCTTCCTCATCGGTCGATCGAGCTCGTGACCGACCTGCCGGAAGGACTCGCTCCTGTTGCCGCGGATCCACATACCCTTCATGGCGTCATCTTCAACCTGGTCGACGCAATTCAGGCCATGCCACAGGGAGGAAGTTGGCGATCTGCACCCGATACATCCGGAACGAGGAGGACCGACGGAACGCTCGTGGTGGCCGGGACACCTGAGTTGGACGACGGCGCCATTCGGCTGAAGTGCGGGATACGGGCCATGGGGTTCCACCGGAATATGTCCAACGCATTTTTGAACCATTCTTCACGACACGGCAGGCCCAGCGGGGGACGGGGCTTGGATTAGCCATCTGTCACCGAGCCGTCTCGTTGGCCGGCGGACGACTCGCGGTACAGAGTGTCGTCGGACAGGGAACCACCTTCACAATCGATCTTCCGCTGTGGAGGGGACGTCGTCTCGGAGGGGAATCCGATGGAGAGTGAGAGCTGGATACTGGTCGTAGATGACGACCGACACAACCGCGAGATGCTGGGTGAAGCGTTGCAACGCGCCGGATTTCACGTCGTCCTGGCGTGCGGGGTGGTGGAGGCCATGGAGACGGCTGGGGGACGGGATTTTGATGCGATCATGAGCGATATCAAGATGAGTCCGCTCTCCGGAATGGATCTCCTGCAAAGGTTTCGCGACTCTTCTCCGGAGACCCCGGTAGTGCTGCAGACCGCGTTCGGGTCACTGGAGACCGCAATTCAGGCCATGAAGCAAGGGGCCTTCGATTACATCACCAAGCCGGTGAATCTAGATGAACTGGCGCTTGTGATGAACCGTGCGGTGCAGCATCACCGTCTCGTGCGCGACCACCGGCACCTGTCCAAAGCGTTTGATCAGCGCGTGCGTGCGGCGTCATTCGTTGGCCAGAGCCACGTCATGGTAGAGGTCTTCAAGCTTGTCGGGAAAGTGGCGCCGGGCCGGACGAGCGTGTTGATCCAAGGAGAAAGCGGGACAGGGAAAGAGGTCATCGCCCGGGCTATCCACGACAACAGCGTACGGGCCGCCAGGCTGTTCGTGGCCGTGAACTGCAGCGCGATCCCTGATGCACTTCTCGAAAGCGAACTGTTCGGCCATGTCAAAGGTTCGTTCACCGGCGCCGAGACATTCCGCCGTGGCTTACTGGAGGAAGCCAGTGGAGGGACGCTCTTTTTGGACGAGGTGGCCGATCTGTCTCCGTCGGGGCAGGCGAAATTGTTGCGGGCGTTGCAAGAACAAGAAATTCGTCGGGTCGGCAGCAATGTGACGGTGAAGCTGGATCTTCGCGTGATTTCCGCTTCGCGCCGAAACTTGCACCAACTCGTGTCAGCCGGACAGTTCCGGGAGGATCTGCTCTATCGCCTGAATACCGTCATCACCACGATTCCGCCGCTCCGTGAGCGGCCGGATGACATTCCACTGCTCGCAGAGTTGTTTCTGGCGCGGTATGGCAGGCAGAAGGTTGTCCCAGTTACCTCCATCTCTTCCGACGCGATGCGGGCATTAGAAAGCGCCCCTGGCCCGGCAATGTGCGGGAGCTGGAGCATGTGATCGAGCGAGCGGTTGCGCTCGCTCTCACTGCTGTCCTGTCGCTCGACGACCTGCCCGCTGAGGTCAGGGACAAGAAATCTCCTGGGGACGATACGCTACAAGACCTTCCCGGCACGCTCAGCGCACTTCAGCGCGAACGCGTCCTCGCTGTGCTCGAATCGACGCACGGCAACAAGGAGCAGGCCGCGCGTCTCCTCGGAATCAGCAGGAGAACGCTCTACCGTCTTCTTGACCGTTACGCCACGCACCACCCTTCTCCTGGCGGTGAATCCTCGGATGTGACCTCGCCCTAACTGGACCAGTTCCTGTACCGTATCCTGTTCTCTCACGGCTGTGTCAGCCTGGCATGCGTTGTCACCGTGACACAGCCAAGGTCTATCCATCGTTTCGTTCACCCTTCTTCCCACACATGGGTCTGCCTACGCCAGTCGTGAGTTTCCCACGATCTGCCGAGTATGAATCTCTCTGGCACCGGGCTTGCTGTTACATCAGGTGGAGTGCGCAAACATTTCGGCGAATGTTCAGTTGGTCGGTCCAACCGGAGGACCACCATGGAGGGATTGTGATGCGATGCCGAAGGTGTTGGGGATTAGTCATTGTGGAAACGTCGCCGTTCACCGATGAATGCACCGAAGCATCACAGACGGCACGGTGTGTGAACTGTGGATGGATCGAAGATCCGGTGATGCGGACGAATCGTCTCACCAGTACCGGTCTGGACGAAATCATTCCGGCTGTGACTCAGAATCGCAGGCTGTTGGCATGACCGTCTGGGAATGGGATGCCTGCGTGGCTGATACGGGAGCAAAGCAAGGAGGTCGTCATGGAGCAGAACAGACCGGCGTTGTGGGGCATTGTGTTGGCAGGAGGCGAAGGGGAACGACTGAGAGCATTTGTCCAAGCGTCGTTCGGCACCGATGCCCCCAAGCAATTCTGCACATTCTGCGGGTACCGCACCATGGTAGAACGGACGGTGATGCGGGTGCAAAGAGTCATTCCGAGAGAACGTCTTCTTCTCAGTGCGACGGCCCATCATCGCTTGCATGTTCTTGGCAGCATGGTGAGGCATCCGCCCGGTACAGTGCTGTTTCAACCTCTCAACCGGGATACTGCTCCCGGCATCCTCCTCCCGCTCGTCCATGTGTTGCATCGTGACCCTGAGGCCGTGGTGGCGATCCTTCCGTCCGATCATTTTGTTCTGCCCGGGAGACGCTTCATGGCGTCGGTGGTCGAAGCGGCAGACTATCTGATCGAATCCGGAGACGACTCGCTGATCCTGTTGGGGGTCGACCCTGCCGAGGCGGAGACCGACTACGGCTGGATCAAGCCCGGGTTCTCAGCCAACAAACATGAACACTCGTCGATTCGTCCCATCAGCCGGTTTATAGAAAAGCCCCCGCAGGAGCTGGCTCGAGCACTCATGGAGAACGGCTGGCTGTGGAATACCATGGTCATGGTCGTCCGCGCGCAGGAGCTCTGGGAAAGGGTTCGCGAGCTTGCCCCCGAGCTGGCAGCTTACTTTTCGATGTTCCGACGCACGATCGGAACTCCGTGGGAACATCGCGTATTGGAGGAGGTGTATTGCATGATACCGTCGGTCAATTTTTCAACTGCGATTCTGAGCCGGCGACCAGACCGCTTGTTGGTCCTTCCGGTCAGGAATGTCTATTGGAGCGACTGGGGGCGCAGCGAGCGCATTCTGGAGACACTAGGCCGCTTCAAGTTGTCTCTATGCGGGCAACGCGCTCAGGCAGCAACCAGGCATTAATTAATAGAGGTTCCTCATGGATGGCTACGGAAAGCGAGTGTTAGTCGTGGAAGACGATGATACAAGCAGAAACATGCTGTCGGTTCTGCTTGCCCACGCGGGGTACAACGTATATTCAGTGAGTGATGGGCAAGAGGCTTTGAGCGAAATGAAGCGGAGGCACTTCGATGTCGTCATCACGGACTATCGCATGCCTCGTTTGGACGGAATGAAATTTCTCTCGCTGAGTCGAATCGAATGGCCTGATACGCCTGTGGTGATGGTATCAGGGGACCATCCCGATATGTCGGACGCTGCTGTCAGACAGGGCGCCTATGCCTGGCTGCATAAGCCGTACGAGTCGGCGATTCTTGTCGAGATCGTGCGGGATGCGGCATGCGCCTCGCAGGAAAGACGCTCACACAATGTCAGCTCCCCTGCTGCGGGCTAGGGACGTACCGGTCTGGGCGAGCATGTATAACGGATCGAGTGTGACGGATAATCCAGCACGAACCACGCAAGGTATTGCACCAGGGGTGCGTGCGGTCGCGCTTACCATAATTCTTGGCTTGGTGCCTGGGTGCGTGTCGGTGCGGGTAGAACCATTGACGCAGCAACATTATCCTCCACGAAACGGAATCGAGCCGATTCAGGTGCTCTCTGCTGAGCCCTTCAGACCCTCGATGAAGCTCGCGCGCATTGTCGCGACAAGTCAAACTGTGGGCGAAGACGCCCTGCGTGAGCACATCCTGACCCGTGCCAGGCAACTGGGCGCCGATGCCGTGATCCTGGGCAAGGTCGATGTCCTCGAATCCATAGGGCCGAGTCCACTATATGAATCGACGCTAAGCCAGGCTGGCACCGGATACAACGCCTACTCGTGGGGCCGTGGGGATCGTGGGACCCATTCTATCTATTAGAACCTTGGAGCGATGTCCAGGTGGCTGCGGATCAGAGCGAATGGACCGTGTATCTGTCTGCTATCGCCATCCGGTACTAACAGTCAGAATGGATTGGCAATCACCATGATGTCCGGAGAAACGGTGGCTGGGAGACCAAGTAGGTGGGAGGTGTGCAATGAGAGTGAATACAGGGTCGTGGACAGTTCCTCTGTTCAGTCTCGTGGCTGGATTTGCGGGGGGCTTGCTGACCGCATGGCTGGTGCTCGGTGATCCGGTCGTGGCCGAAGAGACTGTCGGTCAGAGCCCGACAGTCATCAGTGCGCAAGAATTTCGTCTCGTGAATCAACGGGGGAAACCACGTGCGATCCTCGGGTTTTCGGCCGAGGAGGAACCCTATCTCGCCATGCTGCATCGGAGTGAGACCCGGATTATCTGGCTCGGCCTCTCGGAAGAATCCGGCCTTGCGATTCACGACGTCGATGGAAAAACGCGTCTGGTACTGAGTCTGGACACGGCAGGAGAGCCCTCACTGATCCTGCGTGACCGGCAGCACCGGACTCGCACGATTCACCCAGAGCCCTGAGCCCTGTGTTCGGAAGCCCATGGGGCTGAGGGCCCGGCTCGTCACAGAGAAAGGCTGCCTCACATGAGTCGTCGAGTGCTTCTGATTGGCCTGGTCAGTCTCGCGGTCTGCATCCCCTGTACCGTCAGCGTCGCGGCGGTTCGACACGACTCCGAGGACGACCAGATTGCCGAGATGTACAAACGTCTGGCCCCGGCGACAGTCTTTCTGTCTTCTATCTACACCTCAGACCATCCGATGCTGGATCCCATGGCTACCGGCGTGGGAGCCGGGTTCATTCTCGATCAAGACGGCACCGTGCTCACCAATGCGCACATCGTGGAGCGAGCCAGCGCCATCATGGCGACGTTGTTCGATGGCCGGCAAGTCCGCGTGGAGGTGATCGGCAGTGATCCGGAAACGGATGTGGCGGTGCTGCGGCTGCCGCGGGAGAAGGGACCATACGCCACGGTCCCACTCGGAGACTCCGATCAGCTGCAAGCGGGACAACGGGCGCTTGTGGTGGGCAGCCCGTTCGGGCTCGGGTTCACGTTGACGTCGGGAATCGTGAGTGGTCTTGGGCCGTTGCCGGGAAAGCGCGGTATCGTCGACTCGCGCGCTATTCGGACTACCGCGCCGATCAACCCGGGCAACAGCGGGGGGCCGCTCGTGGATGCGCAGGGCCGCGTCGTCGGCATTGCTACCGCCATGCTGGCCGGCGCCCAGAACATCGGCTTTGCCATTCCGATCAACACGGCCAAGGCTGTGCTGGCTGAACTCAAGCAGCGTGGGCGGGTGAGTCGACCCTGGCTCGGGATCAGTGGGATGTTTCCCACGGTGGAATTCCTCAGCTTGTTTGCGTTGCCGCTCGGGCAGGGGTTCTTGGTGGAAGATGTGGAAGACGGGAGTCCAGCCGCCGATGCAGGGCTGCGGGCCGGCACCCTCGACATCGTGGTGCAAGGGGTACCATGGATCCTGGGCGGCGATATCATCATGGCGCTCGATGGTCGTCCCGTCCGTACACCCAGAGCGTTCCTTGACACGATGAAAGATATGCCGGTGGGACGGACGATCGAGGTCGAATATCTCCGAGAGGGCACACGGCATCACACAGCGCTTGTGGTGCGTGAGCATCCGCCGAAGACTTGGAAAGGAAAATCTCCGGCCGGGGTGCCGACGGCCGGCGTGCGACCCTTTGGATTCCCGCCGTGGGTGAGTGGAGGCTTCTTCGAGTATTGAACCAGTGAGGGCGGCGCGTGCGCGTGCCTCTTCGGTGACTGATCTGACCAACAAGAAGGGAACGGCGCATGAGGAGTGAGGGAAAATGAGCGGCATGGGAATTCGATGGCGAGCAACGGGAGCGAGTCTCCTGTTGGTGGTGACGATGGGATGCGTCGGGGCCACCAATGCCGTACATCAGCCGGCGGAGTTCGTGGATCCGGTGCTGGGCATGTTGAACAAAGGCATCATCCATCTTGATGTGAACATCGATCGTGCCATGAAACGACTTGAAGAACTCAAGCAGTTCCCCGATACGCAGGACACGGTGCTGCAAGAGCTTCGAGCGACGGATCTGCTCGGCTTGGAACTGCAGCAGCAACAATGGGTGCTGCAGCGGAACCATCTGCACTTCGCGAGAGCCCAGATGATTGCGTCGAAGCGGAATCCGGACAATAAAGCGCAGCTACTCCAGGAATGGACCACCCATGAACGGCAGTACCAACAGGGTCTGGACACATTCCGGCAGAAACGGCTCGACCTGGAGCACAAACGGTTAACGGTCGAAGCCCAATTGATTGAGCGGTCGCTCAAGTGAGTGCGGAAGCGAAGAGAGCGGAGGTGGCATATCAGGTTCGAGCGCCCATGGTCGTCTCGTGGAACTTCACGTGGAGGATCCGTCGGTGAGCTTCGCGCGCATGTGGTCAGGGTTGCCAAGCCTGCGCACCATATCGAGCATCAGACGCCTAGGCGTCGCGGTCTAGTGATCCATGGGGGTATGACAGCCCATTTTATGGGCCGGGATGGGGAGATGATGCCTGATACGGGCCGTCGGCTTAAGGTGCCTATGGAGGGGCCATATCCAAGTGACGATCGAGAGGGAGAAGGTGATGAACATGTCGGCGCCACATAAGCTCGATCTGGTCTATATCGGGAGCGGGTCGGCCGGCCAGCGATCGGCGATTTCAGCGGCGAAGCTGGGGAAGCGTGTTGCGGTCATAGAATGGAGACACCTCTTCGGTGTTCCTGCGATTGGAACCGGCGCAACCAAGCTCATTCACATAGGGCAAGCGGTACTCGATCTGGACGTCGGGCTGAATTATTTTTTGCGCACCGTGTTCAACTACCCGATGTTGACCAAGTGCCACAAGGTGCCAGCGCTGGATGCGTCAATACACTGTCGATGTACCACAGGGGCATCAGGCGGGAACGTGGGAAGGAGTGGTGAGTCCCGGGTGTGTCAGTGTCTAAAACGGCCTCGCGGTGAGGGAGTCTTCTTGCTTTTGTCGCTCCTTGTCCCGTGTCTACTCTTCTCAAGCTGCACGAGCGTAGATACCATCCTGCTGACCAGCGACAGATTTCCCCCCAAGGGATCTGCGGATGACGTCGCCGTGCTGGAACAGAGGCCAGCTCGACCGCATCAAGACATCGCGGAACTACGGATTGGGGATAGCGGGCTTGGTTTCGGCAGCATGCAGAGAAAGATCTTGAATCAGGCCGCAACCCTGGGGGCCGATGCCGTTGTTTTTGCTAAACCGCAAACGATGACTCTGCACGAGGTGGCATTTCAACCGCTGTATGATCCGTGGGGGTACAACAGCCCCTACTATGGAACTCCGTGGGGTTATGGTGGATATGGACCATACGGTGGTTCCTATGGATCGTGGGGCCAGTGGGGCGGAGTCTACTCCGGTAGCGTAGCAGTTCCGTATGATGAAACAATGAGAATGCTCATGGGAACAGCCATCCGTTATACGGAAGCGAGAGACCTTGGCGATCACACAGAGTTAGGCGAAGCACGGTAACGGAGAAAAAGGCCTATCACCAAGCATTTGTCAGACGGAGGGTCCGGCGAGTCTGTAGAGAAACAGAGATTTTTGATGGGAGAAGCGCTCCGCGGGGCTTCAGAGGTTGAGTGAAGTCGGCAGTTCCCTTGGATACGTTCGGACACGGACATGGGCCAGACTGCAGGTTTACGGAACGCGAAAGTGGTTATACGGAGCAGTGGGTACGTTCTCTCCGTAGTGACTAGGGAAGTACAGTAACAGCATGCCTCCACCGAGAAGGCTGCAACTCGCAGTTTCCTTCTCCTTGGTTCTGCTGAGCGGCGGCTGTGTAAACGATCGGGGGCCTGTGCTGGCCGGAACATATTCAACATGGGATGACGTCATCGCTCGCTGGATCGGTCAACAGAAGGTAGACCTGTATGACGAACTCGGCCCTCGCAGTTTCATAACGAAGCGCAGGACGCCATGGAGGAACTGGTGTGGGAGATGACGCTACGAGCCTGCCGGGGCAAGCGGAAATTTTTGGCACGCTTCCGTTCTACGGAGGGATCGATAGTCGGCTCGTCTTCTTTGCTGATGCGAAAGGAATCCTCAAGGCCGGCCAGCGTGTCGGGTGCGATTAGGGCTCATGCTAGGATGCTCATTATGAATCAGCGGTACAGCAGCGCAGCATCACGTTGTCCTGTCAGGAGGTCATCCGAGAGGCAGCTCCACCGTGCCGCACGGTGTGGATTGATCCTAGCTACGTTTCTTCTGCTGACGGCATGTGTGTCGGTGCGTGTCGAACCGTTGACCCATGAGTCCTATCCGCCTCGCGTCAGTGGCGAACCAGTCCAATGGCTGGAGACTGAGCCCGACTCTCCGTATGTCAAGCTGGCCCGGATCATTGCGACGAGTCAGAGTGCGGATGAAGACCGGCTACGCGACAAGATTCTGGCTCGTGCGAGCATGATGGGCGCTGACGCAGTGGTGCTGGGGAAATCTGATGTGTTGGAATCAATGGGGCCGAGTCCTCCATATGAATCCACCATGGGTCCGGGGTCGGGTAATTTTGGCCTATACGGAGGGGGCTGGTGGAATTATTACGACCCCTGGAGTTTTGTGCAAAGCACGGCGGACCAGACTGAATGGACGGAATATTTGTCCGGTACAGCCATTCGCTACGTGAACCAGAAATAGACGCATCGCGGATCGTGCGCGAAGGGGTTGAGCCTTAACGATGAACCGGCGACGGGTTTCTACGGCTCTTCCTCCGACAGGTAGGCTGAGCTGGGTCACACCGCCGACGAACAGGCCCTGGATCCGGTGCATACACATGCGGTGCCTGTTGCGGTGCTGAAGGAAGCTCCTGAACAGCCATAACGTTCAGAATGAATCAAGGTTGTCGGATTCTCGCATGAGGGAGGGTGTATGACGATACAAAAACTGTGGATACTTGCCGGATTTGTGCTCGTGATGAGTGTCACGGCCTGTGCCGGCCCCAGCCAGATTGATCGCGAGCATGTCTCCCCTGGCGATCCGGTCATTGGTCTGTTGAGCAAAGGCATTGCGCAACTGAACGTCAACATCAATGCCTTGTCAAGGCGCATGAACGATGTGCAGCAGGCATCGGCGGGAACGGACCCCATGCTGCGAGAATTGCAGGCTCTGGATCTATCTGGATGGCAGCTGCATCAGCAGCAATGGGTGTTACAGCGCGAACATCTCGTGTTTGCCCGCGACATCCTTCAGCAGGCGTACAAGAGCCAAGGTGAGAAAGAACAGCTGCTCGGCCAGTGGCGCCAACACTGGACATTCTACGTGAATGCCATAGAGGAATTGCGTCAAGAACGACACAACTTAGAGCGTAAGCATCTGGAGGTGGAAGCCCGGTTGATTGAACGTGGGCTTCAGTGAATACCAGCAGCCATGTGTGCGAACGAAAAGATCGCGATGGAGACACTGGTTCACTTGGTAGGAACGCTTGTATGCGGCAACCAATCTGGTTCCTGCAACGTGACGGAATCAAATGGAAGCGCTCTGTGAGCCATGGAGGATCCGATGCCTGAGTTATACGATGTAGATCTGTTGTGCATCGGGAGCGGGCCAGCCGGGCAACGCGCAGCGATTCAAGCGGCAAAGCTGGGGAAGCGCGCAGCGGTGGTGGAGCGGCAACAGATTGTCGGTGGAGGTTGTGTTGCAACCGGCACGATTCCCAGCAAAACGTTCCGGGAAGCCGTGTTGTCCTTCATGGCGCAAGACAGCTTGACTGACGGCCATCTCGGCCATCATCTCAAAACCCGTCCGACTGCCGAGCAATTGTTGCGCCGCGTGAACGCCGTGATTCAGCGGGAAGCGCAAGTGGTGGAAGACCAGCTCTGGCGCAATGATATCCCATTGCTTCGGGGAGAGGCATCGTTCAAAGATCCCCATACGGTGACGGTGGTTTCCTCGCGAGGAGTCGCGGACGGTGACGGCCGACAAGATCTTGATCGCGGTAGGGCACCCAACCGTCAGTCCCTCGCGGCGTGAACGTCGATGGAGAGTTCGTTCTGACCAGCGCTCAGGTTATGCACATGAAGCATGTGCCTCGGAGGATGGCGGTGGTGGGAGCCGGGGTCATTGGCATTGAATACGCCTCCATGTTTGCCGCGTTAGAACTCGACGTGACGGTGATCGATAAGCGAGAACACCTGCTCGAATTCCTGGATGAAGAAATCGTTGAAGAGCTCATGCATCAAATGCGGAATCACGACGTGACGTTCCGGCTTGGTGAGGCCGTGGAGCGGCTGGAAATTTCCGAGGGCCCCCACGCCAGGTTGTCATCCATTTGGAATCCGGGAAAGTGATTGTCTCCGATCTTGTCCTCTTTTCTGCCGGACGTGTAGGGGCAACCGCCCAGTTGAATCTTGAGGCGGCAGGGCTGACCGTCGATCCGCACGGGTTGCTGACCGTCGACCCGCAGTTTCGTACGCAGGTGCCGCATATCTTCGCGGCTGGAGATGTCATTGGCTATCCCAGCTTAGCAGCGACTTCTGCAGAGCAAGGCCGGTTAGCCGCCTATTCAGCGTTCGGGGTGGAATCGAAACTCATGGCCACCCATTTCCCCGTGGGGATCTATTCGATTCCTGAAATCTCGATGGTGGGAGCCCATGAACATGAATTGACGACCGACAAAGTTCCGTACGAGACCGGGGTTGCCCGGTATCGGGAAATCGCCCGCGGCCAAATTCTCGGTGACGACAGCGGACTGGTTAAGCTCCTGTTCCACCGGGAAAACCATCGGCTGCTGGGCGTGCATGCAATCGGCACGGGCGCGACGGAGCTGATTCATATCGGCCAAGCCGTGCTGGCCCTCAATGGCGGCCTGGACTATTTTCTCAACACGGTATTCAACTACCCCACCTTTGCGGAGTGCTACAAAGTGGCCGCCCTGAACGCCTCGAATAAACTGGCGCGCTAGACACGTGAAGACGATGAACGGGTTCGAACAACGTGTGTTCACCATCCGGAGGCGCTCGGGTCTATGAGGCTTGTTGGAAAAATTGTGTTCTTTGCGATACTCTTTTCGGCAACGTTTTTCTTTCTTCATGCAACGGATGCCACTAAAGCCGTGATGAGAGATGATCTCGATGACCTAGGGGGCATCCCTTGGTTGTACTCCGCAGTCTGTCTCATTTTTAGCATCTTGGCCGGGTTTGTCATCCAGCATGAATGGGACTACTGGAACGACTTCATGGAGGCAATTAATGGCGAGCTCAGTACGCTACGGTCCCTGTGGTTGTGGTCCCAGCATGTCCCTGACTGTGCAACACAATTACGAGAAGCCATGAGCCAGTATTTGACGGTGACGATCGAGGACGAATGGCGGACAAGCGCGATGGGCGAGAGTGGGGTCGCAGGCAAGGCCCTCGCTGTTCTACAAGAAGAGGCCTCTACGCTCTTTCAGCATTCGGACCTCAACATGACCACCGTTGGGATCATTAGTGATCTCCTGCGACATCGGGAACATCGCCTGTACTCGGGTCAGCGGCACATGCCACAGATTTTGAAAGTGACGGTCGGATTCGCCGATGGATTGGTGATCGTCCTGTCGTTGTTCATCGGCGTGAAACATTTGTGGCTGGATTACCTCTTCACCCTCAGCATCGCGTTACTGGCCTATGTCGTCTATCTCGTGGTCGACGACTTGGATCATCCGCTCCGACCTGGGATTTGGCATGTGACATCCAAGCGGTATGAGCGTCTGCTCGCCCATCTTCAGCAGCAGACATAACGCTGTGGGATAGGGTCGTTCGCAAGCAAGGCAGAGTCGCATGAGAAGTGGCGTGGTTGACCAGAGAGAAAGGAGACTATAGCAATGCCATCTCCGAGTGTGCCCTCTGACACAGATAAGGTCTCCTCCCCGAGTGACTCGTCACCGAAGGGTTCACGGCGGAGATTTTTCGGCTGGGTGATCACGGCGATCGCCGGATTCATCGGACTCGGCCTGGGGGTGCCGCTGGCTGGTTATGTGATCGCTCCGGCGCTCAAGCGCCGAGAATCCTTGTGGGCCGCGGTCGGGCCGACAGGAAGTTTGCGCACTGGCGAACCGGAAGAACTGGAGTATGCCAGCACCGTCAAGGATGGCTGGCGGACGGTCACGGCGAAGAAAGGGATATGGGCCATCAAACAGCCGGCAGGCGAGGTGGTCGTGCTCTCCCCCATCTGCCCGCATTTAGGCTGCGGGTTCCGCTGGGATGCGGGCGACCACACGTTTAAGTGTCCGTGCCACGGTAGCGTCTTCGACGTGACCGGCAAGGTATTGGCCGGACCGGCCCCCCGGTCGTTGGATGTGCTGCCGTCCAAAGTCGAACAAGGAAATCTGTTGGTCCTCTATAAGGAGTTCAAATCGGGCCTCGACCATCCGGTCGAATTGTAGCCGGGGTGGCCTGTCCTTTGCGCACGTTGACCTGCGTGCCGTCGCAGGACCACGGGCACTGAGGGTGAGAGAAGGGAGTTAAGACGATGGCCGGGAAGCTCTACGAGTGGCTGGATGCGAGACTGAAGCTCACGTCTCTGGGACACACGCTGCTGGATGAATCCATCCCCGGCGGCGCGAGCTGGATTTATGTGTTCGGGTCGGCCACCCTCTTTATCTTCTGCCTCCAGGCCACGACGGGCATGTTTCTGGCTCTGTATTACGTCCCCTCGCCGGACTCCGCCTATGACACTGTGCAGTTCATCCAGCACGAGGTGCCGTTCGGATGGTTTGTCCGGGGGTTGCATCATTGGGGAGCGTCGGCGGTGATGGTGGCGGTCGGGTTGCATCTGCTGCAAGTCTACCTGTACGGCGCCTACAAGCGACCCCGTGAACTCCTGTGGATGGTCGGGGTCTGTTTGTTTCTGCTGATGCTGGCGTTTGGGTTTACCGGCTATCTGCTGCCCTGGGATCAGAACGCGTACTGGGCGACGCAGGTGGGCACCAACATGGTCGCCACGGTACCGGTGGTCGGCGATGGGCTCGTGCGGGTGCTGCGAGGCGGAGCCACGTTAGGGGCTCTCACCCTCTCGCGCTTTTTTGCCGTCCACACCTTGTTCCTGCCGGCCCTGATGGTCTGCGGCATCGTCGTCCACCTGTTCATCTTGCGCCGAGTCGGCCCGGCCGGTCCGTGGAGCGCCGAACAAGCCAAACAACGGAGCGAGGCGTTTTATCCACGCCAGGTCTACATGGACGCCCTGGTGATGCTGGGCGTGTTTCTCCTGGTCGTCGTGTTGGCCTGGACGGTGGAGTTTCCATTGGCCGATCGTGCCAATCCCGCCGACCACACGTTCACCCCGGTCCCCGAGTGGTATTTTCTCTTTTACTATCAGTTCTTGAAATATATGTCCGGACCCCTGGAACCGTTGGCGACGTGGATACTCCCGGGTTTGTTCATCCTGGGACTGTTGCTATGGCCATTGATAGACCGCAACCCGGAACGCCGCCCGTTGGCCCGACCGGTCGCAATCTCGGCGGGACTGGCGTTCCTCCTGGTCGTCTTTGCGTTGCTCGGAGTCTCGTTGAAGAATCTGTATGCGGTTCCGAGAGAGGATCCGTCGACCGCAAGGGGGCGAATGCTCTATGCCCAGAACCACTGCGCGGCCTGTCACCGGATTCACGGAGAAGGCGGCATGGTCGGACCTGATCTCTCCTACGTGGCGGATCACCGGCCGGACCGGCAGTGGCACCTCCGCCATTTCCGGGACCCGCAGTCGGTGTCGCCTGGATCCATCATGCCGAAGTTTCCGCTCACGGATAAGGACATTTCTGATCTGAGTGGTTACATGCTGAGCCTCAAAAGTCAGGCCACGAAAGGAGCCGGCACATAGACACTCGCAGGGAGCAAGACGGTGAAGCGGTGAAGTTGTGCGCTCGGCATAATCTGTCGAACGCCTTGCTAGAGCTGACAAGAGGAACAGATGTCTGCATCGAACCCACCAGTGATCTGCGGAATTATGGCCTGGAGGCGTTGTTCGCAGTTGTGCGAACCAGCGGCAGCAAGACGTAACGTTGAGAGTGATACAACAGGTGGAACCAGTTGTGGACAAGGGGGGATGATGTCAGGGTGGGTTGCTAGCGAGGGCGCATCTTTCCCCCTGGGAGCGACGTGGATCGAAGATCAACGGGCGTACAATTTTGCCCTCTATTCACAGCACGCAGAGAGCGTCACCCTGCTGTTGTATAAGGAAGATGATATCGTCAGCCCCGTCTTTATCTATCCGTTCGACGTTCTGAACAATAAATCGGGCCGCTTCTGGCACTGCCGAATCCCCAGGAAGTCAATGCGCCAGGCCCGATACTATGCCTACTCCATCGCAGGGCCTGCTCCAACTAGCAATGGACATGACCATAATTTCGACTCTGAGAAAATCCTGCTGGACCCCTATGCCCGATCGATCATTTTCCCAGAGTCCTTTGACAGACAGGCCGCCATGCGGCCTGGGTCCAATGCCGGCAAGGCTCCCCTTGGACTTCTGTCCGAACATGAGCGTCCCTTCGATTGGACCGGCGATCGACGCCCTCGGCACGAGTCGGACCTTATTATCTATGAACTGCACGTGAAGGGATTCACGTACCATCCTAATTCCAGGGTGAGTTCGCACAAGCGTGGGAACGTATGCGGGTCTGATTGAGAAAATTTCTTACCTCAAAGAGTTAGGCATCACGGCGGTCGAGCTGATGCCTGTGTTTCAATTCGACCCTCAAGAAGGAAATTACTGGGGCTATATGCCGATCAGCTTTTTTGCACCGCACCATGCGTATGCAAGGGCGCAGACCGAGGAGGAGCCACGCAATGAGTTCCGTGAAATGGTCAAGGCCCTTCATGCTGCGGACATCGAGGTCATTCTGGATGTCGTTTACAATCACACGGGAGAAGGAGACCTCAACGGTCCCATGTACAGTTTCAAAGGAATCGACAACAGCACCTATTACTTGACCTCCGATGATCCCGTTCAGCCGTATGTGAATTTTACAGGCACCGGCAATACCCTCCATACAGGAACCCGTCTTGCTCGGAGACTTATCCTGGATAGTCTCCGCTACTGGGTTAAGGAGATGCATGTGGATGGATTTCGGTTCGACCTGGCGTCGATTTTCGCGAGAAAACCAGATGGCTCGCTTGACCTGGAAGATCCACCCCTTTTTGGAGATATTACATCGGACCCTGATCTGTCGAATGTGCGTTTGATCGCTGAGCCTTGGGATGCGGCAGGCGTTGATCAACTCGGGCACAGTTTCCCAGGAATCAGATGGTTTCAATGGAATAGTCGATTCCGTGACGATCTCCGACGTTTCGTAAAGAGTGATCCAGGCCTTGTGCCCGCGCTGATGGCCCGTCTCTATGGAAGTGATGACCTGTTCCCGGATGGCCGCATGAACGCGTATCACCCGTATCAGAGTGTGAACTATGTCACGTGCCACGACGGGTTTACGCTCTACGATCTCACGGCATACGAACAGAAACGCAACTGGGCTAATGGCCACCACAACCTTGATGGAGAGAGCAATAATTACAGCTGGAATTGCGGATGGGAGGGCGACGAGAATGTGCCGCCGGAGGTTATGGTGCTTCGCAAACGGCAAATCAAGAATTATTACTGCCTTCTCCTCCTCTCAAATGGCACTCCCATGATCCGCGCCGGGGACGAGTTCATGCATACGCAAGGTGGCAACAACAACCCCTATAATCAGAACAATGAAACAAGCTGGTTGGATTGGGATCGGCTGATGGCAAACCGAGACATCTTTACCTTTGTCCAGCGGATGATTGCTTTCCGCAAGTCCCACCCTTCACTCTGCCGCAGCCGATTTTGGCGCCACGATGTTTGGTGGTATGGGGTTGGCCCCACTGTGGATATGACGTACCATTCGCACAGCCTTGCCTTCTATCTGAATGGAATTTCGGAAGGCGATGAGGACCTTTATGTGATGATCAGTGCCTATTGGGAACCTCTTCATTTCGTGATCCAACAAAAGTCGGCGGCGCCATGGAAGCGTGTCATCGATACAAGCTTGGATTGCCCTGAGGACCTGTGCGAGTCGGGGGCTGAAGTCCGGTTGTCTGGTCATACCTATCTGGTTCAACCCAGGTCGGTTGTAGTATTAGTCCGATGACAGACAACAGAAATAATCAGCAGTAGCGCATGAGCCCCGACGCTAGATGCCGGGCTTCCCTTTGTAGCCTCCTCTCTTCAGAGGGCCACTGCTCTCGTGGGGAATTTTCGAATTCCCTTACTGCTGAGCAACGCAGTATGTCTCCTCCGGAAGGGGGGTATAGCCGCCTCCAGCATCTTCTTTAAATTCAGCGATTTCGGTATTGCCTGTCTGCCACACATGGAGGCAGTCCGCAATCAAGAAGGGCTCGGTCTTCGGTATGCCATTTACCACGACCGGTCGTCTGCTCGTGGTCGTTCCCACAATGATGAACCGGTTCCCCATCATCAGATCCAGCGGTTCAAGCTCTCCTGGATAGAGAAAGGCGAATTCATGGTCACCTATTCTGTCGACATCCTCTGTGGGGCCATACACGGGATGGTTCATGATAGGAAGTTGTTCCGCGACAATCACGATGCCTTTGCCGCTCCTGGTAGCCTGTACGATCCGGCCTCCCAGCTGGACGGTAAGGTCTGAATCGGAACTCCCTGATGAATTCGAGGGAGACGCATCACGCCACGCCTCAAAGTGAAAAATCGGAGAGACCTTTTCCATCACTTTCGGTGGGAACGGTGTGGTAGGAACGCACCCAGACAGCACTGAGCACAGGGTCATGGTGGTGAAGGTTATGAGATGAATAAGTTTCATTGGGCTTACCTCCTTTTTGAGGTGGATGGCCTGATAGGTTCGAACGCGAATGTAACGGCGGTGAAATACATGAAAGGGGAAGACAACGCGGAGTACCTCATGGGACATCCTCCTTCGAAACCATCGTCGCAAGCACAGATCTGAGCATCGATCTTTGGACTCGCTCAATCAGAAGAAGAGCGCGGCTCGCCCTCTCACGTGAAATACCAGACCTATTTGAGGTATCTGCGAAAAGTATGCCATTCAAACGTTGGCTTCAATCGGATGGAAAACTGATATGGAAGGCGATGAGGGCAGTAATGCCGCTATGCCTAGAGTGGTTGATGGGCGTACCTATTTGGGGGTCTGCAATGGTCCAGAAATTTCTGTTAGAGGTTGCGCAAAGATGTGAGGCAAGATATTTCAGTCCGTTCAGCCTCGCATACATAAGTCGCTGTGACAAATTGACTCGCCTGTATCAGAATGACGCGTCTGGCACACTACGAAAACAGACCCTCTCTATCCCAGGCGATTATTCAAGTTGTTGCGGTTTAATTGTTGTCTCGGTCGCCTGTTGAACGTATTAGACGAATCACTAGATGGTGGACCGCCTCTGAGCATCCAGCAGTTTCGCAATGTCCTCAGTCAGCCTGCACAATCCTCGCCTCCCTTGGCGGGGCAGCCCACGCGTCGGCACAGCCGCTGACGCGCTCATCCGATTCGCCGCCCCGCGGGAGCTTATTCAGCTTGCAGAACGCCGTCGAAGTGGCGCTGCAGAATCACCCGGCTGTCCAGGAAGGCAACTTCAACTTGAAAGCATCCGAGGCGAGAACTCAGCAGATCGCGCTCGGCCTATTACCCCCAAGTCTCTGCAAACGCCGACACCACCGCCGGGGCGGGACGCCCCAACCCTCGCTTTCTCGTCGGTGGAGCCTTGCTTCAGCAGAACCAAAGCATCTTCGCCGCTGGGGTGATTGCCAACCAGCGCATTTATGATTTCGGGGTGACGAGCAATCTGGTCGAATCATCGCAACTGGCCGAACGCGCACAGGGACAGGATGTGAATGCGCGGCGCGCCCTCGTGATCCTGAACGTTCAGCGCACCTATTTGAACAGCCTCAAACGGCGCAAGCTCGTGCAGATCGCGGAAGAAACCGTTCGTGAACGAGGGCTGATCGCCGGCCAGATCGAGGCGCTCTACCGCCAGCAACTCAAATCCAAGCTGGATTGGAACCTCGTCCGCGTCGAGCTCGTCAATGCGGAGTCCTTCTTGGTTCGAAGCCGCAACGATTTGAAGTCCAGTTACGCGGACATCAACCGGGCCATGGGGGTAGTGGGGCAAGACGAATACGTGTTGGAAGACCTTGCCATCGACGTCAAGCCGACCCGTCCGTTGGATTCGCTGATCAGCGACAGCTTGTCCCATCCTGAACTCCAACGTCTCAAGGAACAAACGGCTTCAGCGGAAGCAAAATTGCGGGCCATGAAGCAACAATATCTCCCGACGATCTCGGGTATCGCGAGCGGGGGCACATTCGAGCCGTTCGATGCCAGGCAGAATCAGCAGACTGGAGGCTGGTGGACGGCAGGAGCCTTAGTCTCGATGCCGCTCTTCACCGGTTTTCTAATCGAGAACCAAATCCAGGAGGCGAGGGCGCAGAAAAACGCGTCTGATGCGGCCACCATGAACGTCGAACAGGCTCTCACGCAGCAAGTCACTAACTCCTATCTGGATACGGTCACCTTCGTACAGCAGATCAAGTTGGGAGAGGAACAGGTCAAGACGGCGCAAGAGTCCTTGCAACTGGCGAAGCAGCGCTACAAGCTCGGCCTCGGCACGGTGGTGGAAGTGACGCAGTCGGAGGTCGCCGTCACAATGGCGCAAACCAGGCTGGCGGAAGCCCAATATGACTACAAGATTGCCGAAGTGACACTCGCCTACTCAGCAGGAGGACGGAGCCAGTTGGAGATCGACTCGACGCTGCGATAGGAGGAGCCTGTCCGATATTGAGGGACCGTGCGGACCTTGCCTGATGGCCAGGCGGCCTATGTTGTGCCTGGCGTGACATTCTCTCGCATCCGCATACTCCCATATTGAGAACAATAGCCACGACTTTTTCAACATCTCATGTAAATAGAGAGGGAAGTTGCACGTGAGCTAGCGTAGCTCACCAGACCGAGACAGGGCCACACGAACAGGGAACTCACCCTTGCTCCACTAGCCACAGGGAACAGTCTATCCCCGGCGCCTTCCCCCATCCTTCCCGGTCAGGCTGGAGGTCTTGCCGGCTCAACCCACCGGTAGGAAGACAGGGTGCTGGTCTCAAAACCGATAGCTGCCCCCGAGCGAATAGATCGTGTCGTAGAAATCTCGCGTTACAACTGTCGAGACTCCCTGAGTCTGTTGGAAGGAGGCTGAAAGGCTCGTCGCAGCGGTGAGGCGATAGCGAAACTCGGCAATACCCTGATGGATATCATCATGCCGGTTGAGATGCGTATCTCCGAGCAGCTCACTGGTAAAGTCCTTGTGCCGGTAGATATACCCCAGATGCAGAGAGAGTGACTCGATCAGCGTGAGATCCGTTCCGGCCGAGACCGCGTGCAATCGGTACGAAACATCGTCATTGAATTGGGTGTTTCCGCGGCCATCGGCCAAGCCCCGTTCATAGAGGTAGCCCAGCGACACCGCCATGCGCGGATTGATGACGTACTGTAGCTGTGAACCGATGGTCCAGAACTTCGTGTCACGCTCCGCGAACGCATCGTTATACGAACGGAGGCCATAGCGCCCGATGAGCGTCATCGTCCACGATTCGTTCACCCGGTGTTCGAGCTCCGTGCGCCACGTCTGCGTGGAGACGCGCTCCTCTTGAATCAGATTGTTCCCGGTGCGACGCTCAGTATTGGGGCCTAGGAACTGGTCGGGCACATTCCGGTACCGGAGGAGGAGCGAGGTGTCAGGGGAGAGTCCCTGCTTGAACTGTAGGCGGTAGTCGCCGTGGTTGAAGATCGGATTATTGGTATAGATGAACCCCTGAGCTTTGACAGAGAGCTCGTTGGGCCCGAGCGTTGACGAAGAAGAACGGATTACTTCGAGCGAGGGATCCCAGATGACATCGGAGAGCTGACTCGGGAGGGCGGTCGGTTGGCTCGGGTCTTCGCTGAATTTCAGGCGACGGGCCGCAGAAAAATTGGTCACATTATTGGTGTACGAAACCTTGCTCTCGGCAATGGCGGACCATTCTGCCATGACGCTGCGCGGGAAACAAAGCAGGACCAAGAGTCCGAGGGAAAAGAGGAGACTTGTAGGGACAAAGCACCGGGCCATAAAGGCCCACATTTGGTTAACTGAAGGACCGCACATATCGCAGTACCTGCCAGGCTTCTTCTCCCGTCAGCACGAGCAGAACAATGGGAGCCATCGCCGTTAAGAAACTAGCGCCTAACGGCGTCACGTGAGTCTCGCTCCTCACCTTGTCTCGCACCACTCCGCCATTTTGCGACGAACCGTGATGAATATTCCGGTGCTAACGACACGTCGCGCGGATTGCTACTTCCTCTGCTTGGCTCGCGCCAAGGCCAGAGCCATAGCCATCGTGCCGGTTGGCTGTGGCTGGCGATCAGGAGCATGCTGGGGTGCCGGAGGACGCCGGGTACGCGTCTCGCGTGCTATTCCAGAAGAAACTTCGACGGGTACGCGGCCTGAGGCGGATGCACTGCCTGGCGCATCGTCGAGGCGCATGGTCAGAGAGATGCGCTGGCGCTTCACATCGACGTCCAGCACCTTCACCTTCACGATCTGGCCAGGCTTGACGACCTCATGGGGGTCCTTGATGAATTTATTGGCCAGCGCGGACACGTGCACGAGACCGTCCTGATGCACACCGACATCGACGAAGGCACCGAACGCGGCGACGTTCGTCACGACCCCTTCGAGAAGCATGCCTGGATGCAGGTCGGTCAGAGACTCGATGCCCTCTTGGAATGTGGCCGTCTTGAATTCCGGGCGCGGATCGCGGCCCGGTTTTTCCAACTCAGTCAGGATGTCGCGCACCGTCGGCACACCGAACTTCTCATCGGTGAAGTCGGCGGGAGATAATCCCTTCAGATACCGCCGGCTGACCCATGACGTCCACGATACCTTTGCTGATGCGCGCAAGAATGCGCTCGACGACCGGATAGGCTTCCGGGTGGACCGAAGAGCGATCCAGCGGATTATCGCCATCGTTGATGCGCAGAAACCCGGCGGCCTGCTCGAAGGTCTTGTCACCCAGACGCGGCACCTTGCGTATCGTGGTGCGATTCTGAAATGGGCCGTTCGTATCTCGGTACTCGACGATATTTTTCGCGAGCACCTTGTTCAGACCCGACACCCGTTCAAGCAACGGAGCCGATGCGGTATTCACGTCCACGCCCACGGCATTGACGCAGTCTTCGACGGTCGCATCGAGCGATCGCGCCAGCGCCCGTTGGTTCACATCGTGCTGATATTGGCCGACGCCGATCGCCTTGGGATCGATCTTCACCAGTTCAGCCAGCGGATCTTGGAGACGCCGAGCGATGGACACGGCGCCGCGCAGACTGACATCCAACTCAGGAAACTCCGCAGCGGCGAAGGCCGAGGCTGAATAGACCGAGGCGCCGGCTTCGCTGACCACGATCTTGAGCACTTTGTGCTCCGGCTTCTGAGCCGTGACTAGTTTAATCACCTCAATGGCCAGCTTGTCGGTCTCCCGGCTGCCTGTACCGTTGCCGATCGAAATCAGCTCGACGCCATGCTGCACAACCAACCGTGCCAGCGTCGCCAACGAGCCCTGCCAGTCATTGCGCGGCTGGAGCGGGTAAATGGTCGTGGTCTCCAGCAGCTTACCGGTTGCATCGACCACCGCCACCTTGCAGCCCGTGCGGATGCCGGGGTCGAGGCCGAGCACGGCCTTCGGGCCCGCAGGCGCCGCCAGCAACAATTCGTGCAAATTGCGGCCGAAAATCTTGATCGCCTCGGCTTCCGCCGCTTCGCGCAACTGCACCAGCAGTTCTACCGAAAGCTGTAGATGTACCTTGCCTCGCCAGGTCCAATCGCAGACGCCCATCAGCCATTTGTCCGCACGGCGGCCACGGTCTTCGATGCCGACATGCGCCGAGATCGTCGCGATGCAGGGATGCGGCGTCACCGCTTCCAGTGCCTCGCCCAGGCCCAATTCAATCTTCAACACACCCAACGTGCGGCCACGGAACAGTGCCAGCGCGCGATGCGAAGGAATGGTGCGGAGGGTTTCAGAATAGGCATAGTAGTCGCGGAACTTTTCTTCCTGGGCCGTTTCTTTGCCTTTCATCACGGTGGACGTGACGACGCCCTGGTCCCACAGACGAGTACGCAATTTCGCGAGCAGCTCGGCGGTTTCGGCAAAACGTTCGACCAGAATGTCCCGCGCACCCTCAAGCGCGGCTTTTGCGTCCGACACATTGATAGCCTCAACACCCTCGGCAGCAGGCTTTACGATCAGATACTTCACGGCTTCCTGCTCCGGGATCGAGCGTCGGATCGGCAAAGAGAGCATCGGCCAGCGGCTCCAGCCCAGCCTCGCGTGCAATCTGCGCTCGCGTGCGGCGCTTAGGTTTGTAGGGCAAGTAGAGATCTTCCAACGTTTGCTTGGTTGCAGCCGCCTCAATGGTCCCGCGCAGTGCATCGGTGAGTTTGCCCTGCTCCTCAATCGAAGACAGAATCGCGGCCCGCCGCACTTCCAGCTCACGCAGATACAGCAGGCGCTCTTCCAACGTACGCAAGTGCGTATCGTCCAGGTTGCCGGTGGCCTCCTTACGATAGCGCGCGATAAACGGCACGGTCGAACCTTCGTCGAGCAAGGCGACCGCAGCCGCGACCTGGCTGGATCCCACACCAAGTTCCTTGGCGATGAGTGGAACAATCTTCAGCTGCGCTGCATCTGAAACCGTCTGGGTGATTGGAGAATCCATCTGTATCCGTTACCGATCTTTCCGAAAGCGGTACTGTGCTGAGTGCCAGCCACTCGAAGCCCCGCGCTTTCTTCTTGTTAAGGTGCGTGGGAGATATTGGTCCGTGGAATTAGTTCATACAATGCGGGCCGTAGGAAGCTCACGGCAAGTGTACTGCAAAAACCCCCGCGTATCTAGCCAGAACCACCTGAGCCACTGACCTTCGGCTAGATCTCAGCTTAAGACTCCGTTACACTTCTCGATAAGGAGAGACCGATGCGGGATGACAGGATGACCAACTACTATACGTTGCTCGAACTCTTGCCCACAGCAACGGAAGTTGAGATCAAAAAGTCCTGGCATGAACAAATCCAGGTCTGGCATCCGGATCGCTTCAACCATTCACCGACGTTGCACCGAAAAGCGGAAGCCCGGACACAACTGATCAACCAAGCCTACCAAACCCTCAGCGACCCCATCGCACGCGCACGCTACGATGCCACGACCGAGCCCTCGACCTCCCGCAGACAGCCGCCACGGCCTTCTCCTGCATCAGGCCCATCGTCTGAATCCTACGCCTCTCCTCCGCCACGCGCTCAACAGACTGCACGGTCTCGCCAGGGCCCTCGCGGGCCCCAATCGCTCATGATGCTTTCGCGGCAAGGCCAACCCAAAACCATGGTGCCGGCCATTACGATGCTCGTCGACAGCCATGAGCATCTCCCCTACGAGTTTGAACATCTCGTCCGCATCGCCGGAACTATTCGGCAGACGCTTCCGGCTGGTGACTATGCCATTGCAGAAGCGCCCGAGATTTTCTGCGTTGAACGCCGGCGCGTGGAAGAGTTCAACACGATCTTCTCGAATCCCTCCGATAACCGATCGCCCTTTCTGCAAGAACTCGAACCGCTCCTGGACTATCCACATCGGTTTCTCGTCATCGAAGGAACGCTTCAGTCCACCAAAGGAGGCGGGCGGCTTGGCGAATATCACAAGAACGGCATGATGGATTTCTTGGATGCCCTGACGGCGCGATTTGGGATTACGATCATTTATGCGGACAGCCGGGAAGAAGCGGAAGAACGAGTGGCAAATCTGGCCGCCATGCACTACGCCTACCACTTTGCCGAGCAACAGGGACTCGGCCGCTGCCTCGCGGAGGACGATTTGTAGAGCTGCTGGACGATGAGATGCCGTGTTTCGTAAAACGTGAAATGTTTCTCGCATTCAGCGGGAGCAAACGACACTACGCTATCCGCTCAAGTCCTCGCTCCAAATCCCGATCTGCCGCCAGGCTTCGTAGATGACCACGGCCACTGCGTTGGAAAGATTGAGGCTTCGGTTTCCAGGGACCATGGGGACGCGGATACGCTGTTGCGCGGCGACGCTTCCTAGAATCTCAGCCGGCAACCCACGGCTTTCCGGACCAAACACAAAGACATCGCCGGCGGTGTAGTTGACCATATCGTATTGTTGTGCGCCTTTGGTGGAAACGGCAAACAGTCGGCGATCTTTCACGCTGGCAGCGCAATCAGACCAACTTTCGTGGACCGTGATCGTGGCGAATTCGTGATAGTCCAATCCAGCCCGAAGCAACTGCTTATCCTCCAGAGAGAAGCCCAGAGGTTTCACGAGATGCAGCCTGGCGCCCGTGTTGGCGCAAAGGCGGATGATGTTGCCGGTGTTCGGGGGAATTTCCGGTTGATAGAGGATGACGTCGAACATGAGGATGGGAAGTGTAGCACGGAAAAGTTGGTTTTCCCGACGCAGAGCGATGATCAGGGAAGACGAACGACGCGGACTGGATGCCTAACTCTCCTGCTTGAGCGATACTGGCAACTCGCTTCTATCCGAACGGGTCTTCAAAAATTCAATGAGTTCAATTCGCAGGGTGCGATTCAGACGTTGCCGTGCCTCAAGCGGCAGGCGAAGAAACTCCACCCCGAACTGATTGCCCTGGACCCATTTGATCGTGCCGAGGTCAATAGACAGAGCCGGCGTCTGATTGGGGAGCAGAACACTCACGCGCACGTCACTGCCGCAAAGAACCTCGCGATCGCACATGACGGAGCAACCCATCAGCGATAGGTTGCTCAAGATACCTTCACCGACAAATGGAGCCCCACCGAAGATGACAGGATAGAAAAGCGGGAATCGATGATAGGTTCGAGAATAACGAAGTGGCGCCATCACAGCCTCCGTGACGCAGGATTGTACCGAGGGAGGCACTGTGAACGGTATCCTACCTTAGGAGGGGAAACCCTAACCGGTTGCTTTTGTTTGTTTGGTTTATCCCGTATATTTGATCGAGCCAGATGAACCAGAGAGACCACAAACGACGAGGATCGAACGCGAGTGACACTGAGGCATCAGAGCAGTTGATTATTCCCCTTTATCCACACCGTATGCAGCGTAGGGCTCCTCTCGCCCACATGAATCATGCGGGCGAGCTATCCCATAAGTAGTAATTCTCTTTCGATGAACCAAGTCATGTCCTACACTACTGTGCAAGAAGGACAGCGTGTCATCAGAGGAGAGCCCATGACGAGCCAAGAGAAGCAAGCTGATACCATAAAGGTGTTGGTGGTTTGCGTCTTGAGCCTCTGGTTTTTTGTGTCGGCAGAGTCTCTTGGCATCTCAGCGGCTGCTAGTGGAAAGGATGAACCTCCGACATTTGTGGCCTGGCCTGAGAAGGGGTTAGGGCTTTCGATCGACTTAGCCGGTTTCATAAAAGACATCGACCAGGTCAAACCGGACGGTCGCCGCTATCTCACAGCCTCACATCCCAAGACTGGACTCACCGTGGCTGTCACCCTTGAGAGAGTGCCGACCCAGGTTTCAGCACAAGGATGCAGGGAACAACTCCAACTGATACGGAAAGGCCCGTTAGTCACCCATGGGCAAGACATCAAACTCAACGCCGCCGGTGAAATACCGACTCTTGAATATACCCTGCGCAAGTTCCGGGGAGTCCGGCTGGATCAGAAAAATATGTATGCCTGCATGGCACAAGACAACGTCTACGCCGACATCCAGCTTTCGAAGATGCACTACACCGCAGCCGATGCGCCACTCTTTCAATCGATTCTCGAAACCGCCCGCTTGCAGCCAGAACCCTCAAAAATCATAGAGACCCAGCCACCAACACTGCCAAAGATCATACAGCCCCAGCCACCAGCACCGCCCAACAGCAGGGAATTACTCGATATAGGAAACGCACTCTACCGGCGCAACAACTACGCCCAAGCCATTCCACCCTATCAGAAAGCGTTCGATCTTGAAAAAGTAGAGCCGCAACTCGACCGGAATCTTTGGCGCGCCCTAATCGACAATTTAGGCATGGCCTATGAAATGACCGGCCGTCTCAAGGAAGCAAAAGCCACGTTTCAACAGGGAATACAAGCCGACCCCACCTATCCGATGTTCCACTATAATCTGGCCTGCACGTTTGCAGAAATGAACGACCTCGATCATGCCATGCAGTCGCTCACGATAGCGTTTCGCCATCGCAAGAATCAGAATCCTGCCGACAAGGGAATGCCCGACCCACGCCAGAACTCATCCTTTCAGCGCTTCATGAAGAATGAGACCTTCCGTAACCTGGTCAACGATCTCACCGCCACAAAAAGCTAGCCCGCAGTATTCATGAACGTGTCTGCGGCAATCTCAGATTCGCCGCTAGATTCTCCATCACTCGTCGTTTGTGAAGCGTATCTCGAATAGGCCGCCTCTCGTGAAGCATCCATCGTGACGCGTTTTTGGGATTTAACGAGAGACGAACGAAGAGATCCGAGCGACAAAGACCGGACGCGGTGGGAGACCGGCTGGCTGAGCCTTAAGATCTGGCAAGTCCCTGCTTCGATCAGGCAACTGAGTCATGTCTTGGGAGCTTTGTCCGTGCTCGGAAGGTATGCCGCTTCAATTGACTGATGAGATAGAGCACAATGATCAGATTCAACAGCAGCACGCCGACCCGAAGCATCGATACCCGTTCAATGACCTCGTAGAGTTCGAACGGAAGCAGCAGGCTCGTCGACACCACCGTCAGATACGCAGCCCAGGTGAACTCCAGCCACAACCCGATGCCCTCCACCAACAACATCCCCGCATAGCCCAGACTGACGAATCCCGCCAACAGCACACTATGCGGTTGCAGTGCATCCACCTTTAGAACGAGTTCGTGAATGAGGCGCGAATCGGCATTCAGATGCAGCGCTTCGATCAGAAGCGAGAACAGAGTGGCAATCTCAGCATGCACCAATTTGAGGAGGCCCAACCCGAGGAAGAGTAAGAGCAGCCCCTTCACCACCTTGAACACAGCAATCACAGCCAGGCCTGTATGGTGGGAGCGCGTCGTCATCAATTCAAGAAACTATCACAAACAACGAGAATCGGACGCGGTGGGCGGCTGGCAGGATTGAGGTGGCGTTAAGCCAAGAATGGTTCTCGACACCTTTTTCCTCATTCGTCACTTAGTGGGTCCAGATCTTTACGGGAGTCGATTCGAAGGGGTACACATGAATCATCCACCCACCGGCTTGTGGCACGAATCGCCCGCCGGCTTGCTGACACTCTGATTCCGTGGCGATCTTGCCCTTAAACCCGAACTGTTTCCTCGTCATGCGGCGTCCACTGCCATCGGGGGTAAAACAGATATTGATGTGGGCATGCCACTGCGCAACGCTCAAAGGAACGCGCTCGTTCAACTGTTCTTCGCTCATGCCTCTCGGCGCGGTGTACATCGCCCCCTCAAGTTCATATCCCTCCCCGGATTTCCGATACAGAAGTGCGGTCGGTTCGGCCGGGTCAAAGCGGACCTTGGCCAGGAATCGCTTTTGCTTATTGGCGAAATGATAATGCCGTGGCTTTCGCTCGGGATGCATCGGCACATAACCGTCGTCTATCGCGACCCGATAGTCCTTGTACTTGTCCAGGGCCTGTCGCAGGGCCTGGACGATGTGATCGGCGCGCCGGGCATCGTCTGCGTTCGCAGTCCGTAAACCCGTCCATCTCATATGGGGGCCAAGATGTTTTTTATGAGGGGTCATCATGTCGACCGCGCCATCGGCATGATCATGCTGGTCCATCGACGCGTCCTCTCCCTGTGCCGGCTCACTACCCTGAGCCGGGAGCCCACCACCCATGAGAGCGACCACACTCACTGACAACGCCAGCACACAGCCCAGAACAAATCTAACCTGCATTATTCATGAAGGTTCGTCGCGAAAGCGTGCAGACGCGAAGCGAAACGGGCACCCGGAGCCGTGAAGCCCTGAGGCATACTCGTGCAGTATGTCGAAGGGCTGAACGGCGAGACTGCTCGTCGTAGCCGCGTATCCGCGCTTGCAGCAGAAGCTTCATGAATAATGCGGGCTAAGACTGTGCGCTGAATATCGAACAGCTTGGTCAGTCATCGTGGCACTCATGGTCATAAGAATTGCCCTCTCGGCATGGCGCATCCCACCTCCGGTTTAATCGCATACCTTAAACTTCGACTGCTGACAGCGCCGCGTCATCTCCTGCGCCTTCACAATCTGCGCGGCCGTCATCTGTGAGGCCGCAAGGTCTCGATTCTTCTCCGCTTCCCTTCCATCAACGCCGCCCAACGCCTCAGAGGCAACGCTGTACCACATATACGCGCGAGCGACGTCCTGTGGGACACCCCGCCCCTTGGCATACATCAAACCTAGATTGCTCTGTGCATTGGCTTGCCCCTGCTCGGCCGCCCGACGAATCCACTTGAACGCTTCCCGATCGTTCTGCGGTACAGCATGCCCCGCGTAATACATGACGCCCAGATTGCTTTGTGCATGTGCATGTCCCTGGTCAGCCGCAAGACGGTACCACTTTGCGGCTTCCTGAGCGTCCTGTGGGATGCCCTGTCCCTTGCCATACATCAGTCCCAAATTGAACTGCGCCGATACGTAGCCCTGTTCCGCCGCTTTGCGGTACCAATAGACGGCTTCTCGAACGTCTTGCGGGACACCCTGTCCCTTGGAATACATCACACCCAGATTGAACTGCAGTGAGGCGTCTCCCTGCTTCGCCGCAAGCCGAAACCACTTCTCGGCTTCCTGAGCATTCTGCGGGACACCCTGCCCATTGAAATAGAGCATACCCAGATTGAACTGCGCCGACGCATGTCCCTGTTCTGCCGCCTTCCGGTACCACTGCACGGCTTCCGTGTCGAACTGGGGAACGCCCTGTCCCATCTCATACATCACACCCAAACTGAACTGCGCTCTGGCGTTGCCCTGGTCAGCGAGGGGACGTAAGAGCCGCGCCGCCCTTGTATAATCGCCACGATTGTACGCCGCCTCCGCATCCTCAATGGCATCCGCTGCCGCGACTGTCGCACAGGCCACTACCAAGAAGACTGCAAAGAGAAAACGCCGCATCGCTCACCTATCTTTCCACTGAGAGACAAGAATCGATTAAAGGCGCTTCATAGCTAAACGCTGGTTCCTGATAGCTTCAGTCCCGAGCCGAACGGTGCAATGCGAGCCGGCATACGGCTGGCCTGCACCCTCCTTCCTACCGTCGGCTCCCACCTTTGACGCGACGAGGGCGAAATGAGGAACTGACTGTCCAGCGGTTTCGCTTCCAGAATAAGAGCGCAAGCGCGAGGGTCAACGCGGTTCGAGCCGGAAGTGTCGGTTCAAATGTCATTTCAAACCCCTCTTCGATCCAGCTGTTCTGAACCTCATTGCCTACACTGTCAGAATCGGAGAGGATCGTTGGAACAGGGCTCGTCTCGGCTTCGACGTAGCGGAGGCAGACATAGATTCGCTTTCCCGAAGGTGGCAGCGCACAGGTCATCACGTCACGTACACAGATCTCGTTACCGGTGGGATCGATCGCAAGACCAGGACTGAGCACCACCCGCTGGCTGCTCCCTTCCTTCCCGACAGCCACGGACAAACCTGACACAATCCCATCACCAAAGACGAGTTGATTTCTCAGCCGCTGTTTTTCCAAGAAGTAGTTGTGCTCCGCCGTAAGATCGTCGACGCTCAATATCTTCCCAAAGAAATAGCGAGGCCGAGAAAACACCATTCGCCGAACCATGCGATACCTTCTTATTATGTGAACAGAGAAATAGGGACAGGCTACTTTGCGGAAAGCAGAGTGTCAACGGATGGATTGGTAACATGCATGCATTTCAGAAAGCAGGCAGGCTGATTGATCTTCCACTGCGCGCGTCCCATCGGAAGGCCAAGGTTAAGGTCGAGGTTGAGGATCGAAAAGGCACCGAGACGGATTGATTGGTGCTCAGCCTGAGCCTCAACCTGAACCTACTTCTGTAGCTAAGGCCGCGCGTTGCGCGAGCACAGAAGATCATCAGCCTCCATCCCCTCCTCTGTTCCGAGAGCACAGGAGACCAATTAGGCTTTCCCTCACTCATCTAGTGTGCCGCGAGCCCGGAGTCTGTATAATCCGGCACCGGCATCCCGATGGACAGACCGCACGACTCAACCTTGTGAACACACTGACTTCTCCCCCCTCACAGATCCGCTGGCTCATCCTCGCCCTGCTGTTTCTCATCAGCGTCGTCACCTATATCGACCGTGTCAATATCTCCGTGACCGCACGGCAGATGATGCCGGCCTATGGGATGACCGATCAAGAAATGGGACAGGAAAAGGAGGCAGGCTGAGCTAGCCCAGTATGTTGATCACTAGAGCTAGCGCCAATGTTGGCTAGAACTGATTCCAGAGCAGTTGGTTCGTGACTTCGTGGTGAAAGAGCACTTCTGAAGGCTTCACTATCGTGCCGAGTTCTTTAGGGGAACGATCTGCCACCAGTTGTTTGAAGCTCGCATACTTTTTCTTGCTGTCCTCGCCAATGATCTCGGCGATAAACTTCGACGATTTAAACAGCGCGATCGCATCATTGATGTCACTCGGAAGGAATCGCACACGGCCGGGTGTCGTCTCGTCCTTTTCTAGGCGTTCCCCCTCAAAACCGGTCCTGAGCATCGTGTATAGCACGAGGTAGGGATTGGCATCGGGGGCGACTGAACGCAGCTCGATGCGCGCCGTTTTTTCGTTGGCCATCGGAATACGGATCATAGAACCACGATCGATCGCCGAGACCTTGACCTGGTTCGGCGCTTCAAAATGCGGATCCAGACGCCGATAGGCATTCACCGACGAATTCAGCACGAGACAAATCTCGGACGCATGATTCAGGAGTTTGTGAATGAAGTCCCACGCCACATCGGAAAGGCCATCTTTCCCCTTCGCATCGTAGAAAATATTCTTACCGTTCTTGTTCAAGGAGAAATTGGTGTGCATGCCGGAACCATTGATCCCAACGAATGGCTTCGGAAGGAACGTCGCCGTGTGCCCCATGGATCGAGCCGCTTGGCGACAGATCAGTTTGTACAGCTGCACATGGTCTGCCGCACGAACTACATCCGCATAGGAAAAGTTCATTTCGAACTGCGAGGGCGCGACCTCTGGATGATCTTTTTCGTTCTTGAAGCCCAGTGCACGCTGTGCCTCCGCCGACTTATCAATGAACTGGCGAAGCGTGTCCATCGGGAGGGAGTGATAGTACCCGCCCGATGAGATGAGCTTAAACCCGTCCTCGCCATAGCGTTGCTCGGCGTTCTGCCCATCCACAAGGAAGCCTTCTATTTCGCAGGCTGCATACGCGGTCATACCCTGCTTTTTCTTGAGATTCTCCGTGTACGATTTCAGCACACCACGAAAGTCGCTATGATACGGCGAACGATCACCGTTTAAAACTGACGCAAAGAAGATCACCTTCCCTGCCCCAATCACGTCGGCCGGAAAGTAGCGGATGGACGTCCAGTCAACTTCAAGACGCAGGTCCGACTCATGTTGCGGCGTGAACCCACGGATGGACGACCCGTCAAACGTCAGATTCCCCAGCGACTCTAGAAGAAACTTCTTGTCGTAATCGAGCATGTGAAGGCGGCCTTCAATATCCGAGAAACACAACGTTATGGCCTTGATATGCTTCTCTTTTTTCAACCACGCCGTATATTCCTGCTCCAGCTCTTTTGCGCCGGCCTTCTCGGCACGCTGTGCCGCCTTGAGATTCATTTCTTCAAGCTCGTCATACGGGATCTCAAGGAAAGACTTTAGCTCAGCGGATTTCATCTTAACCATGGTTCCTCTTTAATGCGCTCTTGGCGCGAAAGTATAGCTCTGAATACACAAGACGCATTCAATAGCACGCCACTTGGGTTCATGGTCACCCCTGATCAGAGCCCCCCAAGGAGCGGCTACCGAGTGTGGGCTCAGTCTGTCATGTCTCTTCTGGGCATGCAAGGGTTTGCGATCACGCGCATCGAGCACACACCGGAAAAGCAGAAGCAACCGCTTCGGCTGCAAAGGCTGGACGTCCCCGTAGCAAGCTACGGGGCACTCGGTGATGAAGAAAATTGCGGGCTGGTAGTGACTCGAGCCGGGAGTCTGTATAATCCGGCACCGACATGCCGATGGACCGACCGCACGACTCAACCTTGTGAACACACTGACGACTCGCCCCTCATGGATCCGCTGGCTCATCCTCGCCCTGCTGTTTCTCATCAGCGTCGTCACCTATATCGATCGCGTCAATATTTCTGTGACCGCGCGTCAGATGATGCCGGCCTATGGGATGACCGATCAACAGATGGGCTGGGTCTTCTCGGCCTTCGTCGTCGGCTACGCCCTGTTTCAAATTCCCGGTGGATGGCTGGCCGATCGCTGGGGAGTCCGCGTGGTGCTCACCATCGCACTCCTCTGGTGGTCGATCTGTACAGCCTTCACCGCCATGGTGGCTGCCACGTCGCTCGCAAGTCTCTTCGGAGTTGTCGGCGCGCTGATGCTCGTGCGGTTTTCTCTGGGTGTGGGAGAAGCCGTGGCGCTGCCTGCCTTCAATCGCGCCGTGACCAACTGGTTACCGGCTGATAGGCGAGGCCTCGGCATCGGGATCGCGATCGGAGGCATCGGGCTAGGTTCCGCCATGACCCCGCCCATTGCCGCATGGGTGATGGTGAACTGGGGATGGCCGACCGTGTTCTATCTTGCCAGCTTGCTCGGAATCGGGATGGCACTCCTCTGGTGGCTCCTCTCGCGCAACCACCCGCACCAACATCCCTGGGTGAATGCCGGTGAACAGGCCCTGCTCAAACGTGAACCGACCGCGACCACAGCCGTGCCCTGGCGAACGTTCAGTCAGACCCCCACCATCTGGTGGCTGGTGATTAGCTACAGTTGCCTCGGCTATGTCGCCTACGTCTATCTGTCCTGGTTCTACTTATATCTCGTGAATGTTCGAGGATTCGATGTGCTTCGTGGTGGATTCTATGCCTCAGCTCCCTTTCTGGCCATGTTGGTGTTTTGTCCTCTGGGCGGCTGGGTGACGGATCGACTCGCGACCCGCTACGGTCTCACCACCGGACGGGCTGTAGCCGGCATGACCGGAATGGTTCTGGCTGGGTGTGCGATTGCGCTGGGCGGTATCGTGGATTCTCCATTTCTGGCAATCACCAGTCTGTCATTCGGCGCAGGCTGGCTCTACTTTGCAGTCGGCGCCTACTGGGCCTCCACAACCGATCTGTCCAAAGCCCATGCGGGCACGTTGTCAGGGCTCATGAACACCGGCGCCAATATCGGTGGAGCCATCTCACCGACCCTGACGCCATGGCTGGCCAATCAGTGGGGCTGGCCAGTCTCGTTAGGCGTGGCCGCAGCCGTAGCCATCGTGGGCGGAGTCTTGTGGCTCAAAATCGATCCGGGCAAAGGGTTACGGGAGGGCACGTTCTGAGTGCTGAGTGCTGAGTTTGTACGACCGAGAGTCGCGGTGAAACCTTCCGCCAACTCAGAACTCTCAACTCAGAACTCAGGACTTCTTCGGAGGCCTTGCCTCTGAAGGAACGCCTTGCTACATTCTCATCATGACCATGCAATTTCAAAAAATCGATCCGCGCGTTACGATTATGACGCCGCTCGGCGAGATCAAGATTCGGTTCTACCCGGACGACGCTCCGCGTCACGTCGAAAACTTTCTGAAGCTTGCCAAGATGGGGTTCTATGATGGAACCACCTTCCATCGCGTTGTTCCTGGATTCATCATTCAGGGTGGCGATCCGCTGAGCAAGACTGCAGACCGTTCCCTCCACGGGACAGGCAGCCCCGGCTACTGGCTGAATCCGGAGACCAGCGATCGTCCGCATAAACGAGGCGCGATCGGCATGGCGAAAGTCCCCCGCGAAAGCAACAGCACGCGGGACCCCAACGATAACGGTTCGCAGTTTTATATCTGTGTCGATGACAGCAGCGGACTGGACCGAACCTATACAGTCTTCGGCGAAGTCTTCCGGGGTATGGAGGTAGTAGACAAGATCGTCGCCGCCCCGCGCGACGAATTCGACAATCCGCTGAAGCCGATTACGGTCACGATGACGGTGAAAGAATAAAGTGCGATGGGCAGCCTGGTCGTCGCGTCGCCTGCTCCTGCCTCGCGAAGCGCGCACGATAAGAATGTGCTCGTTCGACGCGCGCATTCGAGGATCGACCAGGCTGCCCTTGAAAAGGAAGTAGAGGATTAGGAAAAACCGCGCAGTGAAGCGTACTCAGTCTCCGTGCCTCGAAAGAATACAGCACGAACAGGCTGCTCAATCAAATCAGCAGCCGTCAGTAGAAGGCCATCGATGCGTACGTGACGGTGGAGTTATATTGATCGGTAATCCCGCGGTCGTAGCGTAAGACCTGCCCACTCTCCGCCTCGATCAACCGCAGCAAGGAATAGATGGGTGAGAAGCCGGAGATCCGGCGCTGATCCTGTTCTTTCCTGATGTAGTTGGCAAACTCTTCCGGCTGCCGCTCCTCCACCGGCTTCAACATTTCCAGGTCGAACTGCATGCAGCGATGAAAGGAGAAGTCCGTCGGAGGCGCCTTATCTCCGTAGCGCATGCCCAGATGAGCCAGCTCTCCCGCTGCGATTACGCAGTAGGTTCTCCCGGATTGCGTAAGTACCTCTCGGAGCCCCATCAAGAACTGGTCTACTGATTGGCGCACGGTCGGGTCGCCCAGGCTCGCCGCAGAGAAGGAGCTCAAGATCGGGACGATGGTGAACGGCTTCTTGCGCCCCACGATGTCCTGAAGAAACGGGAGCTGAAACTCTATAGCCTGTTCCGCTTGATGGCAGAGATCGTCTTCAAAGAAGGTCGGAAGCTTGGCCTTGAGCTGACTCAGGATCGGTTGATCGGCGGACACAACACCGAGAGGCGTCTCAAAATCCTTGTCTGTCGCGGCAAACACATAGTCCAATCCGGCTGAGGCCGTGCCGATGATGACGAACAGATCCGGTTGCTCCGCATCTTGCAGCTCTTTATAGGCCCAGGCATAGATCGGCCCTGCTTGCTTCAGATCATAGGTCGGCGCGACCAGGCCTTTAATCTTTTTTCCTGCATGTTCTGACGGTTTGAAGTCCGGCCCTTCTTTCGACGTAAAAAATCCATCGATTTGTTTTTTCAGTTTCATTCCATCTGCTTCATACCCCCGCCCGGCAAACGCTGCGCGACGCAGCGGGCTCTGCCGATAGGCATCCCGCGCCATCCGGCGAGCGTCCGCAGCACGCTGACCTTCCAAGAATAACTTTTCATTCAGGTCGGAAACCAGCTGATCCATCTTGCTGGGAACGAGGAATTCACCGAATCGTTTGAGATACAACGCTCCGATTTCCGCCAGCGAATGCTCGCCGTCGAAATGCTGAATGATGAAAAAATAGTTGAGCGGCAGCACGAGCTTTTCCTTGCTCAGTCCCGTGGGATCCCACAGAACCATGTACTGCTCTTCACCTTCTTTGATCGGCGAAAATTGAAGATTGCGAAGAGCAGGGTACTGTCCGGGATCGCTCGTGGGGCTTGTGGTAGTAGTCATGCGGCTCCTTATTAGAGCGCCCATTGTAACGAGGGTATCGCGCCGGCTGCAACCGCTGAACGGGCGCACTTGGAGAATAGTCCTGCAGGATGCTCAAAAAGGCCGTTCAGCAAGGCCGCAGCGAGTGAAGGGCCGAGGCGTACCCTCTGGGGTACGTTGAGGGTCTGAACGATGCGAGAACGATGCTGGCGGACTTTTTCAGCATCCTGCTACTCTTCTTTGGGCTGCTTGCTGCTGGACCGGCGAGCCAACACCACCAACATGAGGATGGTTAAACCCCCGAGCCAGAGGCTCGGCCTGCCATAGGAAGGGTCGGTGAACTCGATGAGGTCGGTCAATCGCCCGATCAAGAGCGACATGCGGGCCATCACGGTATAGCCGAAGGCTGCGCCGAAGGCGATCATCAGGAACATGATGCCCGTGCGGGCCACGACCTTGCCAGGCCCAGTGTGCTCGATGGAGAAAAAGAAGTAGAACAGCACCGTGCTGACGCCAACCAAAATGATAATGCTGTTCAGGCTGCTGGATAGATTCAGGAGACTCCACGTAAAGGTAACACCTTCTCCTGGTACCAGCGTCAGTAGCGGACGGACCGTATCCTCTATCTGTTTCAAGATAAAGGATGAAATGGTTCGTGGGATGGCGAGCCCTGACCCAACCCCCACAATGAAGGCAAACGCATACCGAGAAATCCAGGCGGCTTTCGGGACATAGCGCGTGAGCATAAGCATCCCGATGGCGACCGGGATCAACAGCGACCACTCCCCGTTCTCGACAATCGGTTTCCAGATGAGCTGCTTGATCACCGTGTCGTAGGTCTTGATGATCGTGTACCCGACCGACACGCCGACGTAGAGATTTTCCGCCAGCTTGAAGAGCGGATTATCCTTGTACAGAAACGAGAAAATAAAGAGGGTCAAGCCTGTCGCCACCCACGCCCCGATGATCAATTCAATCGACATCGTTCGTTATGCCCCCGCCTGGCCCTGCTGTCGGGCTCTGTTGCGCGATGAGAAATAGAACAGGTTACACATAATGACCAGCACAATGATGGCCAGATGTGTAGCCGATTGGGCATCCATGCCGGCAATCGCTCTCCCTTTCTGATCCATCAAGGTTTCGTATTCCGCCGCGCCACGCAGGCCGCCGATCAAACCGTTGATCTGCCCGCTGCGCAACAACGGATAGAGCCCCGGCGCCATGACGCCCGTGCAGCCGCCACCGAGTTCAAACTTGTACTTGTCCTTGCCGAATACGTACCAAGCTTCCACGCCAGGATTGCCGGCGCCCAGGCTGACGGCATAATTCACATCGCGGAGGCTCGCAACTCCTTGCAATACCGGTAACCCCTTCGTGGGTTTGCCGTTGTAGTCGGCTGGGAACGCCCCGTAGAGATCCTGTCCCATGTTGATGATCACGGCGGTCCCACCGGGACTCCAGCCAAGGAACACATAATCCTTCCCGCTCTCCTTGCCCATCTCGCGTGCAACCTGCGTGACGACCTGGTCGGCCATGCCGGTTCCGGAGACCCAGAGTGTCAACGCGATTACACGGAGGTTCTTCCTAAAAGCATGGCGCAGTAATGAAATCGATTGAGGATGCAACTCGGGCTTCGAGGCCGGATCGAAATCCAGCGAGAGCAGGAACACTGACCCCTCAGGAAGCGACTCAATGTGGTCGTAGACCCCGCGGACTTCCGGTGAAATCTTGATCGGCAATCCGACCGGGTAGAGCAGCGGCAAAAGCGTACAGAGGCCGATCACCAGAAAGATGATCCGCCGGTCGATCTTGAGCATGCGCTCAGCGAAGGTCATCGTGAGACCGTTACTCGTGAAACGTTAGCCATTATTCGACTTTCTTTTTCGTTTAACGAATACCGTTGAACGTATAACGTCATTCCTTTCCGCCTCCCAGATACGACCGTTCCATGCCGAAAATGATCTTGATGGAGAGCGCGACCGTGCCGAGGCTGACGCCGATCAGGATCGCACGCCGCACCGACGCATTCAGCACGTTCAAGATCCACTGAGACAGGTCGCCGCTGATCGGGATGAGATATTCTCCGAGCGGGACGCGGCCCATCATGACGATTACCGCCGCAATGAGCAGCACCGCCGCCTCGCGACTCCGCGCGCGGAACGATCGATAGGCTGCCGACGCGATGAAGAACGCGAGGATGGCGAACATGGTCCCCTGCAGCGGAACCATCATAAAGTTGTAGATCCACCCGAAGGCCGTCATGGTACCGTCGACGGCTTCCTTGCCGTTCGACCACAGGCCGGCCACAATAGTACCCAGCATGCCAGCATAGAGAACGAAACTATAGCCCCATCCCGCTTCTTTGCGCCGGATCTTGACGGCATGGACATGGAACAGGCTGCTGACGCCGAGCACCAACGCAAACCCCCCGATGATCTGGAGCCACTTGGTGACGGAAGTCAGCATCTGCTCCGAGGCTGGGTGCGGCACATAGTATTGCGCCGCGAACACCAGCCCGGTAATGAGCGTGATCAGGAGCGGAACCTGTCGGCGTAGGAAGATCATTTCACATCCCTGAAAAAGTCCAAAAATAATTTCGGCCACTGCGCGTCGAGCATGACCCCGAGGGTGGCCAGTATGGTCCCGATGCCAAGCACACCGAGGATCAGCGCTTTGCCGATATCTTGTCCGCGCAGCGTGCCGACCTGAACCGGTTCTCTGGAGAGATAGGCGCTGGCGGCATAAAGTTCCTCGCCGATCAAGGTGTAGTCGCACGTCGTCACGAAGAACGGGAGCTGGTGATCGGAGTCAGTTCCGGCGATCTGAATCGCCCCGGTGCTCGCGCCCGTTTCTGTCAACAGCAACGCCTCGGCAAAGTAATGTCCCATAAAGAAGTTTGCTGCCGGTTTTTTGCGCAACATGATGCCATCCACTGCCGCGGTATAGCTGAATTGGTCCGACGTAATGAAGAAATTCGAATCATCTTTATAGAGATCGGGCTTGCCGGCTTCCAGGTACGCCTGTTTGGTAATTTCCTGGCAGACGGCCATGGTAATGGGATCGCGGTGAGGCACAAGCAAATCGGTCTCATAGGCGGCCGTGCGTTTGGCCACACGCCCAAGAATGACCGCCGCGGCAATGGTGGAGGGATCGCTCATGTCGTGGGCGCCGGTTAGGTAGAGAATCGGCTTGCCCAACTCCGTCGCGCGGCCGATGGCCTCATCCACGGCATCAAGGCCGGGAATACGCCGGAGGAAGATCTCCCGTTTTCTGGCTGTACTAATGGCATAGAACACGATGCCGCCAAACAAGAGCGCCAACAGGAGATTGTTCATCTGATTCCAGTTGATCCAGTTCGGTTGCGGCGTGGCCTGAACCGGTGTGGCGATGACACGATCGTCGTTCAGCACGGCAGCCACGGTGATGCTGTACGCATTCCCGTTTTTGAGCTCGACTCCCCTTCCATTCTTCAGCGTGAACTGATGCTGATCTCCAGTTGTCGGCCTCGTCCACCAAGGCCACTTCGATTCTCGGACATAGCGCTGGTTCGCAGGGAACTCCGCCACGACTTTCATCGCAGCCGGATCTTGCACAGTGGTTCCTTCGCTGAGTAAGACTTGATATTTGGCCACGGCACTATCGTAAGGAGCGGGCGACCAGAGCACGGTCAGACTGCCGCCTCCATCGCTCGGTGTATCGAACGCACGAACATCTTGAGGCGGCGCGAGCGTTGTTTGAGCAAAGGCTGGCGAGACAGACAGAAAAAGAGCGGCGGCTAACAGTAGAACACCTCCGCGTGCAGAGCGAACCTTCTTACGTTTCACATCAAACGTTTCACGTTTCACGCTTACTAGCCTTCAATCAATTCAATATTCGTCCGCGGAATGACGGCCTTGCTGCCGTCGGCAAAGCGAACTTCCATCACACGCACGTCACTCTCGGTAGGAATTTTCTGGAGATCGGCCGGCAGACTCGCGACTTCGCCGATTTTGCCGAATAACGGATCTCGAATGATGCGAACCTGGTCGCCGATCCGGATGCCTTCCCGCTGCGGAGCGGTTGCCGCGCCGTGATCACTCGATGCATCTGCGCGTTTGGGAATGATGATCTCCGGTCGAATGACACCGGCACGAATTTGCGTGGCGCCTGAAATAGACGCCTGTTGTCCTGCATGGGCGGAGAGAAGTGCGAACGTTTTGCCGGCCATGGGGATGGATCCAAACCCTTCGGTGAGAATCAGGGTGAAGCCGACCTGTTCCGTGCCCGTGATGGCCACGCCAAGGTCATAGCCCAACAGCGCGCGCAAATCCTTATCGTGAATGCCGCCAATCACCAACCCTGCAACCCCTACCTCCTTCGCGCGAGCCAGCGCGTCGGAAGAGATGAAAGAGCCGCCCACGACGACCTTGCCTTTCATGTCCGCGGTGAGGTGC
The DNA here is from genome assembly GCA_963782735.1 of Nitrospirota bacterium. Taxonomy (GTDB): domain Bacteria; phylum Nitrospirota; class Nitrospiria; order Nitrospirales; family Nitrospiraceae; genus Palsa-1315. The sequence continues at coordinate 90,964 of CAWAKW010000025.1, forward strand.
CGAGGCGAGAGCGCTTCGTCCGGCGACGTCACCGCGATCACAATCTCGCCCCTGGTTTCACCGCCAATGCCGAAGATGCCCTGCACCAAACTGCAGTCCGTTTCGACCACGACGCCCTGCTGCGGAATCACCTCGACAATGCGCCCGTCCACATAGCCCAACAACTCCAGCACGCGCGGCGGCTCCCGCAACAACACTTGCCCCGTGACCGTGGACACGGACTCTACCACGCCGGTGACAGGCGAGAGGACTTCCGTCCTCAGCCACCTGATGAGTGGTTTGTTCTCGGCCAGGATCTCGTCCTTCTGCACTGGATCGCCGGCCTTCTTAATCAAATACTCGTGGATCTCATCTGGCGCCACACCCAACTGATTGGCGAGATTCATGGGATAGACCTTCCCAGGCAATTCCGCACGAGCCACCGCCTGATTCGCGCGCACGGTCTCCCCGGTTGCGACCAGCACGTTGCCGGGTAGCGACAACATCCGTCGACGACGGACCGTTGTGTGCTCTGTGACGGTTAAGCCTGGGGTGTAGGAATGGGCCATCGTTAAAATAGGTTAAGGTCGAGGTTTAGGTGAACAATACGCACTGCTCTCGGTCCTTCTTAGCCTCAGCCTTGACCTCAACCTGCTTTCGGGTAAAGATCCACGGCCTGATACCATTTCGTGAGCGCTGCGACTCTGACCGCATGGTCGGTCGGCAACTGCAACGGACGCCCGCGCCCATCGAGCAAGAGTCCCACCACACCGCCTTGCACCTCTCGCGTGACCGACACTCCTGCCCCTGCCCCAAGGTTCACCTGTTTCACCGGCTGGATCGTAATCGAGGCCTTCTGATCGCCTGCCAGGGGAACCAACCGCAGGTCGCCAAACGAGAGTGTCCCCTTGTCCACTCGACCATCCGGAAAGGTGATGGCATAGTCCGCGCACCGGTCCCCGTCCTTCCCCTGTCCAATCGGCGCAACACAAGTCCCCAGGTAGACCATGCAGTCACGGACAAAGACATCGGTCGCCGCCTTCTCATTGATCGTCGAGAGCACGCCGAGATGCGGCATCATGAAAATGCTGTCCACCGAGAGCCTCGTCACCCCAAGCGGTTCATAGGCATCTACCATCATCAACATCGATTGCACGCGGCGCGGCGCATGGGACAGGATCCCGCCGCTTCCCACGATCAAATCCAGCTTGAGCATATCGATCAGCGTCTTACCGGACTGCTGCTGTTCGAACACATCCGAAATCGTGCGTTCTTGTTGTATGCCCTTGAGGGCTGTCGCAAGGGACTTGTGATGGATTAAGGCAAGCCGGAGCGCCTCGCGGGCAATGGCATGTTCGATCTGCAACTCGTCCAGCGTCTGCGGAATCGTCGTCGGACGGACCATCTTGTTCTTGATCCGGTTGCGGAGCGTCTGTTCGTCGATCGTGAAGGGCACCCAGCGCATGATATTGGCGAGCCCTGCTTCGGCCAACACATTGGAGATACTGTACGACATCCCGAGGTTCGCGCTGACAGTTCGATTGAAGAGTCCCTCAAAGACCGAGAATACGTCCGTGGTCGCGCCGCCGATATCCACCCCGATTAAGTTCAGATGCTCCCGTTTGGCAATCGTTTCCATGATCACGCCGACCGCCGCCGGCGTCGGCATGATCGGCGCACCGGCCATCTCGATCAGTTTCTTGTAGCCCGGCGCCTGCTGCATGACATGTTCGAGAAACAGGTCGTGAATCTTATTCCGCGCCGGCGCAAGGTTCTCCCGCTCCAACACCGGGCGAATGTTGTCGGTCAACACCAGCGCGGCTTTCTCACCCAGAATCTTCTTCACTTGCGGCTGCGCGTCTTTGTTGCCCGCGTAAATCAACGGGAGTTTATAGGTCGCCCCAAACCGAGGGCGTGGCTCCGCCGCAGAAATATACTCCGCCATCTCGACCACATGGGTGACAGCCCCTCCGTCCGTCCCGCCGGACATCAGGATCATGTCGGGCCGCATCGTCCTGATTCGTTCGATCTTTTCATGCGGCAACCGCCCATCGTTAGACGCCAATACATCGATGACAATTGCCCCTGCCCCCAGCGCGCAACGCTGCGCGCTTTCACCTGTCATGTTTTGCACGACCCCGGTCACCATCATTTGCAGCCCGCCGCCCGCGCTGCTGGTAGAGATGTAGATGTCGACGCCGGTTTTTGCATCACGACAGGGTGTGATAATCTTGTCGCCGTCGAGAATTTTCCGGCCGGAGAGTTCCTCAATTTCCGCAATCGCGTTCAGCACCCCGCGCGTCACATCTTCGAATGGCGCTTCCACCGTTGTCGGCGCTTCACCTCGATAGGTTTGCCGGTATTCGTCGCCGACCTTCTCGATCAGAATGGCTTTGGTCGTGGTGCTCCCACAGTCGGTGGCCACGATAACGTTGAGTGAGTGGGTGATCACCGGCTTGATAGCTGCTGGACTCGGCACAGTCATTGAGCGGAGGCTCCTTGAGGAGCCTGGGGAGGAGCTTTGGGAGCAGACTTCGTTTCAATGATGGCGATGAGACGGGAGATCGTATCGCGTCGTTCGAGCAACCGGGCCACTTGCTCGACTTCTTTCGCCTGAAAAGCCCATTCAACGATGGGGGTCAGGAAATACAGCGCCTGGCTGCCGAGAAAGTTCATGGGACCGAGAGATTCCAGGAACACCGTTGCAGGAGCAGCCATGCCTCGTTTCACTACCGCATCGGCTACCCGTTCAAGCAGAGTAAGGTCTTCGGTCGTGAGCACCTCGGCTCCTGATTTAGTCGAAAAGGCATGGGAAATCTCCACGCGGACCTTGTCCCATGTTTCCGCCACTGATGCCTTTGAGAAAGAAGTCATAACTGTGTGGAAAGGCAGCCAAAATCGACTAACGAGCGGCATTATATGGAGGGGTCGGAGGAGAGTCAATGAAGGGCAGCTAGTTGTGCGAGACAGGCGAGACAATCGAGACGGATTGATCTGGCTGGCTTGGTTCATCTGGTTGTCCTGGTTCAACCAAGCTCACAAAGAAAGCCAAAGAAGACAAAATTTTCTCACGCGTCACTGTCCACTAGATGCGCGCGCAGTAAAGCAATCCGTAGGGAGGAGGCAAAGATCGGAGCGAAGATATAGTCGTCGCCTTCGTACTGTCTAATTGGAAGAGGCAGCCGCACGCCGATCACCTTCTCCCAATTTACGTGTGAACAGCTCCAGCGCCATGTCGTAACAGGTCCGGGCCGCAGCCGGATCGTATCGGGGACCTTCGTCGCGAAGAAAGGCGTGCGCGGCGTTGAACTCATGCCACTGGAAGTGCACGCCGGCATCACTTAGAGCGTTGTAGATCAGCGCCCGTCCCTCGCGGGGAATGTGTGGGTCCTGCCTTCCCCAGATCATCAGTAGCTCGCCCGTGATCTCGCCGATCCGGTCCAGACTGTTATCGTGAGTGCCCTCGCCCAGGCCGCGCTTGTGGATGTCGGTCGCGTAGAAACAAGTGGTGGCCAGCACGTCAGGCTGCATTGCCGCACGAAATGCCAAATGTCCTCCAATGCACATCCCCATGACACCCAGCTTGCCAGTACAGTGCGGTGAGCGCTTGAGAAAGTCCAGCGCCGCTCGCGCATCGCCGTCGTAGCTCGACAGTGCCTTGGTGGTCTTATGCCGATTGCCGCGCGCGGCGCCAGCCTCGTCGTAGGTCAGCACGGTACCGGCCGGCTCCAGTTCGTGGTAAATTTCCGGGATCGCCACCACAAATCCGTGGCTTGCCAACATCGCCGCGGTGCGCCGGATAGGCCCCGTCACCTGAAATATCTCCGAGAACAACACCAGGCCTGGATACCGCCCCTCAGCCACTGGCCGAAAGAGGTACGTGCGCATGAGCCCCGTGGGAGTGTGGATATCGGCTGATTCGGTATCTTTGATGATCATCCCGTTCTCCGATTTAATGGATGGGAACACGCTCCTCTGTAGCCTGCACATGAGACGCGAGGGTTTCGACCAGGAGAGGTCACTGTTGCTGCCCGTACATTGCGATTTCTCAGGCAGGATGCGGTAGAGGGTGCTGCGAGATAAGACTCCCGACTCCTATTCAGGATGCTGAAAAAGTCCGCCAGCGGCGTTCTCGCTTCGCTCAGAAGCTCAACGTACCGAAGCGCGTACGCCTCGCCCCTTCGCTCTCTGCGGCCTTGCCTGCGGAACGGCGCGTCTTGGCGCGCCGGGGTTGGGCGGGTGAGAACCGTGGCATTTTTGAGCATCCTGAGGCTATTCGGGCATCAGCACCATATGGAAAATCCTAACGGTATTATGGTGTATAAACCGAGTTTTCCGCAGCCTGCTAGTATTTGTTGCCGAGGTAACGGGTCTCGTGCAAGATAATGAACGTAACCCCCGTCTCATTTTTCAGCCAAGGCCTAATTTATTGTGATGGTTGCTTCTTCAAATTAAAGTACAGCGTCCTCATCGCAGCTCCGCCAACGAAATTATTCGCCTTCCCCACCAGGGACAGTTTCCCTCCACCAAACATCCAGAATTCCTTACATCCCGTCTTGCCGAATTCCACGGCATAGACAAGTGAGGCTGTGACGGGCACTTTGTTCTCGTAATCTGGAGTAGACTTAGTTTCCTGCGTTTCAAGGAGGAACTTCTTGTCCTCGACCTGGCCGCCTTGTTCGCAAACATAATGGACGTTGCCACTCAGGGTGACATCTTTCACGCCGCTGTTGAGATCTTCCACGGCTAGCGTCACCACGTATTGATCGCTGGACGGCACGTCAATAGACTGGCCGTCTTTCACGATCTCTCCCGTCTCCTTCGTCTGCATGTTGTACGTCTGCCAGACCATAGTCGGTGGAGACGCATCAGAGCCGGGAATCGGAACCCTGGGTATCGGCTGAGGACAGCCGGCAAAGGAAAGACCCAAGACGACAATGAATCCAGAAAGCCCGAAACGAACCAGATGCGAATGACATGTCTTACCGTCCATCCTCACGCCCTCCTTAACCCTCATTTTTCATGAACGCTTCTGCTGCAATCGTGGATTCGCCGCTGCGACATCGTGCAGGTTAATATCCTCGTCCGGTGCTACCGCCGCGTCCCATTCGATCCAGAGGGAGCGCCTCGTATCGTGCCTTCATGTCCGGATGCTCGTTGAGATAGCCCTTCACCGCCGCCTCATCGGCGAAGACTTCTGGGCTGCGCTTTCGATATTCCTCGACTGTCAGATCATACTTTGCCAACACCTTGCCGAGTTTTGTGTGAATGTCCGCGCCCATCTCTTTCATCTGCTCAGCCGACGGCCGCTGCCCGTCTTTGAACATCCCTCCACCCTGAAAGTAGTTCGTCATCATCTCGCCGATATCAACACGAGCCTTCACAAACTTTTCGACCTCAGCCGGTTCTGCCGCAAGGCCGGCACCTGAGAACAGCAGGACCCCTAAAGAGATTCCGATGAAGTTACGCGCCAGATTCATGGATATTGGCTCCTTTAAGAAATATGGATAAGCAATTCGTTTTGCGGAAACAGCGCCCATCATATCATCCCGAGCAGACAAAAATGGAGGGGGATGGAGCCTGATGATCTTCTTTGCTCGCGCAACGCGCGGCCTCCGAAGGCTCTCGCCCGGACTAATGGCACGTCTCGGCGTGTCAGTGGGTGGGCGAATGAGAAAGCCGCGCGCAGTGGAAGATCACTCAGCCCCCATCCCTGAAGAGATAACGAGCAAGCTTGGAGGGATCATTTGGAGAGATGCGGGTCGCTTGATGCACGCAGTAGCGGGCCACCCCGGCCACTCCTTTAACTTACCTCATCGATCGACCATCATGTCCACGGCACAGCATACATTCTGGCGGTTCTCGAATATTAGGTATTCATGGGGCTGATTCTGCTAGGATGGTGGCATGTGATTGCTTGGCCTGCGAGATTGATAGAAAGGACGTGTATCTTGAACCCAACAAAACTCATTGCCGCGATTATTGTGATTGCTCTGATCGGACTTCCGACCCTCTCCTTTGCGAGAGCGCGAGGCGGAGGATATGGTGGCGGATATTCCAGCGGTTCACGGACCAGTGGCGCCCCAGGGAGCATGGGCAGCCGTGGATCACGCACCTATGAGCAGAACGGCGCGAAGCCGATTGAACAATCGGTCACTCCGAAGCCATCCATGGCCACGCCACCATCAACGACTGGCGGCCAGGCTCCAACGGCCCAGCCAACGCCTACAAGGCAGCCCTCGTTTATGCAGCGAAATCCCCTGTTGGCTGGTCTCGCAGCCGGCATCGCCGGATCGTATATCGGCAATATGCTGTTCGGAGCAACGAACAGCAGCGCGAGTACCACCGATACCGGCGAGAAGGTTGGTGAGGCCGCCACGACCACCGGGGCCTCCAGCTCCACTGGAATACTCCTCATTCTCATGCTCTTGGGAGCCGGAGCATTCTTTTATTTCCTGAAAGTACGGCGACCCGTCCCTGATTTTTCCGGAATCACGCGGAGCAGCGCCGTTAGCGGCAGTCTGTTATCAGAGCCTTCCGCCACGACCCTCCAGACCACGGCAGTGGTCAGCGAAATCACCTCCGCTGACAAGGCGGCTTTTCAACAACTGCTGACCGATATTCAAACGGCATGGAGCAACCAAGACCTCGCTGAATTACGGCGGTCCGTCACACCGGAAATGCTGTCGTATTTCAGTACCGCCTTGGCCGAGCAGACCAGCCTAGATATTGCAAATCATGTAGAGGACGTGGTGCTTGTACAGGCAGATGTCCGGGAAACCTGGATCGAAGACACGACGCACTACGCGACGATAGCGCTTTGCTGGAGTGCCCGTGACTACACCGTATCCTTGACCAAACGGCAAGGAGAACCAGGGTATCTCGTCGAGGGCAGCGATGAGACGCCAACCGAGTCCAATGAAGTGTGGACATTCATGCGATACCAGAATGGGAAGTGGTTGCTCTCAGCGATTCAGCAATAGGAGAGAATGGGGAGCCTGGCTGTCCTCCTGCTCGCGGAACGCGCACGATAAGAATGTGCTCGTTCGACGGCCGTACATAGACTAATATGCGCGCCCTTTCAAGAGAGGGAACGCAAGCGAGCTGGGGGGATCATTTGATCCAATAAAGCGATGGGCTTTGACGATTCCGGTGCGAAGCAGTTTTCTGACCAGATTCTTATTGCAACCATCAAAGACTAGATTACGCTAGACCGACACATTAACCCGCATTTTCGCCGCACCATTCGCTATCGCAAACGCGTGTGTGGTAGAGTGTCTTGGTAATACGGAACCATGGATACGGCCCTATCTTTCGCGTCTTGTTCCGTGCTGACGATTTCTCGTGGGATCGTACTTGAGTCTCGGCTGCTCCTCCGTCAACGCCGTGCCGTTTCTTTTGGTTATCGATTCAGGCCACTCGCAAGAGAAGGGCGCCTCGACATCTCCGCAACGGCGGGGTGGGCGATGAAAAACCGGTAGTTATTTTTCACACCATAATGGAATACAGGGAGAGACCATGACCATGAAGCCCGTGAAGCCCATACAGCCCAGAACAACCACGGCCTGGGTCCGCATTCCTGATGGCACGAAGGTCAAGCACCGGCATGAGGGACATGTCGGATTCATCGATGGGCTCACCGAGATCGTCAGCGGACCCAACCGGAATCCTGATGGAAAGACGCAATATCGTATGAATATCGGGGCGCCGGATCGGCAACTCGTGACCGAGGGCGACTTGTCTATCTTAATCGACGATGAAGACCTCGTCATCATGCTGCGACAGAAGGCACCCTATCGCCGTGCTGTTACACAATCGCTGCACAGCGTGCTGGCACCGGACCGCTTCGTCAAGCCGGCCTAGCAACAGCCACAACGCGCGAAACTGGCTGGAAAAGCGTGATCGGTAGGTTCAGAGTGTGCCTATCATGCACCTGAAAGGCTGGATAGCCTCTTCAGCATACTGCGCGAGTCGGAGACAACCATGACAGAAACCTGCTACGCCAAAGGCCAAAAAGTTATCTTGGTTACCAGCCAGATCAAAAACGGTAACTGGTTGTGCACGTTTTCAATTTCAGGATTCAGCCATCTTGACGGCGGCCTGCACGGACGAGCTTCGTCGAAAGGCCACAAGACGGAATGGGAAGCGAGAACTGATGCGTTTCAGCGCGCCAAGTTGTTCCTGGATGGGCCACAAGACGTAATGCAGGGGCACCCTCTAGCAAAGACCTAACCCGCATTATTTTAACGGCTTTCGCGAAATCACAGAGAAAACGTTCTTCTGACCACCCTAGCCTCTAACCCCGTACCTCTCGCCTAAGCCTCGGCCACTGCAGTAGAAATCTTTGTGAATGATGTGCGTTATACCCAGGTTCGGTGGACCTCGCTGATGTGTTCTACCCCACCCACAGCGCTGATTTCCCACCGAACGTCATCCGGGATTGCGATCACCCGCAACTCTGCGCCATGGCCATTAGCAGTCCCACCGAGTTCCTCCACGACTTGGGCTAGCTTCAAATCATCGCGTGGGATGAGTTTTCCACACTGATTGAGGCTCGGCTCTCTCGTCGTCGCCGCCTCGGGCCAGTAGGCGCCAAGATCTGTTTCTTTGAGCGCGTCCTGCTGGCCTAGCTCACGCAATCGTAGGAACGCCTCATGACTCAAACAAAAACTGCCGTAACTCTTATTGATCACAATCTTTTTCATGGACCGATCCTTTCTGCTTTATCAGGGTTCTCGGTGTCGCGCTCTTCATGACCGGGCCGTGCATCAGCCCCACTTCCCTTACTATCAGCCTGCGCCATTCGTCAGGCTACCTTTACCGGGTCTGCATACTTATTAGTGTAGTTCCCGGACCAATGGGAATAGCGTCGGTTCGCCCAGGTATTGACTTCGGCATTCTCAGTTATGCCATATCGCTTTGCCAGCACAGTGGTAAACGTGCCTAGGTTCCCCTCGATCTCCAGAAGATCCTCGTCCGTAATCTTCCCCCACTTCGCTTTGAGTGGCACCTTGAGTTGACTCCAAAACGCTTTGAATTGCTCCTGATTCATGTGGCACCCCTTTCTCGTATGACGAAATAGAAACGTAGACTCACAGAATGGCCGAATCATCCCATCGACTGGACACAATCACTGCGCTCGTCAGAGACAGCAATAGTGGGCACGCAGAACGTGCGGCAACCAATGGGTACACTGGCGTAGAAGCGGCGGAGACTGGAGAATCAGACGCACGGGAACGTGGCAGGGAAGGCTGTGCGAGAGATGGGACAGTCGGCGTAGCTCAGTACGTCTGCGCCTAGTTTACAGGGCACAGAGGGAAAGAGTCAATGTGAGGGAAACAGGAACTGGCTCTAACGACAGGATGTCAAGGGTCCACACGTGTGGGACAAGCCAGGTCTCTTTGGTTGGCCTTGTCTATCTGGTTCATCTGGTTAGTTTCGTTCAACCAAACACACGAGACAGACCAGACAAACTAGATGAGCAAGACAGACCGGCAGCTAGATATCTGGGATCTGCCAATCAATCGGAGCCAGCCCGGCATCGGCAAGGTCTCGGTTGATCTGTGAGAAACAGCGGCATCCGTAAAACTTTCTGACAGACAAGGGCGAAGGATGTGCGTTTGCGATCACGGTGTGGTGTGATTGTGTAATCAACAGCCGTTTCTTCTGGGCTTCGCGTCCCCATAGCACGAAGACCACCCGTGTCTGCTTCGCCGCAACCAATTCGATAATACGATCGGTGAATGGTTCCCAACCTTGTCCCTGGTGAGAATTGGCTTGGCCAGCCCGGACCGTGAGTACCGTGTTCAGCATGAGGACACCCTGTCTAGCCCAAGGTTCCAAATACCCATTATTGGGGATCCGACATCCGACATCGTTATGGAGCTCCCGATAGACGTTTCGCAACGAGAAGGGCAAAGGCCGAACAGTCAGTTGCACGGAAAAACAGAGGCCATGCGCATAGCCAGGAGTAGGATAGGGATCCTGGCCGATAAGCACCACGCGGACCTGGTCATAGGACGTTGAGGCCAATGCGTTGAAGATGTCCTGGCGGGCCGGCAGAATCGTCTGCTCACCGGCCAGTTCTCTCTCAAGAAATGTATCAAGCGCGCGATAATATGGCTTGCGCGTCTCTTCTTTGAGGAAGGATCGCCAGCATGGAGGAATGGGAGGGAGCATAGGAGAAACTGATACCACACAACCAACTGTAAAGCTCCCCACAAAATATAGATGCCTACTTGATCCCTCCCCTGTGCAGACCGTTCCGTCGGCCGACTGTTTCTAATGATTCAGACTCCCCCGCTTGGGGATATCAGAACGAGGCCACATATCTGCGAGCAATCAGACCTCCTCGCTATAACTCGTGCCCTTGCACCGGGGAGAGCCCATCGAGAGGCTCCTAGCCCGCATTATTCACGAGGGTTCGTGGCGAAACCGCCGAGACGGCAAGCGAGACGGGCGCGCGGAGCCGTGAGGGAGGGAGGCATACTTGAAACAGTATGTTGACCGACCGAACGGCGAGCCCGCCCGCCGTCAGGCTTGTCGCAGCGCCGTATCGGTGGTTGCAGTAGAAGCCTTCGTGAATTATGCGGGCTAGAACGCGCCGCTCACGATCTCCTGATAGTAGGATTCCAGTATGACAGCGCGGGCTGGTTCGACAATCACCAGCTGGCGTTGATCCAAGGTGTTGGCGCAATACAGATAGACGCTCCCTTCTGCCCGACCGAGCTCGACATGCAGCTGACGGCCGTCTGGTTCCTGACGCGTGGTCTCTTTGAGGAGGTGCTTATCGTGTAACTGTTCCCATGCGCGCTGTGCGGAAGGCCAATGGTTCTCATAGAGCGGCGTGGCAGGATCGGTTGAACCGGTCTTCAGCTGAGATCGATCGAACAGACGGCCTTCGTCTGGCTCCGGCGATTCATCCCAGACAATCTGACGCAAGGCACCCCTCCCCAACACATAGAGCGGTCCATCGTCGGCAATTTCTTCGATGATACGATATCGAACCAATTTCGGCTGCTCGATCAGGCCGAGATTCCGTGCAGCCAAGGCCCGCTGTAATGGAACTCGTCTAGCCAACTGACGGGTCTTCTCAAACACGATCATGCGACCCGTCTGGACCAAAGATGCGCTAAGCCGATCCAGTCGCACGCTGATGCCCGTTCGCCGCTCAAAGTCTGCTTGCTGTTGACTCTCTCCTGCACGGTCAAAAGTTCTCCAACTGCGACTGGGAATGCCCGAGTCCTGTTCAGCTTGCACGAGGGCATGAGTGGCAAGGATCAGATCATAGGAGCGAGTGGGCGCCGTGTGATCGAGATCGAGACATTCGAACCGTACGTTGGTCAGGCCAAGTGCCTTCGATTGTTCTTGCGCTCGCACAATCGAGTCTGGTGAGCGATCGATCCCGACGAAGGTCTTGTCGGGATACTGCCTCGCATAGAATGTCGTGAGGATGCCGACCCCACAGCCCACATCCAGTATGGACCGGGCTTCACCGATGCAATCTGCTACACGCGCGCCGATAGCCAGATAATAGTCGTACTGTTGGCTATAGAGTATCGGCAGGATGTTCGAATGTGCGGTGGCATTGTAGAACGCGACTTCGTCGGCAGAGGATCCGACACGCTTCTGCTCCACCTGCCGATGCAGTGCTGTGATCTCGGCCGGCGAGAGGATCTCCCTCTGCCACTGGAAATAGGCCTCGTCAGACGTGAACTGCCTGAGGCCCCACCAGGCCAAGTGCGAATGGAATGATTGCACCAGTGAGTCGCTGGTCATTGATGAAGACTTGGCACACCTGCCCAAAACGTTTTCCAGCGAGGCCGCAAGGAGTGCGAACCGCAAGGCGTACGCGGTACGGGTACGTCCAGTGATTCAAGCGACTGAGAACGAAGCATGAGAGCGTTTTCAGCAGGCGACTACGGTCTTTTCAGCATGATCGCGTCAAAGTATGCCTCCGGCACTGGATGCGGATAGCGCAGCTGTCCCGACCCGAAGCCAACATACTTTTCACAGGTTAATTGCTCAAGGCCGATCGGGCCCTTGGCATGGAGCCGCGAGCCGCTCAGCCCAATATCGGCACCCATCCCATAACTGTCACCGGAATTGAGCCGGGACGATGCATTGACGAACACCGCGCTCGCATCCACTTCGCGGGTGAACCTCAAGGCTGACTCATAGCTCGTGGTCGCAATAACGGCGGTGAGACAGGGGCCATGCGCCACGATGTGTGCTAAGGCCTCATCTATGTTCGCGACCATCTTGACGGCCAACACGGGCCCCTGAAATTGGGTGGACCAATCCTCCTCCTTGGCCGGAATGATCGAGGCATGACCGGTCATCGCCATTTGTCCCATGAGGGCCATAGTTTTGGGACAGGCCCGCACTTCGATCTTGAACTCTTCGAGCATACGGTTGACCAGCGGAGGCAAAAACTGCCGCCCGATCACCTGTTCTACGAGCAGTGTATCAAGCGAGTTCGATGCCATGGCCTTCTGCACCTTGGAATTGATCGCCACGTTCTGCGCCATCGGCATATCGGTGTCGGCATCCACGTACATATGCGTGAGTCCCCCGTCGTAACACAGCACCGGCATCTTCGCCTGCTCGATGACGGCTTTCCGGAGACCGGACCCGCCACGCGGGATAATCGCATCGAGACTTTTTCCCGCACGAATCAACTCAACCGCCACCTCTTTTTCAGGACGTTCAATGATGACCCATGCCCCGGACGGCACCCCATTCTGTTCCGCGGCTTCGCGCAATCCTGTTCCAATAGCTTGCTGTGTCAGGCCCCACTCCGGCGCGCCACGAAAGACACACAGGTTACCCGACTTGAAACAGAGCGCGATCGACTCCACCGTAACGAGTGGACCCAGTTCTGACACGACGCCGATCACCCCGATCGGGACACGGACACGGCTGACTTGCAATCCGTCAGGACGTTCCCGTCGTGAGGTGACTGCGCCGACCGGATCTGGCAGATCCGCGATCATGCGAAGTCGATCGACCATCTCCTTGATATCGTCTGCAGTCATGCGCAGGCGGGCCACGGCGGCTTTCATCCGGTCCTTCATGACATCGGCTTCGAAGGACTTCCCAACTGCATCTACATCCTTCTCGTTCGCCGCCAGAATTGTTTCTTCGTCAGCCGCTAATCGATCCGCCATCGCCCGCAGGGCTTTCTCTTTAACAGGACCAGATAACAGTGCGAGTGTGCGGGCTATGCTGCGACAATCTTTCAATAGCTTATCAATGTAGAGCTTGACTGGAACTTCAGGCATCTTCAACCTCATGAAACGTCAAATGCAAAATGTGATTTCACCCAGTGAATGCAGCACAATGAGCAGGGACTATAGCATGCGATTTTTTCGCAGGTAAAGCAGGGGGAGGATACCGTGCCGGGGCAAGACCAATCCCTCCCATCCCCGGAGCTGCGCCAACGAGCCAGAACCCGTTACTAATTACCCTGTAGTGACCACCACTCCCAACCAAAAAGAAAATTTGCTAGAATGCGCCGGACGAAGGGACTTGGAGCCTACTCACGGATATTTGATGATCGACCTACGCAGCGATACGGTCACGAAACCCTCTGAAGCCATGCGAAAAGCGATGGCACGCGCCGAAGTGGGAGATGATGTGTACGGTGAAGACCCCACCGTGAATCGCCTCCAAGAGATGGTAGCCGCGATGTTCGGGAAAAAGGCTGCTCTCTTTGTGCCTTCCGGCACCATGGGTAATCAACTCGCCATTCGCCTCCACACACAACCGGGACAAGAAGTGATCGTCGAAAGCACGGCGCATATCGTCCGATATGAACAAGGCGCCGCTGGGGCGCTGGCGGGCGTACAACTTCATTGGATCGCAGGGAATCGAGGCCTCATTTCGCCTGAGCAGGTTGAGGCGGCAATCCGTCCCAAAGAGCCGAACACGGTTCAAACTGGACTGATCTGTCTGGAAAACACCCATAATAGCGGCGGCGGAACGATTTATCCGCTGGCGACGATTGAACGGATACGCGCGGTGGCTGTCACCCATAATATCCCGATGCATTTGGACGGCGCACGACTATTCAACGCCATTGCTGCCACCACCCTACCGCCTGCCTCCTATGCTCAACACTTTGATACCCTGTCGGTTTGTCTCTCGAAAGGACTGGGGGCGCCAGCCGGTTCGCTCCTGATGATGAATGATCTGACCCTCCTCGACAAGGCCAAGCGGGTGCGCCGAATGTATGGTGGCGCCATGCGGCAGTCCGGCATCCTCGCCGCCGCCGGTATCTATGCGCTCGAACATCATATTGGACGATTGAAAGTGGACCATGATCATGCCAAGCGGCTGGCGAAACAACTGCAACAAATCCCAACGGTCAGGATTAACCCGCAAGATGTCGACACGAATATCGTCATCTTCGAGGTGATCGGCCACCGTCTGACTCCCCCAGCGATCGTCGCCGCCTTGAAACAGGAGGGAGTCTTGATCAATGCCATCGGCGGCAATAGCTTTCGTGCCGTCACCCATTTGGATATCTCCAGTGCCATGACCGAAGAAGCCGGCGAAATCTTTACCCGCGTATTGATGAACTAGTCCGCATGAATCATGCGGGCTAGACGACTGCGCATTGACACTTCTCGCACTCAAATCTAGAATGCCGCACAAAGGAGTATCGATGCCACTAGAAGTTGTCTCATTCAAACACATCAGCCGGATCCTTGAGGTCACCGACTCGCTCGGTCTGAACCGCGAATGGGTCGAAATCCCGTTGTCTCCAGAAAGTCCAGGTGGCGTTAGACGGTTGACCAACGGCAAGTTGGAAATCATCGTCGATGCAGACAAACCGTTCGAAGATTGGCTGGGATTGCTCCCGAAACACATTCAGCTCGTACAGGGAGCCTAAACATGGATAGTCCCACCACCCACCCTATCCCCACGTCAGAAGAATTGAAGGCAGAACTCCTGGCGATGCCGGAGCCGCCTGAACAGCCGGACCCGATCGACGAGCCGGGATTCGAAGAGCTCGTCGAGGTGGCCTTGCGCCACGTCCGTGGCCGCCGTGGAGGCGATCTTGTCAGCGTGATCCTCGTGGGGTCCAGCGTTCGGCGCGCCATCACTACTCACAGCGACATCGATCTCATTGCGCTCGTGAAAGGACTGGCCGATGGACACGAGATCGTCCGTGTTGCCGATCGTCTAGCCGACATCCGCTATCGTGGGCATCAAGAACTTGAGGAGGACCTCCCCTACTCACCGCGCCTCCCATCTCTTTTACGGAAAGCCCGCATCCTTTTCGATCACGAGAACATCGGCGCCAAGCTTGTTGAACAAGCCAACCAACGGTTCCGACAGGGACCGCCTCCTGTCAGTATTAATGAACAGATTCGGATGAAGGCGGATTGTTTCCATTGGCTGGGAAAAGCCCGGGATCTGGCCGACAAGCCGGCGACCGCGCAGTATCTACTTTCGATATTTTTCGACGACGCCATCAGCGCGTTCTTCCGGCTACGGGGCTTCTGGCTGACCGCGCCAGGTGACGTACCAAAGTTCATCGCTTCCCGCGATGCAGGGCTGGGTGACCTGGCTGCGCGGTTCCTGATTGCGGCTACTTTGCCGGAACGGCTCAACTTAGGCCGCGATCTGGCCGATACTCTCTTTAAGGACGTACCAAATCCTGCCAGAATTGACTGACAGGACTTCCGGATCGATTTTTAGACTGCTGCCGTATGAGGCTTACCAGCCTTTCAGTCTCGCAGGGCTGAACAGAGGACAAGCTCAGTCTAAGAATCATGATCCGTGCGATGCCGTTCAGTCATGACCGTACCAGAAGGAGTTGCTATGGAAATCGGATTCGTCGGGCTTGGGAAGATGGGCATGAACATGGTCACCAGGTTACAGCGTGACCGGCATCGAGTTGTCGTCTACGACCGTTCGGCAGATCTGATCAAGCAGGCCGAAGGCGTTGGTTGTGTCGGAGCATCCTCACTAGCGGACCTCGTCGGCCAGCTTAAGGCCCCGCGCGCGGTCTGGGTCATGGTCCCATCCGGGGCGCCGACTGAGGAGACCGTTCAAACCATCGCGGCATTACTCCAACCGGGCGACACAGTAATCGACGGTGGTAACACCAGATATCACGACGATGTTCGGCGGGCTGTGGACCTCAAGAAAAAACAGCTTCACTATGTCGATGCCGGAACCAGCGGAGGCATCTGGGGATTAAAGATCGGATACTGCCTGATGGTCGGTGGCGACGAAGCGCCGGTGAAGCAGCTTGCGCCGATTTTCACCACACTGGCACCGGAGCAGGGCTGGGCTCACGTCGGCGGAGTCGGCGCCGGACATTACGTGAAAATGGTGCATAATGGAATTGAGTACAGCATGATGCAGGGGTATGCCGAGGGCTTCGAGCTGATGGCGAAAAGCGATTACAAGCTCAACCTCGCCAACATCGCAGACCTCTGGATGCACGGTAGCGTCGTCCGATCCTGGCTCTTGGAGTTGGCGGCCGGCGCCTTGAAAGAGGATCCACGGCTGGAAAAGTTGAAAGGCTACGTGCAGGATTCTGGCGAGGGTCGCTGGATGATCGCCGATGCCATCGAGAAGGATGTACCGGTCCCGACACTCGCAACAGCACTGTTCACTCGATTCCGATCGCGACAAAGCGAGTCCTTTGCTGAAAAGATGCTGGCGGCATTGCGGAATGCCTTCGGCGGCCATGCGGTCCGTCGTTAACGCCGGAACCCTATGCTACCGAATAGCCCACGTATCGATATCAGCCCCTCACAGGAAACGATTCCCCCGGTCGAGCCCTGTACCCTTGTCATCTTTGGAGGTTCCGGCGATCTGGCGCGTCGGCGTCTGATTCCTGCCCTCTACAACTTGCTCCTCGACGGACTCCTTCCGCCGAACTATGCAGTGATCGGGCTGGGCCGCAAGTCGATGACTGACGAGGAGTTCCGCGCCACGCTTCGTGACGGCGTCGTGGCACATTCCCGGCAAGCCTTGGCAGAAGAGAAGTGGAAGGATTTCGCGCAACGTCTTTTTTACGTATCGGGAGGAAATGATGACCCGAACACCTATGCCAGACTGAAGTCTCGAGCAGTAGAAATTGAGCGGAATCTCCAATTGCCCGGCAACCGGATTTTCTATCTGAGCATCCCTCCCAGTTCATTTGCGTCTGTGTGCGAAGGGCTTGAGCAAGCCGGATTAGCGACGAAGCCGGAGGCTCATACGCCCTATGCCCGCATCATCGTCGAGAAACCAGTCGGCCGCGATTTGGCTTCCGCCCAGGCTATCAATGGCGTGACAGGGCGCGTGTTCGACGAATCGCAGATCTTCCGCATCGATCACTATCTGGGAAAAGAAACCGTTCAGAATCTCATGGTCGTTCGATTCGCCAACAGCATCTTCGAGCCGATTTGGAACCACAAATACATCGATCATGTGCAGATCACGGTAAGCGAAGCGGAAGGCGTCGGGAGCAGGGCCAGCTACTACGAAGAAGCCGGTGCGTTGCGCGACATGGTGCAGAACCACATGCTGCAGCTACTCTGCTTGGTGGCGATGGAGCCCCCCTACTCGCTCGATCCGGATGTGGTACGCAACGCGAAGATGGAAGTCCTCCGTTGCCTCAGGCCCATCACCGACCAAGATCTCGAGTACGTCACCGTCCGTGCCCAATACAGTCAAGGCACAGCCCATGGCAAGTCTATCCCAGGCTATCGTCGCGAGAACGGGATTCATCCTGATTCAATGACGGAAACCTATGTCGCACTCAAATGCTTTGTGGAAAACTGGCGATGGGACGGTGTACCCTTCTATCTGCGTACCGGGAAAGCCCTCCCCCATCGTGCCAGCGAGGTCGCAGTACAGTTTAAGGACATCCCTCACATCCTGTTCAATGCCAATGCACAGCAGCCGCAACCACCAAATGTATTGGCACTACGCATCCAGCCGGAGGAAGGACTCTCTCTCCGCATCGTCTCGCGCGTGCCAGGCACGCGCGCACAGACACACCCGGTGGAAATGGACTTTCAATACAGCGACGTCTTCGGCCGCCCATCGCCCGAAGCCTATGAGCGGTTGCTCCTGGATGTGATGGCAGGCGATGCCTCCCGATTCATGCGACGCGATGCCGTTGAAGCCTCCTGGGCCTGGATCACCAAGATTCTGGAAGGATGGCAGCGGCAAGGGTTGCGGTGGTTGCCTGAATACCAGGCAGGATCCTGTGGACCGGTCGAGGCAGATCGCCTCATTGAGAAGGATGGGCGGACCTGGCGGATCCTGTAGCCCGCATTATTCATGAACACTTCTGCTGCAATCGCCGATCCGCTGCTACGACAAGCCTTCGGCCAGCGGGCTCGCCCATCGGACCCTCAACGTACTGCACGAGTACGCATCGGGTTCTCGGGGCTCCGCGCGCTGGTCTCGCGACGCGGCTCAGCGATTTCGCGACGAACCGTCATGAATAATGCGGGCTAGCATCTCCTGTCATGTCAGTCGCAACTGCTTACGAATCTCCTCGCTGGTTCCCAGCCCACCGATAAATCGCTCGAACACTCCCTTGCGATAGAGAGCCAACGCCGGCAACGAACGAACGTCTAGCTCCGCTGGAATCTGGAAATTCTCTTCGACATTCATTTTCACGATCAGAACCTTGCCGGTCACATCAAGCTCCAGTTTCTGAAGTTCCCGCATCAGCGCTCGGCAACTCCCACACCCTGGTTTCCAGAACTCCACCAGCACCGGCAACCCTGCCTGTTCTACAACGCAGTCGAAGTCCCGATCAGTGATCTCACGCACCGTGATCTCCTCTCGTCACGATCCTCCCGCCGACACCGCAACAAATACCTCCTGATACAGCCGTTCAGCCATTAGCCGATATCCGGCTGTGGTCAGATGCAATCCGTCGTTGGAATATCGTGCCGCAAGTTGTTGGGTTTTTGGTTCTGCCGTGGCGGCAAAGAGATCGAAGGCTGTCAACCGTTTCGATTCCGCGTAGCGAAGAATGAATCCGTTAAGCTCACGCCGCCGTTCAAGATGCTCTGCAAACCACCGACGTCCCTCCTCACTGCGAAGATCGTCACCCACTCTGATCGACGGGACGGTCACCGGCACAGGCTTGATCTCAGCCGCTAAGGCCAGTTCATACATCTTGAGGAGGTTACGAAAAATGTCTGACGGTGCAGCGTTCCACCCAAGATCGTTCGTTCCGCCAAGAATCACCACATGCGTCGGGTGATGTGTCACTACAGTCGATTGAAACCGCATCGCCATTTCACCGGTCAGTTCACCACAGATGCCACTCACAGACACGCGCACGGCAGGCCCAGTCAGTTCTTGCAGGAACCGCCCATACGGCGTTTCAGTGCCTTGAGGATTGTCGACAGCAGGCGATTGAAACCCGGCTGTGAGGCTGTCTCCAAAACACACGATGTGGCTCTGGGCAATCGTCATTTGAATCGGATTCTACCGACCTAGCCAGGAGGTTCACAATGCCCACCTGTCCCTGCCTCAAGGCTGAAGGAATCTCTCCGCAATTTCCAGTGAGAAGCTGGTGAAGAGCGGCAATTTCCTTGACGATTTAGCACCTCCAGGGTACGACTAAGCATCATGGACGAACACTTGACAGAAAGCGGCGCGTGGCAAATCGCACCTGCAAAGGAGCCGCCTAATCCTGAGTTGACCTCCATCAAGCAAATCCTCGCGCTCTTGGACAAGACCTCAAAATCCAGGCGGACTTACGGGGCAATGAACCCTGTAGCGCAGAAGTTCTTTCAAGAGTTGTTCGAGGGACTCACCGCTCACCTTGCCACCTACTCCAAATTGGCATTTCTTGTTCAACGCTCCGAGCTGTACTTCAACGGAGAAGTCGTCTGCCGATCCGAGCAGGGTTCGAATAATGAAAGTGTCGCGTTCAAACTCTATACAGATGGCATTCGAGAGCTCGCATTTCTCGAAGGTCTTTCTGCTGAAGACCTCTCCTTCTTGCTTGATTCGCTTTGGGGCAGTCTCCACCCCGACGAAGATGATGACGACATTGTGACTCGTTTATGGTCCAAGAACCTCACTACCATCACCCTGGTCACCGCCGAAGAAATCGCCAAAGCCTCGAGCGGTGGGGATGTCTTTGCGCTGCCTGCTGCCGAGACGGTTGAGTCATCAGAGTCGAGCTTGCGTGATCTTCTCGATCGGGAGCAATCCCGTGCCAAAAGGGGAGAGGGGACAGGGCTTGAGGGAGGCGGTGGCTCAGAAACTGGTACTGGTGGGGCCTCAGCCGGAGGGGGAACCAGCAGACAAGCTAGTCGATTTAAGTCCGGTCACACGGGCTACGAAGTCTCCGACAAGGAGTTAGCCGAACTGGCGAAAGAGATCGAGGCTGAGAGCGCCAGAGATGGCATAACCTATGTATTGGATATGCTCACCGCGATTTTGGCGTCGGAAAAACATCCTGCGGTCCTGACCAAGTTGCTCGATCTTTGGGGAGACATCCTCGACTCATTGAGTGCCCAAGGCAAATGGACCTTGTTAGACAGCGTACTTGGTCTGTTACATGCCACCGCTGAGGTCAGACCGGATCTCAACAACGATCACAAGAAACAACTGGCGGCTCTGCTCGACAATCTCGGCCGACCTGATCGCATGAAGATGATCGAGACCTATTTGAACAAGATCCCCGACGCAGCGACAGAAGGATTACCGGCAGTTTTACTGGCGATGACATCGACAGCAATCCCTGCCTTTTGCACCCTCTTAGCAAATCTGGAAACACCAGCTCATCAGGCCATCGTGTCTGAAGCCCTAGAGACGCTTGCGAAGGATCAGCCTGATCACGTGCTTCGCGGTTTGTCCGACCGTCGCCCCCGCTATGTAAAAAACCTTCTCGCGATCCTTCTCAAGTGGAACAATCCGCAATTTGCAGATGCGGTTGAAAAGCTGGTGCGCTACCCGGACATGCAGGTACGGAAAGAGGTCGTCAGAGCAATCGGGATGTTCCGTCCTAACGGGAACGGAACAAAGCTGGTCGCATTCTTGACTGATACCGAGGAGTCAATCCGGTTTGCAGCACTTAAGTTGCTTATGACCGGCCACTATAAGGCTCCCTATTCCACCTGGTCACCCCTCGTATCCGCAGAGACATTCATGGATCGAAGCCTCGGTGAAAAACGCGCGGTATTCCAAGCCGTGCGCATCACCAGCGGTGATGAGGCCATTCCATTTTTTGAGAGTTTGATAACGGACCGGTCCTGGACCAACCGGAAAAAAAAAGAGGAGCTCGCTGCTCTTGCAGCTGAGACATTGGGGAAATTACCCACCCCTGCCGCCCTTACCACCCTTGAACTGGGTCAGAAAAAAGGCGGCACCACCGTAAGACAAGCCTGCTCCGCAGCACTCGCCCAGGCGCTACGCCAACAGCATCTCAAGCAGGCTGCATCATAGTAAGGAGCCTTTGCCGTGAGTGACATCAAAGTTAAAGAGGCACCGATAGAGGATGAACAGGCCCAGCCGATCCTGACCCACGAAAAGTCCCTATCGCAGAAAATCGCCCGCGGATCGGAAGCCGGGGACATCCTTGACCAGCAGATGGTCATGCTGGGAATTCAGCTGGTCACACAATTGAACGTTTTGATTAAGACCTCTCGCATCTATGAGCGCACCAACTCGGCACTGGATAAACCCGTCGACGCGATTCTAACCTTGATTAAGACCATGGCACATGACCAACCGGTCACACTCCGCCTGCAAAACGATTTCTTGTTTCTCGGGGACAGTCACTTGAAAGTGACCGCACAGCAGATGGCCGTGGCCACCAGCATCATCGATGTCTTGAACACCTGGAAGATCGGCGGAATGACATTCTCATTGGCCGTGGAGTCGAAAGATCTGCGTGAGTTCGCCGCACTCTTTGTCAGCTTTGACCCTGGCAACAAATCTCTCGAAGACCTTCAGAAAGAAATCAGAGAACGAGGGATTATCGGCATCGATCTAGAAGAGCAACGGCAGCTGCAAATCCGAAAAGGATCCGGAACAGCAGAAGACAAGGAATCAGTAACGGTGGGGAATACGGGATCGGACGGCACGGAAAGCGCCGATCCGAAAATACGACGAAAAGTGAACGAACGAAAAGTGAACGCTAGGAATGCCTATGCTAAAGCGGGGGGATCAGTCGGAACGCTGACGCAATCAGTCCGTGAGGGAGGAGCGGTCAACTTTAAACAGGCCCGGCGGGCAATCCAAAACATTATCGATCTTATGGCGGATGATGAAGCCTCGGTCCTCGGCCTCACGACCCTTCGCTGCCACGATCAGTACACACATAACCATTCAGTCAACGTGTCGTTGTTATCCATGGCACTGGCCAATCGAGCAGGCTACCCCAAAGTGGAACTGGCCGACCTAGGCCTTGCGGCGCTGTTCCATGATATGGGCAAATCGACCATTCCCATGGAGGTCCTGAATAAACCGGGCGAGTTTACCGATGACGACTGGGTAGCCATGCGCAATCACCCCACGGAAGGGGTTCTGAGTCTTTCAAAAATGAGGGGCATTACGAATCTACCGGGCCGCATGGCGGCTGCCTCCTTCGAACACCACATGAACCTGGACTTCTCCGGATATCCAAAGCTTACCGTGCCCTGGACAATCTCACTGACCGGCCGCATCCTTACGATCGCAGACTGTTACGACGCCATGACCTCCTCCCGTGTCTACCGCCGAGAACCCATGTCCCCATCGAAAGTGCTGAACATGATGCTTTCAAAGTCCGGGAAGTCATTTGACGCGGTACTGCTCAAGCTGTTCGTGAACTGTGTCGGCATCATCCCCATCGGCAGCCTAGTAATGATCGAGACAAGTGAACTGGCGGTCGTACTCAAGCCAGCTATCGACAAGACAAATGCCGAACGACCGTTCGTCAAGATCATCACTGATCCACAGGGGAACTCGGTCGATCACGGGCGCGAAATAGACCTGACCGAGAAAGATGAGACCGGAGATTTCCGCCACAACATTATTCGCTTGATCGACAACACGGAATACAAGTTCGACACCAGCAAATACTTCGTCTAGCAGGATGCTGAAAAGTCGCTCTTCTCACCCGCCCAACCCCGGCGCGCCGAGACGCACCTTTTCCCAATACATCGTTCTCGCATCGTTCAGATCCTCAACGTACTCCAGCGGGTACACCTCGGCTCTTCACTCGCTGCGGTCTTGCTGGACGACCTTTTTGAGCATCCTGCGCAAGGGCTCTCATGTTGTGTCACACGTGCAGACCAACAAAGTTCTTGCGTATCATCATAGCTTTTCCGCCACCGTCTAGCCTCCGCGCAGCCCAATCCCTTGACAGAGACTGGCCTCCCAGCTATTCTCGCTACGGTTACACTGACCACACTGTTTACCAACAAGGAGCGCGAGTTATGCATATAACGGGAATCTTCTTGAGGCGCATCACCCTCCCCTTGGCCGCTGCAGGCATGCTGTTACTCGCATCTCTTCCTGCTGCACAGGCTACCGAGGCCTTCAAAATGGGTGTCGTCGATCCTCAGGCCGTCTTAGAGAAATCGAAAGCGGGCAAAAAAGCCTTGGACGGGCTCAAAGAATACGTCTCCACCAGGCAGAAGTTGTTGTCCGGCGACGAAGAGGACTTGCGTAACACGGAAAAGACACTCAAGGAGCAAGCCGCGAAATTAAGCGACACCGAGAAAAAAGAAAAAGAGACACAATTCCGCACCAGGGTCCAAGAGTTTCAGAAACGCGCGCAGGAATTTAATCAGGAACTGCAGGGCAAGCAGAAAGAATTGGTCGATGAGTACATGAAGAAAATTTCCTCGGCCACAAAGACCGTTGCGGAAAAGAGCGGATTTGCCCTTGTCGTCGATAAGGGCAGCGAACAGACGGTCAAGATTGTGATCTACAGTAAAGACGCCATCGATCTAACCGACCAGGTGATCAAGGAGTTCGATCGAGTCAACAGCAAATAGCCCTTCCTAAACGTGAATGGGACCTCGGCCTCTCTGAGGTCCCATCAATGCTCCATCGGATATCCAGCATCCCGCCAGCCTTTGATTCCCCCATCCATCGAGACTACATTCGTATAGCCCATTTGCTGAAGCGCGTCCGCGGCTAAAACCGACCGGTAGCCGCCTCCGCAATACAATAAAATAGCCTCCTCTTTATTGGGAATGAGCGTTTCAACATCACGTTCGATAACGCCTTTTCCCAGATGACGGGCGCCTTTCGCATGATCCTTCTCGAATTCGTGGTCCTCACGCACATCGAGAAAGTGCAGCGCCTCACCCCGATCGAGTCGGGCCTTAGCCTGTGCCACCGTACATTCCTTAACCCGCATTCGTACCGCATCCACCAACTTGAGAAAACCAGGATTATGTTTCATCCCCGCTCCCTTCCCTGCTCTTGCTTCAAAATAAGGCAGTCTGCTCAATCCCCGGCCTGCGAAACGTGGCAGGAACCGCTTTGTCATGAAAGGCTGATAACCCTGCCTTGCGTCTGGAGACCTCGAACAATTGTTCGATCATCGCCCAGTAGGGACCTACGCCACGGTGACGTTCGAAAAAGGCCCCCTCGCTGATTGACCCACCACGCACGTCCAGAATTCGATTCGTAATCTTGGTGATTCGATCTGGAAATGCCGCCGCCATTCGCTCCATGAATACCGACTCTACAGGGCCAGACAGACGCAACAGCGTCGCCATCGCCACAACCGCCCCGGCTTGTTTCGCTCGGGCCAACAAATCAGGCACGTCCTCATCGTTGAGGCCCGGAATGATCGGAGACAGCGAGATGCCGGTGGGAATCCCGGCGTTCGCCAACGTCGCCATCGCCTCGAAGCGTTTCCGGCTGGAAGGCGCGTGAGGTTCGACCTTGCGTGCTACCTCATCGTCTGAAAACGGTATGCTGAAATACACATGAACCGACGCCTCCTGATGCAACCGACGCAGCAGGTCTAGATCGCGCAACACCAACACCCCTTTCGTGATAATCCCGACCGGATTCCGATACTCGGCACAGACTTCTAG
Organism: Nitrospirota bacterium; assembly: GCA_963782735.1. Classification (GTDB taxonomy): domain Bacteria; phylum Nitrospirota; class Nitrospiria; order Nitrospirales; family Nitrospiraceae; genus Palsa-1315. The sequence goes on from CAWAKW010000025.1 coordinate 115,971, forward strand.
GCAAGCCCGCGTCAACTCCAGCGAAGCCTCCAATGGCTGGTAACAATCGGTGTTTCCCGAGAACAGAATCAATTCGCCCTTCCACGAAGGTTTCTCGAATGTCCGTCGGAGCAGAGTCGCGGCATCCCGCTTCACGACAATCTTGGACTCAAAGTCAGTCCCGGCGCCGAATCCCCAATACTCATGCGTGGGTCTGGCATAGCAGTAGGCACAGGCATGGAAGCAGCCGCGATAGGGGTTGAGGCTCCATCGAAACGGCAAATCAGGACTCTCGTTCCGACTGAGAATGTCACGGGTCGCATCTTCAAATATCTGCACCTGCACATGGGGCGCAGGCTCCAAGAGATCTCGATGCTGTGATTCAAACGGATTAGGTGGATTCATCACCGTGCGCATCGGGATATGGTCCTCGATCCTCCCGCTCTTGTCAACGGGACGAACCATGCATGCCAGGCAGGAATATCACCGTCCGATTGATTGACTAACCCCTACCTCGATGCTAGATTCCAGCCGCTTTCTGGAATGTTCTACTATGTATGATCTCCGCATGCTCCGCGACAATTTTGAAGCCATCCGGGAACAGCTTGGCCCCCGTGGAGCCGATGTCCCCTGGGATATACTGCGCACCCTGATCGAACAACGCCGGACCTTGGCGAACCAAGTCGAGCTACTTCGCCACGAACTAAAAAAAGGTTCGGATGGGGTTGCTACACTGAAGCGAGAAAAACAGCCGGCTGATGCCGCCATGGCTGCCATGAAGGCCGTCGGCGAGCAAATCAAGACGATCGAAGACAAACTGCGGGGTGTTGAAGAGAACCTGACCGATCTGAATCTCCGTATCCCGAATCTTCCTCATGTCTCGGTCCCGGCAGGAAAAGACGCAAGCAACAATATGGAGACGCGGCGGTGGGGATCTCCACCAGCGTTGACCGCACCGGCCAAGAACCATTGGGAGCTTGGCGAAGCCCTCGGTATTCTGGACTTCGACCGTGCGGCGAAAATATCAGGCGCACGGTTTGCGGTCCTGACAGGGGCCGGGGCGCGACTCGAGCGGGCCCTCATCAACTATATGCTCGACCTTCACACGACACAGCATGGCTATCGGGAGGTCCTGCCGCCGCTCCTCGTCAATCGGTCGAGTATGACCGCCACCGGCCAGTTACCCAAGTTTGAAGAGGATCTCTTTCGCCTGCGAGACGAAGACTATTTCTTGATTCCGACGGCAGAAGTGCCGGTGACCAATCTCCACCGTGACGAGACGCTCACCGAGAGTGTGCTGCCGATCAGGTATACGGCCTATACTCCCTGTTTTCGCCGCGAGGCAGGATCTTATGGAAAAGACACCAGAGGGCTCATTCGCCTCCACCAATTCAACAAAGTGGAGTTGGTCACGTTTGCAACACCTGAACAGTCGTATGAAGAACTGGAGCGGTTGACCGGCCATGCCGAGGCAATTCTACAGGGTTTAGAACTTCACTACCGAGTTGTCACCCTCTGTACCGGCGATATGGGATTCTCCGCGGCAAAGACCTATGACATCGAAGTCTGGCTTCCTTCCCAGAGCCACTATCGGGAGATCTCCTCTTGCAGCAACTTTGAAGGATTTCAGGCTAGGCGGGCCAATATTCGATATAAGAGCCCAGTTGGAAAGAAGGGCGCGAAAACAGAGTTTGTCCACACTCTCAACGGGTCCGGGCTGGCCGTCGGCCGCACCCTCTTGGCCATCCTCGAAAACTACCAGCAACCTGATGGAAGCGTCACGATACCGGAGGTATTGCGTCATTACATGGGCGGGATGGAACGGATCAAGAAAGAATGAGATACTCAAAACATTATCCCGTCGCCAAGAGCAATCGTACAGGCTCCGGGTCTGGTCAAGCATGGTATGGAGGGGTGACGGAGCGGCCGAACGTGCCAGTCTTGAAAACTGGAGACCTCGCAAGGGGTCCGCGAGTTCAAATCTCGCCCCCTCCGCCATATTTT